>NZ_CP041191.1:5145000-5745000 GCF_006517275.1 Labrenzia sp. PHM005 | reverse complement strand
ACCGCCATGGGCGTGACCATGGCAGGTTCCGAACAAGGTGATCAGGACGACACTGAGCCAGGTAGGCAAGCGCAACGCCAGCGCCACGACAAGGCCAAGAACCACGACAGAGGCAAGAATGGTCGGTTCGACATAGGGCAAGGGCAGGCCAGCCATGGACACGGCAAAGCCAATCAACATTGCACCGACAAATGTGCTGGGCAAAAGCCAGACACTGCGTCCGCCAATCAGGGCAGCCCACAGGCCGACAGCAATCATTGCAAGAACATGGTCCAAGCCAAAAATCGGATGGGTGAAACCGGCTGCAAAGGAGCCATGGGCCGCAGGGTCAAGATGCGCAAAAGCGGGCGAGGCAGTGAGCGCGGTGAACGCCGCGGCAAGGGTAAACCGTTTGGTCATGTGTGATCCTTTGTTTGGTCTTTCAGGTGCCCCGGAGTGGGTCGCACCTTACACGCGGGCATTGAGAGCCCATGGGGTTATGACTGATTCCAAGGTCTTTGGAAATTCAAATGAAATCGGGTTGCCAGGGCAAAAGCGCGCTACTTTTCAGATTGAACGGAGCGCCCGTCATGATTAGGGTTCTGGCAGTTAGGAATTGGAAATCAGGTCATGAGTGAGACCCAGAACAGCACTGACACCGATAAAACCATGGATGTGGTCACCCGTCTCACACGAGCGGCACAGATCCCCCTGTTGGTCGGTTTGGCGATTGGAATGGTGCTGTTTCTGATCACCTTCTTTGTCGACATATATGAAGCGATTGCGACGTATGAATTCATGGATCGGAAGAAGACCATTCTTTTGATCCTCAACATGCTGGATATGGTGTTTATCGCGAACCTCGTGATCATGGTGGCGACAAACACCTACAATACCTTCCGGATCAAGGCGTCGGCCCACGGTGAAGACTATGTGCAACGGGGACAGAAGGCCTACCGCCGCATGAAGCACCGGATCGTGTCGACGATCATCATCATTTCGTCGATCCATGTTCTGGGTGAGCTATTGGAGTTCTCAAAGACGAGCCCGCTTCAGGTTGCCGCTCTGTTTGGCTTCCACCTGGTCTTGCTGGCGACTTATATCGTTACGAATGTGCTCGAAACGAACGAAAGATAGTTTGAGGTCAATTCGTCAGTTTTAAAAGCATTCGGGGGCCAAATGCCTCAATATCCCATTGATGGTCCTGACGATTTGGCCCAGTCACCAGTTCCTGGCCATAGCGCCATAAAAGAAGGCGCGCAGTCGGCCGCCACTGAAATCTGCTTTTTGTTGCTCGACAATTTTTCGCTGTTGTCTTTCTCCTCCGCAATTGAGCCTTTGCGGATTGCCAACAAGATCATGAAACGCAAAGCGTTCAACTACATCTGCTGCACCATCGATGGCCGTGATGCACTAGCCAGCTCCGGCGGCGTGGTTCGGGCGGATTGTGCCTTGAGAGATGTTACGGATGTCGATTTGCTGGCGGTCTGCAGCAGTGACGATGTTGAACAAAATATCCTGGAGCCGTCCCACAAAAATATGATCCGCCAATTCGCGCATCGGCAAACCCGGATCGCTGGTATCTGCACCGGTGCCTATGTGCTGGCCGGCCTTGGGCTCCTTAATGGGCGGCAATGCACGATCCATTGGGAATATGCCGATCTCTTCAAGGAGCGGTTTCCGGATGCCGGACTGGTGGACAGCTTGATCCAGGCGGATGGCCGGTTCTTGACCTGCGCTGGTGGCACTACGGCTTTGGATCTGATGATCGGTTACATCGCGGAACTGCACGGCGGGGCGATTGCCAGTGACGTTGCCAGTATTGCACTCCACCAGGACATGAGATCCGGCAGCGAGCGGCAAAATACGCTCATGCGGGACGAACTGAACTTGATCCCGCGCCGCCTGCGCCGCTGCATCGAGTTGATGACGGAAAATGTCGGAGAAACCCTGTCTCAACAACAACTGGCGGACAAATTGAATGTCAGCCCGCGTCAGCTTCAAAGGGATTTCCAGCAGTATCTCGGATGTGCGCCCTTAAGCTACTACAGCAAACTCCGCCTGGATATCGCCCAGCGGCTGGTGTGCCGGACAACGATGCCGATGGTTGAGATTGCGGTCGCATGCGGTTTCGCAAATGCATCCCATTTCGCAAAGCGCTACCGGGCCCTGCATGGCAAGAGCCCGATTGAAGACCGGCAGGCCACGGGCCGGATCCGCAGCCGGAAAGGATGATCCTTAGCTTTGCTGGACGGCTGGCGGGTTTTGATTGGACCGCAAATTCTCAAGATACTTCCGCATCACTATGTAAGTCGGCTCAGAAAACCCATCGTGCCGGCCCTCGGCAACCTTGGCAAAACCTAACCTTTGAAACGCTTGATGGTTTTCAACCAGCTCAATCCGTGTGTTGAGTTCCAAGGCCGGCAGCCCTTTGCAACGGGCGCGGTCAGCAGCAAGCTCGATCAGTTTTTTCGCATATCCCTGTCCGCGCATGTTTTCGCTAACCGCCAGCTTGCCGATGTAAAGGCAGTCTTCCTTATCGCTTAGAAAAATACAGGCATCTGGTTGTTTTCCGATGGTCCAGACTTCACCCGATAAACATTGTTCCTGAATTGAGGCGGCGGTCAGCCGGAACATGGATGAGGGTGGGTTTATCCGCGGTTCCATATAGGCAAAGGAGCGCTGCACCAGTTCCAGAATACCTGGAATAAGGGGATCGTCTGAGGCGGCTCGGACCGGGCTGAGTGGGTACACGATTGATCTCCGAAAGGAACAGTACTGTCAATTTTATCAGTCATCGCATATTTAATGAAGGTGTTTTCGAAAGATGTTCCAACCTTCATGTGCGAACACAGATTCGCAGCAGTTTCTCTACTTAGCCGGAAATTATCTTCAGCTCTGCCGTCCACAGGTTTTGTGCATTTCCATTAGCTTGAATTTGGCTGAGGCAGCCGCCAGCGGAAAAGCAACAGGCAGGGATAGATGCTCAGTACGGCTGGATCAGTTCCAGCCGCCGGCATAGGTCTTATAGAAAATGTGCAGGCCGATCTTGCCGCGTTTGGCCATGGACTTTGCCCACCGCGGGTTGACGTAGTCCGCATGGTAGTGGGTCGAAGCGTCAACCATCTTCAAATAGCGCTTGCCGTCGAGCACTTCTTTGGACAGGCGCTGAGCGGTTTTCCAGGCGCCCGGGCTGGCGATCCGGTCGCGAATGCCATCGCAGGCAAAGGAGAACTGGCAGCGGTTGCGCTTGTGTTTGTTCTGATAAACCACACCGCAGATAGAGTTCGGATAGGACGGGTTTTTTACCCGGTTCAGAACAACCTGGGCGACTGCGACCTGGCCTTCTTCCTCTTCACCACGAGCCTCGAAGTAGATGGCTTCTGCAAGGCATTTCTGCTCCTTGCGGGTACCAACAGACAGCGGCAGCGGTTTTTGCGCCCACCAATGCGGATTGTCCGGATCCTCTGCCGGCGGCGGGTCTTGTTCGTACTTTGCTGCGCCGAACAGCGCATCAAATGGGTCTTTGGTTTCTTTCACAGAGTCTGGGGCATAGGCGGACACCAGTGAAAAGCTCGCGGCGGCCGCGTTTCTTGCCATCAAGGCTTGCAGGTCGATCGGGGCGCCAGGCGAGGTGCCGTCAGCACCAGACTTGTCGTTCACCGGCTCAGGCTTCACGAAGGCAACGCGCGGCAGGTCTTCGTGTTTCTTTTCGGTCAAGACCAGATTGGACATGGTGTAGAGATTGCCAGCTGCCCGGTCGACCATATGCCGGTCAGGCGCCATTGTGATTTTGCGATCGCCTTTTGCAGAGGTGTTCGTTTTGATGCCTTCTGGAACAGTGTCGGGGCGGACGCTGCGGGCAATATCTTCCAACCCAAGAATGGGTTTGGCATCGAAGTCCTTGTCGGCGGACGTCAACGTCAACAAGGGAGCCGTTGTGTGGTCGGGCACAGGCGGTGTGGCCAGATCCATTTTCGCTGCGATCCGCGATGTATAGCGCGCAGGTTCCAGAGCCATCATCCAGCGCGGCGTTTCATTGTGTTTGGCGTTGATCAGGGCAAAAATGTCCTGTTCACCGACCGATCCTTGGAGACCGAAAAACACAAACGGGCTTGCAAGCAATGCTCGGGATAACACACGGGCACGCTTACGCGTGCTTTGAGATCTTCGCATTTGACGAGAAGAAAACCGCTTTACTTCGCGGGACTTAAGGCCAGACATACGCAGCCAACTCCAACTCAATACACGCCGTCCGAATACGCCGGATCGGATTTTGCTAACGCTGTGTAAACGCCAGCTCTGAAAGAGAAGATGTCTGCTTAACCTTGAAAGACCGTTAATAAGCTTGAAATTGGCAGAATTTCTTTGTTCAAGGCTTAGTAATCCGGGAAATATAGTTAATCAGCGCCCGCCGACGCGCAGTCCGGGGGCGGGACGTTCGCTCAAGAGTTGATGTTTGAACCGGAACAAGGCCGCGGGCCGTCCGCCAGTTGCCGTAGATGTCGCGCCGGTCGGTTCCACAAGATCCGCGTTTTCCACCAGGCGGCGGAAGTTCTGCTTGTGCAAGTGCCGTCCCGAGATGGCTTCCACTGAGTTCTGCAGATCCGTTAAGGTGAAAGTGGCCGGCATTAGTTCGAAGATCACCGGACGGTATTTCAGTTTGCCACGCAGTCTCGAGATGGCTGTGGCAAGAACTCTGCGGTGATCGAAACCCATGACCGCGCCAAAGGCCGGTATTTCAGCCCGTTTCAAGGCTGTTGGACGTCCATCGCGCTTGGCTTCGGCGACGAGCCCTGCTTCATAAAGAAGTTCAAATCGCTCCAGGGCGCGTTCTTCATCCCAATCCGCACCGCCCGTGCCAAATGCCAGCATGATGCGTTCATTCCGGTCTAAAGGCCGTGGCGGTTCGCCGTCTTCCGGAGGCTCATCGGCCCAGGCTTCAAGTGCCGGGAGCATGTCCGTATCCAGCAGCTCAGGCCGGCCGGCGCGCCAATCTTCCCACGGGAAATAGTCGTACCAGGAACGCCAGGCGGAGTGATGTTTCGCAAGCGTGTCTTCAGATCCTGGTGTTTGCCGGGTGAGTGCCAAATACCCGACAGACACCACATGCGGGCCTTCGTCCCCGGTCACCCGGTGCCGGCCGCGGTCACCGAAGGTGTAGAGCTGTTCTATGTATCCCAAACGAAGAGCCGTCTGGTTTTCTACCCAGGCTCTGAGGCCGATTTCAAATGTCCGGTGATGCAGCGGATCAAACGGGCCAAAAGGCAAGCTGTCGGCCGTGCTTTTTTCAGGCGCTTCCACATGTACAATCTGCGGCATGCCTCCGGCCACCGAAACGATGACGGCATTCAGTCCGATTTCGATGCTGGCGTGCCGGTGCGGCATAAAGGCTCCTGGGTCGGTCAAATCGGCATGATAAAGGGGGCGCCTTCAAAGGCATTTGCACCGCGCCCGATTCCGCGAATAGCGTCAATCATCCGGCCGTCACGATCCAGGATTTTGTCCGCCATGGCAACAATTCTGGGATTGGGCGTTGCTGACGGCGATTGCCGGCGCAAAGTGCTGGCGGTTTCATATTCATCTGCTTCCGGATTAAGCGCGCAAGCGGTGACATAGGCCCCAGCGGTGGAGCGGCTGATGCCAGCCCAGCAATGGATCACCATTGGCGATGCCTGGTCCCAAGCCCTGACGAACTCCAGCAACTGCCGGACATGCGCTTCCCCCGGCGGGATAAGCCCTTGCACGGGAGCGGGAATATCATTGAACGACAGGTTCAAATGCCGGCCTGGCGAAATACCGGGAGGGGTGGGCACCTCCATTTCGGCGTTGATCAGGGTGACGAGAGACTTTGCTCCGGTTTTTTCAACCGTGTCGCTCAATCTTGAGAGGGAACACACATACAGCATTCAAGTACCTGGCGGATAATTCAGTGCCAAATAGGGTAGGCGTATTCGCAGGCAAGGTCACCTGCCGGACCGGCGGGTTTTTGTGTTTTTCCCGGCTTCGCGTAGGGTTTCGATCGCATCAAAACGCTCCATAAACAGCGTCTCGGCCTTGGCCACCGGCAAGGGTGTCAAACCATAGCGCATCAGGCCATCTTCATTGAGGGGATATCCCCGCGGGCGGCCGAAGATCTTCGCAGCTTCCTTGTCGTCAAATCCGGCCAATTCCACCGCCTCAAAAAACGCGCAGATGATGTCGGCCCGTTTGCAGAGTTTCTTGATGGTTTGCGGCATTTCCGCAGGCAGCCCAAAGCGCAGATGTATGGCGCCCTGTAGGCGGTTCTCGACGCCTTTATAAGCTTCGCCGATGACCGTTTTGAACGGCGAAATCATGTCACCGATGACATACTCTGGTGCATCGTGCAAAAGGATCGCGAGCCGCCAGTCGGGCGACAGATCCGGCTTTATGCTAAGAGCGATGTCTTCAACGATCAGCGAGTGTTCGGCGACCGAAAACGCATGATCGCCGTATGTCTGTCCGTTCCACCGCGCCACGCGGGCAAGGCCGTGAGCGATGTCAGAGATCTCGACATCGAGCGGCGAGGGATCCAGCAGATTGAGGCGGCGTCCGGACAGCATACGTTGCCAGGCGCGGGGCGGCTCATCGGAACGGGAGGGGGACATTGAACCTCTGTTTGATGGCGTAATAATTAATCCGCCGCACTGGGCTCTGGCCAACCGAAATCCGCCCAATCGGGCAAGCTCACGGACACAGCCACGTCATCGCAGGTCAACGGGAGGCCGTTTTCGATTGCCTGATGGACCTTGTCAAGGCGCACGATGGCAAGTGCCCGGCCTTCGCCGGCGATCGTTGTGGACGAACCGATTTCGCCAACACTTTTGCCACCTGCCATCACAGCTGTACCTTTTTCAGGCAGTGCGCTTGCGCTTTTTGCCTGGATGAACCGTTTGCGGGCCGTGCCGCGGTGCTGGACCCGCGAGACCACCTCCTGACCGACATAACAGCCTTTTTTGAAAGACACGCCGCCGAGCTGGTCCAGATCCGCGTCATGCGGGAAGATGTCGGAATAGTCGAAGTCCTTTAAGCCCTCCGGCACGCCAAGGGAAATCCGGTGTGCATCATAGGCACTGAGATCTGCTTTGGTGGCACCGCTGGTCTCAATAAGGTTTGCGCCGCCGATCAGCCGTTGGCCAAGCGCGGCAACGCGGGGGTCGGTGACAAGGAAATCTGCGCCTTCCGGTGCTGTGACTTCACCGCCCCATATGGCAAAGACACTTTTCTGCGGGTCAACAGCTACAAGATCCACCTTGGCGCGCAGCCGGTAGAAGGTCAGGCGCTTCAGGAGGTCGGCAGACGTCTCGTTGGGCGCATCGATCAAATAGCCGTCTTCTGTTTTGTAAATCAGGAAATCAAACAGGATCTTGCCCTGAGGGGTTAGAAGCGCGGAAAGGGTCGCTCCGGGCGCCTCCAGCTCATCAATGTCCGCGGTGACCAGGTTCTGCAGGAAATGCTGGGCCTCCGGACCGGAAACCCGGATCAGGCTGCGATCGTCGAGACGGGCAATAAAAGGGGCTGTCACGGGCGAAGCGCTCCTAGGATTTTTGAATAGCAAAATGTCTTTCAGCGGCAGATAGGCGTTTTCACGCATGGGGGCAAGGTGCGCCAATAAAAAGCAGCTCTGGCCCTTTAGGAAATTGCAACGTATAAGCGCCGCAGATCCTATAATTTCTATCCCAAATCTGGAGGTGCCCGATGAGCGCGGCGTTCGATCTGATCCTGAAAGGCGGAACAGTAGTCAATCAGGACGGGGAGGGTCTTCGCGATGTCGGGATCCGCGATGGCCGGATCGTTGAGATCGGGTCGCTGGACGCCAGCCGGGCAGGCGAAGTGATCGATTGTACCGGTCTTCATGTTCTGCCGGGTGTGATGGACACCCAAGTCCACTTCCGCGAGCCGGGACTTGACCACAAAGAAGATCTGGAAAGCGGCTCCCGTGCAGCGGTCATGGGCGGTGTCACTTCGGTGTTCGAAATGCCGAACACCAATCCGCTGACAACGTCCGAAGCTGCGCTGGCCGATAAGGTGAAACGCGGCCATCACCGGATGCACTGCGACTTCGCCTTCTGGGTTGGTGGTACACGCGAAAACGTCAAGGACATTCCGGACCTTGAGCGCCTGCCGGCGGCCGCTGGCATCAAGGTGTTCATGGGTTCGTCCACTGGTGATCTGCTGGTTGAAGACGATCAGGGCGTGCGGGACATTCTGTCAGCCACCCGCCGCCGGGCAGCCTTCCACTCAGAGGACGAGTTCCGTCTGCGCGACCGCCAGGGCGAGCGTGTTGAAAACGATCCGAGCTCGCACCCGATCTGGCGTGATGAAATCGCCGCGCTTCAGTGTACCGAGCGGCTTGTCCGTATTGCCCGAGAAGTCAGCGCCAAGGTCCACATTCTGCATCTGTCGACAGCGGAAGAAGTCGATTTTCTGATCCCGCACAAAGATGTCGCCTCAATTGAGGTCACCCCACACCACTTGACCCTGACCGATGAGGCCTATCACCGTCTCGGAACTCTGGTGCAGATGAACCCGCCGGTACGTGAACCGCGCCACTCTGAGCGCCTGTGGTGGGGGCTGGAGCAGGGGATACTGGATATCTTCGGGTCCGACCATGCGCCGCATCTTTTGGAAGAAAAGCAACAGCCCTATCCGAAGTCGCCGTCCGGCATGACCGGGGTTCAGACATTGGTGCCGATTATGCTTGATCACATTAATGCCGGCCGTTTGAGCCTGGCCCGGTTCGTCGACATGACCAGCGCAGGACCGGCACGCCTGTTCCAAACTGCACGTAAGGGCCGGATCGCAGTTGGCTATGATGCAGACTTCACCGTAGTTGACTTGAAGCGCAAGGAAACGATCCGTAATGAGTGGATCGCGTCGAAATGCGGTTGGACGCCCTATGATGGCAAAGAGGTCACCGGTTGGCCGGTAGGCACGATTGTGCGCGGTAAACAGGTCATGTGGGACGGTGATCTTGCGACCCCATCTCAAGGGGAAGCTGTTGTCTTTCAGGACGGTTTGAAACGCTAAAGGCCTCGGTTGTTGGGCGCTGTGCCGAATGCGCAGTGCCCCAGCTCACCCGGCTCCAAAGCCGCTCATGCACAAAGAATGTTATAAAGCCCAATGCACAGGAACTGGTCGCAACGGTCATCGCCGCGGCCAATGATCCGGTGTGCGGCAAGGCCAGCAGTGTCATCGTCAAAACACCCAGCGACTGCCAGGTAATGGCTTTGAGAAGCGTACGCTTTTGTGTCTCCATATGAAGGGAACCGTCTGAACTTTATGAAGGAATTTATCCCGTCTTACGCTTACTCTGAGTGTTTGAGAATTCCGTATCTTCGCTGCAAATTTTAAAGTTTGCAGAATCTTATAAAGTTTGTTCATTAAATTCACCAAGGCGAAGGCAGTCTTTGGGAGTGATCCGGCACACATATCATGAAAGTTTTGCAAGGGACTTGATCTGCGGCACCTACTGTAGTTCAGGCTTTGCGCTGCTGTCGTCCCGGCCAGCGAGCCGGGAGCTACTCGCCACTCCGCTTGCCGCGGCCTATCAGGTTAAGTGACTGCAAACTGGCCAACTCTATATGAAGTGGCCAGCTGACACGAAATCGGGAAGGTGCGAAGAACGTGTACAATTTGTGATGTGAATAACAGTTTGAAACTGCCTAAAATGTCAGAATTCAGAACAATGAGGTTAGGCAACCAATTGGTAACCCTATGTCCTAACCCAAAATACACGGCTCAACTGTAAGGTTTCCGAAGGGCTGGATGGTATTGCGTTGGGGAGCTCAAGAATGTTTTTGTCCTATTTTCATAGTAAAACTGTGTCTGCACGTCAGGCAGCGACCGGTATTTCGCGGCTGGCTGGCGCTGCACTTTTAACTGCAACGGCTTGCTCGGTTTCTTTTGCAACTGAGACTGAAAAAGCCGCGCCTGCTGAGATCGAACCCGAAAATCCGTTGCATTTTCTGGTGTCGCTCGACGAGCAGCGGATCGATGTGTATCGCGGTGCTGATCTTATCGAAACGTCTCCGATTTCCTCTGGCAAACGTGGCAACAGCACACCGACCGGCGTGTTCTCCATTTTGGAAAAGCGGCGCAAGCACTTTTCCAACCTCTATGACAATGCGCCGATGCCGTTCATGCAGCGGCTGACCTGGTCGGGCATCGCCTTGCACCAGGGTAAGCTGCCCGGTTATCCGGCGTCCCACGGCTGCATTCGTCTGCCGCGCAGTTTTGCCAAATCGATCTTTGGGATGACCGCCCGCGGCAATCATGTGGTTGTCACCCGTGCACTGGCGACGCCTGTACTCGTCAACCACGATGTGCTGCCGCAGCCGCTCCTGCCGACGACGGAAGTTGCCAGCCTGTCGGCACAGAATATCGCCATGGACCCAGCTCTGCGCGGCGCGATCCAGCCGGCTATTCTGGAGACGCCGCTGCCGAATGCCCTGCCGGAAAACCCGCATTTCGACCAGCCGCTGCGGATGATCATCACGCCGCAAAAGGCCCCGAACAAAATCAAGACTCTGCAACGCCTCTTGAATGAAATGGGCTATAACGCAGGTCCGGTGGACGGGATCATTGGCCGCAAGACACGGACGGCTATCAGCATTTATCAAGAAGACTTGGAACTACCGCTGACTGGTGAGATCACTGACAGTCTGGAGGTAAAGATTTACCGCGATGCCGGATACGAAAAACCGCGCAATGCCATGCTGCGCGTACGCCGGAAATTCCGTGACATCTACAAGGCTCCGGTGTCTGTGAGCGGTTCTTTGAAAGATATCGGCACTCATGTGTTCACCGCGCTCGATTTCGAGCAAGGTGATCCTAAGGTGGCATGGATGGCAGTCTCCGCAGAAGGCGAACGCGGTGGCGCGTCCCGCGATATCCTGGACCGTTTGGATATTCCGCAAAAAGTGGCCGCTGACATTTCCAAGTTGCTGACGCCGGGCACGTCCCTGATGGTGACCGACCGCAGTTTCAAGCGGAACACCGGTCTGGGCACAGACTTCGTTGTCATCACGCGCTGAGAAATGCAGCAACCGCAAAAGATTGTCGCGAAAACACGCTCGTACCGGTCATCCCCGCCTTGTGCGGGGATCCAATCGTTCGCAGAGCAGCGGTTAAAAAGCGCGAGACCTTCAACAAGCAGAAATGAGAGTGGATCCCCGCTCGGAGGCGGGGATGACCGATCGGCTGCCATTTCGTAGGCGACATTCCGGTCTGTTAAAGCTGCCTATGCTCTTAATCTTCTTCTAGTCGATAGTCCGGCGCAAAAAGACGCGTGCCCTAATTCCACGCATTCGGCCGCAAAACGATTATCCGGATAACCCGACAAATCCGCCGAGAACGTCACCAAACTGTCGTCACTCTCCCGTATCGCAAGGGAACTTTCCAACTGCGATCCGGGAGAGCAAGATGGCTCAAAGCGCGTTGACTGCATCCAAGAAGCGGCTGAAAAATGCGGTTCACCGCTCCGAAGCGTCCTCTCGGGACGGCATCTTGGAGCGCCTCTTCACTTTTGCCTTCAAAGGCCTGGTCTATCCGCAGATCTGGGAAGATCCGGATGTCGACATGAAGGCTTTGCGTTTGACCCCGGACAGCCGGATGGTGGCAATCGCCTCTGGCGGTTGCAATGTCATGTCCTATTTGACGGCCAATCCGGCAGAGATCACGGCTGTTGATCTCAACCGCGCCCATGTGGCGCTCGGCCGGTTGAAACTGGCGGCGGCCAAGCATTTTCCAAACTACGAAACGTTCTATCGCTTTTTCGGCGAGGCCGACGAAAAGGCAAATATCGCCGCCTACGAGCGATTTTTGAAAGCCAATCTCGATCCGGAAACGGTGCACTATTGGGAAGGCCGGGATCTTGCCAATTGGGGCCGCAAGCGCATCACCCTGTTCTCCCGCGACCTCTATCATCACGGTCTGCTAGGTTACTGCATCGGCGCCGGGCATCTTGTCGCCCGCTTGTACGGCATTGATCCGAAACATATGGTCCGGGCGAAGTCGTTGGAAGAGCAGCGCAGTTTCTTTGACACAGCTCTTGCGCCTTTGTTCGACAAACGTTTGGTGCGCTGGGCAACCTCCAAAAAAATGTCACTCTACGGCCTCGGTATTCCGCCTGCGCAATATGATGCACTGGTGTCTGGAAATGCTGACGGCAACATGTCTGCGGTCTTGAAGGAGCGTCTTGAGAAACTCGCCTGCGATTTCTCCATGTCGGACAACTACTTCGCCTGGCAGGCCTTCGGCCGCGGCTATGCCCCGCAGAGCGGTGAGAGCAGTGGCAAATCCGGACCGCTGCCGCCCTATCTAAAACGGGATCATTTCGACGACATCCGCGAGCGCGCTGGCCGGGTGCGTGTGTTGAACCGGAATTTCACCGAGCATCTCCAGAGCGTCGAGGAAGATACACTCGATGCTTATGTGCTGCTTGATGCGCAGGATTGGATGACCGATCACCAGCTCAACGCTCTGTGGAGCGAAATCACCAGGACGGCGCGTCCCGGTGCCCGGGTTGTTTTCCGCACAGCCGCCGAGCCGAGCTTGCTGCCGGGCCGTGTTGCGGATGCGATCCTGGATCGCTGGACCTATCAGGCCGAAGAGAGCCTGGAGCTAGGCCGGCAGGATCGTTCGTCCATCTATGGCGGTTTCCACCTCTACGTTTACAACGGATAGAGCGGTTCGGGCGAGCCATGAGCGATACAGCTGAAACCGCGAACCTGATGGATGCGGTTTACCGCCATCAGCGCCATTTTTATGATCTGACGCGCAAGTACTACCTGCTAGGTCGCGATCTTCTGATCCGAGATCTGGCACCACCGGATAACGGTGTGGTGCTGGAGTTGGGCTGTGGCACCGGGCGCAATCTGATTGCCGCTGCCAAACGTTATCCGACAGTCCAATTCTATGGTCTCGATATCTCGAATCACATGCTGCAGACAGCCCGGACAAACATTGAAAAGGCGGGACTGGAAGATCGCATTACCTTGATCCAGGGCGATGCGTCCGATCCGGATGCCATCAACCCCTTGGGCATTTCTGTGTTTGACCGGGTGTTTTTCTCTTACACCTTGTCGATGATGCCGATCTGGCGGGAGGCCTTGGCCGCCGGATTAACCTATCTGGCACCAGGCGGGCGAATTCACATCGTCGACTTTGGTCTGCAGGAACGCTTGCCAGGCTGGTTCAAAAGTCTTTTGTTGAAGTGGCTGGCGTCATTCCACGTGACGCCTCGCGCAGACCTTAAAAGCGAACTGGAAAGCCTGGCGGAGAATTCAGGAGCCTCTTGCCGGTATGCGCCCTTGTACCGTGGCTATGCAGTGGCGGCGGAAATTCGAATAGACGGATGAGGTTCCCGTCAGTCACCAGCAACGAAATAATGCAAGGTGCCGTCCGGCCCGATGCCCACCCGATAAAACGTCCAGGCCCCGTATTGCTCCATTTCGTCAAAATCGGCGGAAGTCACAATGCGGAACAATTCGACCTTTTCATCCGGTGTCAGCTGATGCAGCGGGTAGCGGGCAAAATACGGCCAGACATACATTTCCTGCGGTGTGCCAGCGTCCACATGCACAAAACCAGCGTCCAAAGTATCGGCCAAAATTGCAAGGATTTCATAACCTTCGCCGTCACCGGAGCTTTCTTTTAAGAAATCAATCGGATCCTCGATTTCGCCAAACGACAAGGTCGGCATGACCTCGTTGCTCTCCAAAATGATACGCATTCGGTTGATGTCGCCGGAAAGGGCGGTTTCCATCATCTGGGAGTGCATGCGGGCAACAGGTTTTGGCAGGTAGGATGTGTCGTAGAGAACTTGCGGTTTCTCAACAAGGTCTGCCGGTGGCTCATCGGAAGCTTCTGCCTCGGTTTCGAGCGGGGCATCGATGCTGCCAGGCAGTTCCGGCAGCGGCAAAATATCAGGCGTCGCTGCGGTGTTGTCCTGCGCCGGTGAGATTTCGATGGTTTCGACATTCACCGTCTTGGCCGCAGCGTTGCCAGCAGCCAATAGGAGTATCATGCAAGTTCCAACGGCTGACCATTTCATTGCATGACCTCCTCTGCATCCGCGCTATCGCATATTCCGTCTTTCCATAATCAATTCATGACAGGGTGAAAACAGTAAGGTACGAGAAACATACGCTTGTGGTGTTCCGGCCACAGCGGTATCGAACTTCAACTTTCCCAATCCGGGCGACGATAAATAGATCAAGGATAGCCTGTGGCGTTTCTGGAATATCTGCTGATCGGTTTTTTTATTGGCATCATCACCACCGCCCCGGTCGGGCCGGTCAACGTGATGGCGATCCAGCACGCCATTAAGAGCGGGTTTCGGCATGGAGTGTATGTCGGCCTCGGTGCGGTTGTGGCTGACACGCTTTACGCTATCGCAGCGATTTTCGGGGTTTCGACAGTCACTCGCTTCATTGAAGGCCAAATTGACCTGATCGAGGTCGTCGGTGGGGCTCTGTTGTTCATTTTCGGTTTGAAGATCTGGAATACCCATCCGCATCTAAATGGCGGTGATGACGGCAAAGAACACGGATTTTTGGGAGATGCCACGGCCGCGTTTTTGATGGCCATTACAAACCCGGGAACGATCCTGGCATTCATAGCGATCTTTGGTGGTTTGGGGCATTTCAGGCCCGCACATGGCGATTACATCGGAGCATTGTTGATGGTTGCAGGTGTCGCTGCCGGAGCCTGTACCTGGTGGGTGACAATCTCGGCTTTGGTAACCCGATACAAGTCGCGCATTGATGACGCCTGGTTAGATCGCGCCAATCACATTGCCGGAGCAATATTGATGCTGTTCGGCAGCCTGATTTACCTGAAATTGGCGTTTGATCTGCTGGCTTGAAAATCACCTGATCAGCCGAGGTGAAAACCAAAGACTCAAAAAGGCCGGATGATCCGGCCTTCTTCTGACTTCAACTTGGCGCCGGTCCTATTGAAGGATGCGGTTCACAGTGTAGTCGCCGCGCTGAATGCGGTCCGGCAGGCCTTCCGCCAGTTTGGCAACAGCATCTTCGCCATAGGCTGCAACCAGGTCTGCAAGCGCTGTAAACATGGCAGCATGTGCAACGGCGTCGGCATCAACACCATTGGCAATTGCCTCAGACCAAGCTTCCGAAATAAACCCGAGCGCAGCGCGCCGGATATCCTCATCTTCGGCAAATTCGGCTTCCATTGCCGCTTCGGCATAATCGTCGTTGATCATTCGTTCCCTTACCGGTTTTTCCCAGCATGCAAGAGGGAGGCCCCTACATGCTCCTTTCCCGAATCTCTTGAACTGATCCTAGCACGGCGAACCGGGCTGATAAGCAACCGTGAACACAAACTTAACGGCCACCCACAAATTTGATGCAAAAAGTTTACGAATAGATAACGAATAGGAAAAAAGTGCCGGACCTAACGGCCGTACCGGCTGGTAACGTCGGTGATGATGACCTCACCTTGGTCCAAATACTGTGCCATGGCGAGACGCGCGGCCTCAGTACAGTCTTGATACGCAACGGAAAATCCGCGGTAACCTTGATTGAAGCGCTCAATGAACCTGCGGCGTCTGTTTTCATCCCGCGTTTCTGCGTCCAGAAAGTCTTCCATTCTGTCGCGCCAGGTCGGTGTATCACTTTCCCCGCACAGCGGGCGCAAGTAATGCAAGGCTCCGAATATCTCGGAAAGGCGCATCAACTGCGGTTCATAGGGTGGCGCTTCCACGCCGGTCGCCTCTTGCGCAGGGGCTGCATTTGTAGATGACAGAACAACACACGCCGCCAGAACGGCGGCGGACAAGATGCCGAATTGTGGTGTTTTTGTAATCATGCGGCGATCATGCGCCGGGCCGCTGTGCCCTGCAAGCGCTATGGTTGATTGACCCCAAGAATTGGCAAGTCCGGATAAAACGCATGAACAACAAAGGCAAAGGTCACGTCATGAACCAGTGGCTGCTCTGTGCCGCCTGAGAGCGTAACAGCCTCGACAGCGCCAATACCCCGGCCGTCCTTGGTTGAGCGTGCATCCAAAATAGAGGCTTGTTCTCCGCTCCATCGGATAAGAGCCGTCTCGGAGAGTTTGAGGCTTCCCACCTCCCGGATGTGGGACAAGGTTGCAGCATACCGGCCATCCGGCGCGTTGATGACAACCACTCGTTCCATCGGATTGATGTGTTCGGGCAGCTCTCCTTGAAAAAGGGGATAAGGCGCCGACCGGCTATCATACCCTTCATAGGGATTGCGCCCATAAGGGCGGGTAGCAGGATTTGGGCGCGCCAGGACATTGGCGTCCGGATGCCGTTTTTTGAAGTTAGAGAACGGCACGACCCGCGACGGCAGCATCTTCAATGATTTGCCGGCGTGGGTGCCGACAATGCCTTCACCGGTGAACTGCTGCCACCAGGTTTCGCTCTGGCGGTCATACATCACCAAATCTGAATTCCGTAAAAGGCCTGTGGTGCCAAAATCCAGAACGGCGCCATCATGCCGGCGGTCAAACACAATCGATGAATTGCACAAAGGGCAGTAGGTAACCGAGACCGGACGCGCCCCAATCACATCATTGACGATCTCATGCCAAATCAGGATCTGCAGCGGATAAGCGCGGGCAACCCCGTCCAGCTCGAGATGGATCACCGGTTCGTCATCCTCCAGCCAATCGATATCTTCGGCCTTTTGAAAATATGGTTTGTCGATTGATGGAATACCGTCTTTTGGAGGGCCGCCCGACAGGATGTCGGAAAAGGGAACGGTGTGTTTGGAAAAGTCGGTGGTAAAACCCGCCCGTTTCCATTGATCCGGAGATGCACTGACTGGCAGTGTCGAAACCACCGCCATCAGAATGCCGAAAACAAGTGCGGTGAGGAAGTTCCGGGAGTTAGACAACCCGCCATGACCATGTACGGCAGTCATTGGTACCAACCAAATAGAATTTGCTTTCGCTGATTGTCCGCGCAAGCCCTTCAATTCGAAAGTCACATCAGCGCACACATGCGTGAGGCAAGTCGCCTAATCAAGAAGACGGCGGATCCGAGCTGCTGTTCCCGGTGTGGATGGCCTCTTGTCGAGCTGATCCAGCCGGACCCATTCGGCAGCTGTTGCATCATCGCCGGCGGATAAGACCCCCTCCGGCCGTTCCGCCATAAATACGGCAAGCACGAAGTGAGTTTCGACCCGGCCGGCCTCATCCCGTTGTATGGAATCGAAAATATCAACCGGCCCGTTTAGGTTGCCGGTTAGTCCGGTTTCTTCCCTGAGCTCCCGGGCCGCCGCCTCAGTCAGGGTTTCTCCCAGCTCGACTTTGCCGCCCGGCAGGCTCCAATGGTCCTTGTAGGGCGGTTTGCCACGTTTGATCAGGAGCGCTTTTTCATCCGCATGGCACAAAACGCTCACGCTGATGATCGGGGCAGACGGGTATTGGCGGGACATCAGATGCGACAGGCTCCAAGCTGCTTTCCTGGAACAAGAAGATCAGGCAAACAGGGCGTCGATTTCGGCCTGAGCGGCATCGCCTTCGGGTTGTTCGGCTTCCGGTTCAACATGGCCATGAATAACACCACTGGCCGTCGAAATCAGCGGCTTGATCTGGTGAGTCGCAAAATCGGCAACTTCCATGGCAACCAGCGCGGGTTCCGGTGCTTCGCGCAGCTGGGATTGGATCTGTGCGACTAGTTCGTTTATGTCCGCAACCCGTGCTTCGAGAGTTTCGCGCAAAAATGCCGGGGCAGCGTGATAGGCAAGAATAGCGAGTTTCTTGTCCTTGAACGTCGAATTCTCGAAGTGTCCCTCATAGTCGAGCGGCTCCCATGCCAGGACATCTTCGGCGCAATCCGGCATGGCTGGTAACATCTCAAGCAGCATCATGACTTCATTGAAGTGGTTGAGATAGTCGGTTGCCAATCCGGTTTGGGGATTGATATTGGCCTGCTCCAGCCGTTCGGCGGCCAGATCACCGGCGCCCAAAACTGGATCCAAACACTCCATACCCGACCCCCAATTATGATACTTTCCTCAGATGATAGTTCTTTATCGTTTCAAATTGCCTAACTCCACGTCATTTCATGACAATTCACAATCCGACCGTGGAAAGGAGGGTTTGCCATGTGTGGGCGCTACAGCTTAACTGCCACTCCAGAGGATGTGCGGGCACTCTTTGGATATATCGACCATCCGAATTTTCCGGCCCGGTACAACATTGCCCCAACGCAGCCAATCGCCACGGTGCTTCAAAGCCATGGTAAACGGCGGTTCCAACTGATCCGCTGGGGTTTGATCCCCTCCTGGGCGAAAGATCCGGCAAGTTTTACGTTGCTCATCAACGCCCGGTCGGAAACCGCAGCCGCGAAACCCTCCTTCCGCACGGCAATGAAACACCATCGCTGCCTGATCCCGGCTTCCGGATTTTACGAGTGGCGCCGGACACCGGAGGGAAAACAGCCATTTTACATCAAACCGGCCGATGGCGGAGTGATGGCGTTTGCGGGGCTCTGGGAAACCTGGTCAGATCCGGATGGCGGCGATATGGATTCCGGTGCGATGCTGACCACGCAGTCAAACCGGATGATGTCCGAAATCCACCATCGAATGCCAGTGATTTTGAAACCCGAGGCTTTTGAGATGTGGTTGGATACGGGCAATGTGCCGGTCCGTGATGTGAAACAGCTGATGTTACCGATCGAAGACGACTATCTAACCGCAGTGCCAGTGTCTTCGCGCGTCAACAAAGTGTCCAATGACGATGCAGAATTGCAAATCCCGGTTCCCATGGATGCCGGAGAAGCGCCGACTGTGACGAAGAAGAAAGAAGCGCATGAAAAGGCGGCCGCTGGTGGTGGCGGTCAGTTGGACCTGTTTTGAGGGCGGCCTCGGTTGGAATTACCGTGCAAATTCGGCTTTGGCGCGATAGGAGAGGCCATCAATTGGCAGCTGGATCTCAATGACCGACGAAGAACACAACACCTCCGCCCCGGACACAACGGCGTCTGTCATCGAAGATGATGCTTTGGCCGAGGCCTATAACAGGGGCCTGGCGCTGGAAAAAGCCGGAGACCTCAAGGCGGCGGCCGCAGCGTACCGCGAGGCGTTGGCATTGGAGCCGAGCGATCCAGGCGGTGTCAGCGTCCGTCTTGCCGCAATGGGAGCTGGCGAAGCGCCGGACAAAATGCCCGACGCCTATGTCGCGACCCTGTTTGATCAGCATGCCGATGTCTTTGACGAAATTCTGGTCGATGAACTCGGCTATTGCGTTCCGCTTTTGCTTCAGGAACTTGCCGCCAAACTGAAAGTCGGGCCGTTTGCCCGATTGCTGGATTTGGGGTGTGGAACCGGACTAACCGGGATGGCTTTTTTCGATCAGGCGGATCATCTGACCGGCGTTGATCTGTCTGAACGGATTGTCGAGCTCGCGTATGACCGCGGGGTCTACGATGATCTCTATGTCGGCGAGGCGGTCGAGTTCTTGGAAGACTTTGAAGAAGAGGACGGCAGCCGGCCAACCTGGGATTTCATTGCTGCGACGGACGTCTTTCCCTATCTCGGTGCCGTAGAGCCATTTCTAAAAGGCGTGGCAGAACGACTGACGTCCGGTGGTCATCTGGCATTTTCAACTGAGACACTGCCAGAGGCTGTCTTGAACGGTCGGAATTACATGGTCGGACCGAAAAGCCGGTTTGCGCAAGGAGCGGCTTACATCCGGTCCGCACTTGACCTTTTTGGGTTTGACATCTTGGCGATGGACCCAATTACGGTGCGGTTGGAAGAGGGTGATCCGGTCCCGGGCCATCTGGTGATGACCCGGAAACGGTAATTCTTGGCGTTTAAGCTGCGTAATCCATGATCAAGTGCGGGCGTCCGTCGGATGTCCGATTGATCGCCACACCATTTTCACGGATCGTACAGGTGACCCGTCTGCGGTAGGACGAGAAACTGTCGAATGTAACCACGTCCACCGGGGCATCGAATTGGATGGTCACCTGGTAAGTTCCAGATTTTCCTGTTTTCGAAAACCCAAGGATTTCGCCTTCAAAAGCTTGACCAAGGTATTGGCCGTTCACCCGGTCGCCCACGGTAAAGGGCCGGAAGCCATTGTTTTGCGCAGCCGCATGCAGAGTGTTCCAGTCGCGGTAGCCGTATTGCTTGGCGATCAGCTCCAATGACTTGCTGTGGCTGACAGCTGTGTCACTGGATTTGGTAATTGCAAGCCGCAACCGTTTGGCCTGGGCTTTAAGGTCAGTAAGTGTCGGTAAAGTCATCGTGTACCTTTCCAAGAAAGGCAGGCATGTCTCATGGGGTCCGCATTACCATCGGCCTGCATATCTCAGTCAGGAACGATAAAGTCAGCCTGTTTAGGTCGACAAAGGAGTTCACCAAGGCTTACGCCCGCGGACGGCAGGTCCCTTCAAACCAGCGACACATGTAGGTGGCCTGTGCGGAGAAATCAATAGGGCAAAAAGAAAGCCGCGAATTGCGGCTTCAAGGGAGGGAGGAGAGATGAAACTCAGGTACACAACGCTACACATTGAGGTGGCTGGACAGATACGCCTGCCACTATGCATCGAAGATACTTGATGAAGCTGGCCTGAAGCTGGTGTGCCGCAGGCCAGCAACCTGTTAGGCGTGGACAAGACGCTTCAAAAGTTCAACTTCTTGTGCCAGCGCAGCGTCGCCTTTGACCATACCTTCGATCTTACGCACAGCGTGCAGAACAGTGGTGTGGTCGCGGTTGCCGAAGCGGCGGCCGATTTCCGGCAGAGAGCGCCCAGTCATCACCTTGGCAATGTACATGGCGATCTGACGGGGGCGCACCAAAGTCCGGGCCCGGCAGGAGGACAAAAGATCCGCCTTGGTGACACTGAAATGCTTGCAGACCACATTCTGGATGTCTTCCACTTTGATGGAGCGCGGTTCGCCGATGCGGACCAGGTCATGCAAAGTTTTTTCAGCAAGTTCCATAGTGACCGGCTGTTTGGTCAGCTGGTTGTGGGCGAACAGGCGGTTCAGAGCACCTTCCAGATCCCGGGCAGAAGAAATCACGTAACGGGCGATGTAGTCGACGACTTCATCCGGCACGGTGAAGCTCGGATGTGTCCGGCGTGCCGCAAAAATGCGTTTCTTCAGGACGTCGTGGCGCAGGGCATAATCGGTGGCCTGAATGGTAACCACTTCACCGGTTTGGATGCGTTGGCGCAGATTTGTGCCCAGAGTGCTCATTTCGTCCGGTGCGCGGTCCGCTGCCATGATGATCTTCGTCGGAGATTCCATCAGCATTTCAAGGGTCTTGGCGAATTCTTCCTGACCCTGCTTGCCGTGCAGAAACTGCAGATCGTCAACCAGTAACAGATCAATGGACTTCATGGCCTGACGCAGAACCGGGAACGCGGGGGTCCGCAGCGCCGGTACCAAGTGGTACATAAAGAACTCAGCCGAAAGATAGGCGACCCGGCGGCCTGCCCGGCGGGCTTCGCTTGCAGCTGCCTGCAGCAAATGCGTTTTGCCGATGCCTGTGGTCGAATGGATATATAGCAGCCCCAGGGTTCCGTCGTGACCGGCCGCCATTTGGCGGACAGCGGCGCAAGCAAGGCTGTTCGACGTGCCTTCAGCGAAGGATTCAAACGTCAGTTTCGGATTGAGCGCAGCACCATTCAAGAAATCGGCTGCGGCTTCTTCACCGGTATCCGCCAGGCAAGGAATAGCAGCGGCGGTGCTGACAGCACCAAACTGCGGGGTTGTGGCGAATGGGGCAGCGCGACCGCTAATGCGTCGTGCTTTAATGGCTTTTGGAGGCTGCGCCCCTGCAGGACGTGGGCGAAGGGCCCCGCGCACAGTAAGTTCCACACGATTGATGTCGTCCTGTTCACGTTTCCAAAGAGCAACAAGTTGCTTTTCGTAATTGCTCAGGATCCAATTCTTTAAGAAGGGGGTCGGAACGGATAGGCGAACCGCGTCCCCATTGATTTCTTCGTGTTTTACTCGGCCGAACCAGTTGGAAAAGATGTCTTCCCCTAGTTCATTTCTCAGTTCTTTTTTAACACGATCCCATTGATCTGTTTTTTGTAAAGTCTGAACCTGCATTGTGGCCTCCATCCAAAGAAGCGGGGCATACGCTTCTTCACGTGCACTGTCTTGCCTGGCTGCGAATTCTTATTGGTGCAGCTTTTAGGCTATTGTTTTGGTCTGTTTTGACCGTCGGCTTATCTCTGCCTATGAACAAAGTTAACCATTTACTTACCATATTTTCAAATAGCTTATTTTTATGAGTTCATAGACGTTTCGTATTGTAAGTTTTGTAGATGTCGAGTTTTCGTTTCCTGTCATTAAGACAGCGATCTTTCCCTATTACTCCGGCTGGAAAATAGGGGTAGTTCCGCCTCAGTATTCTCTCTTGGTCTGCTTCCGCATTCCGTCGATGTGAGGGTAGAGTTTAGGAAATTTTTAACCAATTCGACCGTTTTGGACGAGTTTTCAAAAGGTGGTCTAAAAAACTGGAAATTGTTCTCAGGCGAAATCTGCGATCTGTCTGAGAATCAATGGGAATTTTCCCGAGGCGAGCCATGTTGAGTTTTTGAAGAAAAAGGGCGATTTTTTTAGAAAACACCCATTGCCTTCGCATTTGCAGTGGATTTTGGGCAAAAGAATCGGTGGATCAAAATCTGCCGTATACCCGGTCCTAGATCGCAGGAAGATTTGCACAATTCTAAAACGCAAGGGAAACAGGTTTTTAGTCCGCATCGTGAATATGAAAAGTCAAGATCTCTGCGGTTCAGAACGGGTGTTCAAAACCGGGTGTAGCGGAAAAAGTTGGCAACCTGTTAGTTTTTGCTATTGCCTTCAGTGTCCAAATTAACCTTAGCGGTCGACCTGATTCTTGACCGGTTGCCGGAGCAGTCCATTTCAGTACTGCCAACGGGCCATCAAGTAATTTCCATCGACTTCTTAAGAGGTCTTGCGCAGTCATTCCTACGGGCAGGTCGGCTCTTTGCTGGATCGGTGCGGCCGACATATAAGCGGATGCCAGAAGCGCTCGTCCACGATCCTATGACCTGCTAGCGAGGAAGAGCATATAAAAGCGCGGGCCATTGGATCGCAATGCCCCGCGCTCTCACACAAATATATATGGTCTTGACCTAGAGGATGCGGCCCGGGTTCATCAGGCCCTTGGGGTCGAGCGCGGACTTGATCCGGTGCATCAGGTCCAGTTCGGTTTCTGATTTCACGTCTTTCAACAGCGGCATCTTCAAGCGGCCAATGCCATGTTCCGCCGAAATGCTGCCGTTAAACGCCTCGACAATCCCGTGAACGATGGCATTCATTTCATCCCACTTGGCAAGATAGGCTTCCTTATCAGCCCCTTTAGGCTGACTGACATTGAAGTGGATGTTGCCGTCTCCCAGGTGGCCGAATGGCACCGGCCGGCAGCCGGGAACAAATGCTTCGACTGCTGCGATTGCCTGATCGAGGAAATCCGGGATTGAGGCGACTGGAACCGAAATATCGTGTTTGATCGAGCCGCCTTCTGCCTTTTGGACTTCGGACATGCCGTGACGGATATGCCAAAAATCCTGCACCTGTGTCAGGTTCTGTGCAAAGGCGGCGTCCTCAACCAGTTCCGCCTCAAAGGCTTCACCTAAGATTCCCTCCATCAGATCGCGAACAGGAAAGACCTCCGAACCACTGGACAGTTCCATCAGGATGTACCAGGCGTGTTCGCCTTCGAGCGGATCGCGAGCGCCTTCTAGATGATCAAGGCAAAACTGTACGCCCACGCGCGGCATGATCTCGAAGCCTGTGAGCAACGGTCCTGCCTGTGCTTTTGCCATTGCAAACAGCTTAAGTGCATCATGTGGGCTGGCCAGTCCGATAAAGGCTGCTTCCAGCTTCTTCGGCTTAGGAAACAGCTTCAAAGAAGCGGCCGTAATAATCCCCAGGGTGCCTTCGCCACCGATAAACAATTGTTTCAAATCATAACCGGTATTGTCCTTGCGAAGGGTTCTGAGACCGTTCCAAATGTCGCCATTTGGCATCACGACTTCGAGGCCCAAAACCAGATCCCGGGTGTTGCCATAGGCCAAGACAGCGGTGCCACCGGCGTTGGTCGAAATGTTTCCACCAATCTGGCAGGAGCCTTGCGCTCCGAGAGACAAGGGGAACAGTCGATCGACTTTTTCGGCCTCATTTTGGAGTGCTTCCAGCACCACACCGGACTCCACCGTGATGGTGAAACCATCTGGATCAACGGCGCGCACCTTGTTCATCCGGGACAGGGATAAGACGATCTCGTCCCCGGTTTCCTGCGGAATTTGGCCGCCGACCAGACCGGTGTTGCCGCCCTGCGGCACCACTTTCAAGTCGTGCTCATACGCATAACGCATCACCGCGCTGACTTCGTCTGTGGATCCTGGTCGCAGCACCATAGGAGTGACGCCTTGATAGAGGTCACGCCATTCGGTCAGGTAGGGGGCTTTGTCGTCAGTGGAGGTCAGAACATTCGTTTCGCCGATCATCTCGGCGAAGCGCTCGGCAAGGGGGGAGGGCTCCATGAGCGGGATCCTCGTAATGTTTAGTGATCAAATTTCGGCGCCAACATAGTGGCTGAAACCGCCCTCGTCGACGCTTCATTCGTCGCTGGCCTCACTTGAAGGAAAAAATCCCATGTGCCATAGGAGGCCAGCCCGCACGGGTGGTGACTGGAATCCTAATCGGAGAAGACGATGGCGGAAACGCGCGGACTGATGAACGGCAAACGTGGTTTGATCATGGGCTTGGCGAACAAAAAGTCGATTGCCTGGGGGATCGCCAAATCGCTTGCCGATGCCGGTGCCGAGCTGGCGCTGACCTATCAGGGGGAAGCGCTGAAAAAACGAGTCGAGCCTCTTGGTGAGGAACTTGGCGCGTTTGTCGCCGGTCATTGTGATGTCACCGACACCCAGTCCATCGATGATGTCTTCAAGGCGATTGAAGACAAGTGGGGCAAGATCGATTTTGTGGTCCACGCCGTGGCCTTTTCCGACAAGAACGAGTTGACTGGCCGTTTCGTGGACACCACAGCCGACAATTTCGCCCGGACCATGGACATCTCCTGTTACTCCCTGACGGCCGTCACTCAGCGCGCTGAAAAGCTGATGACGGATGGCGGATCGATCCTGACCATGACTTATTACGGCGCCGAGAAGGTCATGCCGCATTATAATGTCATGGGTGTAGCCAAGGCGGCTTTGGAAACCAGCGTCAAATATCTGGCGATGGACCTTGGTCCGCAGAACATCCGGGTTAACGCGATTTCTGCAGGCCCAATCAAGACTCTCGCAGCTTCCGGGATCGGTGATTTCCGCTATATCCTGAAGTGGAACGAATACAATTCGCCGCTGCGCCGTTCGGTAACCATCGAGGAAGTTGGCGACAGTGCGCTGTTCTTGTTGTCTGATCTTGGCCGCGGTGTGACCGGGGAAATCCAGCACGTCGACTGCGGTTACAACATCGTCGGCATGAAGGCAGTCGATGCACCGGATATTTCGGTTGTTAAAGACTAAAGAGTTCCAGTGGCCGGTTTCGAACCGGCCATTTTTTTGTTAAGGCGCTCTGGCCCGCGAATGCCGGAGCGTTTTCCTGTTTGGACGTACAAATGACTGCTTTGTTTCCTCAAAATGCCGAAACGCTGCCGAAGCTCCATGATCCGGAGTTTCTCGTTTTTATCCGTCACGGGCAGACGGACTGGAATGCAGAAGGCCGGATGCAGGGGCAAAAGGATATTCCGCTGAATGCGACCGGTGAAGGTCAGGCAACGCAAAATGGTGCGCTCTTAAAGCGCTATCTGGACGGCGAGGGGATTGAACCGTCGTCTCTGGACTTTGTCGCCTCTCCACTTGGCCGGACGAGGGCAACCATGGAGCGGGCGCGCAAACAGATGGGTCTGGCACCGGACACTTACCGGCTCGATGCCCAGCTCATGGAAATCACGTTTGGCGGTTGGGAAGGCGCAACGCTGGAGGAGCTTGCAGAAGTGGATCCAGATCGCGTTGCTCAACGGCGTGCGGATAAATGGGGTTTTGTCCCGCCGGACGGAGAAAGTTATGAAATGCTCGCTGAACGCATCGGCCGCTGGTTGCTGACAGTAGACCGGCCATCGGTTGTTGTGTCGCATGGGGGTGTCTTTCGCGTATTGCGTGGTCTTCTGGAAGGCGGGCACACAGCTAAAGTACCGAAATATGATGTGCCGCAGGATAAGGTGTTTGTCTGGCGGGACAGTAAGATGACGGTCCTTGCTGACTGATGAAACAATTTGTCTCGGGCTGATTAGCTCTGACTGACAAATACGTGATCGTGCACCCTCCAAAACGGGTCATCGGATACACATTTAGAACCGTATGAAGGGAAATTTGTCAGGGACTGCGCCCATGTCTGCTGAAGACTTTTATTCCGATCTACCAAGCTGTCAGAACTTCAATACAGATAATCTCGATGGAGATTTCCGGCCTGTACCAGAAGATTGGGTCGTGATAGCCGCGGATATAGTGCGCTCCCGCGATGCCATCGAGGACGGGCGTTACAAGCAGGTCAACATGGTCGGCGCTGCCGTTATTGCAGCTGTCCTGAATGTACTTGACCGGGACCATATTCCATTTGTGTTTGGTGGCGACGGTGCCGTGCTGGTGGTGCCGAAATGCCAGGTTGCAGCCGCTGCTGAGGCTGTTGCAGGTGTGGTCGCTCTATCAAGGAACGTTGTCGGCCTGGAGCTCCGGGCCGCGGCTATTCCGGTCACCGACATCCGCCAGCACGGTGGCGATATCCGGGTGCGGAAGTATCGCCTAAGCCCTGGCAATCATTTGGCGATGATCATCGGTGATGGGTTGTTGATTGCAGACCGGATTTTGAAGGATCCCGACGCCGTTAAGCCCTACACGTTAGAAAAAACGTCTGGTGAACCTGTCTTGGACGGTCTGTCCTGCCGATGGGAGCCGTTGCCCGCGCAAAATGGCCACATCGTTTCGGTGATAATCAAACCAGTACACGATGAGGCCTTACCAGGCATTTTGGAGCGAGTGACAGCGCAGCTTGGATTTAATCCATTGACCGATGACGAGACGGTGCGCCTTGCCGAAGGGAAGCGGCTGCGGTTGCGGTTTCCGCCAAGCGGCCTGAAACTGGAGGCTCGTTTCGGAGCTGGGCGGCGCTGGCTCAAAGGCTATCTCATCGGGCTTATAGAAAGCGTTTTGTTTCTCTATAGCTACTATACCGGATGGCGCGTCGGCCCTCTCGAACCGGCAAAATATATGAAAGAGCTGAGCCTGAACACGGACCACCGGAAACTCGGCGATAGCTTGCAACTTGTTTTGGACCTCTCGCCTCAGCAACTCGGCGGTCTGAAGGCGCAACTGCAGGAACTCTCAGATAATGGACAGGCCGCGTATGGCCTGCACGTATCCGACTCGGCCTTGATGACCTGTTTCCTGCAGGATATGGCAAGCAACCAGCATATCCATTTTGTCGATGGGGCAGATGGCGGCTTGGCGATGGCGGCAACGGATTTTAAGGCCAGGATTGCTGCGCTAAGTGGCAAAAAACCTGCTTATGCGCCGACAGCTTGAGCGGTAGTACCTGATCGCAACTGCGATTGGCGCAGAATCATCTCAATGATTTGGTCTTCGGGAACTGCTTTCGATATCAGGAAACCTTGAATGACATCACAGCCATTGGCCTTAAGCCAGAGGCGCTCCCCTTCCGTTTCAACACCCTCTGCCAACACGCTGATATCGAGGCTCTTGGCCAAGTTGATGAGAGCGCTGGTGAATTTTTGGAGTGCTGGATTCGTGTCTACTCCGGAGACAAAACTGCGGTCGATTTTCACCCGGTCGACTTTCAGATCCCGCAGGCTGGAGATGCTGGAATGGCCCGTGCCAAAATCATCCAGCTCTATGTAAAAGCCGAGCTCCGATAACCGGGCGATATTTTTCTTCACCGGCAAAGCGCCAGCTTCGTCAAGCATGACAGCTTCTAAGATCTCAAGACTGAAATTTGCCGGTTTCAAGCCGAGGCTGACGATCTTGTTGTAAATCTCGTCTGCAACATTTTCCTGGCCGAGAATGCTTGCGGACAGGTTCAGACCCAAGTGTATGTTTGCGGCGCTCACTTCATTGAGCGTCGTGGCGAGTGCCAGCACCTTCTCACGGATTGCGGTCTCAACAAGATCCATATACCCCGCATCTTCCGCTGCCGGGAGAAAGGCGCCCGGAAAACGAACCTGATCCTTCTCTACCCAGCGGGCCAAAGCTTCAGCGCCCACAATTGCACCGGTGTGAATGTCGACCTGAGGCTGAAACCAGGGCAAGATTTCACCGTTCTGTAATGCCGGAAGCAGTTCTTTTGCTGTGTCGGCATTGCTTTCAAACAAAGCCCTCATTGCTGACGTAAATGTTGCCAGCTCTTTCGGGCCTTTTTGTTTTGCGGCTCTGAGTGCCAGTGTTGCATCGGTCAGGGTTTCTTCAGTTAATGACCGACCGGATTTGTTCAGGCAAAGGCCCGCATGGACGTCGATAATCGTGTCTTGATCGTCAATACGCCGCTCTTTACTGAGCATTTTCAGAGCTTTTTTTACGTAGCTCTCAAACTGCTGCGTGTTTTTGACGGCTGGGCGCACAAGCACAAATTCGCTCCCGCCTGTCCGGCTGATGAAATCGTCTGGTTCGGCGAGCATCGTTAGATCGCCGGCAAACGCACGCAAAATAGCGTCCCCTGACTGATCGCCGTGACGATGGTTGATCTTCCGGAACTGGCGGATGTCGAAAACAATCAGGGCAGCAGCTTGCTTGGTGCCCGCCTGCGACATGTTTCTAAGGGCTTTTAGCAGTCCCCTGCGATTTGGCAGACCGGTCAATGGGTCGTGAAAACCGAGTTCTTCGAATTCTCTTTGCGTTCTATCTGCAAGGGCCCGTACAAGCGCGATGCCAATGCCAAAAGCAATCAGGATGATGGCGCCGCCAGTCATGCCGGCTAAGGCCACAGCCCTCAGGGTGGAGGTGCGCTGACTTTCGAGGGTTTCATCCAAGTAGATCAAAACCTCGCGCCAAAGCGAGATCGTTGCCGCGACCAGTTTGGGCTGGGCGGCGATGACTGGCGCGGACACTATGTCCGCGCCCGTGTTCGCGTTGATCGTCGAAGTGAGAAACTTGGCGCCCTGGGATTGAAAAGTAACGTTTGCTTTCCGGTAGTTCTGGGCTTCTTGCCGCAGTGTTTCGGCGGTTGGCCCGGTCAATGCGTCAAGATGGTCCACTGTTTCGCGGGAGGCGCCGTCCGCAGCGACTTTAAACTGCCCACCTTGGACCGGAACCATCATCTTATCCCAAACATTGATGGTTTCCCGTTCGGACAGAAGCATCGCGTTGTCGCGCATCTTTGAAGATTCAATGATCACCAGAGGCAATACATCGGTCAAAAGATATGGAAGCAGAATAGCTTCTAAAGGTGCAGAGGACGACAGACTACCGAACTCACCGATCGCGAGCGTCAATTCCCGCGCTTTGCGCAGAGATTTTGGCGTGCTGTCTTCATTGATAAATTCACTAAATCTTTCTGCGAAGAGGTGTCCAATTTCGGGTCCGCCAAATGCGGCAAGATCTGCTTCCAGATCCGCTGGAACATCGCCGGTATTTGCACCAATAGATTTCTGCCCCATCAACGGCCCAAGCGCTCTTATCAGCCGCAGACCTTCCTGGCTCCGTTCAATCTGACGGACGCTTTCAGATTTCTCGTAGAACCACAGTGTTGCAAAGAGCAGGCAAGGAGCCAGCAAAAAAACAAACAGACCTGTGAGCCAGCCCCGGATGTGCACAGCAAGAACCCGATATTAATAACACTGGTTTGTGACGGTACTGACTTCACCTTAAGGATTGGCAAACCGGAGCGTTGAAACGATTGGAAACAGCCCGACCACACGCAGGTGTGATTGGTACGTCATCCCGCAACTTACGTGGATTGCCGGTTCGAAACGAAAGATCGGTTCTATTTACTTGAAAGATGACCGTTCCCGTGAGTTCCTGGGCTTGAGCTTCGCAGGCGGATAGCTTATCGCTCGGCCACCTACAATTTACGCCGTTTTTTGGAAAGCTTCGAATGTCGCACAACAGCTTTGGTCATATGTTCCGGGTCACCACTTGGGGAGAAAGCCACGGACCGGCGATCGGCTGTGTTGTTGATGGTTGCCCGCCGCTGGTGCCGCTCACCGAAGCCGACATTCAGGGCTTTATGGAAAAGCGCAAACCGGGGCAGTCGAAATACACCACCCAGCGGCGCGAGCCGGACGAAGTTCAGATTTTGTCCGGAGTGATGGTCGATGAGGATGGTGTCCAGAAGACCACCGGAACACCGATCTCGCTGATGGTTCAAAACACCGATCAGCGGTCCAAGGATTACTCCGAGATCAAGGACCGGTTCCGCCCTGGACATGCTGATTTCACTTATGACGCCAAATACGGCATTCGAGACTACCGCGGCGGCGGACGCTCATCGGCACGGGAAACCGCCATGCGTGTGGCCGCGGGTGCTGTTGCCCGTAAGGTTTTGCAGGGCGTGACGATCCGCGGGGCTTTGGTGCAGGTCGGTCCGCACAAGATTGACCGCAGCAACTGGGACTGGAGTGAAGTCGACAACAATCCGTTTTTCTCACCTGATGCTGCAGCAGCTGCGCATTGGGCGGACTACCTGGACGACGTCCGCAAGGCCGGGTCTTCCGTCGGGGCTGTGATCGAGGTCGTTGCCGAAGGCGTGCCGGTCGGTTGGGGCGCGCCCATCTACGGCAAGTTGGACACAGATCTCACTGCCGCGATGATGTCGATCAACGCGGTCAAAGGTGTTGAAGTTGGCAACGGTTTTGAGGCGGCTACTTTGACCGGTGAAGAAAACGCCGATGAAATCCGCATTGATGATGTCGGCCAGCCGGTGTTCTTGACCAACAATGCCGGTGGTGTATTGGGCGGTATTTCCAACGGAGACCCGTTGGTGGTGCGGTTCGCGGTCAAACCGACCTCTTCGATCCTGACCGAACGCAAGTCGATCACCCGCCAAGGCGAGGAAGTGAACGTCATGACCAAAGGCCGTCATGATCCGTGTGTCGGCATCCGCGCTGTTCCGGTGGGCGAGGCCATGATGGCTTGCGTGTTGGCCGATCATCTTATCCGTCATCGTGGCCAGGTTGGCTGATTTTTAGCGGTTTCCGGTAATTCTCCTCAAGTCTCTAATGTGCGGGTATAGATCCATCCGTTAAAGCCCCTAGTTGTTATGAGGGCGCCGACAGGCGTGCCAACAGGGAGGCTTTGAAATGAATGAGATGACGCCGGTCCGTCGGATGACGGCCAAGGATTTTCCGCAAGAGCTTCTGGACCTTTATGATTTCTATGCCCACGGGAAAATCACGAAGCGTGAGTTTTTGAACGGCGCCGCAAAGTTCGCGGTCACCGGTCTCACCGCCGCAATGCTGCTCAATCAGCTGTCTCCGGACTATGCCTTGGCCCAGCAGGTGGATCCAAATGATCAGGATATTGAAACGCAGCGGATCACCTATCCCTCGCCAAACGGCCATGGCGAGGTCAACGCCTATCTGGTGAAACCTGCTGGGATTACCGGAAAGTTGCCCGCAGTTCTGGTCATTCACGAAAACCGGGGTCTCAATCCCTATATTGAGGATGTTGCCCGAAGACTCGGCAAAGCTGGATTTTTAGCGCTTGCGCCCGATGGTTTGACATCGGTGGGCGGATATCCGGGCAATGACGATGAAGGCCGGACACTTCAATCATCCGTCGATCGGGAAAAGCTGCTGAACGACTTCTTTGCCGGATTTGAGTTTTTGCTTGGGCATGAAGGCAGCACTGGAAAAGTCGGCGCAGTAGGGTTCTGTTACGGCGGCGGCGTGGTCAATGCCATTGCCGTTGCCTACCCGGAACTCGCAGCTGGAGTGCCGTTTTATGGCCGCCAGCCACCTGTCGGCGATGTGGCAAAAATCGAGGCGCCATTGATGCTGCAATATGCAGAACTGGACCGGCGTATTAACACCGGCTGGCCGTCCTATGAACGCGCGCTCAAGGACAAAGGCAAAACCTATATCGCGCACATGTACGAGGGCGTGAACCACGGCTTTCACAACGATACAACACCCAGATACGACGCGGCTGCAGCGAAACTTGCCGAAGACCGGACCATCGCTTTCTTCAAGGATCATTTGAAGTAGATGCCGTTTCAAAGCCGGCTAGATCAGCGGCTGGTTAAGCAGAATCGCTTGAGCAGCCAAAGATGCTCTGAGGTGACCTGGTCCGGCCTCGTGACGACAGGTGCTGGCTTCACAGCAGCCGGGATACGCCGACAGCGGACAGGCAAAGCAGCAAGGTGAGGCAGGCGCGCTTGTAGTAGGGGGCGAATTTGGGTGAAAACAGAATGGACCCGAAAAACACCCCTAATAAAACAACTGGAACAAACACCGTTCCGCGCTGCAGGGCCTGCGCAGTCATCAGCTCATAATAGAGCAGCGACATCAGTGTGGTGACCATCCCGGCCAGCAGGAAGATGATCAAGGAACTACGCATCACTTGCGGCTCTGTCTTCCGCGACAGGACATAAAGAGCCACAACGAGCCCGCCGACGGACGCGAGGCCGGTAACAATACCGGCCAGAAGTCCCGCGGCCGGTGTGCCGTACCGGCCGCCAAACCCGGGTGGCACCAGCTTGAGCAATTGAGCGCCGGTCAAGGTCAAGACCAGCAAAAGCGCGATCATCTTCGAAGTTTCAGGGGCGACATAGGTTGTGGCCGCCAGGCCGATCGGGACGCCTATTGCCGAGCCAAGCGCCAGCTGCAAAACCAGGGTCCAGTCGGCCGATCGGATATTGCCGCGCAGGAGCGCGAGGCTGGCGGCCGCTTCCAGAACATAACAGACGGGAATGAGATCAACCGGAGGAATGATCGTCACAATACCGGCCATGACAACAGCCGAGAGGCCAAACCCGGAAAATCCGCGCACAAGGCCTGCGGTGAACACAACAGCTGTGCAAATCCAGAATTGTGTGCCGGTCAAACCTGTGAGCGCGATGATGTCCATCAGCATATATCTCCTTGCCGACGCAAACACTACTGAATGCGAATATGCAGCGAAACAGATGATATTGCAGATCAAAGCTGCAATATTGCAGATATGGACTGGGACGATCTGAAATGTGTGATTGCCTTCCGGCGCGCCGGTTCACTGGACGCGGCGGCCAAAAAGTTGGGCATCAATGCCACAACCATTGCACGCCGCATCCGTTCGCTTGAAAGCCACTTTGGGCAACGTCTGGTCGAGCGCGGCGGCGAGGGGCGGCTCGGTTTGACGGAAACGGGTTTGAAGGTGGCCGGGCAAGCCGAGGCGATTGAGCAAATTACGGGTGATCTGGAAGACGAGCTGAGCAATGCGAAAGATTCGATTGCCGGCTTGGTTCGGCTTTCATCAGTTCCAATGGTGATCAATCATCTGTTGATCCCGCGAGCGCACGCCTTTCTTCAGAGCCATCCCGACCTGCGCCTCAATCTGGATTCTGAAAACCGGACCGTCAGCCTGATCAACCGGGAGACCGATATTGCGCTTCGCTTGGCCCGTCCGGTAGAGGGCGGCCACAGCTTGAAAACGCAGCGCATCTGCAGCTTGGTGCACAGTCTTTACATGTCGTCGGACATCGATCTGGCAGCGTCGGACGGCATGAACTGGATTGGATATCAGGAAACCATGCACCACCTGCCACAGGCTGCTTGGCTGCAGAACAAGGTCACTCACGATGGAGGTGTCTTTTCGCCCGTTGCCGTCTGTGACTTTGCCGGTGCTACAGAGGCCGTTGCGGCTGGTCTGGGAAAATCGGTTCTACCCAGATTGATTGCGGATCAGGACCAGCGTTTACAGCGATTGCCAGACCCTGTTTTTGATCTCAAACGCGAAGTTTGGCTGGTTTACCGGGCGGAAGATCACCGGTTGATGCGTATTCAAACGGTTTGTGATTGGCTCGCAGAACTGTTCGGGTCTTCCTAGAATCTACCACACGGCCTAGTTCCAGCTGCATTTTAAGAAGCGGACTCTTCTGCTGCATCCTTCTTGGTCTTCGCAAACGCCCAGAGTGAAATGACCGCGGCCAGGAACACGACGGCAGCGCCCAGGTAATAGCCAGCCGCAATCGCTTCTGCTGTGATTTGTTTGAGGTCAGCCAGCGCCTCTGGCCAATGTTCCTTTAGCTGTGCGGTTGCCTTGGCTTGAGATTGTTCGGATTGGAACAGCAACAGTTGCAGCTCCCTGCGTTTGTCTGCAACCGGCTCGAGCTGCTGCGCAATGTCCTCAATGCGGGTTTTTTCGATCAGATTGATGACTGAACCGATGCAGGCAATGCCGAAAACACCGCCGGTTTGCCGCAAGGTTTGCAGGATTGCAGAGGCGGTTGCCCGTTGTGTCATGGGAACCTGGGACAGCCCTTCTGTGGTCACCGTGCTGGCCAGCAGTCCAAGACCCAGTCCAATGAGCAGCATGCCGGGGATCATCCAGAGGATGTGGCCAAGTTCCAAAACCAGGGCTTGGGAGAAGAAACCCAGCGAAATGGCAAGGGTTCCAGAGACCGCAAGCAAACGGAAAGAGACCTTGTCGAACAGATAACCGGAGACCTGGGCCATCAAGATGATGGCAAGCACCACGGGCATCATCGCCAAGCCGGTCTGAAACGGGCTGAAGGCGAGGACATTCTGGATAAAGACAGCCCCAAAGACCACCTGGCCAAGCATCGCAAACTGGATGCAGAACAGGACGATGCCGCAACCGAGATAGATCTTGTTGCGAAAGTTGCCGAAATCAATGATTGGCGCGCCGTGGCCGGGTTTTCGGAATGGCAGGGCAATCAGGCAGCCAAGACCGATGGCGGCAAGCGCAAGCGATAAAAGGGAGACTGCACCGCCATCTCCGAGGCTCTGAATGGCCGTTGTCAAAAAGAAGATGCCGGATACCAGAAGAGTTGCACCCATAAAGTCGAAGGGCTTTTCAGTCCCTTTGGGGGCTTCCCGGCCGAGGCGCAGGGCTGCCAGCAGGGTGGCGCAGCCAATAGGTAAGTTGACCAGAAACACCATGTGCCAGGAGAAGCGTTCAACCAGGATTCCCCCAAGCAGCGGACCGGCTGCTAAAAACAGCAATCCGCTGCCGACATAGATCGACATGGCCTTTCCCCGTTCCTTCGGCGGAAAGGTGCCAAAGACGATGGCCGTGGCAGCCGGCTGCATCAAGGACGCTCCAACCCCCTGCCCAATCCGCGCGAGAATGAAAATCTCGCCAACGGGTGCCAGGGCACAGAGGAGCGAGGAGCCGGTGAAGAGTGCTACGCCGGCAGCAAAAGAGCGGTAGTGGCCGAAGCGGTCTCCGGCCCAGCCGGCGCAGATCAAGGAGGCGGCAAGGGCGAGCGTGTAGCCGTTCACCACCCATTGCAGGGCGAGCGGACCAAAATCAAAGCTGCGCTGAAGGGCAGGGATCGCAATCCCAATCACGGTCTGATCGATCATGATCATGCCGATGGCGCCGCTCATATTGATTAGAGTCAGCCCGGATCGTGTCATCGCTCGTGGCCTTGTTCCGTTAAAGATCACTCATGAATTGGACAATGGCCTGCTGAGAGGCTGGTTCGTCCAGGATCGGGCAATGCCCGCGGCCAGAAATCTCCGCAGCCTGCATCTTTGGTGCCATTGCCTGCATCTGTTCGATGGTTTTCTTGGCTGTCACATCGGATAAGACACCGCGGATGGAGAGGATCGGCAGATCCAAATCTGCTGCCTTCTTTTGGGCCGCCCACAGATCGCGCGGCGTTTCTCTGTTTTCGGCCAGCGCCCGGCCAAGATTGTCGTCATAGCGGTGGTGCCACTTGCCATCTTTCAGACCATACATGGAAACGGCCATCCGCTCCCAATCGTCATCGCTCAGGCCTTCAAATTGCTCGCCGACGTGGTCCTTCAATGTCGCGACCACTTTGGAAAGATCCGATTCATCCGGCAATTTGCCGGCGTAGCCGAAAATTCGCGCCATGCCCGCGGTCTCGATTGTCGCGCCCAGGTCGTTGAGAATGATCCCGGCCAGCATATCCGGATGATCTTCGACCATTAGCATCGCCAAGAGCGCCCCAAGGGATGACCCTGCCAGAACCACCGGCTCTTCTTCAAGGTGCTGCCAGAACTCATAGATGTCGCGGATGTAAACAACCGTGTTGTAGTTGCTGAAATCCGGATCGTTGTCGGAGGTATCGCGGCCGCGCAGGTTCAGCGTGTAGATCCGGTAGTTTTCGGCAAGCTGGCTCGCTGCCGGATCCAGATCTCGGATGTTCCGTGTAAGACCGGGGAGGGCCAGAATTGCCGGTTTTCCGGTGCCCTTGTCACCGTAGACGCGATAGGCCAGTGACAAACCGTCAGATGTCTTAAAACTTTGCGCGGTGTAATTGCCAGAATCGTATTTGTCTTCAATTGAACGGGTCATATCAGACCTTTCCTCATAAATTGAGTTTCAAGACGTCAAGATGTCTTAGAGCTGGACTTGGCCGCCTTGGTTCGCGGGCGGCTGGCCGTTTTGGGTTTGGTCGACGCTGCACGCTTTTTCGCCGGTTCGTCAGACGACGGATTTCGTTCGCTTTTCAGCCGGCTGTGGAGGATGTAGTTGATCCGGAATTCATCCTTGTCGAGCGCGTGATTGGCGGCCTTGTAGCCAGCATCAATCCGCTTCTGGATCGTTGACGGGCTGAAGTCGATGACATTGCGCAGCGCTGCACGTTCGGCCGGAATGGTGAAGATGTGCGAGATTGCCCGCCGCCGCATCAGCTTGGTAAAGGCCTCCAGCTCCCGGACCGGGGAATCTTCTGGAACCACGCCATCCAGTTCCCAAAGCATTTCGGCAAACTCATAGGCCTTTTCATGACCTTCATAGGTCTTCCAGAATTTGTCCTCATAAATGAGTTCCGTCATGCGGTCGATCGACTGATTGAGGTCTTTTGGTACATCCCCAAGCGCGCCGAAGAGCTCGATGACGAAGATCGGCAAGTGCTCGACTTCATGTTCGTTCAAAATGCGCACCAGGGATTGGATCGGCGTGTTGTCGTAAATCCCGCCATCCCAATAGAACTGGCCATCAATTTCGATGGGCGGGAAGCTAGGCGGCAACGCACCGCTGGCCATGATGTGCTCTGGCGTCAGCGTGTCTTTGCGATTGGAAAAGCGTTCGATTTCGCCGGAAACGATGTTCGTGGCAGTCACAACCACCGTCGGAGCTTCTGGGGAGTTCAGGAAGTCAAAATTAATGAAGCGGCGCATGGTGTCGAGCGCCGGCGACACATCGTAGATGCTCGGACGTTGGGCGCCAAACATGCTGCCGTGCAGTTTGAAAAACCTGGGGTGTCCCAAGCTAGTGTAGGCTGTGTTGTACTGCTGGAACAAGGGGAAGGGGTGTTCGTGGCCAAGGTAGTCCCAAAGGTCCTGCAGGGTTTCATTGGCTTCACCGTATTTCGGCGCCGCAAGAACGGCAGCGTTCAAGGCGCCGATTGAGGTTCCCGTCAGGATTTCGGGACGATAGCCCTTTTCGTAGATCCGTTGAATGGCCCCGGTTTCATAGGCCCCCAAGGCGCCGCCGCCCTGCAGAACGAGGCCGACGTTCTTGGTTGTCTGTGACATGACATATCCACCTGGCTAAATTGGCTTACGCGACGGGAGTGCTGCAGCGCATCATTTTTGCCAGTTTTATCAAGTTTTATGGACGGTGTCTTAATGGGGCAGAAAAAACACGTGTTAATGGGTAAATTTTGATGACCAAAGTCAGACGAACTTAAACGACCGGATGCGGCTGAGGACCTCGTCCGGGTCACCGACGAGTGTGTGCAGGTTGATAGCGATGAGTTCCCGGCCGTGCTCGCGTTTGCTACGCTTCCAGTTGCGCATCGTGAATTTTTTCCAAAGGGGTGTGTGTTGACCGGACGTGACCGCATTTTCCAAAGGGCGGTTCAGCAATATATTCAGTCTGATCAGACTGTTGCCACGAACGGTCGTCTTGCTCAGATCGATCATCCGGATCGCCGCCCAGTCAAGGAAGCCGATCCGGTCGACGAACAGGCCTTCCTCGTTGGCGCCAAGTTGTGGCCGGTGCCGTTCCAGCATCGGAAAGTGCCAATAGGCGATTGCCGCTGGGCCGAGCGCAGCAAAGAGCAGTAAATAAGTTCCGGTGACAAATCCGATCACCGCAAACATCAAAACCACAAAGACGCAGCCATATACGATGATTTCGCTGTTGCGGCGCTCATATCCGATGGTGAAGGGAGAGGGAGGTTGTTTTTCTTCTCCCTCAGTTTCAGCAGTTCCTTTGTTCTCCGCCAGCGCTGTCATGCGGCACTATCCTATCTGTTTGTCTCACAGGTCTAGGATCTCGGTGTCGTCGATTTTGATGTCAAATCCTTCCAACCCGACATAGTGCCGCTCTCTGGACGCTAGCAGGCGAATGGAGCTGACACCCAGATCCTTGAGGATCTGCGCACCCAGTCCAACCTCCCGCCATTGTTCCTGTCTAGCTTGCGCGGAGCTGTGGTCCTCGGTTTCGGCCGCTTCGAACTCAGTCCTTGGCCGTGTCGACTGGCGCGCAACGCCAACAGACCCCTCGCGCAGATAGACCACAACACCGCGCCCGCGGTCGGCGAAGTGTTTCATGATTTCATCAAGGGGTTGGGCCGTGCCGAAGACATCGTCAAGGACCGATTCCAGTTGCAGTCGGACCGGCACGCTGCGTCCATCGAGAATGTCGCCATAGACGATGGCGACATGGTGCATTGGATCGTAAGGCGTGGAATAGGTCATCGCATACGCCGGGCCGGCAATGGTCTCCACCGGTTGTTCGTTGACCCGCTCCACCAGCCGCTCGGTGCGCTGACGCCAGGCGATTAGGTCGGAAACAGAGACCATTTTGAGGTCATGTTCGGCTGCAAATTCAGAAACTTGCGGGCCGCGTTTGACGGTTCCATCGTCATTGACCAACTCACTGATGACGCCGACCTGTTCCAGACCAGCGAGGCGGCAAAGATCGACGGCGGCTTCCGTATGGCCGGAGCGGATCATGACGCCGCCTTCCTTGGCAACCAGCGGGAAGATGTGGCCCGGCCGGACGAAGTCATCGGCACCGACGTTCGGGTTGGCGAGCGCCCGGACGGTTGAGCAGCGTTCTTCGGCCGAGATACCGGTGGTCAAGCCCTGGCGGTAGTCCACCGAGATGGTGAAGGCTGTTGCGAGCGGTGCATCATTTTCGGCCACCATCGGATCCAGGCGCAGCCGCCGGGCGTGGGCCACGGTCATCGGCGCACAAATGATGCCGGACGTATGGCGCACCATGAAGGCCATCTGTTCAGGAGTAACTTTCGACGCGGCGACAATCAGATCGCCTTCGTTTTCGCGGTCGTCATCATCGGTCACGACCACCATTTCACCACGTTCAAATGCGCGGATTGCTTCTGCGACACGGGCCTGGGACACGGGATGCTCCTTGGTTGTAGACAGTCCGAGAAAGTCGTTTGGAGTCACTTCGCCGTTGGTGGCGATGGCTATTTTGCGTGCCATGTCCCGCGAGACCCAGACATTCGGGTCGTTGCATAGGGCGGTGACGGAGGCAGGCGAGAGATTTGCCCGGCGCGCAAACGCGCTGCGGCTTTCCCCAGTCTGCAAGAGCCAATGATCCAATCTCATGAATTCGGATATACGCTCTTCCGATTTCAGTCACAAGATAGAAAACACAAAAATTTCAGGGATACTGAAAGGTGCTAGATGCCCTTCACAAATTCCACGGCACGGGAGACAAAGGCCGGGGTCATCCAGCGCTGCTCAAGGCCAGTCTCTGCGGCGAGGCTAGTAAAATCCTCTTTGAGATAAGACGTATAATAGGGCTCGTGGAACAGCTGAGGAAAAATCGACAGGAGACCGTCGTATTCCGGCACATCCCCGGTTTGCAGGCTGTCGACAAAGAGGAACGATCCGCCCGGTTTCAGGACGCGGGCAACCTCGCTCAAGACCTGGCGCCGGATCTTGGGCGGCAATTCGTGAAAGAGGAAAACACAGGAAACAACGTCCAGAGACTTGTCCGCGAACGGCAGCTCCTCAGCCATCGCGGTGACAAAACTTGCGCGCCGGTTTTTGAACCGGTCCCGCGCAACGGCGAGATAGGGTTCTGAGAGATCGAGCCCAATACCGGAAAGGCGGGGAAAGGCGGTGAGCGCCGGGCGCAAGAGACCGCCGGTGCCACACGCGAGATCCAGATAGGCCAGCTTGCGCTGATCTTTGCGCTTCAAAATCCGTGCAAAAGGCACCAGCGCCCGGCGGCGCATGGCTGCCGTTGCGCCGGAAAACAGAACATCGACCTGAAAATCGTAAATCCGGGCGCTGTCTTCTGACAGCCAGCCATCGGTTTGGAAATGAAAGTTCTGCCGGTAATAGCGCGGCAAAGCTTCGGCGAAACTCGGGCCGCCGTCATTGACTTCCTGATGGGTTTGTTCAGCCCGGCGGCGGGCGACCTTGGGCACGTCCTTGAAGAAAGCCTGACTGGTGCGCAGCAGTTCCAACGGGCTCATGGTGCCGTCAGATGGCATCGGATAAAGGCCGTCTTCCACAGCCTTCAAATCATCGGCAAACAGCTTGATGATATCAGCCAGCATGCGCCGTTGGCTTGGCACCGGGCCATCCGGTTTTATTGCCGGTGTTTCGGGAAGTGTCTTCTTCAGCTGAAGATTCATCCGCCGCATGGCTTCGGAATGCAGCGAATAAAGGGCGACCCGGCTGCCTTGATGGGCCGCGTAGCGGACCCGGCGGACAATTTTGGCAAGCGGCGGGGCGGAGGGAAAAGATCGTTGATCTTTGACCGCATTACGTTGTCTCGCCGCGTCCATGGCTCACTCCCGTTTCAAGACTGCCACGGCTTCAATATGGGGCGAGAAGCGGAATTGGTCCACAGGTGTGACGGAGTGCAGCGCATAACCGCCATCGATCAGGATGCGCAGGTCCCGGGCAAGGGTTGCCGGATTGCAGGAGACGGCGACAATCGTTTTGACCTTAGATTTGGCGAGCATCTCGGCCTGTGCCTGAGCTCCGGCACGGGGCGGATCGAAAACCACGGCGCCGAACGGTTCCAGCTCATCTCGAACCAGAGGACGGCGGAAGAGGTCGCGTTTTTCGAAAGTAACTTTCTTCAGTCCTTGCGGTTTGCGTAAGGCACGGTCAAGGGAAGCGATAGCCGCCGCATCGCCTTCAACAGCATGAACATTGGACTGCCGGGCAAGGCGCAGGGCAAAGGTGCCGACACCTGAGAAAAGGTCAGCGACGGTTCTTGTCTTGCCAACGCCGTCCAGCACAAGCTTGGAAAGGGTGTCTTCTGCGGTCAGGGTCGCCTGGGTAAAACCGCCCGGCGGGGGAAGCAGCCCGGCACCTCCCATATCCAGGAGCGGCGGGCGCACTTCCAAAAGAACCTCGCCATTGATGGTCAGCCGGGCCAGACCCAGCTCAACGGTCTTTTGGGACAAGGATGGGATCTTGCGCTCATAGGCCTTGTCCGCCTTGTCGAACGCAACGTCGAGACCGGATGTGGTGGAAAGAACCGTGATCCGGAGCTCACCTTTTTTCGGAACGAGGTCGGCGGCTAGCGATTTCAAACCTTTGAGGGCGCCTGTAATCGCCGGGTCCAGCACCGGGCATTCGGATACATCGACCAGTTTGTGGCTGGATTTTTCATGATAACCCAGCAGCACGGATCGCCCGGCCCGGGTGGCCGTAAAAACCGCGCGGCGCCGCCCGCCATCTGTCGCGGCAATTGTCTCAGAAACGTGCGTTTCAATACCCCGGTCTTTCAGAGCTTTTTCGACAAGTGTCCGTTTCCAGGCAAGATAATGTTCTTCGGCCAAATGCTGGACCGAGCAGCCGCCGCAGGCCGCATAGTGCTTGCACACCGGGTCAATCCGGTCCGGGGATTTTTGGGTAAACTCGGGTTTGATCGCCCGGCCGTTCTGGATGCGGGCAGCAACAACCTCCCCCGGCAGGCCTCCGGCTACATAAACGGGGCCATGTTCGGTTAAAGCAATGCCATCTCCCCGATGGCCCAGCTCGGTGATTTCTAGTCGCGTCTCTGTCATGTGGCGAGCGATAGCGCCGATTGGTACCTGCGGCAAGGGAAACCTGAAAAGCCGTCATGTCTGACGGGCGTCATAGGACTGGCGGCAGGCGGTCACGGCGGCTTCATGTTCGAGGGCCCAGTTTACAAGGCCAGTGACTTGGTCCAGCAGCAAAAGTCCAAGCGGTGTCAGACTGTATTCGACGGCTGGCGGGCTGGTCGCAAGTACTTTACGATTGACAAGACCATCACGCTCCAACCCCCGCAATGTCACTGTTAACATCCGCTGGGAGATGCCGTCGATCGACCGCATCAATTGCCGGAAACGTTCAGTTTTGCGGCCGAGCCGCAAAATGACTAACACACTCCATTTATCGCCGACGCGGTCGAGAATATCACGCACCGAGCAGGGGCCGCTGAAGTCGTTGGTAACCCAAGTGTCAACATCTTGATTGTGCCTTTCCAGATCGATGGAGGTTACTTTCAGGTGCCTATCGCTGGAATTCGTGCCTTCTTTTTTAGCCACTTGTCTAGTCCTATGTAGTGCTTCCTATCAGTAACCAGCTTACATTGGAGAACCAGTATGAACCAGACAGTTGCTGTTTTCGGAGCCACTGGGGCGCAGGGAGCCCCAGTCGTGCGCGAAGCGCTTGCGAAGGGTTTGAGCGTGAGAGCTATCGCCCGGACTGAAGATAGGATCGCCCGGATGCATCCTGAGGCCATGCCCATCGCAGCTGCCCTTACCGACGAAGACGCAATCTACACGGCTTTGGATGGGGTAGATGCAGCTTTTTTGCATCTGCCGATGCCGACTTCGCAGGACGAACCAGCCGCATGGATGAGCTCATTTTTTAATGCAGCCCATCGGGCAAATCTGCCATTGCTTGTCTTCACCACAAGCGGTCCAGCCGGTGAGCGATACCCGTCATCGTTCGCGATCGATGGTGCGACAGCAGCAAGAGATGCTGTCCTATCCAGTGGAATACCGTCCATCGTGCTGCAGCCAGCGATTTATCTGGAAAACCTCTTGGTCGATCTGTTCGTGCCGGCGTTGCGTTCGAGCGGTCAACTTGATTATCCGCCGCTTCCAGCAGATCACACGGTTGCCTGGATCTCTCATAAAGATCAAGCCGCCATCGCGGTCGCAGCCATGGTGCGCCCGGGCCTCGCAGGGCAGTTTTTTGAAATCGCTTCGCCTACGCCGGCAACGAGCAGTGATCTGGCTAAACTTCTTGAGCGTTGGCTTGATCGACGGGTTGATTTTAAACCCGCAGACCCAAAAGAGTTTGCAGGCCGCGTCGGGGAAGCTTTGAACAATCCGGGCGTGGCGTTTGCTTTGGGCGATATCTACAGTGCTCTGGCGCAGATGAATCCGGACGGTATGGTGGTTGATACGGCCCTCCTGCAACGGACATTTGGCGTCGAGCTCACGCCACTTGCAACACATATCGAAAACTGGAAGACCGAGACAGCACTATCAGTCTGATCGTTGTTAACAGTATAGAGTTGCTGCACTTATTGGTGATCAAAAGCCCCCTTACCCAGGACAAGTAGGTAGGGGGGCTTGTTTGGCAGTTACGGCGCTGAAAGCAGCCGGATACCGGCCAGAGAAAAGAAAGTGCCCATCGCCGTTTGCAGCGCCCGCCGGCATTTCGCGTAGCCGCGTTGCATGATCGGGGTTGAAAAGACGATGGCATAGATCAGGTGAATGAGGATGGAGAGCACCGTGATGCCTGCGCCAATAATCGCGCCAACCCACCAGGGCGCTCCATCCTGCATGCCGAGCGAGACGACGGCGATCCAAGCCATGATGGCTTTGGGATTTGTCATCATGATCAGATAGCCGGAGCGGGCACAATGAAACAAAGAGTGTGGCTTCTTCGCATCCTTCGGAATGGTCAGATCGGTTTTTGAAGCAGCTGACCGCAAGGATTTATATCCCAGCCAGAGGAGATAAAGTCCGCCCATGATCTTGATAGCTGTCAGCAAGGGCGCATAGGCCGCAATTAAAGCGGTGAGGCCAAAAATCGTCAGGATGGCCCAGCTAAAAGACCCTGCAGCGACACCAAGGCCGAGCGCCATTCCCGGCTTGCGCCCGTTGCTCATGGACATGCCCATGATGGCCAGAACATTCGGTCCTGGCGTGGCAATGGCCAGCAGGAACGCCGAATAAGACATCAGAATACCGGGCAAATAGTCCATGAAATTTTCCATTGTCGAATCCTATGTTGCTGCTTTGTTCCGGTAAAGGCTAAGTTGTATTCCGTCGTATGTCTAGCTAGAAGTGTTTCTTCCCATAAAGCAGCCACTCGGCGTTGCCGTCACCGCCTTTGACCGGGGAGGGGATCAGGTCACCAGCTGTCCAACCGGGGTGATTGCCTAACCATGTTTGCAAGGCTTTTGCTGTTTCTTCAGCGACGTCCGGGTCAACAAGACCGCCCTTGCCGATCTTGTCCTTGCCGGCTTCAAACTGCGGCTTGACCAGAAAGATTCCTTCCGCATCGGGGGCTGCCAGTTCGAGAGCCGGAGGAAGGGCAAGTTTGAGAGAGATGAAACTGACGTCGGAGACGAGGATTTGCGGCTGATCACCGCCCAGATTTTCTGACCCTAGATCGCGGGCATTGAGGCCATCTTGGGCAAGCACCTTTGGATGAGAGCGCAGGCTGTTATGAAGCTGGTCATGGCCGACATCGATGGCATGAACCTTTGCTGCGCCGTTCTCCAGAAGCACCTGGGTGAATCCACCCGTCGAGGCGCCGATGTCGAGACAGATTTTCTCAGATGGGGCGACACCAAAGACGGATAGTCCTTCAATTAGCTTCAGTGCGGCGCGCGAGACATATCCGGAGGCCGGATCATCCACCTTTATTACGACTGTGGCAGCCACCTTCTGCGATGGTTTGCCGGCCGGCTGGCCGTCGACGGTGACCGTGCCGCGCAAGATCGCATCGCGTGCCCGCGCTCGGCTCGGAAAATGTCCGGTATCAACCAGGTGCTGATCCAGGCGCTGTTTGGACACGGCTTAGAAGCAGCCTGCAATGGCGGAAATCAGCCGGTCCACATAGACCCGTTCACCTGCATAGAGCCACAGCATAGCGGACAGCGCGACGAGGCTTGTCGCGCCAAAAGCCAGTCCGAGATAGAGCGGCATCCGCATTCCGCTTTGGTCCTTTCAGATGGCCTTAAGAGGAGGCCGCTGTGTTTTCAATCAGGCGCTTGAGTTTTGCCAGCGCTGTTTCTTCCGCTTCGCCATAAGCGATGGTACCGACAAACTCGTTGTTCTCGTTCATCAGATAAACGGCCGCGGAATGGTCCATTGTATAATCGCCGTCGTCAAGAGGAACCCGCTTGGCGTAGACCCGGTAGGCTTTCAGCATGGCATCAACCTGTTCCTTGGAACCCGTGAGCGGCGTGATGCGCTTGTCGAAGGCCCATACGTAATCACGCATGACGTCCGGCGTGTCACGTTCTGGGTCTACACTGACAAAAGCGTAGTTCAGCTTTTCCGCATCTGGTCCAAGCTCTGCCATCCAGCCCTGCAGTTCCGACAAGGTCGTCGGGCAGACATCCGGGCAATAGGTGAAGCCAAAAAACATCACCGTCGGTTTTCCGGCGAAGGTTTTATCCGTCACCGTTTCGCCGGTGCCGCTGACCAGTTCAAACGGGCCGCCGATCGCTGCGAGCGGCTTGATCAAAGCACTGGAATTATCATTCGCCGTGGTTTGAAAGTAGACAAGTGCACCGGCCACGCAGGCGAGGACGGCGACTGCCGCCCACGCCACGTACCGGAAGAGCTTCAAGCCGGACATGGCTGTCTCTCCCCGTGTTGCTTAGTTGTGTTTCTTCTTGCCGTGATCGTGATCACCATGATCACCATGATCGCCGTGTTTCATGGCCTTGGCGCCCATCTTGGCAACATCCAGTTCGACGGTTACGTCTCCAGCCTTTTCAAAGGTCAGGACAACTGGCACTTTGCTGCCCTCTTCAAAGGACTGGTTTAGTCCCATGAACATGATGTGCAGGCCTCCCGGCTTCAAGGTCACGGTTTCACCGGCAGGCACTTCGATGCCGCCTTCCATTTCCCGCATTTTCATGACGCCATCCGTGACGGCCATTTCATGCAGCTCGGTTTTCTTGGCAACGTCGGACTTTGCAGCCACCAAACGGTCGGCTTCTGAGCCCATGTTCATGATTTCAACGAAGCCGCCACCCGCTTTTGCCTTCGGCGGCGTGGCCCGGGTCCAGGCTTTGGAAAGCATGAGATCGCCGGCCTTGTAGTCAGCAGCGATGGCGGTCAGGGAGACAAGCGAAAGGGCAGCGGCAGCTGCAAGGGAGGTCAGGAGTTTCATGTCAATAATTCCTCAAGTTCTGAATGTGGTTTGGGTGGTTCAGGCTTGAGGAAAGGGCGGGGCCCGGATGGAAAGCGCATTGGCAGCAAGTGGAAAGACGGTATTTTCCAAGGACCGGAATTGGTCGGGGGCTGAGACGAGCAGCGACAGTCTGGGTGTGTCATTGGCTGCCGAAAGACATGGCCCGAAAGCACAGCCGTGCGGGCATGTTGTGCCGCAATGACAGGCCGAGAGATCGTGCATCGCTTCAGATGGCACATTGGTCTCGGCCGATTGGCAGAGGCTTGTCAGGCCTTCCGCCGCGACGGCCCCGGAGGGCGCCAAAGCGGTGCCCAGCGTCATCAGGCCAAGGCGCAGCACAAAGGCGAGTACGGTCAGCGCCACCAGGGGTGAGCGCTCCCGCCGCAATGCCTCAACTATGCTCATACGCCGCTTCATACTGCGGCTATAAGCTGATTGGGAGCCTCTGTCGAGAGACGAAATGGCGCAGGAGGCCCCGCGTAAGTTGCTTTACTTACAGCGCATTGAGAGTGCCTAAGACGAGCTGGTGTCTTTGGCCGGAGGTTCTTTCGCCCCAGCGTTTTCGGCAGGTTCACCTGGCTCCGCCGGGTCTGATGTTGCCGTATCCTCGGTCGCGACAGAATCGGCCTCCGCCTCATCCTCGGTTTCTGTGTCTCCGCTCGTTGTGTCGAAGTTGTAGATGTCATCCTCATAAGCCGGGAATTCTTCCGGCGGAATGACATATTCTTCCGCTTCCGCATCCAGTTCTTCTGTGGAGATGACTGTACCGACCTGAGCCGTTGCAGCGTATTCGAAGTCGGTCTTTTCTTCTGACGTCAGCGCCTGGCGGGTGAGGACGCGGGTGAAGATGAAGCCGGCCATGGCAACGTTGAAGGCGATGACCATGACATAGAGCCCAGATGGTCCCATGTGCCCCATCAACATGGAGGCAATCAAAGGGCCGACAATTGAGCCGATGCCGAAGGACAAAAGCATGCCGGACGAGGTTTCAACAAAATCCTCCTGGGCTGCGTGATCGAAGGCATGCGCGACGGCAATCGCATAGAGCGGCTGCGAGAACATACCGACCAAGACGGCCGTTCCGGTGGCGATCAGAAACACATTGGGCGAAAACACGACGATTGCGGTGGACGCGGCCGCGGTGGCCAGGCCCAGCACAATCAAGACAATACGCCGGTCAATGCTGTCCGACAGGCGGCCAACCGGCCATTGGGCAAGCAGGCCGCCGCCGATGATGGCTGCGGCATAAAACGCGGACTGATTGGTCGAGAGCCCGATTTGAGATCCGTAAAGCGGTGTCAGTGTCAGGAGCGCACCCTGCGAAATGCCGATAAAGAAGATACTGACGAAAGCCGCCGGTGAGTTCTTGTAAAGCTGGACCGGTCGGAACCGCACAAGGGTAATCGGGGCCGGCTGCGCAGAGGTGGTCAGAGAAACCGGCATCACGGCAAGACTGACGCTGATTGACGCAATCACGAACGGAATGAAGGACGAAATGCTCATGGTCGCAATCGACACCTGTCCGAGCATCAGGGCTCCGAACAGGATTACGATGTAAATCGACATAATGGTGCCGCGGTTTTGGTTGGTCGCGCTTTCGTTCAACCAGCTTTCCACGATCATGTAAAACCCGGCGAGTGCAAAACCGGAGATCACGCGGATCAAAACCCAGGCGATCGGGTCAATGATCACAGGATGAAGGATCGCGGCTGCCGACATCATGGAAACGAGCGCGGCAAAGGCCCGGATGTGTCCGGCGCGCATGATCAGAAGCGGGGCTCCCAGGCAACCGATGACCATCCCGACAAAATAGGCGGAGGACATCGCACCGATTTCAAAATCGGAGAAATAAAACCGGTCGGCCGCCAAAGGCAGCAATGTCGTCTGCAGGCCATGCCCAAAAATGAGCAGAGCGACCGACAACAAGAGTGCGGATACCGAAAGAAGCGTCTGTGCCATGGTTGCCTCCAGAGCGTTTCAAATTAGCAGTGAACGGCTCTAAAAAGGGCGGAAAACAAAAGCGCCGGCGGATGGCCGGCGCAACTGCAATTACCATTCAGCGTTAATCAGCTTATGGCGAGTCTGTCAATCTAATGACTGCGGCGTTTGATGGCTCAAAACCGGCATCCGATGATCCTGGTTTGGCGGGGCGCTTAGGCGCGCTGTGTGCCAGTCAAAAACTCGGTGCCGAGTGCGCCAAACACGGTCTTCATGATGCCGTCCTGATCAAGCCCGGCATTGGCGTACATTGCTGCCGGTTTGTCGTGATCCTGATAGACATCCGGCAGCGTCAACGTGCGGACTTTCAGGCCGCTGTCGAGCAGCCCCTCTTGCGCTAACTGTGTGAGGACATGGCTGCCGAAGCCGCCAACAGACCCTTCTTCGACAGTCACCAGCACTTCGTGTTCGCGGGCAAGGCGCCGGATCAGGTCCATATCAAGGGGCTTGGCAAAACGGGCATCGGCAACAGTCGTCGACAGGCCGGCCGCATCAAGTTCGTCAGCAGCGTTCAAGCATTCGGCCATTCGTCCACCAAAGGAAAGCAGAGCCACCTTGGTGCCTTCCCGGCGGATAACGCCCTTACCGATCTCAAGAACACTGCCGCGCTCTGGCATGTCCAGACCGACGCCTTCGCCGCGCGGATAGCGGAAGGAGATAGGCCCCTCATCATAAGCCACAGCCGTCGCCACCATATGGCGCAGCTCCACTTCGTCGGCCGCCGCCATCACGGTGAACCCGGGCAAGCAGGACAGAAAAGCCGTGTCATAAGCGCCAGCGTGTGTCGCGCCATCCGCGCCGACCAGACCGGCCCGGTCAATCGGGAACCGAACTGGAAGACCCTGAAGCGCTACATCGTGGATCACCTGATCATAGGCGCGCTGAAGGAAGGTGGAATAGATGGCCGCAAAGGGTTTGTAGCCCTCTGTCGCCATTCCCGCAGCAAAGGTGACCGCATGCTGTTCGGCAATGCCGACATCATAGGTGCGTTCCGGAAAGGCTTCGCCAAAGAGATTGAGGCCGGTGCCATCCGGCATGGCTGCAGTGATCGCGACGACTTTGTCGTCGACTTCGGCTTCTTTGATCAGGGATGTTGCAAAGACATTGGTGTAGCTGGGCGCGTTGGCCTTCGGTTTTGACTGTTTGCCGGTGACAACGTCGAATTTCGCAACACCATGATATTTGTCTTTTGCACCTTCTGCCGGCCCATAGCCTTTGCCTTTTTGAGTCACTGCATGGATCAAGACCGGACCGTGATGCGTATCGCGGACGTTCTTCAGGATCGGCAATAGGTGTTCCAAATTGTGGCCATCGACTGGCCCAACGTAATAGAACCCGAGCTCCTCAAAGAGGGTGCCCCCGGTCCAGAAGCCACGTGCATACTCTTCCGCGCGTGCTGCTTTTTCTGCCAGCGGTTTGGGAAAGTTTTTGACGATGTTCTTTGCCGCATCGCGCAGCGATTGGTAGGTCGGGCCGGAGACCAGTTTTGCAAGGTAAGCAGACATAGCCCCGACAGGAGGCGCGATGGACATGTCATTGTCGTTCAAGATGACGATCAGCCGGGAGCCAAGGTGACCTGCGTTGTTCATGGCCTCATAGGCCATGCCGGCCGACATGGCGCCATCGCCAATGACAGCAATTACATTGTTGTCGCCGCCATCAAGATCCCGCGCCGCAGCCATGCCGAGGCCTGCGGAAATGGAGGTAGAAGAATGCGCAGTGCCAAATGGGTCATAGACACTTTCAGAGCGTTTGGTGAAGCCGGACAAACCGCCACCTTGACGCAAGGTCCGGATCCGATCGCGCCGTTCGGTCAAAATCTTATGCGGATAACTCTGATGGCCAACATCCCAGATGATCCGGTCATCAGGGGTATTGAACACATAATGGAGGGCAACAGTCAGCTCCACCACCCCAAGACCTGCGCCAAGATGACCACCAGTAATGGACACCGCATCAACGGTTTCCGTCCGCAGCTCATCGGCCAATTGGATCAAATCGGTTTCGTCCAACTGGCGCAGATCAGCAGGCGATGTCACCTGGTCAAGCAATGGGGTTTTAGAGTTGGCAGTCACGCTCAGGAACGCTCCACAAATGAAAACATGGCGGGCAGCCATACACCAACCTTATGTATGGCGCAAACACTGTCCGGTTAGAGGTAAGGTTCAGAACCAGGTGCAAAATGTTGCTCAGTCCGCAGCAAAAATTGAAAGACGGGTACAGGCGGTGCAATTTATACGCGAAATGTCTCGATTTTCTGTGCCAATCACCCAAATGGGTGATGCATGCATTAAATATTTGGTTTAAACCACTAGATGTGGTCGATGGGGCCACGTGCACAGTGATCAACTTGGGGTCGTGGAACGACGACCCCAACTTTTTGCTGTACGTCTGGTTGCATACTGCGACGTTCTGAGTGGATCGGAATAACCAGCTTATGTGATCCATTTTATACAAGACCCGTTAGCTGATAAACAAGTTGGGTAAGCTCTAGCTGGGTGCGTGTGCCGGTTTTATCAAAGATCCGGCGCAGATGGGTTTTCATCGTGTTTCGGGTAATATTCAGAAGATCGGTCGTGTTTGGAACCGATCCGGTTACGGCAAGCAGCCGGGCCAAATGCGCTTCTGAAAGCGACAGCCCAAACTCCTCCAAGAGAATTGTTTCTACTGTGTCTGGAACCGATGCCGGAAGAAGAACGCGGATGAGGATCCAAGGCGGGTTGCCGGCAGATCTGTGATCAAGACGCTCCAATGTAATCCGTGTGAGACTTCCTGCCGAATCCCGCAGATACAGGTCCCGCTGATCTTGCGCAGCCGGTTCTGATTTAATTCGATTTGGTTTCTCTGCTGAAACGCCGAGGTCGCGTTCAAGTTTTACGCTGGCTAATAATTCCTGAAATCGGGTTTCCAGCGTCCGGTTCTTAAGCTGGAGTATTCCGTTTTTAGCAAAAGCGGCTTCCAGCGAACCCAAAGCATCTAGCCCTGGTGGGAATTCCGCCAGAATGTCCCGCTGGCCGTTGATCAGGACCGATGGTGAGCCGCATACCTCAGCCATTGCTTTATGCGCGTTGGCTGTATCAGAGGCCAGACGCAGTTCTTCAAGAGCGTCTAGCCTTAGCTCGGCAATCCGAATTACCTTTCGGAAACTTGTTATGATTTCGGGAGTTAGTGCAGCACGCCGATCCAAGTCGGGTACGAGAAGTCCGAAGAAAACAGCCGCATGCGAATTGGGCCGTAATACGCTGATCACTCCGGCTGGTGGATGAGTTGCAGTTGATATTGGTGGCGGGGAAGGCGAGACCGTAACTGGTGGCGGATCGTGCCCCAGATCGGTCAGATGCCCGTCAGATATTTGGTAACAATGGCCGGGATGGGCATGGTGAAGCATATAGTCGAATGCGGGCATTCCATGATCGGTTTTGGTCGCCTGAAGAACTTCAAACAGTTCGCGGGCTTTTTCATGGTCAAAGAAGTGCCCGGTTGAGAGGCCATTTTTGCAAAACTCAGCTGCATAGGACCTGCAAGTCAAATACCCATCAATCTTACTCAGGAAGGGTTGCCAGCCAGACGGATCGGAAAAACGCATGAAGGCGTCTTTAAGAAGGTCGATCTCTGCGTCTTTGCTTAGTGTTGGCATTGCAGGAAGCTCGATGCAATTTTCCTAGCTGTACTTGTTTATAAAAGGATAGCATTTGGTGATGATCAAGAAACTTAAAAAATAGATATATTTGAATGTTAATTCGTATTAGGAATAAAGGTCATTATCCGGTGGTGAATATTTAAGTTTCTTGTTTTGATTTGGGGGAGGGTGAAATTTCTACCTTGAGATGCATAAATTAATTTTATCCACCGACGGTCTGTTGGTCAACTGCTCTTGATTTTCATCTCCAAATTTGGGCGCAGGTGTACAATCTGACAGACCAATTGGCTCAGACGTAGCATGTCATTGGTGGATTCTTGGGACGTAATTAGCCGTTTTGCGGCTCCAACTCGGTCGTCCCGGTGGGCTCGCCGCCTTGGCCTAGTTGGATTTTTTCCACTTTGGCCTCGGCGGCCTTCAGCAGTGTGTCGCAGTGCTGCCGCAGTGCATCACCGCGCTCGTACATCTCAATGCTGCGCTCCAAGGGGACATTGCCCTGCTCAAGTTCGCGTACAATGGTCTCAAGCTGCTTGAGCGCGTCTTCAAAAGACAGGCTTGCGATGTTGTTTGCAGCTTCGGTCATGTCGAGCGTCCTGAATTTCAGTCAATACCGTCCGGCACCCTCGCGAGCCTATGGCTAAAGGTCAAGAGCTCAATGCCTGTTGATACAAACGATCCACGATGAACTTCAGCATTGCCGCCGATCAACCGGTCATCAGGGTCATCATATGGGCGGCGACCGAGCGGGCGAGGCCTTCCAGATCGTAGCCGCCTTCAAGGACGGACACGACGCGGCCATCGCTATGTTTGTCGGCAATATCCATCAAGACTCGGGTCGCCCAGGCAAAATCTGCTTCAACCAAATTCAGGCCGCCCAGAGGATCGCGGGCATGAGCGTCAAATCCGGCCGAGATGATGACGAGCTCAGGAGCGAAAGTGTCTAGGCGGGGCAGCAGGACAACTTCGAAGGCTTCCTTGAAACCGGCTCCGTTTTCTCCTGGTGGCAGAGGTACATTGACGATGGTGTTGGCCTCTCCTGTTTCAGAGGCATCGCCGGAGCCTGGATAGAGCGGCATCTGGTGGGTGGAGCAATACATGACACTGGGGTCGTCCCAGAAGATATCCTGCGTGCCATTGCCATGATGGACATCGAAGTCGATGATCGCGACCCGGTCTAGACCGTATTTGCTTTGTGCGTACCGGGCTGCGACCGCCACATTGTTGAAAAAACAAAACCCCATGGCCCGGCCTTTTTCAGCGTGATGGCCTGGCGGGCGGGACGCTGAAAAGGCGTTGTTGACCTTCTTTGTGACCACTTCGTCAACGGCGCGGCAGGCGCCGCCGACGCCGCGCAGAGCTGCCTCCCAGGTGCCCGGTGACATTGTGGTATCAGCATCTACACGGGCAACGCCCTCGTCTGGCGCCAATCTATGCAGCTGGTCGACATAGGCCATCGGATGTGCTCGGGCGATGTCTTCCAACGCTCCAATCGGGGCCAAATCCCGTTCCACGGACTGAAATTTCTCGTGCTCGAGGATCCTGTCAATTGCCCGGATCCGGTCAGGACGTTCGGGGTGTCCGACGGGAGTTAAATGGTCGAGGTAAGACGTGTGATGCAGCAGAAGCGTTGACACTTGGCGCGTTTCCAAACGGTGTGATTATCAAATTTATGGCCGCTATCTGATGCGTTGCGGTTGTTTGTGTCAATCGTACAAAAGGATCGTCATGAGTGAGTGTTTTGCATGTTTCATTGATGAATTTAAGTATAATTCCTTCATTTGTAAATAATAACAATGACAACTATAATATTTATAATGTAATTGTTTGTTAAAGTATGTGCAATTCAATCCTGCCTGAATTTAAATTTTTGGTGGGAGCTAATCAATGAAACTGTCTAAGGTAATATTCACAGGGGTATTTGTTGCTGTTTTTCCTTTTTCTGCGGTGGCGGATGAAATTACTGTGATGGCTGGCGATCTTGCGCCAATGTTTCTTAAAGGTGGCAAGGGTCGTGAAGCAGAAGTTATCACGGCTGCCCTCGAAAAGTGCGGTCACACTGTAAAATTTAAGGTCCAGCCATTTACCCGGCACTGGGAGAGCTACAAAGCCGGCAAAGGCGATGCAGTCGCCACAGTGCCTATGGGCATGCCGATCGACGGAACGGCCACAGGTGAATACATCCGGTATCAAAATGGCGTTTCTTTCCTTTCAGGTGGCGACGGCTTCGACAAGATTGAAGCGCTGAAAGGGAAAAAAGTCATTGGTTTCAAAGGGGCCGCGAGCATTATCCCTGGGCTTTCAGACCACACGGGTTCCTTTGCAGACTACCGTGAAGTGACCGATCAGATCACCCAGAGCCGGACGCTGTTCGGAAAACGAGTTGATGCCATTATCGGCGATGGCATGCTGTTTGCCGAATACAATCGGCAGCTCCGCTCACAAAGCGGTCTGAAATTTGATCCAAACCAGCCGGTCACCTTCAAAGCGGTCTTTGATTCAACACCATACTCCATGGCGTTCAGGAGTGCGGATCACGCTGCGGACTTTGACCGGTGCTACAAGGAAATTGAAGCTGACGGCACGGTTGCTGCCATCAATAAGGCCTGGGTCGACAAATACCGTGACAGCCTCGGCAGTTCCTATCTCGGATACTGACTAGACAAACGATTGACAACGAAAGGGCCGGATAATTCTCCGGCCTTTTTGTTTGCTGATCTCGATGGATACGCCGAACTTTGCCGATAAAACTCATTCGGACTTCTGAATTTCCACCTGATGCGGATAGGGGATGGAAATGCCCCCGGCATCGAATGCTTCCTTGACCGACTTGAGCATGTGGAATTTGAGTTCCCAGTAATCGCCCGCGTCGCACCAAAGCCGTACGCCGAGATCCACCGAACTGTCGCCTAAGTTTGTCAGGCGAACCCATGGCTCTGGATCCTTGTGGACTCGCTCGTCTGCATTGGCCGTGTCGAGGATAATCTGGATCGCTTTGTCAGCATCGTCGCCGTAGTCGATGCCAAACGTCAGATCGAGACGGCGTTTTGGATGCGCGGAGAAATTGGTAATCACAGCGCCCCAGGCCTGGCCATTGGGCATGATGATCTGGACGTTGTCGCCGGTCACCAGCTCTGTCACGAAGATGTTGAGATCCTTGACCGTGCCGGACGTCCCGCCAATGGAAACAAACTGACCGACCTTGTACGGGCGGAAGATGATCAACATGACGCCCGCGGCAATATCACTCAGTGTGCCTTGAAGCGCCAAGCCAATCGCCAGCGTACCTGCGCCGAGAACAGCGACAAGACTGGTGGCTTCAATGCCAAACAGCTGCAAGACAGCGATCAACGTGACAAGCAGCACCAGCCAGCGAACGATGGAAGCAGCAAAGCCGCCAATGGTGTCGTCGATCCGCTCATTGGCGAGGATGCGTTTTTTAATAAGAGCCGAAAGGGCTCCGGCCACGTACCAACCGATGATCAGAACGATTAGTGCTTTGGCCGCATTGACCGCTAAAGGTATGAAGATGCTCATGTGATCCATAGTGCCGCCGAACGGCAGCCTCCCCGCAAAGTTTTTCTTCCAATGTCAAAAATGTCGTAGCGGAATGTGTTGCCACGGGCAAGCGCCCGCGGCGATTCCTATCTTGGGTTGATCGGGGATCAAGCAGGCAAGCTCTCAGGATGCGCTGCGATCCAGTCTTCCAGAAATGCGACCATGTCCTCATTGCCGCAATGACTGATAAATTGCGGATAAATCAGGCTGCCTGCTTCGAGCAGTAGGCGAGCACATTCGATATGGTCTGCTTCCGTCCGTTTTGGCGCGAAGCTGGACCCGTGAAGGACTGTGTCCAAAGCATCGCCGCCAAACTTGTTTTTATGGGTCAGGTCAGGTTTTAACGAGAGAAAGAATCTGAATTCATCAACCAGGCCGTTCCATCCTGCAATTTGCATAGGCGACAGATCCATTTCGTCCATGTCATTCGGATCAAGCCCGGCTGCAATCAGTGCCTTGATGTGTGGAAGCTGTCCCGGTTCGGCGGCAAGCCGCGTCAGCAATCGCCGGTCTTCCTGGCCCAGCGTCTGGATCTCTAGGCGAGCCGAATTGGGGAAGCCGTCTGCACAATCGGCCAGGATTTGTTTGTTGGACGTTAGCTTTGCAGCATGGCCCCTTTTTTCCAGTGCTGTAGCTGCCTCCCGATTGCCGAACATACGGGCCAAAGCATAAGCCGTATGTCCCTGCCAAACCGCCTCGGGATTTGCGCCGAACTCCAAAAGCAGCTCGATAAAGTCCGCAGAACGGCCGCGGCGTGCCGCCTGATGCAGCGCGGGAATTGTGTTCATCGGCTGGCCGCTGGGGTGGTCCGGAACAGTGTTGTTTGGGTCGGCCCCGGCCTCCAGTAACAGCCGCACCTTTTCCAGGTCATTGAAATCGAGCGCGCGGGGCAGGGCGTTGGTGCCGTCCGGTTTGGCACCATGTTTCAAAAGGCTTTTAAGAGCCCTTGTGTGGCCAAGCTCGGTGCTGTGGTAAAGGCTTTCGTTGTCGTTGGGATTTGCCCCATTTTCCAGAAGCCAGCTTCCTAATTCGAAATTGTCGGCATGGCACAGGGCACCATAGAGCGCCGACAGCTTGTGATCCTCTCCCGGAGTTGCCGGATAGCCGTCATCGACACTGGCGTCATGCGCCACCAGCAATCTGGCGATCTCGAGCATGTCATTGTGTTTGGGCGGGATGCGGTGGATTTCCTTCGAAAAGGCAAGATGCAGGATCGGTGAGCGGACCCCAACCATCCGGATTGCAGCATCCGGGTTTGATTTCAGGGTCTGTCGGACAGCCTCCAGATCATAAAGGGCGACCTGGAGGCCGAAGTTGGCGTGCGCCAGGCTTGGGTCATCTTTCAAAAGCCTGTCCGTCATCCAATGTTGCCCTTCGTAAAGAGCAACCTTGAGCCGATCTGCGCGTTGCTCAAAGGACATGGCTGCGCTTTCGAGCGCGAACTTTAGCTGGGGCCAGCTCTTCTGCCCGGCCTCCTTTGCAATCACGTGCAGAAAATCAGCGTGTTTGAGTGGTTTGTCGGCAGAGATCTGTGCGCTGACACGTGCCAAGGCATCGGTCTCGCCGTTGGCATACGCCTTTTTCAGCCGTTTAGCTGCTTTGCGCAGATCATCAAGGGAAGCGGTCGTCTGTGTCGACAAGGCTTTTCTCCTGGTTGCATGCCCGGACGATCCGCTTGTGTCGGGCGCAGGTGAAAAACCGGCATTCGTTTATGCTGTCAGGGTGCTTTCGCTGTCCGCGGATCCGGTTGCCGCCCTCATCGGCACCGGAAAGATGCAGGGGCGGGCCGTAAATTGCAAGCCCGCGCCCAAACAACTTTGGTTAGCTGGAAACCGGCTTCATGCTGGCCGGTGCCTTGCTGTCATCGGGCACGAAGAAGTCCGGGGTCAGCGATTGTGTTGGATCAACACGGTACTGATCGAAATCGGTCACGCCGCGGCTCGCAAGAAAGGTGTCGTCAATAAGGAACTGACCACTCAGTTCTTTTGAGGGTGTAGTGAATATTTCATAGGCAGCATTGGCCAGAATGTCCGGGGTCCGGCTGGTCTGCATCATCTTATCGCCGCCGATGATGTTTTTGATCGCTGCGGTGGCGATAGTCGTGCGCGGCCATAGAGCGTTGACCGCAATGCCCTTTGAACGCAGTTCACCCGACAGCCCTAGAACGACCTGGCTCATGCCGTATTTGGCAATGGCGTAGGGTACAAAAGGAGCGAACCACTTCTCCTGCATGTCGAGCGGCGGCGACAGCATCAAGATGTGCGGGTTTTCTGATTTTGTGAGATGCGGGATCGCATGTTTGGAACAGGCAAGCGTGCCGCGTGTGTTGATCTGATGCATCAGATCAAACTTCTTCATGTCTGTCTGCTGCAGCGGCGTCAGCTGAATGGCACTGGCGTTGTTGACCAGTATATCCAAGCCGCCAAAGTGCTCTGCAGTTTTGTCAATGGCCGCTTTCACGGCTTCATCGTCGCGGACATCGAGTACGATCGGCAGTGCCTTACCGCCAGCTGCTTCAATCTCTTCGGCTGCCGAAAAAATGGTGCCTTCCAGCTTGGGATGCGGCTCTGCCGTTTTGGCTGCAACGGCGACATTGGCGCCGTCTTTGGCTGCGCGCAATGCGATGGCTTTGCCGATCCCGCGAGAGGCGCCGGTGATGAACAGGGTTTTGCCATTCAAGGACATGCTCTTCTCCTCCAACAATGGGTGCTGACCGGTCAGGCCTTGGATTTTTTGGTCATAAAGGCTTGGAAGGCTGAGATCGCTTCCGGCGATGTCAGACGATTGGCGAAGACTTTTGCTTCCGCATCGACCCGCTCGCTCAGGTTTGCGGATTCCTCCCACAAGAACTTCCGGGACAAAGCCATGGCTTCCGGCGGTTTGGCAGCAATTTCTTCTGCGCAGGCCTTGGCGACAGCGTCGACGCCATCTTCGACGATTTCGTTGACCAGCCCAGCTTGATACGCCTTTTGGGCGCTAAACGGCCGGCCAAGGCACAACAATTCAAATGCGCGGGCGTGGCCCATGATTTTGGGTCCCAAGAGGCTGGAACCGGCCTCCGGCACGAGGCCCAGATCGATGAATGGCGTATGGATGACAGCGCGTGGGCTGGCGAACACCATGTCACAATGCATCAGAAGCGTCGCGCCGACACCAACTGCAATGCCGTCGATGGACGCGACCATTGGCTTCTGATTGCCAACCAGGGCCCGCAAGAAGCGGTAAACCGGAGTTTCCGACATCTGCATTTTCCCGGCAAACTGCAGGAAGTCGCCGATATCATTGCCGGAGGTGAAGGCTTCCGGCTGGCCGCAAATGAACTGGCAACGAACCTTGTCGTCCGTATTGCCCTGTTCCAGCGCTTCCGAAAGATCGGTGTACATTTGCCCTGTCAGGGCATTCTTCTTCTCCGGCCGGTCCAGACACAGGGTCTGGACGCCGTTTTCCAGGCTAATGCGGATCATGGATGTCTCCTCTCAGAGCGCCCTCAGGACGCCAGCGCCTCTGCATCGAAGGCTTGAATGGCTTCGGCGGATAACAGCACGTCGGATTTGAGGCCGGCTGTTTCGCCAAGTGTGGTTTCGCAGAAATTGCGGGCCAGCAGCGTGCGTTCACTTTGCTTGGCGGCCGGTTCTTCTGCGGACCGTAAGGCCCCCTTGGTGAGCAATGCGCCACCGAGCGCCAAGCCTGCGATCCGCAAGTACGGTGTGGCCCCGGACAAAGCATCTGCAACACGGCCGTCAGCTTGCGCTGTCAGCATGTAGTCCGTGGCCTCTTGCAGGTCAGCAATGCTGGCGGTTAAACGGTCGGCCAACGCGCCAAAGTCCGGCTGGTTGGTGGCAGCCGCCTCATCGGCAATCGCCTGCAATTCGGCAATAAAGCCTTTGATGTGCTCGCCACCGGAAAGCGGCAACTTGCGCATCACCAAGTCGATCGACTGAATGCCATTGGTGCCTTCATAGATTGGCGCAATGCGGGCATCGCGTAGGTGCTGGGCCGCGCCTGTTTCTTCAATGAAACCCATACCGCCGTGGATCTGGATCCCGAGCGAAGCAACTTCGACCCCAAAATCGGTGGAAAGGGCCTTGGCGATTGGCGTCAGCAAGCTGGCGCGCTCACTCCAGTGTTTCTGAGCTTCAGCGTCTTCGGCGACATGCGCCATGTCAATGGCGTGTGCACAGGAATAACAGATAGCGCGGGCAACCTGTGTCCGGGCCTTCATGGCCAGAAGTGTGCGCTTGATGTCCGGGTGGCGGGCAATCGGGCTCATGCCGTATTCTTTGTCACCCGGCGCCTTGCCCTGCTTCCGGTCGATGGCGTAGCTCAAAGCATGTTGGAAGGCGCGTTCCGCAACCCCAAGGCCCTGAATGCCGACAGCAAGACGGGCGTTGTTCATCATCGTGAACATGCAGGCAAGGCCACGGTTTTCCTCGCCGATCAGCCAGCCTTTCGCGCCGCCTTCATCACCAAATACCATGGTACAGGTGGGAGACCCATGAATGCCGAGTTTGTGTTCAACACCGGCGCAATGAACGTCATTGCGGTCGCCAAGGGAGCCATCTTCATTGACGAAGAATTTTGGAACCAGGAACAACGAGATACCACGGGTGCCCGCCGGGGCATCCGGCAGGCGTGCCAGCACCAGGTGAATGATGTTGTCGGTGAGATCATGCTCACCATAGGTGATGAAGATCTTCTGACCGAAAACACGGTAGGTGCCATCGTCGTTGCGTTCCGCGCGGGCTTTCAGCGCGTTGAGGTCGGAGCCGGCCTGCGGTTCCGTCAGGTTCATGGTGCCCATCCATTCACCGGACACCAATTTTTCCAGATAGGTCGTTTTGAGATCGTCGGTCGCGTGTTTTTCTAGCGCTTCGACGGCGCCCATGGTCAGGGTCGGACCGATGGCAAAGGCCATGGAGCCGGAGTTCCACATTTCCAAGGCTGCGGCCGACATCATTTGCGGCAGACCCTGGCCGCCGGCTTCTTCGCTTGCTGAAAGACCGTTCCAGCCGCCTTCGATCCAGCCATGGTACAGGTCGCGCCAGCCCGGCGGTGTGGTGACTTCACGGTTTTCAAGAGGCGTTCCATGCTGGTCTGCGACGCTATTGAGCGGCGCGATTTCCTCAGCGGCGAACCGGCCGGCCTCATTGATGATCGCATCCACCAGATCGTCGCCGAGCTCGCTATGGCGCTCGGTTTTTTGCAGATCTGACAGGCCACAAACGTGTTTTAAGGTAAAAGCAATCTCGTCAACCGGGGCACGGTACATTCAGTTCCTCCCACGAACTGGTGGCCACTTGCGGCCAAATATCTTGTTTCGGGCTGTCAAGAACTTGACGGGACGTTGGCTTGCCCGCAAAAGGCGCTTGAGACAGCGGATTGATAGGAAAGTAGTCAAGTTGACGTAAACGTCAACCCGTATCGCAGCGGCAGGTACTTATCTTTTTGGTCAATCCCGGAGGTTGCCGAACAACGGAAGAGGCGAATGCAGCGCTGGACAGTTGATCTGAGCACAGAGGCCTGGCGGCAGGATCCAAAAGCAAAGGAGATTTGCCAGACCGTCTTGGGCGGTGGTTTGGTCGCCGTGCCGACCGAGACAGTTTATGGACTGGCGGCCGATGCGACCAGCGGGACCGCCTGTGCCAAGATCTTTGCCGCCAAGGGCCGTCCGAGTTTCAACCCTTTGATCTCCCACCTGCCAAGCCTGGACGCCGCGTTACATCACGGTGTGTTTGATGAACGCGCTTTGAAACTCGCTGAAGCTTTTTGGCCGGGACCACTGACGCTTGTCGTGCCCAAAACATCAGCATCGGAAATATCGGACCTGGCGACTGCGGGTCTTTCGACTGTCGCCTTGAGAGTGCCATCCGGTCCGGTTATGCGGTATCTGGCAGAAAACACCGGCCGTCCGCTGGCCGCACCGAGCGCCAATCGGTCCGGAAAAATCAGTCCGACGCGCGCCCAAGATGTGATTGCGGATCTTGGCGATGCGCTGGATTTTGTGATTGATGCCGGACCGTGTGAAGTTGGAATTGAATCTACGATTGTAGGGCTGACCGGGGAGGATGTTCAATTGCTCCGCCCGGGCGGTGTCTCCCGCGAAGCAATCGAGCAGGTTCTGCAAATTCCTGTCACCAGCCGGGTTGCGGAGAAGCAGCCAGAAGCGCCGGCTGCACCCGGCATGCTGACCTCACATTATGCGCCGGAGGCGCAAATGACGCTGGAGGCATTGGAAGTTTTGCCAGGGGAAGCCTTGCTTTCTTTTGGTCCTGAGTCCTTGCCGGGCAAGGAAAAAGCCCTTTCAGAGGTCAATTTGAGTCCTTCGGGAGACCTCGTTGAGGCCGCTTCGAACCTATTTCAGGCCATGAGAAGCCTAGATTCCACGGGTGCAAAATTGATTCGCGTGCAAACTATCCCCAGATTTGGGCTTGGTGAGGCGATTAACGACCGCTTGCGCCGGGCAGCAGCTCCGCGCGGCTAAGCTCAGTAGTGCTACCTACCGAGACAGGCGGCTTCTGGTACGCCTACCAGTGTTTGCTAAGGTGCTGATGCAAAAAATAAATTTCTGGTAAATCAGGAAGTTCGAAATCACTTCTAAGATTTTGATTCAAGAAACAATCACCTAAAGTTAATCGTTGTATGGCGATGTTCTTCGTGAATATTCATACGTAATAATGCAAATCATTTCATGCGTTCAGTTAAGAAACTCATACAACAATTTCAGAAAAACGGACCTACATCTAAAACTTATCAACACCATAGAGATGGCTATTCCAACAAATAGCTGGAAAAGACCGGTTTACGTCAGGTAATATGTAATTGGATTTTGGATGCGATGAACCTCCCCTCGAGCATACCATGCTCGCACCTCAGACCGGACCGGCCCAAACGCCGGTCCATTTTTTTCGGTAAATACGCTGGGTGCCCAACAATAGCCTCGCAACAACTACCCGGACGATGTTGGTGAATCGGAAGTACCGGATCCGATTTGGCGGCTGGGTTTCGCTTCTGCGTGCATCTGGCCATCATTTCTGACTTGAGTTTCTTCGTCAGAAGGTGAGGATTTCGGCACCACAATGTCGTCAGCGGACTTACCGTCCTCTTCCAGCGTCGCCTTGAACTGTGGGACCACCGGATCCTCGGTCTCAGATGTCATGGTCTCGGAGTTCATTTTCAACCGCTCTGCCGAAAGCATGGCAACGTGTGCTTTCAGGTCGGGGTACTTGTCGAGCAGGAGTTTAAAGTCCTGGGCATTCAGGCTGAGTAAGTGGCAATAACCTAGGGCAACCACGTCGGCGCTGCGCCGGCCACCTGTCATAAGAGCGATTTCACCAAAAACATCGCCGCGGCCAAGCCGGACCGTATCGCTGGCCGTACGCACCTCAACGGCACCGGATGCAATGAAGTAGGCAGCATCGCCACGTTCCCCGGCGCGGATCAAGGTTTCACCCGGTGTGGCAAATTGCGGCCGCATCATTTTCATGATCGCCTTCTGCTGTTCTTTGGGCAGACCTTCGAAAAGCGGATGCCCGCGCACAAGCTCCTTGGTCTTCATGCCCAAATCCAGTTTTGGCCGGATGCCGCACGCCCGGCGGACACGTTCCACATCCCGCAACAAATCTGAGTGCAGTTCAGGACCGATCAGCATCTGGTCCCGGGCCTCTTCATAGGCGGTTTCTTCCAGGCGGACACCGGCCATTCGAAGGAACTTATTCTCCAAAGCGTCGGCATAATCCGGATATTGAAGGCGCAGGGCTTCGATTGCTGTCAGTGTTTCCGATTGGCGGGTTGCAAGGGTTTCTTTCAAGATGTCAGCCACCCGGTCTCCAAGAAGCGGTCGGATCTCCTGTTCATTGAACGTTTCTAGGGCATCGCCCAGAATCCGGTAAACCATCAGGAACTCGAACCTGTCGGCAAGTCGCAGCGCCAGCGGTTTGTTGATCCGGAGCCGGCGCTGAAGAAATTGGGCAAAGCGGAAGCCAACGCTGAATTTCAGCGGCTGCCGGGTTGCCTTCTTATATCCGCTCCGCCCATCGCTTCGCGTCAAATCGCCAATCTGGCCGGTGATCGTCAAAAACTGGGATACGGCCCGTCCGGACAGAGTCTTGCTGTGAAAGAGATCAAGAACCAGTTGCTGTTCGCGGTCTGCCAGCGCAATCAGGCCCATGTTCACCCGGTCTTTGTCCTTCAGCTCCTCCAGCATGTTGGTCTCAGCTGTCGCGGCTGCGGCACGGTCTTCATACTCGTTCATAACGCCTTCGGCGACACGCGGGGCGATATGGTAGGCCTTCGCAGTGGTTTCGATTTCCTGGCGGATATCGGACAAGGACAAGGCGAGATATTGTGTCCGCAACGCTTCATCCCGGGCACTCAGCCGGTCAAGGCCGAGCAGCTTGATCAATTGCTTCAAGCTGGTGCCATAAACCAAAAGCGTGAACAGCACGAAACCGGTGGCCAGTTTGGTAACGAAGGCCGAAATCTCGTCGGACAATGCAGGATTTTCCAGGACGCTGAGCGCCAGCGTCAATGTCACAGCACCGCGCATGCCGCCCCATAGCATCACGATCTTGTACTTGTTGTTGACCGCTTGTCCGGCGCGCAAAATGCTCAAGACCGGAAGCAAACCGTAGATCACAACGGCGCGGGCAGCGAGCGCGGCTATGATCACGATGATCAAAAGCAGGATGTCGAGCGGGTTAAAACCAGCGACCAGCCGCGGGATGAGGATGGCGGCCAGCATGAAGATCAGCGACGCCGCCCAAAAGGATACCTGTTCCCAAACCGCATGCAAAAATCGCCAATGTGCCGGCTGAACTCGTGCCGGACCATACAGGTTGAAGACGATGCCTGCCGCAACGACCGCGACAACCGCCGAGACACCTGCAAATTGATCACTGAGGACATAAATTCCATACGGGAGGGCTACACTCAAGGTGACCTGTGCGAGTGGCAGATCTCGCATCAATGGCAAGAGGCTGACGGCAACGCGGGCCAACAGGCCGCCAAGGATGACGCCGCCAACAAATGATTGGACAAAAGCGAAAGCGGCGTGGCTGTAGGACAGGGATTGCTGGCCTGTCAGAATTCCAACCAGAATGACGAACAGAACGATGGCCGCTGCATCGTTCAAGAGGCTCTCGCCTTCAACAATCCGTCCAAGCCGGGCCGGAGCGCCGATATCCCGGAAAATAGCGACAACAGCAACCGGGTCGGTCGTGGCCACGATAGCGCCCAGGAGCAGACAGGCAATGAGCGGCACACCTGCAAGCGGATAAAGTGCAAGGCCGATAAAGCCGGTGGCAACGAAGACGGCGACGACCGCCATCATCAGGACCGGAGCCCAATCCTCGAACAATCTGCGGACATCCAGAGTGAGAGAGGTCTGGAACAAGAGCAGTGGCAGGAAAATGTAAAGGATCCTCTCTGAATCCAGAGGCGGATAGACAAAGATATTGGCGATCGAATTGAAGTAGTCCGTCTCGGCTGTGTAGAGCACGTATGTCGCGCCGATACCGATCAGCGTGCCGACCATGGCCAAAAGAACGCTGGGGGCCAGTCCTAGGCGCCGGGCGAGAGGCTGAAGAAGTGAAATCGTCAGCATCAAAAGCGCGAAGGCGGCGGTAATCATTGGTGTTTCCATGACGCCAATCTGCCCCGTGAATATGGCAAATTCAAATACTGGAGGCCGAATTTGGCCTCCATGTCTCAAAAGAGGGGTTCAGTGACCGCTTAGCTGGTGGCTTTTCGTTCCGATAACCAGATGCCGCCGAGCACCAAGGCCAGCGCCAGGCCGTGATGCCATTCGAAGGCTTCGCCAAGAATGCTCACCGCCAGAATGGCAGCGAAGACCGGTACCAGATTGATAAATACGCCGGCGCGGGCCGGTCCGATCAATTCCACGCCGCGCATAAAAAAGATCTGGCTGAGGCAAGACGGGCCGAGCGCAATATAAAGCACAACCAGCCAACCTTTCATTTCAGGCCACTGTGCCGTGTTGGTGGCCATCTCGTAGGCAAGGCCCGGCAGAGAGGCGAACACGGAAATGCCGGACAAGACCGCAAAGAACACCAGGCCGGACACTTGTGGCCGGTTGCGCAGCGCCAGCGTATAACCTGAATACAAGATACAAGCGGCCAGCATGACGCTATCGCCCGGATTAACAGCGAGGCTGAGCAACACCTCCAGGCTGCCTTGCGCCGCAATTAGCGTAACGCCGACTAGGGTTGCCAGAATGCCAACCACCTGCAAAAGCCGGACTTTTGTTCCAAACGCGACGACCGACCCGATCAAAACCACGATCGGCATTGATCCTTGAATGATACCGAGGTTCACCGCTGTTGTTTGAGTCGCCGCGATGTAAAACAATGTGTTGAAACCGACAAAACCGAAAGCTGCCATGAGGACCATGCGTAGGAAAGCACCCCGCATGACTGGCCACTCGCCCTGAATCCTCGACCAGAGGAGGGGCACAAGAATTCCGGCAACAATGATCCAGCGCAGAAAAACCACGACCATTGGCGACACTTCGCCTGCTGCAAGGCGCCCGGCAACGGTGTTGCCGCCCCACAAAAGGGTGGTCGCCATCAAAAGCAGGATAGCATTGCCATAGGCACGGGATCCCAAACGGGCGGCAATTGAACTCATAGGTGGCCTTCTATTCTGCCATGCGGCAGGTGCAGGTGGGGCGGATCAAAACCGGTAGCCGATTGGACGCGTTTCGGAAAGCCCCCTTGACCGGGTAATTGTTCGGTGGCGAACCGTAGTTTTTCCGATTTTTTCGGAAAAGGAAAAAGTCATGAAGGCTTGCTGACGATTGACCCACAGCGTTTGACGGCTAAAACACCCATCAAGTTTATTAGAGAATGCCCTAAGAGCGTTTTGGAGAATATGATGACGGAACGGGTCGACGCCCACGGTTTGCAAGTGGCGAAAGAACTCTATGAGTTTGTGAATGGCAAGGCATTGCCGGAGACCGGAGTTGATCAGAACCATTTCTGGAAAAGCCTGTCCGCACTGGTTCATGACCTGGCTCCGAAAAACCGAGCCCTTTTGGCAAAACGCCACGCTCTCCAAGATCAAATCAACGCTTGGCACAAGGCCAATCCGGGCACACCGGACATGGCCGGTTACAAAACATTCTTGAGCGACATCGGCTATTTGGTGCCGGAAGGAGCTGACTTCGACGTCGGCACCGCCAACATTGATCCGGAGATCGGCTCTGTTGCCGGACCGCAGCTCGTCGTGCCTGTGATGAATGCCCGTTACGCACTGAACGCCGCCAATGCCCGCTGGGGCTCTCTTTATGATGCGCTTTACGGCACCGATGCCATGGGTTCCAAACCGCAGGCCGGTGGCTATGACGAAGCTCGCGGTGCGGAGGTGATCGCATACGCCCGCAAGGTGCTCGATGATGCCGCACCGCTTGCCAGCGGCAGCTGGGCCGATGTCACCGGATTTGCGATCGAAAACGAAGCCCTGACAGTTGCAACGGAAACCGGCAGCACTGCGCTGGCTGATGCGTCTCAGTTTGCAGGATATTCCGGCGACATTGCTGCGCCTTACAAGATCTTGCTTTCCAAAAATGGCCTCCATCTGGAAATCAACATCGATGGCAAGCATCCGATCGGTCAAACCGACAAGGCGCATATCTCCGATGTTGTTCTGGAATCGGCGATGTCCACGATCATGGATTGCGAAGATTCCGTCGCAGCAGTTGATGCGGAAGACAAAGTCGTCGTCTACACCAACTGGCTCGGCCTGATGAGAGGCGACCTTCAGGAAACCTTTGAAAAGGGCGGGGAAACCGTCACCCGTCAGATGCATGGCGACCGTCACTTCACCGCGCCGGATGGATCTGCGCTCAGCCTGCACGGCCGTTCGCTTTTGCTGGTGCGCAACGTCGGTCACCTAATGACCATCGATGCGGTGTTGGACAAGGATGGCAATGAAGTGCCTGAAGGTCTTCTGGACGGCATGATTACAGCGCTGATTGGTCTCCATGACATCGGTGCCAATGGCCGCAACACCAACAGCCGCGCCGGGTCGGTCTATATCGTTAAGCCGAAGATGCACGGTCCGGAAGAAGTGGCTTTTGCCTGCGAGATTTTTGACCGGGTCGAAGACGCGCTGGGCATGGACCGCAACACCCTGAAAATGGGCATCATGGACGAGGAACGCCGCACCACGGTGAACCTGAAAGAGTGCATTCGCCAAGCCAAAGACCGGGTGTTCTTCATTAACACCGGCTTCCTGGACCGGACTGGCGATGAAATGCACACCTCCATGGAAGCCGGCCCGATGATCCGCAAGGGCGACATGAAAGCCGCGACCTGGATCGGAGCTTACGAAAACAACAATGTCGATGTCGGCCTTGCGTGCGGCCTTCCGGGGCACGCGCAAATTGGCAAGGGCATGTGGGCCATGCCGGACCTGATGAACGCGATGCTGGATCAGAAGTCCGGCCATCCGATGTCCGGTGCCAATACGGCCTGGGTTCCGTCGCCGACAGCTGCAACGCTGCATGCGCTGCACTACCATAAGATTTCTGTTTCTGGCCGCCAGGCTGAACTGAAAACCCGGGAAGCAGCCAAACTGGATGACATTCTGTCGATCCCGGTGGCCGAACGGCCGAACTGGGCTCCGGACGATATCCAGGCAGAACTCGACAACAACGCTCAAGGCATCCTGGGCTATGTGGTCCGCTGGGTTGAGCAGGGCGTCGGTTGTTCCAAGGTTCCGGACATCAACAACGTCGGCTTGATGGAAGACCGCGCAACCTTGCGCATCTCTTCCCAGCATATTGCCAACTGGCTGCGTCACGGCGTTTGCTCCGAAGAGCAAGTCGTTGAGACTATGAAGAAGATGGCGAAGGTCGTTGATGGTCAAAATGCGGGCGATCCGCTGTATCGGCCAATGGCTGATGACTTTGATGGGTCTGTTGCGTTCCAAGCTGCTTGTGAATTGGTTTTGGAAGGCACCAAACAGCCAAACGGTTATACTGAGCCGGTGCTGCACCGCCGCCGGATCGAGTTTAAGGCAAAATCTGCGGCATAAGGCTATTGTTGAATTTGCAGAACAAGACCCCGCAAGGTTTCCTTGCGGGGTTTTTCAGTTGATCGCCACTTTGTCCGTGATGGCATGTCGCATTTAGCGGGCGATACTAGGGCTGGCAATTTCCCGCAGTTTGAGGTACGGCGGAAGCATGCGTTCATTCCTGACCGTCCTTTTGATGATTGTCTTTACAGCCGTGCATAGCCTTCCTGCTGCGGCTGAAACCGCGCAGGCAGAGCAGGCTGCACCGGTCAAGATGGATGTCCTAATACTGGACATGACTGCGCATGAGGCTGAGCAACTTGCCGCTAAAACCAAAAGCGCGCATGACCTGGCGCAGATCATGAACTGCTGCGGTTCCGACATCGCGGACGCAAATACGCATGCCAGCTCTAAGTGCGCGAGCGATTGCACGACGCTGTTGCCCGCAGCTCCAGAAGTGACGCTGCCAAGGGTTCTGCGGGAGCACGCAAATGCAATTTCGACTGTGAAATCTGCTGCGCCACCCGTTGCCGATCACCCTCCTCAAACAGTCTGAAACGAGCGGGACAACTGTCCCGCAAAAGGCCGGGTTCTAACGTCCGGCAGAATTTCTCTCTGACTGTTGAAGGGGTATCCAATGCCCAGTTTTTTCGCGCGATCCCACTCCGGATGGGATCGTTCTTCAGGTTATGAAAAGTCAAGGCGCTCCTGGCAGGCCGCATTTATGCTGGTTTGTTGTCTGGCAATGATTGGTGGCACGTTGATTGTGGTTGCCAGTGCACCGGCAGGAAGTTCCTTTGCGGACCGGTTTTTGCTCGTGTTGCCATTGATTGGCTGTGCCGCGCTGCATTTGCTCATGCACAAAATGATGGGCGGATGTGCCCTTAACGCTCGCGGTAAAAGCAACAAGAACGGAGAAAGATCCGATGTTTAATCTGAAAACTTTGTATGCCGGTGCGGTGGTGGCCGCTCTGACATTCACGCCCGTTCTTGCGGATGAGGAAAAATCCGTCACTGTCTACAAAACGCCGTGGTGCGGCTGTTGTCATGTATGGGCTGAAGAGGTTGCTAAAGCTGGCTATTCGGTCAAGGTGCATGACATGGAAGATCTGACCAGCATCAAAAAACAAGCTGGTGTTCCCGAGGACATGCAGGCGTGCCACACGGCCGTTGTCGGCAAGACGCGCAAATATGTGCTGGAGGGTCATGTGCCGCTTCAAGCGATGGACAAGCTGATGAGTGAGCGTCCGGATATTCACGGCCTCGCGGTAGCTGGAATGCCGATGGGATCGCTCGGCATGGATTACGATCCAAACGCCGAGTATCTGGTGCATGCCTTGCCGCAAAAACGCGGCGAAGCACCGACTGTTTATATGCGCATGGGGGAGGCTGAATAGTCTGCCTGTACGAAGACCTTGTCTTAATGGGAGCGGCGGGCCCGAGTGGGGCCGCCGTTTCTGACTGCTGGGTTGCGGTCCAAAGTGCCTCAACATGCACCTCTGGTTACGCAAACACGCGACTGCAGAATTCGAGACGAGCGGAGCGACAGTTTACGGCACCTGAGTCCGATTGATTAACCCGGACGTGATAAGCTTGTTTGATCGAGTACCAGTGGGATCATAAATCGATGTGATTTGATATGACCTGGACGCATGTATCAATCATAACCCTAGCGATTGGTGGCGGGCTCGCCTTTGCCGCGGTCAGCGGATACGGCCTTGGGTGGATGGGGTCGTCTGACCGCGCCATGTTAAAGCCTGAAAATCCGGAAATCGTTTCGGCCGGTAAGCAAATCTATCTTGACAACTGCGCAACTTGTCATGGCCAGAACCTTGAAGGTGAAGGCAATTGGAGTGTGAGCAATCCGGATGGTACGATGCCGGCTCCGCCGCACAATGAAACCGGGCATACCTGGCACCATGGATCGCAGTTGCTTTTTGATCTGACCAAACACGGGCTTGACGAAGTCGCTGGCGGCGATGGTTATTCAACGAATATGCCCGCCTTCAAGGACGTGTTGACCGATGAAGAGATCGTCTCTGTTTTATCCTTCATCAAATCCACCTGGCCGAAGGAAATCCGGGCTCGTCATGATGAGCTTGACGCGGCTTTGGCGCGGGGAGGGTAGATGCTGGAGCATTTGCGGGTGCGGGCTCAAAACTGACACGATTTTGGCTGGTGTTTTAGCGTAAGATCGAGCGGAGAACGTTCGAGGCAGGGCCGGAATCTGGTTAAGGGTCTTAACGCTGCACGGCGATGCCAATGACCGGTTTTCGTGTTTGATTTAGCGAGCCCTAGGCGGGTGTTGCAGAAGAAGGCTATGTGTCCCGTGTTTCCTTCCCTTTTAGTTCTCATTATCGGTCTTTTTTGATCAGCCAGATCAAGTTGATTTGAACCTTCGCGTTTAAACTCAATGCGCCATCTGGACGCGTCCGGATAGTCGCAAGGTGAGGAAGGCTTGATTCAACTGAATTCAATTCAGGCGGTCTGGTTGTTGGGTTGCTTGTGAACCCAAATTTCAGTCGCGCTGTCAGTTGCGTAAAAAAATTGCCTCAAATGGAATTGGAAGTGAAAGAAATACGTATAGTCAAAAGAGCAACATGAATAAGTAAAAATGTCTAATGTTTAGTACTAATGAAAATAAATATAAATAGAAAATTAATTCTCTCTACGGAATTTTGATAAATATCAAGCGCAATTTAAACAAAAAATGTGAAAAATACACAATCGTGAAGTGAGGTTTGTTGCGTCGATAGGTAAAATATTGGACGCCCGAATTACGGACCTGAGGCATTGCTGGCCGAGCAAATGTCGGTCTGACTAGTCAGGTGTAAGTAAGCAAGGCAGCCGCCGTTTGAGGTAATTGGGAGTTTTTAAGTAATAAATTGTGAGTGCAATTCATGTGCAAGGTAGATTTATGGAATAGGTGGCGGTGATGGTGCGGAGCTTTCATACACGTGCGCGGATAGGCCTCATTATTCATCTTGCCTGGGCGTTCGGGTTTGTTGCACTTGTTTTCTTCTATCTCACGTTTTCCATGTTACTTCATGATATTTCTGAACTTCGGCAAGATGAAAAAGTCATTGGTGAGTTATACTTCAATTTTCCGAGCCAAGACGTCTTGGTTGGTGCGGAGGTGGAAAACGCCTCCAAAGACATTTCAAGTATATGGCTGATTACCTTTTATCATCTAAATAAAAATCATGAAAAACTTTATGGAATAATTGGCGGTTCTGGTTTTGTTGAAATATCAATGGAACTAAACGGGATAGAGCAAAGAATAAAAAATGTTTTCAACGAAGTTGATAACGAAATTAACATAGAAACATTTGCTAGAGATGTAAGGATGTCCCTTGTGCGAGTAAGGGAAGTCTTAAGAAAAGGGTATCTCGACATTCAAAGGGAAATTGAAGGGCTCGAGGACCATGTCCATGCCCTTTTCAATATCTTGATCGGATCCTTCTGTATTTGGACTATTGCAGGAGGTTTGCTTGCGAAAGAACTAATCCTGCGGCCGCTGAAAGAAATAGGCGGAGACATAAAGCAGCTGGGTGTGGACTTGTCGCGCCGTTTGCCAAACAAGGGCAACGGTGAGTTGGGTCGGTTCTGTTTAGAAGTCAATCGCATGGCTTCTGATCTGGAACGAACGCACGCTTCAAGAACAGAACTTGAGAAAGAAATTCTGCTCCGTATGTCTTTGGAAGAGAAGGTGAGTGCCTTTTTCGACCAAGACATCAGCTTTCACATGATAATTAAGTCTGATGGACAGGTTGTCCGTGTAAACAAAGCCTTGCAGCAACTGTTGTTTGATGAAGAGGCGGGAAGTAGCGGACTCGATATATATGATTATGTCCACCGAAATGACACGGAAAAGCTTCGAGACGCCCTTATAGAGATTGGCAAAAAGCCAGGAGGTCTGCGAGTAGACATCCGGTTCCGTGCAAGCAATGGACTGTTCCGGCTTCTGTCCTGTGCGCTAAACCTGAGCGCTGACGCAAACACCGTCTACTTCGCTGCACTTGATATCACCGATCGTGAAGAGGTTGAGGAAAATCTGCGCCTCAGTGCCAGTGTATTCACGTCTGCCATGGAAGGGATCGTGATTACGGACAGGTCGGGCACCATCATCAATGTGAACAACGCGTTCTCAGTGATCACCGGCTATTCCCCTGACGAGATTATCGGTAAAAACCCGAGGGTCTTACAGTCCGGCCTACAGGATAAAAACTTCTATAAAGAGATGTGGAGCTGTATCGCGGAGCAGGGCTTCTGGCGCGGCGAAATGTGGAACAAGCGGAAGAATGGTGAGGTTTATCCGGAGCTGTTGACCATCAGTGCTGTCCGGGATGAACGCGGAGAACCGTCGCATTACATCGGAATGTTCTCTGATATCTCCCGGTTAAAGCAACATGAAACCAAATTACAGCAACTGGCTCATTTTGATGCGCTGACGGGCTTGCCCAATCGGGTTCTTCTCACTGAGCGTATCCGGGAAAAACTGCGGTGGGCAAAGCGCACCGGCGCGAGAGTTGCTGTCGGTTTTATTGATTTGGATGATTTCAAAGGCATCAATGAAATTCACGGTCACGAAACAGGTGACCAGTTGCTGGTTGCCGTTGCCGAACGGTTGGCGGGCGACCTTCGCGACAATGATGTTCTGGCACGTATAGGTGGCGATGAATTTGTCGTTGTTCTGGGAGAAGTAGATGATGAGGACGAGGTCGATATCGTTTTTGATCGCCTGCTGAATAAATTTCAGGAACCCTTTAAATTGATTGATGCGGTGGTTTCGACAACGGCAAGTATCGGGATCGCTAATTTTGACCGCAGAAATGAAATAGACTCCGGTCTACTATTAAGGCGGGCGGACATGGCGATGTACCGGGCGAAGTTGTTCGGCCGGAACTGCTGTTTCCACTTCGATCCGCAAGAGGACACGGAAATTCAGCGAAACTCAGCGATGATCCGGGAAGTTGGAAACGCCCTTATAAATGGTGAATTCATACTCAATTACCAGCCAAAAATAGACTTGCGGACAGGTGAAATAATCGATGTAGAGGCGCTCATTCGCTGGCAGAAACCGGATGGGAAAATCATCATGCCAGGGGATTTCCTGCCGTTGGTTGAAGATGACGACGTCATTATCAAGATCGGGGAACGCGTCATCGAGTTGGCATTTAAGCAGCTTGCGTCCTGGGACAAGCAGGAAGTTCCCTATGGCGTCAGCGTTAATATTGCTGCCCGGCAACTGCAAAGCCCGGACTTTGCAAGACAATTCGAAAAGCTTGTTGCGAACCAGCCGGTAGAACTGATCGAAAAACTCGAGATTGAGATACTCGAAACAACGGCGATCAATGCTCCTGAAGTGGTTATCCAGCAAATGCAGAGATTGATTGATCTCGGTGTGACTTTTTCGCTCGATGATTTCGGAACAGGCTATTCATCGCTCACGTATTTGCGGGAGTTGCCGGTCTCCAAAATTAAGATAGACCAAGGGTTCATTCAACGGATCTTGAAAAATCAGTCAGACCAAAAGATCCTGCATGGCACCATTTCTCTCGGTAAGTCGTTTGGATTGGACGTTGTGGCCGAGGGCATGGAAACGGACGCGCACGGGTATTGGCTCTTGGAGCACGGCTGCTATTTGGCGCAGGGGTATGCGATCAGCAAACCGCTTCCGGAAGCAGAGTTTATGCGGTGGCGTGCGGCCTGGATGTCCGACAACCCCTGGAAAACACCTTACAAACAAGCTTCGTCCAGTTGATCGAGAAAGCTATGCCCAGTCTACGTCGGTGGGCTCAAAGCGGTGCCGCCGGAGTTTCTTGCAAGCCGAGGTGGAGCTCGGTGCCGGTGTAGGGATGAGCGCGGGCGACGTCTTCGTTGAGGTCGTGGCCAAGCCCCGGTTCAGGTGAGGGAATGATGTAGCCGTCTTCCCAGCGGATCGGAGTTTTCAAAAGGTCGGCATAAAACCCACCGAATGTGCGGATCGATTCCAGCACCAGGAAATTCGGGCTGCAGGTGGCCAGCTGAATGTTGGCAAGCGCCACCAAGGGCCCGCAATATAGATGCGGGGCGATCTGTGCGGAATGGCATTCGGCCATGGCCGCGATCTTCTTTGCCTCCAGCAGGCCCCCGACGCGGCCAAGGTTCATCTGCAAGATGCTCGCCGCACCCGTCTCCAGAACGCGTGAGAACTCATACTTTGTGCAAAGGCGTTCGCCGGTCGCCACCGGAATGGATGTGTAGCGGGCAACTTCCGCCATATCTTCCGGCTTTTCCGGCGGGATTGGCTCTTCAAACCAAAGCGGATCATAGGCTTCCAAGCACCGGGCCATGCGCTTGGCGCCCGAAACGGTGAATTGCCCGTGAGTGCCGAACAGGAGATCGGCCCTTGTGCCGACCGCCTCGCGGATCTTGCGGCAAAAGGCCTCGGAACGCTCCAGATCCTCCAGGCTCGGCTGATGGCCGTCATAGATGGTGTAGGCGCCGGCCGGATCGAATTTGACGGCTGTAAATCCCTGTTCGACCGCTTTTACTGCGGCCTCTGCCGCCATATCCGGATCATTGTAGACGTTAGGCTTGTCCGGATCGGGATAAACATCGCCGCTAGCCGGATAAAGGTAAGTGTAGGAGCGCAGCCGCTCATGCACCTTGCCGCCCAAAAGCTCATAGGCAGGTTTATCCGCCGCCTTGCCGATGATGTCCCAACAGGCCATTTCAAGACCTGACAGAACGCCCATGACGGTGACGTCGGGGCGCAAGGTGTAACCGGCCCCATAGGTCTTGTGCCACAGCTTTTCGATGTGGTGCGGATTTTCGCCTTCAAACTGGCGTGCAAACACATCCTCGGCCATCTGCGCCACCAGATGAGGACCGAAGGTGGCGTTATAAATCTCGCCATAACCGGTGATGCCGCAGGCCGTCACCAGCTTGACGAAGATGAAATAGCGGCCGCCGTGGCGGGGCGGCGGATTACCGACGACGAAGGTTTCAATGGTACTGAGTTTCACTGTCCTGCGTCCTAGCTCTGATTGCTGATGGTGATGGCTTTCACCTTGGTATAGGCGTCCAATCCTTCCCAGCCCTTTTCGCGGCCATAACCGGATTTTTTATTGCCCCCGAACGGCAGTTCCAGACCGCCTGCCCAATAGTCGTTGACCGAAACCTGGCCGCTGTCCAAAGCATGGGCAACCCGCATGGCCCGGCCTGTGTCGCGGGTATAGACGCTGGCCATGAGGCCGAACTCGGTGCCATTGGCGAGCTCGATCGCTTCGTCTTCGGTTTCAAAGTTCTGAACTGACAGGACGGGCCCAAAAATCTCGTCCTGAACCGCCGGGTCATTAGCGCGCAGATCGGCAATAATCGTGGGCTCAAAGAACCAGCCCTTGCCGGTTTCCGGATCGGTGGTGACATCGCCGCCGGTCAGGATGTTGGCGCCGCGCGCCTTGGCGGCATCGACGTGGGCCTTAATCCGGCCAAGATGCAGATCGGAATTGACCGCTCCCATACCTGGATTTTTCAGACCATGGCCGACTTTCAGGGCTTTTGCCTTTTCACTCAAGATGGCCAGAACATCGTCGCGCAGGGATGTGTGCAGGACAAGGCGGGAACCGGCAGAACAAATCTGGCCGGAATTGGAAAAGATCGCCCAATAGGCGCCGTCCGCGACCTTTTCAGGATCGGCGTCTTCAAAGGCAATCAGCGGCGATTTGCCGCCAAGTTCCAGGGTCAGACGGGTGACATTGGGCGCAGCCATTTGCGCCACATTGATGCCTGTGGTGACGGAGCCGGTGAAGGTCAGTTGCTTGATCCGCGGATCTTGAGCCAGTTTGGCGCCAACATCAGACCCAAGCCCGGTCACCACATTCACCAGCCCGTCCGGCACACCGGCTTCGGACAGGAGTTCTGCCATCACAAGGGCTGTGAAAGGTGTCGTTTCGGCGGGCTTGGCCACAACAGAGCAGCCTGCCGCGAGCGCCGGGGCAACACCGCGTGCAAACGTCGAGGTGGGATAGTTCCAGGGAATGATGTGCCCTGTCACGCCGACCGGTTCGCGCACGGTGAAGGCGGTGTAGGCCGGGCCGAGGTTCACAGAGCGGCCATCGAGTTTGTCGGCTGCGCCTGCATAATACTCAAACAGCCGGGCTGAGCCCTGAACATCGCCCTGTGCTTCAGCCAAGGTTTTGCCGCTGTCGATCACTTCCAGAACGGCAAGCCTGTCGGCATTTTCCCGGAAGATCCGGGCGGCGTTGTTGAGGATGCGGCAGCGTTCGCCGGGGGTGACCTGGCGCCAGTGTTTGGCGGCAAGCTCCGCCGTCTCAATCGCGCGCTCCATGTCGCTTTCAGTGCCAAGGGAAAACTCGGCAAAAGCTTCTGCGCGCGCCGGATCGAAACTTTCCATTTTCCGTGCTGAAGCGCCGGTGAACTTGCCGCCGATGAAATGGCCGTCAGGAAGGCCTGGCAGGGAGCCTGTGTCGAGATAGGAATTTGCGAGGTCTTGAACGGTCATGCAGTGGCTCTTTTTTGGTCTTCCAGAATGAGGTCGGCGCCCCTTAGCGCGAGCATCATGGTCGGGGCATTTGTATTGCCAGAGGTGATATTGGGAAAGGCGGACGCATCGACAACACGCAAACGGTCAATGCCGTGAACTTTCAGCCGGGGATCCACCACTGAATTGGTTTGTTCTTTGCCCATCCGGCAGGTGGAAACCGGGTGATAGACGGTTCCGGCCCGCTCGCGGAAGTCGGCAAGCAGGGCGTCTTCATTCATCGTCAGAAGATCGGGGCCTTGAGGCCGTTCAACAATGGCCTGAAGCGCTTTGGCCATCATGATTTTCTGGCAGAGTTTACCGCCGGCGATCACAGACTGCTGGTCCTCTTCCGTGGCCAATGAATTGGGCTGGATGGCCGGAGCGGTGCTGCTGTAAGCGCTTTTGATTTCAACCCTGCCCCGGCTGGTCGGGCGGGCCGGCTGGGCACAGATAATGAACCCATTGAAGGGATCAAGCGTAAACCGGGACGAGCCACCACTTGGTTTCATTTGATAACTGATCGGGTTGAAATAGATCTGCTGATCCGGCTGAAGCAACCAGGAGCGGGAGCGTAAGAACCCACCGCATTGATTGACCGACAGCGACAGTGGCCCCTTTCGGGAAAGCGCATATTGCAGTGCTGCCCGGGCTTGGCCGAGAAGCGGCCGCAAGACCGCATTGAGAGTTGGATCCTTGGCCCGGAACGTATAGGTCGCTGCCAGATGATCCTGCAGGTGGGCACCGACATTGCCGTTGTCTTGAACAACCGGAATGCCATGCGATTGCAGCAGATTTCCAGGACCGATGCCCGACACTTGGAGCAGTTGCGGCGAGGCGATCGCACCGGCTGACAGGATAACCTCTTTGGCAGCAAAGAGTTTTTCGCCCGAAAGAAGTTCAACGCCTACAGCACAGGGGCCTTGAAACAGGATCCGCTTGACTTGGGTGTTGGTGCGTACGGACAAATTGGGCCGTTTGAGAGCCGGGCGCAGGAAGGCATAGGCTGAGGAACAGCGCCGGCCGTGACGGGTGTTGATGTGATAGGTCCCGGCGCCTTCCGGCTGACTGCCGTTGAAATCATCTGTCAGCGGCAATCCGCTTTCCTTGATGGCCGCAAAAAAATGACGGTTCAGCGCGTGGATCTGGCTGGACGTGTCTTGAACGTTGATCGGCCCGTCGCCCTGGACAGACCCATTCGTCCCGGTCTTGGTTTCCAGCCGCTCAAAGACTTTCCGGACCGTGTCCCAGCCCCAGCCGGCAGCTCCGGCATTTTCCCAGTCCTGATAGTCCTGGGGCAATCCCCGGCAATAGACCATGGCATTGATCGATCCAGAGCCGCCGAGCAGTTTGCCGCGCGGCCAAAAGATGGAGCGTCCGTTCAGGCCGTCATCCGCCTCCGTCATATACCGCCAGGTTTTGGATGGATCGGTATAGAGTCTGCCGTAACCAAGAGGCAGCGACACCCAGGGGGACCGGTCCGAGCCGCCGGCTTCCAAGAGCAGCACAGTTATGTCTGGATCGGCGCTCAGCCGTTCGGCGAGGATACAGCCAGCCGATCCGGCGCCTATGATGATGTAATCGGCCTTTTGCACGTCTTACGAACTCCGCAAATCGAAAAGTCTTCCAACTGTGCGCGAAATTGCCAAAAGCCTATAACGAAAAATTATTTGGCAGAACCTCGAAAAAATTTGAAAGAGAGCGCTGAACTGAATAGGGTTTTGGAAAGTGTTGCCCCCCGAACTACCGCCAAACCGGAACATCAATGGCTTACAATTTGCCGCCTCTGCCTTGGCTTCGTGCTTTCGAAGCATCGGCGCGGTTAAGGAATTTCACCCGCGCAGCCGAAGAGCTTTTGATTACGCCTGCTGCGGTGAGTTACCAGGTTCGCCAGCTTGAACAGCATTTGGGCTACCCGTTGTTCGACCGGGTGCACCGGGAGCTGAAATTGACACGTCTCGGACAGACGTATCTGCCGTCGGTCGAGAAAGCCTTTTCAGATCTCTCGATTGCAACGGTGTCGGTTTTTGGTGGCCGGGAGCGCAAACCTGTGCGCTTCCGGTGTCTGAACAGTTTTGGCCATCTCTGGATGATCCCGAGGATTCGCGCCTTTGAAACGGAATTTCCTGGGATTGCTTTGCAGATGATTTCGGCCGCTTGGGCTGAAAGCCTCAATCCGGATCTTTTTGAAATCGATGTGCGGTTTGGCGACGGGACCTGGCGAGATGGTGCCGTCGAGCTCTTGGTCAATGATCCGGTTATCACTGTCTGCCATCCGGATCTTGCCCTGACAGGCAAAGACAGCGATGTCGTCCAGCTCAGCAAAGCCAAGCGGCTGGATATCATGGGTGTGGCCGACACCTGGGAGAGTTTCTTCCGCCTTTATGGTGAAACTGTTCCGGACCGCACCGGTCTACAGGTCGATCAGACGCTTTCGGCGCTCGAATTGGCAGCCCTTGGGCACGGCCACGCCCTGGTGCTGGAAACCCTGGCACGGCCTTACCTGGATACGGGCCGATTGGTCCGCTCCACAAACAAGAAAATTGTCAGCCGCCACAGCTATTATCTGGTGACCTCAGGTCCGCGGCAGGCGTTAAGCCCGGAAGCGCAAACGTTTTGTGAGTGGCTCATTCGGGAAATGAGGGCCTGACATTGTTATTCATGTTCATCAGGGTCTTTCGTATCGTCGGTGTTCGTAACTTTGTACGCGACCAGATAGCCCCAAGCGGCATAGGCAGTGATTGCCCCGATGATAAAGCCCCATGTCTGGTCTTGATTGAAAAACTCCAGACCGGTCCACCCAGCGCAGAACAGGACAATAAGGACGCGCCGCCAAAGCGGATCGAGCCAGGGATGTTCAAACCCGCCAAACACAACTTTACCTTTCTACTAGATGCCGTTCCCATCAGCTGCAATGGCAGGCTTTCCTAGGGGAAGGTGGCAAGATATTGCGAAACATAGGAAATCGCGCCTGTTTTCCTAGGTTTTCGTCTTGCATCATTGTTCTTAAAATAACAAGGTAGCCGCGCTGCCTGATGCTGAAAAGGCTGCCATCGTCATGAATACCGGCGTGAGGATATGCTGACACCGCTCGACCTTCTGACAGCCAACGACACGCCTGGCCAACATCCGCCATCCTATTATGCGGCGACCGCACGCTGGCAGACAGCTTATCCGCCGCTTGATGGATCTTCCCAGGCAGACGTTGTTGTCGTTGGTGGAGGGTACACTGGACTGTCAGCGGCTCTGCATCTGGCCGAAAGCGGATTGAATGTTGTCCTGCTGGAAGCCAACCGGGTTGGCTGGGGCGCTTCCGGGCGTAATGGCGGGCAAGTCGGGTCGGGCCAACGCGTCGAACAGGACGTTCTAGAAGAGCGCCACGGAAAATCGCATGCCAAGCTGCTCTGGGAACTGGCTGAAGACTCAAAGGCGCTGGTCAAACATCTGATCGAAAAACATCAGATTGCCTGCGACTACACCCCCGGCATTCTTCATGCAGACCATCGCGAGGCCTATGTCGAAGATAGCCGCGACTACGTCGAGCATCTCCGTCTCACATATGGCTATGATCAGATCCGATTTGTCGACGGTGATGAGATTGGCGATCTGGTTGGTAGTCCGAAGTACTTCGGCGGATCCCTGGATATGGGATCGGGGCACCTACATCCGCTCAATTATGCCCTCGGCCTTGCGCGCGCGGCCGAAAAGGCGGGAGCCAAGATCTTTGAGGAAACTAAGGTCACCGAAATTGCCGAAAACGGCGACGGGACCGTGACTGTTTCAACGGACCGCGGCAATGTCCGGGCTCGGCACCTTGCCCTCGCGTGCAATGGTTATCTCGGCAAGCTGGAAGCGGAAACGGCCGCACATGTCATGCCGATCAACAATTTCATCGTTGCGACAGAGCCGTTCTCCGAAGAGGACGCCAAGGCTTTGATCCGGGACAATGTTGCTGTGGCGGACAGCAAGTTTGTCATCAATTATTTCCGCCTGTCCGCCGACCGGCGGCTGTTGTTTGGTGGCGGTGAAAATTACGGCTACCGCTTTCCGGACGACATAAAATCATTTGTCCGCCGGCCAATGCTGGAAATCTTCCCGCAGCTTAAAGACGCGAAAATCGACTATGGCTGGGGCGGGACCTTGGCAATTACCCCCAAACGCATGCCGTATTTTGCCCGTCTGAAACCCAATATCCTGACGGCAACCGGATATTCCGGACATGGGGTCGCCATGGCAACGCTGGGCGGACAGTTGATGGCCGAAGCAATTACGGGCACCGCCGGCCGGTTCGACGTCTTCGAACGGCTCAATATCCCGGCTTTCCCGGGTGGGGACAAGTTGCGCTTTCCGCTTCTGGTGCTGGCCATGACCTGGTTTTCCCTCAGGGACCGGCTCGGGATTTAGCACAGTGCACAAGATGCAAGATCAACGCCGATTGGCCGGAAGTTATTGGGAGGCCAGCAGGCCGCCGCCCCGGCCAGACCGGCAGCTGATCGGCAATGCGCAGTTTGATGTTGCCGTGATTGGCGCCGGATTTGCCGGTTTAAGCGCGGCAATGAAACTCGCCGAAGCCGGTGTGTCTGTCTGCGTGCTTGAAGCAGAACATGTCGGCTATGGCGCTTCGGGTCGGAACGGCGGATTTTGTTGCCTTGGCGGAACCAAACTGAGTGTTCACCAACTTATCCAGCGCTACGGCCTGGACGGCGCCCGCAATTTCCTCGCCTATCAGGTGGCCGGGATCAATCAGGTTGCACAGCGTCTAAAGGCCTGGGGAGTTGATGCCGATTGCCACTCACAAGGGGAAATTACCCTGGCGCACCGGCCCCGTGATTTTGACGCGTTTAAAGCTGAAGCGGCATTCCTGAAGGACAAATTCGGCGTCAAGTCGCGGATCTTGGACAAGAGTGCGTTGACTGCAGAAGGATACGGCGGATCCGGCTTCTATGTCGGTCTGCACATGCCCTATGGCTTTGCACTTAATCCGATGGCCTATCTTTATGGATTGGCGGACCAGGTCCGCAAGAAAGGTGGCCGGATATTTGGCAAATCCGCCGTAACCGGTGTTGCCCGCGACGGGGACCGCTGGCGGCTGGACACGGAGCACGGTTTTGTCCGCACCAAACGGGTCATCCTGGCTGGGAACGGTTATTCTAAAGAAACCGTACCGAAATGGATCCATGGCCGGACCTTGCCGGTTATGTCTTCCATACACGTGACTCGGCCTATGACTGATGAGGAACTGGCCGCCCAGGGCTGGACGTCGGACACAATGGCGTCCGACTCCCGGATCCTGTTGCACTATTTCCGGCTGATGCCCGATAAACGGTTTCTGTTCGGCACACGCGGCGGCATTTTTGAAAACGAGCCGGCGCTCAAAGCCATGCACAAACGGGCCCGCCACGATTTCAATACAATGTTTCCGGCCTGGAAAGGCGTTGAAAGCGAGTATCAGTGGTATGGCAAAGTGTGCCTGTCGCGCAATCTGACGCCGTTCGTTGGCCAAGTTCCCGGTATGGACGGTCTGTATGCTGCGATGGGCTGGCACGGTAGCGGGGTGGCAATGGCGTCTCTGTCCGGTGAAAAAGTTGCTGGTTTGATTATGGGATCAGTTCGGCAGGAAGATTTGCCCGAACCACTGCAGCAACCGTTCAAGCGGTTTCCCTTTCCATCTCTTCGCAAACTCTATCTGCAAGGTGCCTATTGGTGGTACGGCTATCAGGATATGTGATGGTTTAAAATGCCGACACGATAGGGAAGGGGAGGCGGATGCCGGCAACATCCAAGCAAGAACTGCTTGAGGTCACTCAGAAAGAATGGGTGAAATTGTCGGAAGTGCTCGCCGAATTACCTGCCATGCTGCGCCTTGAAAAGGACACCGATGGAATTTCCGCCAAGGATATTGTTGGCCATCGCGCCCATTGGATCGAACTCTTCCTTGGCTGGTATCGCGACGGGCAAGCGGGAAACCCGGTCCATATTCCAGCGGAGGGGTACAAATGGTCTGAGACGGCGCGGTACAATGCGGATTTAAGAGACAGGCAGGCCGGGTTTTCCTGGGTTTCCGTTACTGCGATGCTCGAAGCCAATCACAGCGAACTCTTGGCACTCATCGAGAATCTCTCTGACAAAGACCTCTATGGTAGTCCTATGAAAGGCAGCCGCAGCAAGTGGACGGCGGGGCGCTTCGCCGAAGCTGCCGGGCCAAGCCACTATCGTTCAGCAGCGAAGTATTTGAAAAAACGGATGCGCGCTGCCAAAGCAGAGCGGCCGTGATCCTCAATCGGTCCGCTTGACGACCGCAACGTTGATCTGCCGCCACAGTTCGAAGCCGAGTTTTTCATAAAGTGTGATGGCCGCTGTGTTGTTTGCAAACGCGTGCAGGATCGGCGTGTCCCCCCGTTGGCAGATTTGATCTGCTACAAAGAGCGACAGCTCGGAAGCCAAACCGCGCCCGCGGAAGTCCGGGTGCGTACAGACACCACTGACTTCTGTAAAACCATCGAAATCGAGCCGGGTTCCAGCCATAGCAGCCAATCTGCCATCGACCCGGATGCCCCAGAAGGGCCCGAGTTCAGGTGTGCGCTTGGTAAAGGGGCCTGGTTTGGTGAGATCTGCCAGAGCTACCATTTCGGCAACATCGGAGGTGCCGAGAGGTGTGATCTCGAGCTCTGATGATGGCGAAATCGGGTGGTTTTGGGTCATCAAGACACCAAAAGTGGTCATTTCCGCTTCGAGCGCGCCCGGAAGCGCAATCTCGGCCGCTTGCATCAGATACACCCGGTCATCACCCGGTGCGATCAGATCCGCCAACGCAGACAGCGCTTCTGGAGAATTGTCTTTGCTGGCAGCAAAGGGGGAAATCTCCGGATCGAAACGCCGGGCCAATCCATTCCCGATAGACAGATGGGATTGACGGGAGGATAGGGCGGACCAGACGGTTTTTTGAAAGAGCGGGGTCATGTGTTTTGATCTCCGTTCGTCTGTATGGCATCCCAATCAGGGAGGGTGTCAGCGTTGGTTCGTGCCTTTAGCGGCCTGACTGAGAGCGCGCTCTCCAGTTGGGTTAACTGATCAAGCAAGGGTCCTGAAAGGTCTTGGCACGCATCCGAAACTGCCTGTGCGGTTGCCGGCCAGAGACTTGTTTTCAGTTCCTGTACCAGCTGATTTCCCCGGTCGGTCAAGGCGATTTTCCGGACGCGCTGGTCGTGAGTGCCGGCCGCAGCGTGGACGAGACCGTCCTTTTTCATTTGATTGATCATGCGGGTGATACCTGGCTGGCTTTGCCCCAAGGCCTTGGCCAATTCGCCGATGCTCATGGGACCGTTTGTGTCCAGCGCCGCCAGAACAGGGTTCTGCGGTACTGGCAATTGGACTTGAGAAACGCCCAGTGCCAGCTCCGCCGTCTGGGCCTGCAGCAATTCGCCGAGGCGCTTGAGCCGAGATCCCAAGGTGGCGTAGCCAAGCGTTCTGACGATGTCTTTTGGCATATCGAATCCAATAATATAACAAGTTATATAACAATATATATTTTAACTAGAAAAGGCAAATTTGAGCCCGAAGGTTTTCATTTGGGAGGCGTGAGGAATGAAAAATCGTTATCAAAACAGTAAGTTACTCAGCTCCCTTGTCTTGGAGGCAAGCCGAAGTTCGTCTGCTTGAACGGATTATCATCATGTCGAAACAACAACCTTGACGAAGTGAGAAAATTATATAACCATTAAGTTATGGAACAATTTGGTTATATACCTGCGACGCCTAACCTGGATGCGGTGTTTGCCGCGCTCGCTGATCCGACGCGCCGGGCGATCCTGACAAAGTTGGCGCAAGGCGAAGCGTCTGTCACAGAGCTCGCTGAGCCTTTCGAAATCAGCCAGCCGGCGGTTTCAAAACACTTGAAAGTTTTGGAGCGGGCCGGGCTGATTGAACGGGGAATGGACAAGCAAAAGCGACCGGCGCAGCTCAAGGCCGAGCCGATGAAAGCTGCCGTTGCCTGGTTAGAAGAGTTCAAGCGGTTTTGGACAGGAAGTTTCGATCAACTGGATGATTTGTTGGAAGATTTGAAGGCCGCTCAAGGCCAAAAGGGAGAAGTGAATGACTGAATTGCCTGAATATGTCCTGACCCGGAAATTTAATGCACCTCGCGATCTTGTTTGGAAGACATGGACCGATCCGGACTTGCTAGCCCGCTGGTACGGGCCGGGTGTTGAAACAGTCATTCACCAGCTTGACGTGAAACCCGGTGGTCTGTGGCTTAACGAAATGCGCATGGGCGGTGGATCGCATTATCAGCGGGTCGAATATCTGGAGGTCAGTGAACCGGATAGGCTCGTGTGGCTGCATTGTGTTTCAGACGCGGATTGGAATATCGCGGCGAACCCAATGATGCCGGATTGGCCACGCACCTTGATGACGACGGTAACCTTCAGTGACGATGGCGAAAACACCGAACTTCGGCTCACCTGGGTACCCCATGAGGCGACCGACGCCGAAATCGCCTGCTTCGCCAAGGCCATTTCAAGTCTAGATCAAGGCTGGGGCAAAGGCATGGAAATGCTCACAGAATTGCTTGCGAAACTGCAAAAGGAACCGGCTTAAAACGAAAGGGACTTATGTCTCGAACCTGCCCCCACCCAGTGCTGGAACCGCGAACCTACGGGTTCCAGCATTGAAAACAGCTCACTGGTCATCTCACGGGTAGGGAGCTCTTTTTCCCGAACCAACCTCTTGCTATTTATTGTGTAGCAAACTAGATGCTACCAATAACATAGCATGAGGTTTGAGTGATGTTCACGGTCATTCCGGCACTGGCCGCCGTTTCCGCATCTTTCGGCTGGGCATCTGGCATCGTTCTGGCGCAACGGCCGGCGCGGGAACTGGGCGCCTTTGAGTTTACCCGCATTCAGCTCATCGCCTGTGCGGCGTTGATGTCAGGGCTCGCCAGTGCGCTGGGGCTTTGGCCGGGCCTTCATTCGATTGACGTGCCTGCTTACACCGTCAGTGTGATTGCAGGCGTTTTGCTCGGAAACCTCGCCATGATCGCCTGTTTGCGCCATGGTGGTCCCAGGCTGACCGAACTGCTGCTGTGCCTGAAGGCCCCTTTGGTGGCGATGATGGCTTATCTCTGGCTCGGCGAAACCTTGTCTCTGTCTGATATGGTTGGCGGGGCTGTCGTCATCGGCGGTATTATCATGGCAATCCAAGCGACCACGCCTGAAGAAAGCCAACAACACCGGTCCGCAAAGACCTTGTGGAAGGTCGTTCTCCTTGGAACGGCCGCCGCAGCGTGTCAGGGCGGCGGGTTTCTTGCGGTCAAACCAATGCTGGAGCAAGGCGCCGAACCAATTGCTGTTGCCGCCATCCGGCTGACCGGTGCTGCGGTTTTGATTTCGCTGATCGGTTTGTGGCCGGCAGGGATCATGCGTTCGCAAGCGGAAGGCAGCCCCTATCTTCTTTTCCGGACGGTTTTGCCCGGTATCATCGGGTACGGCGTATCGTCGTCTCTGCTGCTCTATGCCTTTGCTTACATGGAAGCCGGCCTTGCTGCTGTCCTTGGGTCTTTGTCGCCGATATTTGTATTGCCGATCCTGTGGCGAACAACAAAACAGCGCCCGACACCAAAAGCGGTCTCGGGCGCTGTTTTGGCGGTGGTCGGCACCGCCATCATTGTTTTGACTTGAAGGCCGGCGGGACGCTTAGTCGAATTCCGGACCACGGACCCGGTAAGGCGTGATTTCCTTCCAGGCTTTCATCAAGGTGTCCAGTTCATCGTCGCCATGTGGCGGCAGCATAATCTGTAGCTTGACCAGAAGGTCGCCATGCCCACCGTTTTTGGTCGGCAGGCCTTTGCCCTTCAGCCGCATGGTTTTACCGCTGGAAGAGTTCGCTGGGATTGTCAGATTGACGGCGCCGGAAAGTGTTGGCGTGCGGATCTTGGCACCCAGAATAGCTTCATAAAGGGCTACCGGCAGGTCAAGGTGTAGATCGGATCCTTTCACCTCGAACAGTTTGTGCGTCCGGAACCGGACTTCAATCATGGCATCGCCTGCCGCACCGCCCTGTTCGCCCGGATGTCCCTGGCCCTTCAGCCGGATCTTTTCGCCTTCCACAACGCCTTTTGGAAGCGTGACATTCACTGTCTTGCCGCTGGGTAGTGTAACTTGGGCTTTTCCCGAATTGATGATGTCTTCAAGAGAGACAGCCGCGATCAGGTCGGCGTTTTTCCCTTTGACAGCAGACGGCCTGCGCGCATGGGCTCCGCCAGCACCAGCAAATCCGCTAGCGCCCTGTCCTGGGCCTCCGCGTTTGCCCCGGCCACCGAAACCACCCAGAATATCGTTCAGGATATCGTCAAAACCGCCTGCTCCAGCTCCGGCTCCTGCACCGCCGGATGACCGGAAGCCACGGCTTCCTCCAGCTGCGCCAAAGTCCTCGAAACCGGAAAAGCCTTCAAAGCCCCGCGACTGGAACTTCGGTTTGCCTTCCGCATCGATTTCACCCCGATCGAACTGGCTGCGCTTGTCTTTGTCGCCAATGATTTCATAGGCTTGATTGACTTCAGCAAAGCGTTGCTGTGCGCCGGGATCATCCTTGTTCTGATCCGGGTGGTACTTTTTGGCCAGCTTTCGAAAGGCCTTTTTGATGTCGCCCTCGTTGGCGGATTTCGCCACTCCGAGGACGCTATAGGGATCACGCATTCATCTTACCAGTGTTCACTAGTTATGCCGGTCTGGACCGCTTCCTGCGCGGGTCCCAAAGCCTTATAGGGCTTGGCCTGCACACCTCTGTCCAGCCTTCGTTATCCTGAATATCGTTACGGATAGGAAAAAATTCCAGTAGGCTGGAGCCGGACCAAGGTTCTTTTACAGTGAATTTCGGGTGGATCAAGCGTCGGCAACGGCCAAGGCGGTCACTGCGAAGTTCTGTGTGATGTCGCGGCACGCTGTGCCGGAATAAAGTTTGATCCCGGCAATAGTGTTGGCGGTGGTCTTAAACGTCAGGCATCCGGTCTGCGGGAAGGCCGAGGAGCTGACTTCAGAAACCGTTCCAGAATTGCCGCTGACTGCATTGAGCCACGGCAGGCTCAGCCCATCGAGATTGGAACCGCGTTCAAGGTCCGCGTTCAGTGCGTCGAGGTTGGCGGCAATGGCCAGCCGGTCTTCCGGGCTAAGGTCTGAGTAAGCAACATCTGCGGCAGACGGGATGGACCCGGTCAGAACCGTTGGTGTTTTGAGGTCATCGGTGCCGACCTGCATGCCCATCTGGCCGCAGCCGGCAAGTGCTCCCCCCAACAGAACAGCGCAAACCATCACAGAACGGTTTTTCAAGGGGTAGATCTTGTTATGTCTGGCAGTATATGAACGCATATGGCGCATCACCAGATAGCCTTTCTTGGTGCGGCATTTTCTTGCCGATCCTCCGGCCATCGAATCCTTCGATAGGGTAGCAATGACAGACCTTAAGAATCCGCACGAAGAGTTAACAAAGGGTAACTTTGTTGACGCAGAGAAACCGTTTGACCTGTTTGATGAATGGCTTGAAGACGCAAAGGGTTCAGAGATGAACGATCCGAATGCGCTGGCGCTGTCGACGGTCGACCCGGACGGCCTGCCAAACGTCCGCATGGTTCTTTTAAAGGGTTTCGATGAAACAGGTTTTGTCTTTTACACAAACCTGGAAAGTGCCAAGGGGCATGAACTGCTGTCGGCACAAAAAGCCGCCATGTGTTTTCATTGGAAAAGTCTGAGACGGCAGGTTCGCATCCGCGGGGAGATTGTTCAGGTCTCTGATCAAGAGGCCGATGAATACTACCAGTCCCGGCCACGTGGCAGCCGCATTGGCGCCTGGGCGTCCAAGCAGTCCCGGCCGCTGGAGAGCCGGTTTGCGCTGGAAAAGGAAGTGGCCAAATTCACTGCCAAGTTTGGCGTTAGTGATATTCCACGCCCGGATCACTGGTCAGGCCTGCGCTTGGTCCCCAGCGAAATCGAGTTCTGGGCCGACCGGCCGTTCCGCCTGCATGACCGGGTCCAATTTACGCGCAGCGCGCCATCTGAACCTTGGAGCAAGCAACGGCTCTACCCGTAAAGGGCTGATCAGATCAGTGGCTGTTCAGGTGGAAACGCTTGAACAGCCAAAAGCTGAGCGATTTTAAGATTGTGGAGCATCTTGGCTGCGTTCGCCAGAACGCTGGATGCTCTAGCGTTCAAAGAAGCCGCATCCAGCGGAAGGCGAAGAACGTTACCGCGACAGAGGTAAGCATGAGACCAATGGAGAACAGGAACCCCTGTTCCCAGTGCAGTTCCGGCATATTGACGAAATTCATGCCGTAGACAGAGGCAATCAGGGTCGGCGGCAGGAAGATCAGCCCAAGAACGGTGAAGATCTTGGAAATCTGGTTCTGTTCCAGGGAGACCAGGCCAACTGTGGCATCGAGCAAAAACGTGAGTTTGTTGTCCAGCGCATCACCGTGCTCTTTGATCGAGTGAATATCGCGGCCAAACATCTTGCAGTCCTCGATCTGCTTCTCGCTTAGGTTCAGGCGCTTGGCGTGGGTGGCCATGTAAAGGAGCAAGCGGGACAAGCTGGCACATACGTCATGCATTTTTGCGACCCTCAAGCCAATTCTGCCAAGCTGCTTGATCGCGATCTTATAGCTGGATGTCTTTCGGGTGTTGAGCCCGTCCCCGAAGACTTTCATTGCCAAGCCATCATAGCTTGCTGACGCGGTTTCCATTTCATCGGCGCAGCGGTCGACGATGATGTCGAGGAATGCAAACATTATCGCTGGACCCAAATGAGCGATGCTCGTGTCGGATTGAACTTTGCGCGCCAGGAAAGTCAGGGAGCCCGGTTCGCCATAACGGACCGTGATGAGCCGTTTAGCGTTCAGCACAAAGGTTACTGAAGTTTCCACCGGATCCAAGGTTTGGACTGCCCCAGGCATTTGGGCGGTCATGACAACGGCGCCAGGTTCCAAGTAAAGCCGTTCTGACGTTTCAATGGATGTGATGTCTTCCTGTGTTGGAATAACCGCGCCCATCAACTTTTCTGCTTCGGCACGTTCTTCTGGTGTCGGGCTTAGAAGGTCGATCCAGATCGATGTGGCCGGCAGGGGCGCGCCATCGGTCAGTTCGATGCGCTCAAGTCCGTCGACAGAAGGGCAATAGGCAATAATCATTTGGGCAGGCTCCAACCTCGGATTGCAGAAGCAATCATCAGGTGGCAGCTTGCCCAAATTCAAAACGGTCTTGCAACTGCTTTAACAGATATGCCGAACACATAGCTTTAGCTGCCGCCCTAATAAACTCGGGCGAGCTTTATCATAGCTATGCTGCAGCTGTTTAAGCAGCAAACCTTAGACGACCGGGGTCGAAATATGTCTTGAGAAGGGTGTGGCCGATCAACAGCCAGCCAGATTATTTTCCGGCTGTCTTTTTTGCGAACGGACGCAAGCACAATGCAGCTGCATTCAATGCAGCGATGCCAACAGGCTTATAGAGACTTTCAAGTTTTGCTCCAGCCGGTGCAGAAGGTGCAGGGCGGGCAGTTTGTTCAGACATTTTTCCGGTCCGTCTTGTTTTACTGTTTCTAGGTCTTGCGCGTTCCTAATATTCCAAGTTCTCAACGCGCGCTCTTCATGTGGTCTCCAAATAAGGCGCTGGAGTGGCAAATAAGGTCCGTCCGGCATTCTTTATTCAGATAAGTCTAGAATGCCCCTGCGTTTTCTGCTCGGCTACTCAAAAACAATGTCAAGTTGTTACTGTTTCAGCTCAAATGTGAACGAACCCGGTAAGGCTTTGTTAACGAAGGCCGCGTTTTTGGGTCTCTGAGAGTCTGCCAGCCTATTTATGAAGTCCACCGATTTCCAGAAGCCCGTGGCAAAGCCGCTGATGTCGCTATGCCGACTCGTAGTCTGATGCTAGACAGGAGGCGAGGAAATCAAACTCTAAAGTCAGATGAAGCGGTATCCAGATCACAAGTCGAGAGCGGCACCGGCAAGCCGGTCCTTTGGTGCGGTCGCGTTTGCGCTTGCCTTGATCACAGTCCTGGGCATGCGGTTCGGCTTGGTAACGCCGGATATCTTCGTTTTGTCGTTGGCGGCGGCGGCCGTCCTTGCGTTGCTGGCCATCATCTGTGCTCTGACAGCTTTTTTGCGAATTTGGAGCCTCGGTGGAAGCGGTATTGGCTCTTCTATTCTCGGAGGATTTCTGGGTTTGCTGGCCCTTACAGCACCGGTAGCCGTTCTGGGGATGTTGATTGTAAAGCCGGAGTTGACAGATGTTTCAACAGATCCGGATGATCCTCCGTTTTTAATTGAGTTTGCTCCAAAAACTGAGCAAGCAGTCCTTGTTTGGGCGATGGCTATTGTTCAGGAAACTGGATGGGTGTCGATCAAGATGCCGGTCGAACAAACCAGGTCCCTGGCGGAAATGCAGTTTGGACTTTATCCGGATATCGTTCCGCGGCGGTACCGGATCTCTCCGGGAGAACTCCATGCGGCCTCAAAAAAGGCAGTTGAAACCCTGCGATGGCGGATAATTGATGAACTTCCGCCGGATCTGTTGGATGCGCCGACGGCTTTGTGGGCCGAAGAAACCACCCAATTACTTGGTTTGAAACACGACGTTGCATTGCGGGTTCGGCCGGACCCTGTCGGAGCACTTCTAGATGTTCGTGCCCGCTCACAATCCCCTTTGCGGGAACTTTCCAGCAATGCAGATGTTATTCGTAGCGTGTTATCTGAAGTCGACAAGGTTCTGCTTGAGACTTACGGCAATTTGGAGCGTCTGGCGGTCGAAGAAGCGGATTTGGAAGATGAAATTCCTCTGGAAACCTATGAGCCGGAGCGGAAAACAGTGCCGCTTCCTGGTTTCAAGCCGTTCTTCGAAACTGAAGAAGGTCTGTCTGCAGATGCCTTCGAGCTCGATGACCTCGAAGGCTGATAGCAGTCATTCAATCCAATAGCCGAAAACTTGCATCAAGGGCCAAGCCGGGATCGGCTGCCGTACGGCCGCGCTCTGTGAGGTCCTCCAAATGGGCAAAAACCGAGAGACCGGCCGCGCCATGAAGCTTGGGGTCCACATCTGCGTAGAGTTTTGCGACAATCTCTGGAATGCTGCGGGATTTGTCTCCAAGTTCGCTCAAGATTGAACGCTCCCGGTTGAGCCGGTGCTGTTTCAGCTGTTCTACATAAGCCGGTGCATCCCGAACGATGCCGCCATGCCCTGGCAGGTATGTTGTTTCGAACCGGGCAAGCATTTTGTCTATCGACGCCATATAATCGCGCATCGACCCGTCGGGTGCGGCGACGATAGACGTTGACCAAGCCATCACATGGTCGCCACTGATCAAAATGTCTTCCCCCTCCAGGGCAAAACACAGATGGTTCGCCGTGTGACCAGGCGTTGCGATTGCATGAAAGGTGATACCAGCCACTTCGAACGTTTCACCGTCTACCGTTTCTTGATCGGGCGTATAGTCTTTGTCGCCGCTGGCATCCAGTGGATTGACTTCACCTTCCATAAGAGCGCGGGCGGCACGGTGCGGTGCGCAACCGATGATGGGAGCCCCTGTCCTTTCCTGAAGAAGCCGGGCAGCGGGGGAATGATCCACATGAGTGTGTGTGATCAAAATGGCTTCGACGCGCGCGCCTTCAATGACCGAGAGGATCGTGTCCACATGTGCGGGATCTGCCGGTCCGGGGTCGACCACCACGAGGTTCTTTTGGCCCAGGATATAAGTGTTGGTCCCGTGAAATGTGAACGGGCCTGGGTTGTTTGCCGTCAAACGGCAAAGGCCAGGCAAAATTTCAACGCGTTCCCCATAGCGGGGATCAAAAGTCCGGTCATGTTTCATGATATGCGGTTCAATCCTGGCAAAAGCTCTATCCGATTTATGTGTCACCAGCACCTGGTGCAAGGCGTCATGTGATTGACGTTTGAATCAGATAACGGCCAAATAATTCGCCAATCGAGCCCAAAACATGGGATCTTGTCAAACAAGATGAACCGGAAACCGAAAGCAACGTTGCAATGACCGAACAAACCGCAACTGAATATGAGTGCCGGTTTGAAAGCGTGATCGCATTGCCGCGGCCAAAAGCGTTTAAGCTGGTTGTTGATCATCCGGAACTTTGGTGGACATCACCGTTTAAAAAGACGCGCGGTGAACGCCTTGACGTCAGCATCGATCCATTTATCGGTGGTGCCTGTTATCAGCTTGATGGCAACGGCCAGCAACAGGTGTGGGGCACGGTCCTGTCGATTGAGGAACCGCTTTATCTCAGGATCGCCTGGCAGGTGTCGCAAGCGGGTGAACAGATTGCTGATCCTGCAGCGGCGAGCCGGGTGATGATCAATTTCCGGGAGGCAGGCGAGGTTACGCGCCTGGAAGTCGTTCACAGCAAGTTTCTGCGCCACGGGGAAAGTGGCGGTGATTATATGCGGGAAATGATGCAACCGGACGGCTGGCCACGTATTTTGAAGAATATGTCTGACGCTGCAAAAGCAATGCGTTAGCTTCAGAGTATCCTTTGGTCGCACGGTTCGAAACGCCACCAGCTGTCGTTTTGCTGACATGAATTCTATGCTAGGCGATGTGTCCGCTGTTGTAGGTCCATGTCTTCATACTTCTGCTTGTAAGGTGAGGCGTCGAAATACTCAGCGGCTGTTTTGCCCCTGTCCGTCCAAACTCCAGAAGCAATATGACCGTGTCCCAGCCCCCCTTCGAAGGAAGCGCAAATTTGCAAAGCACTGAGACTCCCAAGCGCCGGCTCAGGGATGCGCGCTGGACGCTTTTGGCTGGCGGGGTGGTCCTCTTGGGGCTTATTACGGTTTACGGAATACCGCCTTGGGTGGGGCTTCTCGGATTTGCCGCCATGATAATTGCCACGATCATGGTGCCACGCAATGCCGCCAGCCGTCGGGTCAAGGTCAAGGCGCAGCGGGAAATGCGGCGCATGTGGCCAGGCACAGGCATGAAGGTAACCGTGGATGCCTTGCCGTCGCCCTGTTTTGTTGCGGATGCCCGCGGTATTACCCGCTATGTCAATTCCGAGGCGATGACGGTCTACCCCGGCGCGAAGCCAGGTGACCCGTTGTCATTTTCCCTGCGGGCGCCGTCACTCCTAGAAGCTTTTGACCGGGTGTGCTCATCGGGGGAGGCTGAGCGGATCAGTTGGATCGAAAAAGTCCCGACAGAAACCTGGCTGGAAGCGCATATCGCACCAATGTATATGCCCGGCACTGCAGAGACGGCCCGGCCACAGGAATTGCCAGACTTTGTGCTCGTGGTGGTTCAGGATCTAACGGAAAACAGGCGCCTCGAGCGGATGCGGACAGATTTTGTTGCCAATGCAAGCCACGAATTGCGCACGCCTCTTGCTTCCTTAACGGGGTTTGTTGAAACTCTGCAAGGTCCGGCCCGCGATGACGCTGAAGCACGAGACCGATTTTTGGCCATCATGTTGGATCAAGCCAGCCGGATGCGCCGTTTGATCGACGATATCCTATCTTTGTCACGAATTGAGTTAAGGGCGCACGTCCGGCCGCAAACGATGGTCGACTTCTGCGAGATCGTCCGGCACACCAATGATGCGCTAAGCCCCTTGGCCCAGGACATGAACGTAGAAATCCGGCTAGATTTGCCGGAGACACCGGTGATGATTGCAGGCGAACGGGATGAGCTCATCCAAGTGACGGAGAACCTTGTCGAGAACGCGCTCAAATACGGCAGCACAGGCAAAGTCGTTGATGTCACTTTGAAACCAGGTGAAGCCTGTGAGGACGGTGCGGAGTGGCTATTGGCGGTCCGTGACTACGGCGAAGGAATTGCGCCAGAGCATTTGCCGCGGCTAACGGAACGGTTTTATCGGGTCGATGTGGATTCGAGCCGGGCGATGAAAGGCACCGGATTGGGGCTTGCCATCGTCAAACACATTTTGACGCGCCACAGGGCCCGTCTCGATGTGGACAGCGAGCCCGGCAAGGGCGCAACTTTCAAAGTGACAATTTCCGAATAGACTGGACTACGCCCAAATATCTTATGTTGGGCTTGTCTATTCCGGACGCGGAATCACGAGGTCCGGGTCATATTCAAAGATCTGAACTTGAACCTCTTTTGACATGTTTGGCGCAAAGGAACTGACAAGATCCGTGGACTCCCAGCGCATGACCCGGGCTGTTTCAGGATCAATGTAGACCGTGTGGCGTGCGCCGAACCACATATCGTTCATTTTCGGGTTCGGATCCGTTTTGGTGACATAAGACACCACATCATAATCAGAACCATCCAGGTCCACAGTGCCCGGGCATTTTACATCCGTTAGGTTCGCTTTTTCCTGGTTATGCTGCGCCTTTCGAACGTCGTTGTGGTCTGCCGGCAGGCTGTTCGGCGATTTGGACCAAGGACCATCCAGGGAAGGTCCGGTCCAACTGTCAGCATCGATCACAAGAGTAAACAGCCCACCGCCCTCAACACCTGAGACGCTGTGGAAAGGCGTTTGCCATCGGGTCAAGTATCTGCGGACAAAATTGCCCTCTGCGTCGCTCACAGTGTTTGTCAGCCGGTGCGGCGGGCGGACAAACGGATCCAATGGACCGCCCTCGAACATTCCGGCGATTGTCTCATGGCAGATTTCAGCAGAAGCCGTTTGGGGTGATGCAATAATGAGAAGAGCCAAAAGCAATTTTTTCATGGAATTTAGTTCTCTCATTCTTTGACTGTATTTATGAGACGTTCAGAATAGGCCTGGTACGATCGATCGATTGTAGTCAGCCAGTCCCACGGTCAAAATCTTCTGAATATCTGCGGCTTCGGGGTGGGTTGCGGATATGGCGGCATATTCAAACTCGGGCTCGAAACAACCTGCATTTTTGACACTGTCGGCCGCAATGCCCTTCTGATCCAAATAGTGCGCCAAAACGGTTTGTTCTGCGGTGAAGGATTGGATGCGGCCAAGCTTCAGCATGCGTAGTTGCCGAAACAGAATATCGTTGCCGGATAGATGCGTAACATTTTGCCTGTTCTGCACGTAATTAAAGAACTCCGGGGTATGAACGATGCCCTTTTCAATTGCGATCAATCTTTCTTTCAACGATGTCACACCGCGCCATTCCCAAGCGTCACCGGAGTCTGAGAAAAAACACATGCGGGTGAAGTACAGCCAGCTACTAGGAAAAACGGCGCCGTCTATCCCGTCTTTCAAAACGCCCGGCAATATGTCGAGATGTCCGGTCTGAAGATCTTTGACAGCCCGCGCGAACGGTATTTGTTTAAACTGCAGTTCATATCCAGCCCCTGCAAATGCCGCTTTTAATCCGTCGACAAACGGTCCGCTTTCATCCAGGCAAATAAAAGGACAGCCATCAAACAGAGCCACGCTCAAGACCTTTTTCCGATCTTCCGCTTTGCCGACAGAAGTCATTGTCAAAAATGCAATAAAAACGAGTGCGCAGATGGTGGCGCAAAAGATAAGAAGATGAAAAGTATCCCGTTTTTTCGAGTCGCTCTGCACAGCAATACCAATCTTTGATACGCAGCGTCTCGTGTCAATTGCTTGAGTAGCGCTACGTCAAGCGGTGTTAAATTGCTCTATTTGTTTGGCAAGGAGCATAAAGCGAAGGTGGATGGACTGCAATCTAATCGCGCTACTAAGTGTAAGCTCGATTATCGGTTGGTTGGATGTAGTGTCTTGCAAATCAAGAACATCAGCGGAGCCATTTAGGTGTGTGGCTCGTAAGGTTGAACACCTACGGCACGGACGATGCGCCCTTTTGTCAGGATGGAGCTGTTCCTGAAAGATATTGATGTTGGTTCACGGGGGAGCCTGTCTGTTCGAGACGCTTGGGAATCTGTGTCATGGAATATCGTATTTTGACACAATGAAATGAAGATATGTGAAAATATCTATAAAAATCAAAAGTTTATACTGTCATAAAACTGAATAAAAACTGTCATAGAACTCTCATCCATCGAGCCTAGTTTCCCGGCAGCGCTTGGACGAAACCGCGTCCGGCGTGGATAGACAAACCTTGACATTCAAAGGGAGTGGTCAAGTGAAATTTACGACCCTCGTTAGCGCAACAGCTGTTGCAGTTGCATCCACCGCATTCGTTGGCGCCGCTCAGGCTCGCGACCAGGTTCAGATCGCTGGTTCTTCCACCGTTCTGCCTTACGCTTCCATCGTCGCTGAAGCTTTTGGCGAAAACACCGACTTTCCGACACCGGTTGTTGAGTCCGGCGGATCTTCTGCTGGCCTGAAGCGTTTCTGTGAAGGTGTTGGCGAAAACACCATCGACGTTGCCAACGCTTCCCGCAAAATCCGCGCGAAAGAAATCAAGGCCTGTGCCGAAGCTGGTGTCAAAGACATCATCGAAGTCCGCATCGGTTACGACGGAATCGTATTCGCTTCCCAAAAGTCTGGTCCTGCTTTCACCGCGTTCCAGCCGGCTGACATCTTCAACGCTCTGGGCTCCAAAGTCCTGAAGGACGGCGAACTGGTCGCCAACCCGTACAACAACTGGTCTGACTTCAACGCTGACCTGCCGAACGTTGAAATCGCTGCTTTCATCCCGGGCACCAAGCACGGCACCCGTGAAGTGTTCGAAGACAAGGTTCTTCTGGCTGGGTGTGAAGCAACCGGCGCTTTCGAAAAGTTCCTCGAAGCCGCTGAAGGTGACAGCGACAAAGCGAAGAAAAAAGCTGCTGAAAAAGCGTGTATCGATGTTCGCGCCGACGGCAAGTCTGTCGACATCGACGGTGACTACACCGAGACACTTGCCCGCATCGACTCCAATGCAAACGGCATCGGCATCTTCGGTCTTGCCTTTTATGAAAACAACACCGACAAGCTGAAAGTTGCGACCATGGGTGATGTGGCTCCGTCCACTGAAACCATTGCTTCCGGCACCTACCCGGTTTCCCGTCCGCTGTACTTCTACGTCAAGAAGGCACACATCGGCGTGATCCCGGGCCTGAAAGAATACGCTCAGTTCTTCATCGCTGACGAAATCGCAGGCGGCGACGGCCCTCTGGCCCAGTACGGCCTGGTTGCCGATCCGGAGCTGGCTGCCACTCAGGCATCTATTGCTGCTGAAGAAACAATGAAGTAATTCGGCATTTGCCGAATTAAGAGGGGCGGCTGCACCGCCGCCCCTCGTTTTATTTTGTGACTGTTAAACATCTCGGGGAAGCAGATGCCTTTGTTTTGGCTTGTCTTGATCGTGCTTGCCATTGCGTCCGTTGGGTACGTTGTGGGCCGGTCAAGAGCTTTGGCAAGCGCCGGAGGGGTGCCCAGCCAGCTGCACTCCCTGCCATCTTATTATGGGTCCAACGTTGCCATGAAGGCGGCGGTCCCAGCGTTCTTGATCCTTGTGATCTGGCTTTTGGCGCAGCCGTTTTATGTCAACGGCTCGGTGTCGGGCATGATCCCGGAGAGCGAGATTGCAGAAGGCTCTTCCCGGAGCCTGGTTCTTGCTGAAGTCCGCAGAGCAGCCACGGGCATGGATAATGCCATTGCTCAGAAGCTGATGACGGAAGAGTTTGCCCGCAGCGCCCGCGCCGATGTCACAGATATCACGGCGCGCCTCAAAGAAGCCGGCCAGATTGTAACGTCCGATATCACCCAGCCTATCATGCGCGCGGCCCAGCATTACCGGGTTCTGAGTTCTTCTGGCCGGTTCTACATGTCGATCGTTGTCATTCTGGCGGCGATTGCCGGGGCTCTATGGGGGCTCAAAGAGTCCCATGCCGACTTCCGTGCCCGCAACACCGTTGAACGGGGCGTTCGCAGCCTGCTGATTGCGGCCGCCTCCATCGCCGTTCTCACCACAATCGGGATTGTGCTGTCGCTGGTGTTCAACACGATCGAGTTTTTTAAACTCTATCCCGCCTTCGACTTCTTTTTCGGTCTCACTTGGGCGCCAAGTTTCTCCGGCCGGGGCGGGGATTCCGAACTCGGCATTATCCCACTGCTCTGGGGCACCTTTTATATTTCCTTCGTCGCCCTGGCTGTGGCGGTACCAATTGGCCTCTTTGCAGCGGTTTATCTCTCCGAATATGCCGGGCCGAAAGTCCGCGCAGTTGCCAAGCCAATGCTGGAAGTTCTGGCCGGTATCCCGACCATCGTTTATGGCCTGTTCGCGCTGCTGACTGTCGGTCCGATGCTGGTTTCGGTCTTCGGTGACAACGGTCTTGGCATCATGAAGGCCGGAACCGCCGTCATGACCGCGGGTCTGGTCATGGGCATCATGCTGATCCCATTTGTCAGCTCCTTGTCGGACGACATCATCAATGCCGTGCCGCAGGCCATGCGCGATGGCTCTTACGGTTTGGGTGCAACGAAATCGGAAACCGTCAAACAAGTGATCTTACCAGCCGCGCTGCCGGGGATCGTCGGTGCCATCCTGCTCGCAGCCTCGCGGGCCATCGGTGAAACCATGATCGTCGTGCTCGGGGCAGGGGCGGCCGCACGGCTCAGCCTCAACCCGTTCGAAGCCATGACGACTGTGACCGCGAAAATTGTCAGTCAGCTAACAGGAGATGCGGACTTCGCGTCCCCAGTGGCGCTGGTCGCGTTTGCTCTAGGGATGACACTTTTCGTCGTGACCCTGGGACTCAACATCATTGCGCTCTACATCGTGCGCAAATACCGGGAGCAGTATGACTGATGACCGACGCAACTTTTTCTCCCGATAGTCCAAAGATGCCGGAAAAAGCAGCTGCAAAACCGCGCTCCCTCTATGCAACGGACGATCTGACCCGGAAACGCAATGCGGCTGAAAAGCGCTTCAAGGCCTATGGGATGGGAGCCGTCGGGATCGGCTTGTTTTTCCTGGTGGTCCTCGCGTTTTCGATCGTATCTGAGGGCATTCCAGCCTTCACCCGGACAGTGGTGAAAGTGGAATTCACCATCACCCAGGAACAGTTCAACGCGGCTGAAAAAGAACTTTTCAAGACAAAAGCCTATGAAAAGTTCTTCATTGGAGCTCTTGAACAACAACTCAATGACCGCGGCCTGGAAGTTCCGTTCGACGGTGCTGCCATTGGGCGGATCGTTGGCAAGACCGGCGGCACTATCCGGGAGTATTTTCGTGCCAATCAGGATCAGCTCGGCGAGCCGGTTCGTTTTGAATTGGCCGCAGCCTCCCGTGTTGACGGTTACATCAATGGCCGCGTCACACGCGACAACATGACGGACAGCCGGTTCCTGCAAAAGACAGACCTCGACATCGTCGACGGTCTGGTCGAGGCGGACATTATTGAATCTGTCTTCAACTGGAACTTCATCACCGGCGCCGACTCCGGCGTGGACAATCCTGGTGGTGCGGGCATCGGCGCCTCAGTCGTTGGTTCGTTCTTCATGATGCTGGTGGTGCTGTTCCTCTCCCTGCCGATTGGCGTCGCCGCGTCGATCTATTTGGAAGAGTTTGCCCCGCAAAACCGGATCACGGACCTGATTGAAGTCAACATCTCCAATCTGGCCGCCGTTCCGTCCATCGTGTTCGGGATCTTGGGTCTGGCCGTGTTCATTCAGTTCATGCACCTACCGCAGTCGGCGCCGCTGGTTGGCGGGCTGGTGCTGACCCTCATGACCCTGCCCACAATCATCATCTCGACCCGGGCATCTTTGAAGGCGGTGCCGCCGAGCATTCGCGACGCAGCGCTCGGAGTTGGTGCGTCCAAAATGCAGGCGATTTTCCATCACGTGCTGCCCTTGGCCATGCCGGGCATCCTGACTGGAACAATCATTGGTCTGGCTCAAGCGCTTGGTGAAACCGCACCGCTGCTTCTGATCGGTATGGTCGGCTTTGTGGCCCGTGGGTATCCCGACAGCTTCGTCGGCGGTTTTGTCGAGCCAAACTCTGCAATGCCGGCACAGATCTATACGTGGGCAGCCCGTGCTGACTATGCGTTCTACGAAAAAGCCTGGGGCGGCATTATCGTCTTGCTGCTGTTCCTTCTGACAATGAACTTTATTGCCATTATCCTGCGCCGCAGGTTTGAGCGCCGCTGGTAAGGAGGCGAGACCTATGAATGATATGCCGCAAATCGAACAGGCAGCCGACATGACCGACAGCAAGATTTCAGCGAAAAAGGTCCAGGTCTATTATGGCGATACCCATGCCATCAAAGATGTGGACCTGGAAATCCAGCCTCGATCAGTGACCGCCTTTATTGGCCCGTCAGGTTGTGGCAAGTCGACTTTCTTGCGCACCATCAACCGGATGAACGACACGATCGACATCTGCCGCGTTGAAGGCTCCATCAAGATTGATGGCGAAGACATCTACGATCCAAAGGTCGATCCGGTGCAGCTGCGCGCCAAGGTTGGAATGGTGTTTCAGAAGCCGAACCCGTTCCCGAAATCGATCTACGACAACATCGCCTATGGTCCGCGGATCCATGGACTGGCCCGAAACCGGGATGAGCTCGATGAGATCGTCAGCTCTAGCCTGCAAAAGGCCGGGCTTTGGAATGAGGTCAAGGACCGTTTAAACGAGCCGGGCACCGGCATGTCCGGCGGTCAGCAGCAGCGGCTGTGCATTGCGCGCGCGATTGCGGTGAGCCCGGAAGTCATCCTGATGGATGAGCCCTGCTCGGCACTTGATCCGATCGCGACGGCGAAGGTTGAGGAGCTGATCGATGAGCTGCGGGAAAACTATACGATTGTTATCGTGACCCACTCCATGCAGCAGGCCGCCCGCGTATCCCAGCGCACTGCGTTTTTCCATCTCGGCGTTCTGGTTGAGGAAGGTCCAACACAGGACATCTTCACCAATCCGTCGGACAAACGCACTCAAGATTACATCACCGGCCGCTTCGGCTGACCGGGTTGCACAAGTTTCGAAAGGGCACAGGATGTCTGAACACATAGTCACGGCCTATGATGACGAATTGAACGCCATGGCCGGCCGGATTGCCGAAATGGGCGGGCTTGCAGAAAAAGCGTTTGCCGATGCAGTCTCAGCTTTGGTTTCCGGAGATACCGACTTGGCCAGGAAAGTGGTTTCCGAAGATGCCCGGTTGGATTCCCTGCATCAGGACGTTGAAGAAGATCTGATTGCCATGATCGTGCGGCGTCAGCCGATGGGGCAGGACTTGCGCGAAATCACCGCGGCAAGCCGAATTGCCCATGATCTGGAACGCGTTGGCGATCTTGCCAAAAACGTCGCAAAACGTGCAATCGCCATTGATAGCGATCTTCAGAGTAAGAAGCTGGCAATCGGTGTTGAGCACATGACGGAATTGGCGCTGAGCCAACTGAAGAAGGTGCTCGATGCCTACACCCGGCGCGACGCTGAGGCGGCGCGTCAGGTTCAGGAAGCCGATGCCGAAGTCGATGCGATCTATACGTCGCTGTTTCGCGAACTGCTCACCTACATGATGGAAGACCCGCGGGTCATCACCGAATGCGTCCATCTCCTGTTCTGCGCAAAGAACATTGAGCGCATCGGTGATCATGCCACCAACATTGCCGAAAACGTCTACTTCATGGTGACAGGTGAGCGTTTGCCGGAAGAGCGGACCAAGATTGACGAAACTGGAGCCGTTTAACGGTTGAAGCGGGGTGGCCTTTAGGTGGCTGCACTGCAGAAGTTGAGGCCGGCGTAAAGCGCCGGCTGGTGGAATTGGAGCGAGAATTCATGCCGAAGGTGCTCATCGTCGAAGACGAAGAACCGCTAAGCCTTCTGTTGCGATACAATCTGGAAGCTGAAGGTTATGCCGTGGAGACTTGTGTCCGCGGTGATGAAGCAGAAATCCGCCTGCGCGAAAGCCAGCCCGATCTCCTGTTGCTGGATTGGATGCTGCCGGGTCTTTCCGGCATCGAGCTGTGTCGGCGGCTGCGCGCCCGTGAAGATACTGAACGTCTGCCGGTCATCATGCTGACGGCACGTGGGGAAGAAGCCGAGCGCATCCGAGGGCTTTCAACAGGCGCTGATGACTACGTCGTCAAACCGTTTTCCGTTCCCGAGCTGATGGCCCGTGTCCGGGCGATCTTGCGCCGGGCGAGCCCGGAAGTGGTTTCTACGATGCTTCGGTCCGGCGATATTGAGCTTGACCGCGAAACACACCGGGTTCGCCGCAGCACCAAGGAAATTCACCTCGGGCCGACCGAATTCCGTCTTCTAGAGTTTTTGATGACGTCCCCCGGGCGGGTGTTCTCGCGCGAGCAGCTGCTTGATGGCGTTTGGGGCCACGATGTCTATGTGGATGAGCGGACTGTCGATGTACATGTCGGCCGGTTGCGCAAGGCGCTGAACAAGGGCAAAGCCAAGGACCCGATCCGCACCGTGCGCGGTGCGGGTTATTCCTTCAACGACCAATTTGCTGCTGCCTAAGATAATTGTAGAGGCCTGCCGGAACTTGCGGCAGGCCTCCGTCTTTTGCAGGCAATGAAACTTACTGAAGTTTCAGTACAAGCCGTTTGCCTTCGATCAGTGTCACCGGTACTTCTTGTCCGCCGACATCGAGCCTGTATTTGCCCGGCGGAAACGGAATATCGTTGGTGCCCTCAGTCAGCTTTATGACTTCCGTCCCGGCTTCATCGAAAACCTTGATGTAAAACTTCTTGCCTTCGATTTTGATGCGGCCCGGATTGATCCGCAGATCATCACCAGCTTCAACCGTGAAGTCTTTCCAGGCGGCTTTGCCGAACATGACAGTGTAGGTGCCCGGCGCTAACGGGATCGTCGTCCGGTCCCGGGTGAATTTCTCCACTTCTTCACCCGTATCCTGATCCAGGATCCGGTTAAAATAGGGCTCCGCCATACGAACCAGGGCCGGATCCAATGTCACGGTTTCGCCTTCGGTCAATTTGATGCCGCGCCAGAGTTTTTTGCCAAACCGCACGTCATAGGTACCAGGCGGGAGGGGAAGTTCGTCATTTGACTTCGTCAGCTTCAGCAAAGCCTGACCGGTCGCCGGATCCAGAACATCATGGAAGTAAGGGTTTTTGATTTTCAGGCGGCCCGGATTCAGAACAGTCGTCTCACCTTCGTTGACAACAACATTCTTCCAAAGGGCTTTGCCGAAGGCCACATCATATAGGCCTGCCAAAAGTGGGAAGTCAGCGTGATGCTTGGTGGCTTTTTCTATAATCTCCCCGGTTTCTGGATCCAGGACATCATTGAAATAGGGGCCTTCGACCCTGAGCCGGCCCGGTTCTATTGTTGTGGTTTCATCGGCTCGAACAGCAACGCTTTTCAGCCATTGGGTCTTGCCGAATTTGATGTTGTAGATCCCAGCCGGGAGAACTTTGGACGGGGTGCTATCTGTGAGCACGGCAACCTGCTCGCCCGTTTCGGCATCAACCACTTCGTTGAAATAGGGGGCGATGATTTCCAGCGTTCCTTCCTGCGCCTCGGGAAGGGTGATTGTGATCACTTCATCCTGGATTTCCGGCTCAGCGGTAGCCTCTACCGCCTCTTCCATGGTTTTCGCAAGGTCCACGGCAGAGTTGGCGTCATAGTAGGTGCCACGGGCGGCATCCGCGATGCATTGCAACTGCAGCCGCGCCTGCGGATCGACACCAAAGCCAACTGTATGGATGGTCAGATCCGTATCGGCTTCCGCTAGTTTCTTGGCAAGCAGGCAGGGATCGCCTTCGCAGGTTTCCTTGCCGTCTGAGACGAGAACGATGGCCCGCTTGCCGTTTTCCGGTTTCAGGTCGTCGGCGGCCAATCCAAGAACATGGGTAATGGGCGTATAGCCTTGGGCTTTTAGACCATCCGATGTGTTCACCACACCGGCGCGAACATCTGGCGCGCGGCCGAAAGGAACCAGCATCTGTGTGTCAGTGCAATTGTGTTTGCTGCGGTGGTGCTGGTGTCCATAGGCGCGAAAGGACAGCCGCACGCTGTCAGGGATCTGACCGACGAGGTTTCGCACGGCATTCTTGGCAGCATTGATTTTGACAGTACCGTCGGTGAGGTGGCCGTTCATACTGCCGGAGGCATCCAGGATAAGGGCAACACTTCGGTCTTCCGCAAGTGCTGATGAAGCGGAGAGGGCAAGTGTGGCGGCAAGGCCTAATTTCCAAATGGATTTCATCTTATGTCTCCAGGCAAAACAGTTTGGGCTGACCTCCGTTCCCAAGTCGGGTCCACAAACACATTTGAAGCGTCGGACAAGCGCAGGGGGGCGATCGGCGCCAGGCCTTCATGAGTAGCCGCGAAATCGTGCAAAGGCTGTAATTCACATCACAAATACAAAGTAAAATATTGAGATGAATTATATAGTTAATGAAGTGAATTAGTTTTGGGGTGTATTTTATTATATGTGAGAGTCGATGATTTGATGAGGCGTGCCGAATTTATTTAGTTGGCTTGATGAAAACGATTTTCTGGGAGAATTATTTGTTTTGCGGTTTGAAGTAGTATTTTGAACATGTTGCAACAAAAACAAAAAAAAGCCCGCTGGTGAAGCGGGCTTTAAAGTCGATGTGCTGTACTTGCGGAGTTTTACGATGCTTGAGCAACAGCCTTGTTTGCGCCGCGGCGGCGGTCAGCAATCGGCTGATAGGCGATCTTGCAGTGATGCGCGCAGTAAGGAACACCCGCATCGGACTGGCGTCCGCAGAAGTAGAAGTCGTCTGTTGCCGGGTCACCGATTGGCCATTTGCAGGTCCGCTCGGTGAGCGTCAGGATGGTTGCGCGTTTGGAAATCGGCACCAACTCGGCAATCGGCTCAGCTTCCGGGCGGATCTCAGCAACAGGTGCAGGGGTCGGATCCATCTTCAGAGCGGCAGATCCATGGGTCTGCGGCTGGGCCTGTGGTTTCTTCGGGGTTGCCTGCGCTGTCGGGCTTGCAGTCCGTGCGCGGCGCGGCTTTGTGCTTGGTGTGGATGACTTCGCCCGGCCGGACAGGCCAAGACGGTGCACCTTACCAATAACTGCGTTCCGGGTTACTCCGCCGAGCTCGCCAGCGATCTGGCTGGCGCTCAATCCTTCGCCCCAGAGCTTTTTCAAAAGCTCAACCCGTTCGTTCGTCCAACTCATAACCGCACCCCTTGCCAAGGCCAGTGTTTGGCCAAAATCTCGAATGTGGACACGCGCTCGCATGTCCGCTATGGCATATCTTGTGCCTCTAGTTGATACGCCAGACGAGATGTCGTGTCTGATTGGCTAAAGGTTACAATAACGTTAATTTGTGAAGCAACACTCAGGCTGCAGTCAGTTGGGGATGAACGGACTTTTCCCCAAAAGATGCGAGGTCATTGAGACTTTTACATAATCTGATCCGGGCCCCGGTTTCAGCCATTTCCATTGACACGCCATAGGCCTGCCGGTGTATAAGGTTCCGGCAACGTGCCGCCTTTTGGGCGGCATGTTGCGTTTTTAGCCCATTGTGGTTGCGACCTGTCATTGGCGATTGAGCGGAAATCAACGCGCCGTGCACAGGCTAGAGGAGAAGTAAGAGGTTATGTCCGCGTCCGCGCTTTTTGGAAACTACGCAAGATCGAACTTGTCTTTCGATCACGGGGAAGGTGTCTGGCTGATTGCGAGTGACGGCCGACGATTTCTCGACTGCGGGTCCGGAATTGCGGTGAATTCGCTTGGGCATGGCCATCCTCATTTGGTCAAGACACTGCAGGACCAAGCATCCAAGCTTTGGCACATTTCCAATCTGCATCAGATGCCGGATGGTGCGCGCCTCGCGCAGCGGCTTGCAGACGCGACCTTTGCTGACAAGGTTCTGTTTGTGAATTCCGGGGCAGAGGCCATGGAAGCGGCGATCAAATGCGCCCGCCGGTATCACTATGACCGGAACGAGCCGGACCGCTATCAAATCATCACTTTTGAAGGCGCGTTCCACGGCCGGACGCTGGGTACCATCGCAGCCGGCGGCCAGGAAAAATACCTGGAAGGGTTTGGCCCAAAGGCGCCGGGTTTTGATCAGGTGCCGAATGGCGACCTTGAGGCGTTAAAAGCAATCGTTGGCCCGCAGACCGCTGCTATTGCGATTGAACCTATTCAAGGCGAAGGCGGCATCCGCGAGATCGATTTCGAATTCCTGCGCGCGCTGCGCAAGCTGTGTGACGAAACCGGCGCTCTTTTGATCTTTGACGAGATCCAGACGGGCGTTGGCCGGACAGGCAAGCTCTTTGCGCATCAATGGACCGGTGTAGAACCGGATTTGATGGCAGTTGCCAAGGGAATTGGCAGCGGCTTTCCAATGGGGGCCTGTCTGGCAACCGAGGAAGCTGCATCCGCGCTGGCGCCGGGAACCCATGGCACAACGTTCGGCGGCAATCCGTTGGCGATGGCCGTTGGCAATGCGGTTTTGGATGTTGTCTTGTCAGAAGGCTTTCTGGAAGAAGTTCAGCAAAAAGGGCTGTCCTTCAAGCAGAAACTCTCCGGATTGGTCGACAGCCATCCCAAGGTGTTTGACTCTGTTCGCGGCAGCGGCTTGATGCTTGGCATCAAATGCGTGGCCCCGGTCGGCGAATATGTTGGGGCTGCCCGCGACGCAGGTCTTCTGGCCGTGCCAGCTGGCGACAACGTCGTGCGCATTCTCCCGCCTTTGACCATCACTGAAGACGAGATTGCGGTGGCTGTTGAACGCCTGGAAGAGGCGGCCGTTGCCCTGGAGAAGAAGCTTTTTGAAGGAGCGGCCGAATGACCGCGAGTGGAGCATTCAGAAACTTTCTGGATTTGACCGAGTTTGATGGCAGCGAACTGCGCACCATCCTCGAGGCAGGCAAAAAGATCAAAGCCGAGCGCAACGGCATCCGCCGTGGCGAGGGCCCGCTTGCGGGCAAGGTCCTGGCAATGATCTTCGAACAGCCGTCGACCCGGACCCGTATTTCGTTCGATGTTGGTATGCGCGAGCTCGGCGGTGAGACCTTGATGCTGACCGGCGCTGAAATGCAGCTTGGACGCGGCGAGACGATCGCTGATACCGCGCGTGTCCTGTCCCGCTTCGTCGACGGCATTATGATCCGGATCTTGGACCACAATGATTTGAACGAACTGGCTGAAAACGCGACCGTTCCCGTGATCAATGGTTTGACCAAGATCTCGCATCCTTGCCAGATCATGGCCGACATCATGACGTTCGAAGAACATCGTGGGGGCATTTCCGGCAAAAGCATTGCCTGGACCGGCGACAGCAACAACGTTCTGGCGTCTTGGGTTCATGCGGCCCCGCGCCTGGACTTTGAAATGCGCATTGCGACACCAAGCGAATTGGCCCCGCCTCAGGAGCTGATTGATGCAGCCCGTCAAAAGGGTGGTTCCATTGTGGTGACCGACGACCCATATGAGGCTGTCAAAGGGACCGACTGTGTCATCACCGACTGCTGGGTGTCCATGGGCGATGATGATGCGGAGAGCCGTCACAACCTGCTCAGCGCCTACCAGGTCAACGAGCGGCTGATGGCGGAGGCAAATGGAGATGCGCTCTTCATGCATTGCCTGCCGGCGCACCGGGGTGAAGAAGTCACCAACGAGGTCATGGACGGTCCAAACTCTGTCGTGTTTGACGAAGCCGAAAACCGGCTCCATGCTCAAAAGGGCATTCTGGCCTGGTGTTTCGGCGCAGCTTAAGGCGAAGCCAAAGTGGCACTAAATCTTGAAGAACTGGGCATCAAGCCCGCAGGGCTGGACGCTGTCCGGCCCTTTGCCGTGGAAGAACTGGATGTGCGCGGGCGCAGCGTTGCGCTTGGGCCGATCTTGCAGAAGATCCTGGACCGGCATGATTACCCGGAGCCGGTTTCTCGCCTTCTGGCCGAAGCTATTGTTCTGACGAGCCTGCTTGGAACGTCTCTCAAGTTCGATGGCCGTTTCACACTGCAAACCCAGACCGAAGGTCCGGTGTCGATGCTCGTTGTCGACTTCGAAACGCCCGATGCTATCCGAGCTTGCGCGACGTTTGATGCAGAGCGTGTCGCAGCTCTGATGGAGGCCGGTAAAGCGTCCCCAGAAACCCTTCTGGGGCAAGGCCATTTGGCCATGACGATCGATCAAGGCAAGCACATGCAGCGCTATCAGGGGCTCGTTGAGCTGGATGGTGTATCGCTTGAAGAGGTCGCCCGGCGGTATTTTGAGCGCTCTGAACAGATCCCAACGGAAGTCCGTCTGGGTGTCGGTGAGCTCTACACCCGTCAGGATGGCGAAGCGCCGATCAAGTCCTGGACCGGCGGCGGTATCCTGGTGCAATTTTTGCCCGAGTCTCCTGAGCGGATGAAACAGGCCGACATTGATCCCGGTGATGCGCCGGAAGGGGTGCTACGCCATGAGGTCGATGAAGACGACGCCTGGGTGGAAGCCAAGGCGCTGGTCGACACGGTCAAGGATGTCGAACTGACCGATCCGGAAGTGAGCGTTGAGACGCTGCTTTACCGGTTGTTCCATGAACGCGGTGTCCGCCTATTCGATGCTCAGCCGATTGCGGACAAATGCCGCTGCTCGCGCGACAAAGTTGCCAATGTTTTGGCAAACTTTACTGCCGAGGAAGTCGAGCATGTAACGGTCAATGGGAAGATCGTTGTGACCTGCGAATTCTGCAGCACGGCTTATGAATTCGACAAATGACATGACTTGCGGACTGGCAAATGCCAGTCCGCAATTTGTAATCATTGATACATTTGGTTACACGATTTCTGCCTGTGCTAGCGTGATTTAGCTGCCAGAAATCTTGATTTTTCGCAATGCAAAGTAATCTTATGCGCAGGGTTCACGTATATAGTCGCGTGAGCCATCTTTAATGCGTTGTGGGATAACTGAGTATGTTGCAATCCGTCGACCCGGAAACCGGCAAGGCACCGAGTGCGGAAGTCCTTCCCCCCATAGGACGGCAACCGACCACGTTTGACCGGACGAAGTTGGTCCTGAAAGCCGTGCTTCAGGCGCTCATCGCCTTTGCCATCCTCTTCGGCGCATTTCAGGGCATGAATCACTTGATTGCCACTCGGCCGGAGGTTCCCAAGCGGCCAGTTCAAGAGAAGAGTTACGCGGTCAAAACTGTTGAGGTTGAACAAGGCGACCATGCGCCGATGATTTCGGTCTACGGTGAGACGCTGGCAGGCCGGGAAGTAGATCTGAGAGCGCTCGTTGGCGGGGAGATTGTCGAGGTTCACCCAAACCTGAAAGCCGGCGGCAAGGTCGAAAAAGGCGAAACCCTCATCTCGATTGACCGGTTTGATTATGAAGGCGCCGTGACTGAAGCCCGCGCCAATCTAGCTGAAGGGCAGGCGGCTCTGGTGGAGAACGAGGGCCGGGTGGCGTTGGAAAAGGCCAATCTTGTGCGCGCGGGCGAGCAGCTGGCCTTTGCCGAGCGCGATCTTGTGCGGGCCGAAGAGCTGCTTGGGCGGGGTGCGGCAACCGAGCGGACGGTGGATGACCGCAAGTTGCTTGTCTCCCAACGTCAGCAGAACCTTGAGCGATCTGAAAACACACTTGCCTTGGAAGAGGCAAAGGTCATTCAGCAGCGCGCTTCAGTTGAGCGCTTGGAATGGCGTCTGGAGAACGCTCAGCGCCAATTGGAAAACACAGTCCTAACAGCGCCCTTTGACGCGATTGTCAGGTCTTCGGCAGCCGAGCCAGGACGGTTGGTCAGTGTCAACGATGCGATTGTTTCGCTTTATGACAGCGGTGAATTCGAGGCGCGGTTCATATTGTCGGACAATCAATACGGCCGATTGATTGCAGAAACTGGCTCGGTCGTTGGCCGTCCGGTCGACGTGACCTGGTATCTCGGTGATCAGCCCGTGATCTATCCGGCAACAGTTGGCCGGATTGGCGCAGATGTTGCCAGCAACCGCGGTGGTGTCGACCTCATCGCAACGATTGATATGAGCGCGGCTTCAGTGCCCCTTCGTCCGGGCGCTTTTGTTGAAATTTCCATTCCAGATCAAACTTATGCAGACAGTTTCCGGGTCCCAGAAGCCGCTTACTATGGCGAAGGAACGGTTTATGTCATCGAAAATAGCCGGCTCACAGCGAGAGATGTCAGAGCCCTTGCGATAGACGATGGCTTTATTCTTGTCGAAGGTGATCTTCAGCCCGGTGAAACTCTGCTGGTAACGCGAATTCCGGAAGCCGGTGACGGCCTTCTTGTGAAGGACGTTGATGCGGTCCAGCCGGTGGCAAGCCACTCGGCCGGGGCCTCTGATCAATCAGCAACTCAAACCGCCCAATAACGGAGGCAGTCATGGTTCGACACCTGAAGCCTCACGGGTTTTTGGAGATGCTGGTCCGGCATTCTAATGCCGCCAACTTGATCATGGCCGTTATGGTGCTGTTTGGCGCTTATGGTCTCGCCAAGCTCAACACCCAGTTTTTTCCAACAGTCAAGATCGATACCATTGCCGTGGCAATTACCTGGCCAGGTGCCAGTGCTGAGGATGTCACGTCCAACATTCTAGAGGTCCTCGAACCGGAACTCCGGTTTTTTGAAGGGTTGGAAGAGTTCGAATCCTATGGTCGTGAAGGCAGTGCATCAATCCGCATGGAATTTGTGGAAGGGACTGATCTGCAAAAAGCGCTGTCGGATGTAGAGCAGGCCGTTTCCGGTATAACGACTTTACCGTTGGATTCTGAAACGCCCATCATTTCTGCGGCAACCTTTACCGACGGTGTCGCAACATTAGCCTTACGTGGTCCATTTCCGGAAGAATCCCTCAAAGTTTTTGCGCGCCAGATGCGCGATGATCTTCTGGCGCGTGGGATCGATAAGGTCGAGCTGAAAGGGTACCGCGCACCAGAATATCTGGTTGAAATTCCAGAACGAGAATTGCGCAGACTTGATATCACTATTTCCGATGTCGCCCAGCAAATCGCCGGAAATACGGTCGACCTTCCGGCCGGCAGTTTGGATGGTGCGGTCGAACGTCAAATCCGAGCGCTATCGGAAGAGCGGTCTCCGCAAGCAGTCGGCCGGGTGGAGGTCAAATCGTTTGCTTCCGGTGAAAAGACCCAAGTCGATGATATCGGAACGGTTCTTCGTGATTTCGATGACAACGAAAACCAGGGGTTCTCAAAGGGATCTCGTGCCATTGAACTGGAAATCTTGAGGGTCGAAACCACCGATACACTCAAGGCTGCACAAATCGTTGACGATTACCTCTCTGAGATTAGGCCGCAACTGCCGCAAAGCCTTGAAGTTCTAAAGTATGATGTGCGCGCAGATGCTGTGAAAGGTCGGATTACGCTTCTCCTGGAAAATGGCCTCACCGGATTGGTGCTCGTTGTTGGAATCCTGTTTTTATTCTTGAATGCGCGGATTGCCCTCTGGGTGGCTGCAGGGATCCCCGTTGCCATGATGGCGACGCTCGGGATCCTGTGGTTGATGGGTGAAAGCATCAACATGATTTCGATGTTCGCCCTGATCATGATGCTCGGGGTTATTGTCGATGATGCGATTGTTGTCGGCGAACATACGGCGACGCGTCAGGCCATGGGCGATGACCCCGACGAAGCAGCGATCAATGGCGCAACGACCATGCTTGCTCCGATATTCGCGGCCAGCCTGACCACAATCGCTGCCTTTGTGCCGATATTGCTCATTGGCGGGGTTCTCGGCCAGATTATGGGCACACTTCCCGTAGTCGTCGTCGCCGTTGTGATCGCGTCCCTCATCGAGTGTTTTCTGGTCCTGCCCGGCCATTTGTCTCACGCACTTGCCACGCGCCGGGGTTGGAACTGGTGGCGGGTTGTTTTGATTGCTGGTGCACCAGCGTTTTTCTTAAGTGCTCTTGCCAGCCAGCCGGACATCTCGGTTCCGCCATTCCTTGATGTCATTGATGATCCGTTGCGCGCTCTGAAGGACACGGTCGGGCTGGTTCCATTCGAAATTATCATCGTTGCAGTTGCATTCGTAGTCGCGCTCGGTTTTGAAGCCTTCTTGATGATGTTACGGCAGTCGCGCCGACGGGCGGGGCGGCGGGGTCAGCCGAGCTGGTTCCGGCGTGGATTTGATGCGGGTTTCAACTGGATACGAGACTATCCGTTCCATGCATTCGTGACGGCAGCGGTTCACTGGCGATATGTCACGTTGTCGGTCGCGATCGCAGCAATGGTTCTGGCTGTGGGGCTCCTCCAGGGCGGCCGGGTCGGATTTACATTCTTTCCGTCGCCAGAAGCGGAGAACTTAACCGCGTCGATCTTTTTCCATGCCGGTATTCCGGAGGAAGAAGCGATTGCAGGGATCAACCGCATTGAGGACGCCTTGAAAAAGGCAGAGGCTACAATTTCCGGCGACAACGGCGAGCAGCTGGTCGTTGCGACCTACGCAACGCTTGGACGTGCAGGAAACAACAGAGGCGACAATGTTGCCAACATCGCTGTCCAGCTCAGCCGGTCGGAAGAGCGGACAGTGCGTACGCCTGCGATTGTTCGCGCGTGGCGTGCCGCGGTACCAGACATTCCTGGTATTGCTCGGGTGGCGATTGCTGAGCGCCGGGGTGGGCCTCCGGGCCGAGACCTGGATATCCGGCTGACTGGCGCTGACCTGCAGGACTTAAAGGCCGCAGCGCAGGAATTGCAGCAAGAGCTCTCGGCCTTCCCCGGAACCAGCGCGGTGGAAGACGATCTGCCTTACGGAAAACCGGAGCTGCTTGTTGAATTGACACCCCGCGGCCGGGCGCTTGGCTTCACGGTAGAAAGTGCTGCCCGCCAGATCCGCAATGCTTTTGAAGGCAACATTGCCCGGCGGTTCGCAGAAGGTGACGAAGAAGTTACGGTCCGGGTGCGTCAGCAGATCGACGTGGCGGGTACTGCGGCTCTACGGCAATTGTCTCTTCGCACTCCCGCTGGCGACTTCGTTCCGATGACAGAAGTTGTCAATCTAACGGATTCCCAAGGTTTCTCCGTGATTTTGCGCCGGGAAGGCAAGACAGTTGTTTCGGTGGTCGCTGATATCGACAGCACGCTGACCTCGAACAACCAAATCATTGCCGAGCTTGAACAACAGTTTCTGCCAGATCTCGTGCAGAAATATGGTTTGGATTACTCTTTCGCCGGGCGCGCGGAAGAACAAGCGAATGCGTTTTCTGAGCTGATGACCGGAGTTCTGATGGCCGTTGCCGGGATCTACATTATCCTGGCTGCGATCTTCGGCAGTTATTCGCGTCCCATCATCGTGATGTCGATTATCCCGTTTGGTATCGTTGGCGCGATTGTCGGCCACTACCTGATGGGTTTTAAACTGACCATCCTGAGCATGATTGGTTTGCTTGGGCTGGCCGGCATTCTGGTGAACAACTCCATCATTCTGGTGGCGCGGTTTGAAGAACGCCGGGCCAGCGGAGAAGATCTTGATATAGCTGCCATCAGCTCAAGCTGCGACCGCTTGAGGGCTGTGCTTTTAACGTCGATGACGACTATCGGTGGCTTGCTGCCGCTGATGTTTGAAACCAGTCTTCAAGCGCAGTTCCTGCTGCCAATGGCGATCACAATTGTCTTTGGTTTGGCAACGGCGACGGCTCTGGTTCTGGTCTTGGTCCCTGCTTTGCTGCAGATTGGTGATGATATCGCCGGGTTAATTCAGCTGCGCCACAAAAAGCGCTTGCACGGAGCGGGCAGCGGCGTGCGGGATCTAACGCCAGCCGAGTGACATCAAAGCCCTGAAGTGAATGCTGCGACGGCTTCTGCGGCGGCTGATATGTTGCCGTCGAGCGTGGCTGGCGATTTGCCACGTGGCCCAAAGTCGTGATTGCCATCTTCAAGGTACGTCAATGACACAGAGCCAGGCAGTGTCACTTCATCAATCTCAGCCTTATTGCCGAACGGATCCCGATCACCCTGCAGGACCAGAACCGGCCGTTTGGCATCCTCAAGCGGTAAAAGACGCCAGTCAGCGTCCGGTTTTCCAGTTGGATGGAACGGATAACCAAAGCAACACACACCTTTGACGCGGGCAGGGAGAGACCCGCCGCCAGCAAGCATTGCCGCAACGCGGCCGCCCATGGACTTTCCGCCAAGCAGAATTGGGCCTTCAGATTGGCTCAACAAGCTTTGTAATGCGGTCTGAAACTCTCCAATCAGCTTGTCGGCTTTTGGCGGCGGCCTTTTGGAACCTCCAGTCCGGCGTCCAGCCATATAGGCGAATTCAAACCGGGCACTTGCGATTCCGTTTGACGCAAGAGCGGTGGCCAATTTGTCCATGAAAGTCGAATCCATAGGAGCGCCGGCTCCATGTGCCAGAAGCAGTGTAGCGGATGGATCGGTTTCCGGCCGTGTCCAAAGGAAGTCTGTCATGATGTTTATCTGGCCGCGTCAGTTTGTGAATTGCTGGAAAGTGTTCCCGTGCACTACATATGCAACAACGGGAAAGCAAGTCACAGACAAGAGGTTGGCGTGGAGAGTGCCGGAAATTGGATTGGACTGGAGACCAACACGGTCCGGATGCTTTGTTTCGCCAGCATATTTGTTTTCATGGCGGCTTTGGAGTTTGCGTTGCCCAAACGGGGGCAACCGTTAGGGCGGGTAAAGCGCTGGCCAACCAATTGGGCGCTTGTTGTAATCGATGCGGCACTGGTTCGGCTGATTTTCCCGATCGGGGGTGTTGGACTGGCGCTATTGGCCCAGGACCGTGGGTGGGGGCTTTTCGGATGGCTAGATTGGTCCGGTGCCGTGGCTTGGATTTTTGCGTTCGTTGTTCTTGATTTTGCCGTTTGGCTGCAACATTTGGCTTCCCACAAAATCCCAGTCTTTTGGCGCATTCACCGCATGCATCATGCGGATTCTGAGGTGGATGTCTCGACCGCTTTACGCTTTCATCCGATTGAGATTTTGCTGTCCTTTATCTGGAAGGGCGCAATAATTATCGCGCTGGGCGGACCGGCCGAAGCGGTGCTGGTTTTTGAAATCGTTCTGAATGGCGCTGCGCTCTTTAATCATGCGAATGCGTCGCTTCCACTTTGGCTCGACAAGGTACTGAGACTGGCCATTGTGACACCTGACATGCACCGGGTTCATCATTCGATCCGCCGAAGCGAAACGGATTCGAATTATGGATTTAACCTGTCGGTATGGGACCGTTTGTTCGGGACTTATGTCGCTCAACCGAAGCTGGGACACGATGGGATGGAGCTAGGCCTGGGGCCAGAGCTCACACCCAAGGCGCATCAGTTGCCTTTCAGTCTTGTTATTCCATTTCTCAGCGCCGAACGCCGGACAGAACGCTCTGAAATCAATAAAAGCTGAGCGGGAAGTATCGCAAGTAAAGCTCTTGATACATGCCTTTTTGGTGCAATTGGCGCAGCGCATAATTGAGCGCCGCCGCACGCTCGGGGTCGTTGCTGCGGGTCGCAATAGCCATACCTTCGCCGAAGTAGCCTGGCTCCAGCCATGGGCCGCCGGTAAATCGGCAACATCCATCAGCTGCTGGACTGCGCAACCAAAACGACAGGCTTAAGCCATCTCCAAGGTGGGCATCGGCCGTTCCATCTTTCACAGCCTGACGGGCTTCAGCCGGTGTCCGGACCGGTTGGATATCTGAGGTCGGCCAAAACTTCCTCGCAAAGGCTTCATACCGGGTTCCAGATTCTACGGCCAGCTTTTGTCCGCTTAGCGACTGTTCGTCGAAGTCTGTCTTCGCTTCCTTTGAAATGATCAAGCGCGCCGGTAGCTTGAGATAATCGTCCGTAAACAAGAGGTCCTGTGCGCCAGGCGTATACCGGGACAGGCCGGAAATGATAGCGTCGCCTTCCTCCTCGGCCAACGCCGGTATCAGAACTTCAAAATCCTTGATTTTCAAGGCGCAGGAGATGTTTAGCTCCTGACATAACGCCCGCGACAGATCAATATTGAACCCAGTCAGGCGTCCTTGCGGGTCGCGGAAAACAAAAGGCGGATAATTGTCTGTTGCGAGGAACTGGATCTTGTCCGGTATTGCGGTGGGCCGGTCATAAACAGCCTTGTGATCCCAGAAGTTCGGGATTGTGATGTCTGCCTCCTCTGCGTGTGCAAGATCAAAAGTTGCAACCATAGAGAATATGGTAAATAGTAGCGCAACTATAAATAACAAGAATTCAGCACTTACCCGTCCGCTGGGGGAAATGTCTCTACCTGAGTTACTTAAGGTAATCCTTCGGCAGAATTGTGTGCCTTGAGTGTAAGGGGAGCGTTGACATGCAGGATAGTCTGCCAGGTGTACTTGAGATCCTGTTATCACGTGGTGTTCCCCGGTCGGTGTTGAAAACGGCGCATGACACGGCCGAAATGCAAAAGATCCAGCCCGAAGAGTATCTGCTTCGCCATGCCCTTGTCACCACAGAGTGCCTTTATAGCGCATTTGCCGAGCTCTGCGATGTGCCTTTTCTACCGGAAAATGGCTTTCGTTTCAGGACATTGAACGACAGGCCTCTGAATATCGGAGAGTTTGAATTCGGTCCGGTGCTTCTATCGCTTCATCACAATCAAGCGCTCTATGCGATTGCCCCCGAACCAGGGCAATTTGAAGCCGTTTACCGGCATCTACAGTTCTATCCGGACCTGGCCAAACAGATCCGGATCGCGACCCCAGATGCTATTCATTATGCATCATCTGTAACAAATTCGCCGGCTGGTGAACTGGAAATCCGGTTCCCGGCGTTTTCTGCCCGAAACATACGGCTTTCGGTCGTGTTTATGATGATAGGAGCCGCGACTGTTCTTCTAATAGGCCTAAGCCAAGCTCTGTCCGATGTGTTTCTTTTTGTACTGACGGGTATTGTTTCGTTGGCGTGTTTGGGTGCCGGAGGTGTTCGTATCGCCAGTGCGTTGGCAACACAAAACGATGATCTGAATTATAAGCTGCCAGAACCATTAAGTTCTGGGCTTATCAATTGGCCGCGATACACTGTGCTTGTCCCTCTTTATCGGGAAGCTCGAGTTATTCCTGAATTGCTACGTGCTTTAAAAAACCTGAGTTACCCGCGGCACAAGCTGCAAGTCATATTGCTGATCGAAAAAGATGATGTGGAAACGGCTGCGGCTATACCTGGAAACTTGCCAGCTTGTTTTGATGTTCTAAGCGTACCTGACGGACACCCAAGGACCAAACCGAGGGCATTGGACTACGGCTTGGCTGCTGCGACAGGTGAATTCGTAACCGTTTATGATGCTGAAGACCGGCCTGATCCGGATCAACTAAAAAAAGCAGCGTTTTTCTTTGCTCAATTGCCGAAAGAATTTGCCTGCCTACAGGCAAGGCTCGTTATCGACAATGGCGGCGAAACCTTCATTTCCCGGCATTTTGCGCTTGAATACATTTGTCTGTTTGATCAGCTGCTGCCATGGCTGTTCCGCCACCGGTGGCCGTTTCCGCTTGGCGGAACATCTAATCATTTTAAGATCAGCGCGCTGCATGCCGCTGGCGGGTGGGACAGATACAATGTGACCGAAGATGCAGATCTTGGCGTGCGCCTTGAACGCCTCGGGTTTCGTCTTGGCATGCTGCCCTGCAGTACCCTTGAGGAGGCCCCAGTCTCCATAAAGGCTTGGCTTGCACAACGCGCCCGATGGCACAAGGGATGGTTGCAGACAGTATTTGTCCATGCCCGGTATCCGAAACGATTGCTGCTTGATTTGGGGGCTGTTCGGAGTCTCGTTTTAGCGGCTCTTTTTCTCGGCACCTTTCTGTTGGTTGCCTTACATCCGGTTTTCTTTGCGCTCGTTCTTACCTACCTCCTTGGATATTACGACCAGAGCTACTTTTTTGGAAATGTCGCTCTGACGATCATGTTCGTTTCTGGAGCTACAATTGGGTATGCTGGTACTTTATTCGCCATATGGATGGGAGCCCGGCGGCGGCATCAAGGTGTCCACCTCTTTGATGCCTTAGGAGTCCTGGTCTATTGGTCTCTGGCAGGAGTCGCCTTCTACCGGGCCGTTTGGGAGCTGGCATCGGCACCCTATCATTGGAACAAGACCGAACACGGTTTGTCGCGCCATCGAACAAAAATTCCCTCCTGGGAGATGAAGCAAGAGACACCCCTCAAATAAGCCATTGTCTGCTGCAAGCGGTCTAATGATCTTATTTTCTTGAAAAACCAAAAGCTGCTGATCTTAAACGCCACTGGCATGCTGGCGTATTGAAGGCCATAGTCCGTCTGCAAACAGTTTAGGGGAACATTGGCAGTGCCGAAGTCGTATTACGCGCCCACTGGTGGACATCCGGGCCAGGAAACACTTCTGACCGATCGAGCGGTCTTTACAGATGCTTATGCAGTTATTCCGCGCCGGACCATGCGGGACATTGTGACCAGTTTCCTGCCGTTCTGGGAAGACACCCGTTTGTGGGTTTTGTCGCGCCCTCTGTCTGGTTTTGCCGAGACCTTTTCCCAGTACATCATGGAAGTTGCTCCGGGCGGCGGCTCGGACCGGCCGGAAACCGATCCTGAAGCGGAAGGGGTCTTGTTTGTGGTGGAGGGTGAGGCAGTACTCACCGTCGAGGGCACTAGCCATGACCTGAGATCCGGAAGTTATGCTTTCATTCCGCCTGAAACGGATTGGACATTCAAAAACGAGAGCGATGCGCCGGTGCGCTTTCATTGGGTCCGCAAGGCATATGAAGCAGTCGAAGGACTGGATACACCGGAGTTTTTCGTGACCCACGAAGACGACGTTGAACCGGTGGAAATGCCTGGTACCGACGGCAAATGGGCGACAACACGCTTTGTCGATCCGAAGGATGTGCGGCACGACATGCACGTCAACATTGTCACCTTTCAGCCGGGGGCGGTGATCCCGTTTGCAGAAACCCACGTCATGGAGCATGGACTCTATGTACTGGAAGGAAAGGCTGTCTACCGGCTCAATCAAGACTGGGTGGAAGTTGAAGCTGGCGATTACATGTGGCTGCGCGCCTTCTGCCCGCAAGCTTGTTATGCTGGTGGACCGGGGCCGTTCCGGTATCTGCTTTATAAGGACGTCAACCGGCACATGGCGCTTTAGCCAACTGCCCAGGTGGCGGCCGAAAAACGGCTGCTCGCATCTGGTTCTTGCGATTTAGGGATTGGTCGCGGCGAGATGACTGGAGGAATTTCTTCGGGTTTCTGCCAACAAAGAAAACTTTTTAGAAGCGGCTGATCCCGATCAAAGAGGGTGGTCGCTTCTTTTTCCTGCGCGATTTCAACAGGCAAGCACTCCAATAGAATTTTGCTGGCTTCAGTGTTTCACAAGGGAATATTTTGTTACCGCAGCTTTTCTTGATTGACGCAGCGGCATTGGGCAGAATTGCCGATGACGCCGCAAAAAGTGCAGTTTGAAAAAGTTGTGAAGCACCGGTCCGGTGACTTCACACCATTGTCCTGCCATGCGGCCAGTCGCGGGGGGAATGATGGCCGCACAGAAAAAGTTTGCAATCGTCCTGATCAAGCCGTCCCACTATGACGATGACGGCTATGTCATTCAGTGGTGGAAGAACGCGATCCCATCAAATTCCCTGGCATCCGTCTATGGACTTATCCGCGATGCCGCGGAGAAGAATGCACTCGGGCCCGACGTCGAAATCGACTTGGTCGCGCATGATGAAACCAATACCGTCCTGGATGTTGAGAAGATCATTCGCCGGGTCAAAGCGGCCGATAGAGGCTTCGTTGGGTTGGTTGGCGTGCAGTCCAATCAGTTTCCAAGGGCGCTCGATCTGACACAGCAATTCCGGGCTGCTGAAGTGCCAGTTGTCATAGGCGGTTTTCATGCCGCTGGATGCCTTGCAATGCTGCCGGAAATACCAAGGGAAATCGCTGAAGCCCAGGAATTGGGTGCAACGATCTATGCAGGCGAGACCGAAGGGCGCATGGCCGAACTGCTGCAAGACCTTTGGAACGGTGACCAAAAACCGCTCTATAATGTCATGCATGACATGCCGGGAATGGACGGAGCATCCCTGCCGTATTTGCCGAGCGAAAACCTCCAAGATACGGCCGGACACTATACCAGCTTCGATTCCGGGCGCGGCTGCCCCTATCAGTGCTCGTTCTGCACCATCATCAACGTGCAAGGGCGCAAGTCCCGCTTCCGCTCGCCCGATGACATCGAAGCGATCATTCGCCAGAACCACACGCAGGGCATCAAGCGGTTTTTCATTACCGATGATAACTTCGCCCGGAATAAAAACTGGAAAGCAATCCTGGAGCGCTTGATCTACCTCAGGGAAGAGGTGGGTCTCCGTTTCAAGTTTATCATTCAGGTGGATACGCTGTGCCACCGGCTCGACGGATTTATTGAGATGGCAGCTAGAGCCGGCTGTAACCGGGTGTTCATCGGCTTGGAGAATATCGACCCGGATGCCTTGATGGCCGCCAAAAAACGCCAGAACAAGATCTGGGAATACCGCAAGATGTTGCAGGCCTGGAAAGAGGTCGGCGTTGTCACCTACGCGGGCTACATTCTGGGCTTCCCGGATGACACGCCGGAAAAAATCCATCGGAACATCGAGATCATCAAGAAAGAGCTGCCGCTGGATCTGATCGAGTTCTTCTTTCTGACACCCCTGCCGGGATCTGAAGATCATCAAAAGATGGCCGCCAAAGGTGTCTGGATGGATCCGGACATCAACAAATACGACCTCAACCACCGGGTTTCACACCATCCGGTCATGAGCGATGCGGAGTGGGAAAAGGTCTATTTGGATTGCTGGAGACAGTTCTATACGCCAGAGCATATGGAAACCGTGTTGCGGCGCGGCGCCGCGCGCGGGCTCAAAACCCACCAGCTGATGCTGGGATTGGGCGCCTTTTATGGATCGATCTTCTATGAAAAAGTTCATCCTCTGGAGGCAGGTTTTTTACGCCGGAAGGCCCGGAAACAGCGGCGCTCGGGAATGAAGATTGAAAACCCGCTGATTTTCTATCCAAGACGACTTTTGGAGGTCATCGTCACCATGTCGTCTTTTGGTGCGCTCTATTTGAAGCTGTCCCGTATCCACCGGCGGGTTGTGAAGGATCCTAACCGTCTCAGCTATTCTGATTTGTCTCTCGAGCCGGTGACCGAGGAAAATGAGAACGAACTAGATCTCATGAAAACTTTTGGCGAGGCGATCCCCAACACCTATGGAGCACCAATAAGGAAGCGGGAAACCGCAGCTTCCGATAAATTGTCTGCCTAACGGGTTTCATACCCTTCGAACGAAGTGTGGGCCTGTTTTCAAGAAACGGGCCTGTACTTTTTTATGATTTAAGAAACTGCTTTTTGTTTTCTTTAGGGTAAGTCAGTATCCTCTTGTGTTTTTTAGGGAAATTGTCTCTAGGGACAATATTTTCCTTCAGAAATTACAGTGCAGTGATAAAACTAGACTAGTGTTAATCGGGTTTTCAAATGTGTTGGCGAACGCTGGCATATCCCGGTTTCACGCAGCTGATCATCTATCAAAACCGGAAACGATAAATGCGGATCGTTATCAACGGGTTCGGCCGTATTGGCCGCACTGTCTTACGCCAAGTTCTGACGTTGCAGCCGGAAGAAGCAATTGAAGTGGTGCAGATCAACGACATCGCACCGCTGGAAACCTGCGCCTATCTCTTCAAATATGACAGTGTTTTTGGTCCATATCCTGGAACGGTTGAGCATACCGATGATCAGCTGACTGTTGATGGCAAAGAAATCCGGTTCTCATGTGAAGCTGATCTTTCCGCATTGGATCTATCCGGTGTTGATGTGGTTCTGGAATGCACGGGAAAGGCCGACACCAAAGCAGTTGCCAGCCGCGGTCTTGAGGTCGGCGCAAGAAATGTTCTGATCTCGGGCCCTTCTGCTGCCGCAGACGTCACGCTTGTCTTGGGGGCAAACGAAGAAGAACTTGAAGACCGGACCATCGTCTCCAACGGTTCGTGCACAACCAATGCTCTGGCGCCGCTGCTGCGCGGAATTGACGATGCGCTTGGCATTGAGGCCGGGCATATGACCACGATCCACTGTTACACCGGCAGCCAGCCGATGGTGGATGCGCCACGCGGGCCCCTGGAGCGCAGCCGAGCCGGCGGCGTTTCCATGGTGCCGACAACAACGAGTGCCACAAAGTTGGTCGGTCAGGTTCTGCCGAAGCTGAATGGCATTGTGAGCGGGGCAGCGGTTCGGGTACCGGCAATCAGCGTGTCTGCGGTCGATGTAACCCTGACACTTAAAAATCGGCCTGGGGAAGACATCAACGAACGTCTGCAAAAAATCTTTTCAGACAGTGCGGTGATTGGGTTCACAAAAGACCGGGTCGTCTCAACAGACATGCGCGCCCGGCCGGAATCTCTTGTGGTCGCTTTGCCGGAAACCTTGTCCGTCGGTGAACGCCAAGTGCGGATCTTCGGCTGGTACGACAACGAATGGGGCTTTTCGGCCCGTATGATCGACATGGCAAAACTGATGGCAGCGCGCTGAGAAGCGCTGGGATGGGTCTCGACGCCCCCATTTTATCTGCTAAACCGCCTCAACGGTGAAAGGCGTATCGAACCAGTGTTCTTCCAGGTTCGGTTCATCGCCAATCCTGTCGACAACGATGTAGCGGCCGGGTTTTTCGATTGGCGCCAGAACACCATGCCAAGTACCCCGGTGGAGATTGACTGACTGGCCTGGCTGGCTGACGAATGCTTTCAAGTTCACCGGCGTGCCGTTCTGATCTTCCGCAACAATCACCAGCATGGGCACGCCATCGAGCGGCACGAACGCCTGGCTGCCCTTAGGATGCCGTTCAACCATATCGACGCTGTAGGGAAACGACCGGGCTTTGGCATTGAACAGGCTGATGCCAGCCTGTCCCGATCCAAAATCGAGCGTTGCCAGATCGTGATGGCGACCACACATGCCCTGATTGATGACCTTGTCCGGTTCCCCAGAAACTTCAATCACATCGCCGTACGCTGCAAAAGTGTCTGCGGCCAGTGGGGCAGGGACCAAAACAGAACTCATGGAAGAATATCCATCAGCCGGAATTCGGCGATCCGCTCCACCTGACGGCAAGCTTCGGCAAATTCAGTTGCCCGGTTGTTGCCGATCCGCTCATGAAACGCAGCCATAATGGACGCCTTGGTGTGGTCGCGTACGGCGATGATGAAGGGAAAGCCGTGTTTGGCGACATAGTCGGCGTTGAGTTTTGTGAAGGTTTCCCGTTCTTCGTCGGTCAAAAGATCGAGACCAGCCCCGGCCTGTTCGCTGGTGCTCTCGGCCGTCAAGCGGCCGGCGGCGGCCAGTTTTCCGGCCAAATCCGGGTGCGCTGTCAGAACACCGAGGCGTTCTTCTTCGGTTGCGGTCCGGAACATCCGGCACAGCGCATTGTGAACGCCAGCAGCGCAATCATGGGCCGGGCCAAGTTCTAGATCATGTGCCCGTTCCGCGATCCACGGGGAGTGCTCAAAAATGCTGCCGTAATTTGCAACAAAAGTCTCGCGATCCATCTCGCTTGGCCGGTCAAAATGCTGTGGCGGGTGGGTTTCGGCCCAATGCTTGGCGATTTCAATCCGGCGCGGACACCAGACGTTCGCGTGACCTTGGATGTAATCAATGAATTTCTTCAGGGCTGCGAGCTTACCCGGACGGCCGATCAGGCGGCAGTGCAGGCCGATAGACATCATTTTCGGTGAACCGGCTTCGCCTTCGGCGTAAAGAACGTCAAAAGCATTCTTCAGATAGTCAAAGAAGTCTTCGCCGCTGCTCCAACCCGGAGACACGGAAAAACGCATGTCGTTGGCTTCGAGCGTATAGGGAATGATCAGCTGATCCCGGCCGTCCATTTTCAGCCAATAGGGCAGGTCGTCATCATAAGTATCGGAGATGTAGTCAAAGCCGCCGTCTTCGGCGACAAGCCGGACAGTGTTTTCCGAACAACGGCCCGTGTACCAGCCGCGCGGGCGCTCGCCGGTTACTTCGGTATGCAGGCGGATCGCCTCGGCAATTGCCGCGCGTTCCATCTCCGGGGCCATGTCCTTGTGCTCAATCCACTTCAAACCGTGGCTGGCGATCTCCCAACCCGCGCTTTTCATCGCCGCAACCTGTTCCGGGCTGCGGGCAAGGGCTGTTGCTACGCCGTAGATTGTGATCGGAATATTCGCACCGGTGAACAGCCTGTGCAGCCGCCAGAAACCGGCGCGTGCGCCGTATTCATACATGGATTCCATGTTCCAATGGCGTTGATCTGGCCACTGGGCGGCACCTGGAATATCGGACAGGAAAGCTTCGGAAGCGGCATCGCCATGAAGCACGCAGTTTTCGCCGCCTTCCTCGTAGTTCAGCACAAATTGCACAGCGACCTTGGCGCCGTTCGGCCAGTTGGCATGCGGCGGATTGGGACCATAACCACGAAGATTGCGGGGATAGCGTTTCAAGACAGACCTCCAGAATTTTCCGTCTTATAGATCAGAGTGTGCGTATGCGGTTTTCGATAATTCTTGAAAGTGCTCCGCTGACGCGTCCGCTTATGCATTTAGAGAGACGCCGTTCGTGCAAGCTCTTCCTGAATATGGGCAACCATGAACTCGATAAAGAGCCGCACTTTCGGGTCCTGCCGGCGCCGGTGGGTGTAGAGGCAGGCCATTTGGACCGGGATCGGCGGTTCGTTTTGCAGAACTTGCACCAACCGGCCGCTTTTCAAATGATCAGCTATTTCAAAGACCGGTTTCAAAATGATGCCGTGACCTTCTAGGGCCCAGCCAGTAAGGACATCGCCATGATCGGATTCAAATGGGCCTTTGATCGGAACACGTTTGACGCCATCCGAAGTTTGCAAGGGCCATTGGAATTCAGGCGCACCTGGATAGCGCATGTTCAGGCAGTCGAATTTCCCACTTGATAGGTCTGCGCTTGTTTCTGGTTGCCCTGTTCGGGCGATATAGTCCGGAGATGCGCACAAGATCCGCTGACAGTCGGCGATCTTCCGGATTTTAAGGTTGGAATCCTCAGGAACACCAAGGAAGAAGGCCGCGTCGAGGCCTTCACCGGTCAGATCAACCTTGCGATCCGAGAGGCGCAGGCGAATGTCGATAAGCGGATGATCTGCCTTGAATTGCGGGATCGCCGGTGCAATCAGGCTCTGGCCCATGCCGATCGGGGCCGCCACAAACAATGTACCGCGGGGCGAGCGGGTCATATTGGTGATTTCAGCTTCCGCTTCTTCCACAGCCTCCATGATTTTTGTGGCGCCGCGATAAAAAATGTTGCCCTGTTCAGTTGGGCTGAGAGCGCGGGTCGTGCGCTGAAACAGCCGCACATTTAAATGTTCTTCAAGCTGCGATATGCGGGAGGAGGCAACGGCTGAGGAGATTCTCAAGTCCCGTGCGGCTGCCGACATATTGCCCAACTCATAGACACGTAGGAAGGTGCGGATGTTTTCCAGATAGGCCATGAGGCGATTGTTCCGGATTTTTTGAAACTGCTTGGATTATGTCGGGATACCAGAAAATTCATGGATCGACTAGGTTGATGCGAAAGAATTTGGAGGGAGTGCAATGTTAGACATTGCGATCATTTGGGACTGGCTCGCATTTGCCGTCCGCTGGTTACACGTCATCACAGCCATCGCCTGGATTGGCTCGTCGTTTTACTTTGTCGCGCTGGATCTTGGCCTGAAGAAGGTTCCGCATCTTCCCGTGGGTGCCCATGGCGAGGAATGGCAGGTTCACGGCGGTGGTTTTTACCACATCCAGAAATACCTGGTGGCGCCGGAAAACATGCCGGAGCATCTGGTCTGGTTCAAATGGGAGAGCTACGCCACCTGGCTGTCGGGGGCTGGTCTCCTGATGATCGTTTATTGGGTAAGCGGTGAACTCTATCTCATTGATCCAAGCAAAGCCGATCTTGCCTTGTGGCAGGGGATCCTGATTTCCGCCGGTTCGCTCAGCATTGGCTGGCTTGTGTATGATTACCTCTGCAAATCCAAGCTGGGAGACAGTCCGACGCTTTTGATGGTTCTGTTGTTCGCCCTGCTCGTCGCGATGGGGTACGGCTACAATGAGATCTTCACTGGCCGTGCAACCATGCTGCATCTGGGAGCCTTCACGGCAACCATCATGTCGGCAAACGTCTTTTTCATTATCATTCCGAATCAGAAGATCGTTGTCGCTGACCTGAAAGCGGGCCGGACGCCAGATGCAAAATACGGCAAAATCGCCAAGCTGCGCTCCACCCATAATAACTACCTGACGCTGCCGGTCGTTTTCTTAATGCTGTCCAACCATTATCCGTTGGCCTTTGCATCTGAATACAATTGGCTGATTGCCGCACTTGTCTTCTTGATGGGCGTGTCCATTCGGCACTACTTCAATTCGAACCATGCCGGAACCAGCAATCCAACCTGGACCTGGCTTGTTACAGCGATCCTGTTTGTTGCGATTATTCAGTTGTCGATGGCACCGCTTCAACAAGACAGCTTTGACGCCTCTGATGCGCGCCCGCTCACCCAGACCGAACAGGTCTTTGCCAGCGCCGAGGGTTTTGACGACGTCATGGCCATTGTGCCCGGCCGCTGCGCCATGTGCCACTCCAGGGAGCCCTTTTACGAGGGCATCCACTGGGCGCCAAAAAACCTTCTTCTGGAAACCGAGGCCGATGTGGCGCGCGCAGCCAAGCAGATTTATCTGCAGGCTGGCGTGACCGACGCAATGCCGCCGGCGAATGTCTCCTTCATGGAAGAAGACGAGCGGCGGCAGATCATTGCGTGGTACCGCAATGCTACGAAAGATCAGCCGTTTTGGCTCAGTGCGCGATGAAATAAATTTGCCAATACAGCTCGGCCGCCTGTTGGCGGCTAACTTTTTTGAGAGATGAAACAAGGTAGGAACACAAATCCGATTTCCCAAGCGAGAGACAAATTATCGAGCACTCGCAAACAGTTATCTAGTTTGCTGCGGTGCAACTTAAAATTTCTTCCCATATGCCCTTGCGTTACGGGGTTTTGCTAAAGCTCTCAGACAACTATGGTTGATCTACAGCTTCTATTGCCTGGGAAAGCAATCAGAGGTTGTTGATGTGGCGGTGGCGAAAAAGCCGGGGGGAAACAATGACTTCAAGTGAACGTCCGTGGACAGCGTTCTATAGCCCTGACATGCGGCCGGAGATCGAGGCGGCATCTTATCGGACCATCAGTGATTTGATCCGGTCCGCCTCCGATACTTTTGGCGATACGACAGCTTTTACCGCCTGCATGCCAAACGGCATGAACGGATCGCTGACATTCGCGCAGGTCGACGAGATGTCGGATGCGTTTGCCGTTTACTTGCGGGAAGTGGCGGGGCTGGCGCAAGGCGACCGCGTGGCACTGCAGATGCCCAACGGACTGGCCTTTCCGGTCGCGGCCTTTGGGATCCTCAAGGCAGGCTGTGTTTTGGTGAACGTCAATCCGCTCTACACCGCGGATGAAATGGCTAAACAGTTTCAGGATGCCGAGCCGCATGCGCTGGTGATCATCGACATGTTCGCCGACAAGATCCCGGAAGCGACCCGCGGCCATCCGATCCCCAATATTATTGTCACCCGCGTGGCTGAATTCCTGCCCTGGCTGCCGCGGACCCTCATTGGTCTGGTGCAGAAATACAAGGACAAGACGGTTAAGCCGATTGAAGTTCCTCATACCCGTTTTCCGGATGCGCTGGCCGCCGGCCGGACCCGCCGGTCACGCGAAAACATTGAAGTGGATGTCTACCACCAGAGCGTTGAACCGGGAGACACGGCCTGTCTGCAATATACCGGCGGCACAACGGGTGTTGCCAAGGGCGCGATGCTCACCCACGAAAATCTCATTATGAACATGGAGCAGTCGCTGGAGATGATCCCGGCGATCAAACGCGGCGAAGAAACCATCCTTACCGCTTTGCCGATGTATCATATCTTTGCGTTCACATTGAATTTGCTCGCCTTCTACTGGCTGGGCGGGCGCAATATTTTGATCCCCAGTCCGCGCCCCATCAGCAATTTGAAAAAGGCGTTCGAGAACTACAAAATCACCTGGTTGAGCGGTGTGAATACCCTTTTCAATGCGTTGAATAACGAGCAGTGGTTCCGGGACAATCCGCCCAAACATCTGAAAATGGCCTCAGCCGGTGGAATGGCTCTGCTGGCGGACGTTGCAAAACGCTGGGAAGAAATCACCGGAAAACCAGTGCTGCAGGGATATGGCCTCACAGAAACCTCTCCTGTGCTCAGTTTCAACCCCCTGGGCCAGGTAAGGGATGGGTCCATCGGAGTGCCCATTCCCTCAACGCTGATGCGCTGTGTCGATGATGATGGCAACACAGTCCCGGTTGGTGAGCGCGGCGAAATCGCGGCGAAAGGGCCGCAAGTCATGGCGGGGTACTGGAATAAGCCCGAAGAGACAGCCAAAGTCATGCGCGACGGCTGGTTCCTTACCGGTGACATCGGCGTGATGGATGCTGACGGCTATTTCTCGGTCGTCGACCGCAAGAAGGATATGATCCTGGTGTCCGGCTTCAACGTCTATCCGAACGAGGTCGAGGATTGTTTGGCGTCTCATCCCGGGATTTTTGAATCCGCCGTCATTGGCGTGCCGGATGATGACACGGGAGAAGCGGTGAAAGCCTTTGTTATTCTTGATAATTCAAGCCTGACACCGGAAGAAATCCGGGCGCACTGCAAGAAACATCTGACCGGCTACAAGGTGCCCAAAATTATCGAATACCGGGAAGACTTGCCGAAATCGAACGTCGGCAAGATTTTGAGGAAGGATCTGCGCGCCGAAGCGTAATTCGCGCCGGAATAGAAAATCCGCAGACCGGATTCCATAACACTGGCAAATCACTTCAAGATATCCACCGCCGTCTTTTGAGGCCGGCGGTGGATTTGTTTTAGAGCCAGTTTTTAGACAATCTGAATGTCATTCAAATCCAGTTGTGCGGCCGAAACGCCAAGCAACGTGATCGACAAGTCGTGCGAGAACTGAAGAACCGTGCCGGCTTGTGTTTCAGCCGCGAGTGCAAGTACTGCTTCCGCCGTCGCAAAACCATCGACGCTGATCTGCAAGAGGTCATCGCCGCCGCGCTCACCTGCGCCAAAACGAACGACGGTGTCGGAGCCGAAGTCGCCTTCAAAGACAAAGGTATCGTTGCCGCGGCCGCCATCGAGCTCGTCGCTGCCAGCCCCGCCGACCAACGTATCCGCACCATCGCCGCCATATAACACGTCGTTGCCAGCCTGGCCGAACAAGGTGTCATTGCCATCTTGCCCTTCCAGCTGATCATCGCCGCCGGCGCCGTCCAGCACATCATTGCCGCGATTGCCCAGAAGCAGATCCCGGCCGTCCGCACCTGTCAGTGCATCATCACCATTTGTTCCGCCGATCCGATCATACGCCAGCATGACATCGTCCTGGAGGGAGCGGATATCGGAGTTCCGTTCAATGACATCTGAAAGTGTGGTTGACCAGAGCGCATCGATTTGGGCTTGCGGCAGATCAAGACCTTGGCTCCAGAATGGATCGCCGTCTCTCAGGCGCAGGAATTGATCCAGCAAAATGGTGGCAAACAACTCCCCGACGATCCCGCTGCCTGCTGGGTCTTCTGCCAATCCGCCAATCCAGGCATCCACCTGATCGACGGTGCTGTAAACGCTCGCCAATTGAGCAGCGACCGTGGCATCGGATGTGATGTCAGAAAAGCTTGTTGCTCGTGCAAGACCGAGGGCTTCGCGAAGATCGTTGTAGCTGGCAACACCGAGATCCCGCCCGCGTTCTATGTTGAGCGCGGCCAAGTCGAGACCTCCGGAGCCCGGAGCGCCGAACAGGAAAGAGCGAACATCTTCGACCACCTGTGTGTCCAATTCTTGAGCCGTACTGTCGGCCAATCCGCGCAGCAAAGGATCAATGCCGCCATTCTCGGATATTTCCGAGGGATTGAAAAAGGCTTCGCTTAAAGAAAGATCGCCCGCTGCAATGGTGTTGCCGTCACGGTCGAGCCGCTGGATGTTGGACGACAACAGGCTGTGCCCAAAACGGAAGGCCGCCGTGGCAAACTCCACGGATATTCCAGGGTTCACATTCGGATCATATCCCTCATATGCGGTGATCGCGTCTTCACCGAGCAGAAGTGGCAAAAATTCATTGAAAGTGATGGCCTGAATTTCAGCCTCAACCACAATGCGGGCGGCGTCATAAAGCTCATCATCACTCATGCCCGGGTCCTGGCGTGAGAACCGCTCGACCCAGAGATTGTGCTCGCGGGCAAACACGGTGTGCATCGAGGTCAGAGCAACGTTTTCTGCCGCCCTGACATCACCTGCCAGAACTCCGCCTTCAGTTTCAACGAGTAGATTGTTCTCGGTCAACAGAAGTTTGCCGCCGTCACCGCGCAAGGCGGCGGCGGTTTCAGCATCCGAGCCGTAGACCATGGATGCATCGAGAAAGGACGTGATGCCGTTAGAATATTGCCGGGCCGCATCGGTCCCGGTTCCTTCGACAACGCCGGTCCGCGTGAATGGAATGATTGCTTCGCCGGTCCCGGCCGGATCAAAATCACTGTCCCCGGCCGGGACAGTGATGGGCGAAAACTCGAAGCCTTCTTCGCCGGTCAAGGTGATGTCGTGGTCAATGAACTGTCCCCAAACCCAGAACATGTCGCTAAGGCCAAACGAGTTGGGCTCGTCTTCGGTCTGTTCAGCAACGGCATTGCTGATCGCACGCGCGTTGGGCAGATCGGTGGCAACGGTACCGATCCCATCGGTATAATTGGCGGCTGTCAGCCGCAGCAAATGCTGGCCGGTCGCACCCCAATCAATATTGGTTTCATGGCTGTTTGATCCGTCAATGGACCTGTTGGCGAGATTGTCGATCAGGTTTGCCTGGATTCGCGCCAGGCCAGCCCCGTCTGCTCCTCTGGGTCCATTGGGACCTTGATTTTGTTCTGGAGCCGGGTCTTGATTTGGTTGGTTTTGCAGAGGCGTTTGATCTGAGCGTCTCATGACGGACTCCTAATTCTCATTGGATGGGGCTGGAACAGTGAAGCAAGGTGTTGAGGCCAGAAATTCTGGGGGCCACATGCTTCGTTTTTTTTGAGATTTTCGATTGAGGAAGATATGACGGGAAGTCTGCGGAGCAGTCCCCGGAGAAGATTGAAGTTTGCCCTTGGTATTTGTGTATTTCCCGGACTTCGGAGGACACCAGTCACGGGTGGAAAGGGCTGTTTTTAATCGTCTGAGCCAGTTCACTTTGTAGGTGTCGCGGTTTAGCCGGAACATCGGCAAGAGCGGTTCCCGGTCATTTGCAGGGGTGCAAAAATGGCGCCCTAAAAGCGCAAAACTGTCCGCGGCGGCAAGGCAATTGCCATATAAACGGATCTGGCACGTGACACTCGGTCCGGCGCAAAAGTGCATATCCTTCAGCTTCCCTCGAAGCGGATCTCCACCCAGATCCTGATGTTTCTGCTGCCCTGTGATCACTACCCGTGGCACGGGAAAAACATCCGGCTAGATCAGAAAAAGAGGAAAAAACTTCATAGGATCGATGAAAACTCACGCCATTTTGGTGCGCGCGAGCTGATATAAACCTAAGGATAAAGGCCAGTGCCAGACATCAGAGCCTGTCAGGGTTTATGAAACTAAGATGGAAGGACACCGGCAGCGGTCAAGCGCACCTTTGCTGTAGTTGGAAAAAACTTTGATGTCGGGCGGAAAGGCTTCTGCCGAGGTGGAAGCCAATCCGAGTGCATCGACCAAATTCATCAAATCTATTTCGGATTTTCTTCCTCAAGAACCTTCTTGGCCACCCGGAAGCATTCCAGGGCCTGCGGCACGCCGCAATAGATGCCGATCACATGGATGATGGCGCGGATTTCCTCCTTGGAAACGCCATTCGTGACGGCGCCGCGGCAATGGGTTTCCCATTCGGTCATCTTGCCGAGCGCCCCGATCATGGCAAGGTTCATCATGGAGCGGGTCTTGGCGTCGATGACATCATCGCCCCAGCCAAAGCCCCAGCACCAGGCCGTCATTGCTTCCTGAAACGGCCGGGTGAAATCATCAGCGGCCGCAAGGTTTTTCTCCACATACTCTGCGCCGAGAGTTGCCTTGCGTTGGGCAAGTCCTTTTTCAAACAGATCCTGATCCATCAGCCTATCCTGATTGCAATGTTTTTGGTCTGAACATAGTTGAGCAGGGCCTCACGGCCCTTTTCCCGGCCATAGCCGGATTTTCCAAAGCCGCCGAACGGCGTTTCGACCCCGCCAGCATACCATTCATTGACGAACACCTGACCTGCCCGGAGTTGCCGGGAGGCGCGCATGGCTCGGTCGACATTGGCGGTGAAGACCCCAGCCACCAGGCCGTAGGGTGTGCCGTTGGCGATCTCGAGCGCTTCACTTTCATCCCGTGCCTTCAGAACCGACAGCACTGGCCCAAAAACCTCATCGCTCGCAATCGTCATATCAGGAGCGATGCTGGTCAAAACCGTCGGCTCAAGAAAATATCCTGGGTGGTTGATGCGGCGGCCGCCGGTCGCAACCCGGGCTCCTTCGCGTTCCGCTTGAGAGACCATGTCGGCTGCGCGCTGACATTGGCCTTCAGAGATCATTGGTCCCATATTCGGGCCAAACTCCGGAAACTCAAGACCCGGGCCGACCTTCAATCCTTCCGCCATGCCGACAATGCCGTCCAACAACTTGTCATGGATGGCCTCATGGGCAATGACGCGGGACATGGCCGAACACACTTGGCCTGCGTTGAAGTAGATGCCCCAGCGGACATCCGAAAGGAAGGCATCGAGATCGGCATCATCGTAGACGATCGCGGCTGATTTTCCGCCAAGTTCTAATACACAGGGTACGACGTTCCGAGCCGCTGCCGTTGCGATTGCCGAGCCTGTAGCAACAGACCCGGTAAAGACGATCTGATTGACGTCAGGATGGGCGGACAAAGCCGCCCCGGCCGCCTTGCCGAGACCGCAAAGTATGTTCAGCGCGCCTGCCGGCAGACCGCAGGCAAGGGCCGCATCTGCAAAATACCGGTTCGTGAGCGGATCGAGTTCCGGTGTCTTGACCACTACAGCGGATCCAACAGCGAGCGCCGCGGAAACGGACCGTGCCGTCATCTCCATCGGATAGTTCCACGGAATGATCTGGGCGGAAACGGCAAAGGGTTCGTGGACGGTAAAGTCGAAGTGCCCGCCGCCCAACGGGATCGACCGGCCCTCCATGGTTTCAGCCTGATTGCCGTAATATTCGAAGTACCGGGCTGCGCCCTCGATTTCGAGTTTGGCTTCCCAAAGTGGCTTTCCAGCCTCTCGGGTCAGGATCGGGGCGATTTCATCGATGCGTTCCAGAAGATACTCGCCCATCTTGCGGACGATCCGGCCCCGCTCTACAGGGCGAAGATCCATCCAGGCCCGGCTGTCGCTGACCCTTTTGGCCGCCCGAACCGCGCGGTCGACATCAGCGGCATCCGCCAGCGCCTGCTCGGCAAGTTTCTCTCCGGTTCCCGGGTCTAGAACATCGAGACGCCCGGCACCGCCATCCACAAATTCGCCATCGATGAAGTTTTGCCAATAAGCTTGAATTCCGCCCATCATGCGTCGCGCATCCAGCTTTGCAGCGCCTGTACCGAATGTTCGGAATGCACACCGCAGGCTGGATCCAGAACCAGCGGACCGGGTTTGTAGCCCCGGCTTTTCAGCCCACGTTGAACGGATTCCACCAGGTAGATGTCTTCTTCCACCGTGGTGGAGCGATCCTGCACGGCAAGGCGGCGCACCACCTCACTGTCGACGCCGTCGATCGTGTACCAGCCGCGCCAGACGACGACGTGATCCACATCGACCGCCCGCCAATGATAGGTGTTCAGGATGTTGCCTGGATAGACCTGGAAGGAGAACAACGGCCACAAGAACCAGGACGAATAGTCTCCTGCATGTTCGTTGGAATTGAGGTCAATCTCATAGGTCATGCGCTCCAGATTTTGACATTCTGTTGTATGGCGCAGGCAATACCCTTGAGGCTGGATGTCATAGGTTTCGGGCTTGATGACACCGGTTGCGAAAGTCGGGTGGTTGATGGGGCAGTGATAACACTCGGAATAGTTCTCGACCGATACTTTCCAATTGCAGTTTTCTTCTATGTCCACCCACTCGAGTGGTTGTAGCCGGTCGATATGCGGTACAAAGGATCTCAGCTCTTCGCGGACATTGGGAAACCACTCGTCCATTGGCTTCGCGTCCCTATCAAGATTGACGAACAGGAAGCCGCAGAAGTCCTCAATTTGGACGGTGCTCAGGCAAATCTGGTTTCGGTCAAACCCCGGGACGGATTTGACATTGGGACCGGAGCGGAGGCCGCCAGTGAGCTCATAGGTCCAGCTGTGGTAGGGGCACACCAGCAACTTGGTGTTGCCTTCGCCTTGAACCAGCTGATGGGCCCGGTGCTGACAGACGTTGAAGTAGGCGCGCAGCACACCCTCTCGGTCTTTGAGACAGACGATGCTCTCGCCGGCGATGTCGACCGTGAAGTAGTCGCCCGGTTTTTGGAGTAAAGACGCATGCCCTGCAAATTGCCACGTTCGCGCCAGCAGGCCATCCTTCTCCCGCTCAAAATGGGCAGGATCGGTATAATATCGCGCTTCGAGCGAATGGATCAGCTGACTGTGAACGTTCATGAGCGGTCCTTCCATTCTTCCTGATAAAGCCCCATTGCATGGCGGCGCGTGTGAAAACGGTCGATGCTGGCAACCACCTCGGGTGGCGCGTCGGCGATGACGAACGCAAGCAGAGCCTCCAGCAACGCAATCGTCGAAACAGACGAGGGAAAGAACTGCGGGGTTTCTGCATCGATGATGAAAGCGTGATCGCTGCCGACAACGATCGGAGATGCCGGGCTGTCGGAGATTGCAATGATTGCCATGCCCTGTTCGCGGGCAACCTCGACTGCCTCTATCACATCGGTGCGATACGGTTTGCAGGTCATGGCTAGCAACACATCGCGTTCATCGGCGCGCGCCAGGTCATCCGTCGCGACGGACCCCATGCGCGGGATCGTCCAGATCGTGTCGACCGCCATGTCCGAGAGGTATGTGAAGTTGCGCGCGTTTGAGTTGTTGACCCCCACGCCGAGCACATAGGTGTGCCGGGCATTGACGATCGCATCGGCGGCCGCCTTCATTGCATTTGCATCGGTGGCCGCAAATGTGTTCTCGATGTTGGAGATCGCGCAGGCCGCCATTTCGGCAAAGAGTTCACCAAGCTGTCCGCCCTTTGACAGAGACTGCAACCAGCGGGCCCTGTCCGGAAAATCCGTGCCTCTGCTGCGGATCGCTTCGCGGAACGGCTGCCGGAAGTCTTCATAACCCTCGAAGCCCACTGACCGCGCCATACGCACGAAAGTGTTGGGTTTCACGCCCGCGGCATCAGCGATCTCGCGGATCGAGCTGACGCCGACATCATTCGGATTTTCAAGCACATAGCTTGCCGCTTTGCGCAGCTCAGGTGTCAGTTCCTCAAGCTCTGAAGCAAGGTCATGAAGCACCGTTTGTGGTGCCTTCAAATCAGATTTTGGTACATTCATATCATTCATGATTGACGAGAGTACATTTGTACGATTACGCTGTCCATCGAAAAATCACGGTCCATGGAGATGCGACGTGTCGGAACTTGGAGCTACGAAATTGCCGTCTTCGGCGCGTGTTGTCATCGTTGGAGGCGGTATCATGGGGTGCGGCCTTGCCTACCATCTGGCGCATGAAGGTTGGTCCGATGTTGTGCTTTTGGAAAAGGCGGAGTTGACATCCGGCTCGACCTGGCATGCGGCAGGCCAGATTACACATTCCACATCCAGCTTCGGCCTTGGAAAGTGCGTCGGCTACAACATCGATCTTTATGCCGGGCAGCTGGAAGAAGAGACTGGGCAGTCCGTCACCTGGCATGGCTGCGGTTCCTTCCGCCTCGCCTATACTGAAGACGAAATGGATTGGCTGCGCCACACCATGAGCGTTGGCCGGGCGCTTCAGTTTCCGATGGAGCTCGTCGGGCCGGATCGTATCCGGGAGTTGCATCCGTACTACAATCTCGACGGCGTTCTCGGCGCTCTTCACACACCGGATGACGGGCACGCGGATCCGTCCGGTGTGACGCAGGCGCTGGCTATCGGTGCCCGGAAACTTGGCGTCAAAATTATCCGCCGCTGTCGCGCAAAAGACATCAAGCAGCTGCCGACGGGCGAATGGAAGGTGTTCACGGAACTCGGCGACATTACCTGCGAACATGTTGTCAATGCGGGTGGCACCTATGCGCGCCAAATGGGTGAATGGAGCGGCCTGCAATTGCCGATGACCTCCATGACCCATCATTACATCGTCACGGACACGGTTCCGGAGTTCCTGGAGTTGGATAAAGAACTCCCGGTCATTCGCGACGACAAGTTGGTCTCCGGCTATATCCGCATGGAGCAGAAATCCGGCCTGATCGGAATTTACGAGAAGGAAAACCCAAACACGGTTTGGGAAGACCATTGCCCTTGGGAAGCGGAAAACGAGCTGTTTGACGCCGACTACGACCGGATCATGCCTTGGCTGGAAAACGCCATGGACCGGATGCCGATTTTTGCAGAGCTCGGCATCAAGCGGGAAGTTCACGGTGCGATTTCACACCCACCGGACGGCAACCCCCTCATTGGCCCAGCTCCCGGCGTCAAGAATTACTGGTGCTGCTGCGGCACCCAAATCGGCATCGGTTGGGGTCCGGGCCTTACCCGCGAGCTGGCCAGATGGATGGTGCATGGCGCCGCCGACATTTCCATGCGCGAATTCGATCCGCGCCGGTTCGGTGACTATGCCGACAAGGATTGGCAGGTGATCAAGGCCAAGGAAGACTATTGCCTGCGCCACGAAATTCCGTTCCCGCACTTCAACCGCCTGGAAGGCCGGCCGATCAAACCCAGCCCGCTTTATGAGCGTTTGAAAGACAAGGGTGCGGTTTACGAAGAAGTCTATGGCCATGAACGGCCGCGCTGGTTCGCAAAAGACGGCCTGGAGCAGCGCGATTATTATTCCTTCAACCGGCCTGAGTGGCATGGCGTCGTGGCGACGGAAATGAAGGCAGTGCGGGACACTGCCGGCATCATGGATATCTCGGCTTTCACCAAGATCGAAGTGTCCGGTCCGGATGCGGAAGCCTATCTTGATCGTCTGGTTGCCAACAAGCTTCCCAAAAAGGTTGGCGGCATCGCCTTGACCCATATGCTCAACCGGCGTGGCCGGATTGAGCTGGAGCTGACCGTAGTGCGGCTTGACCCGGACCGGTTCTATCTTGTCTGTGCAGCGTTCTTCGAGCAGCGTCTCCTTGATCACTTGGCCCAACACCTTGACGGTGAGACCTTAACGGTCCGAAACCTCTCGACAGACTGGGGGGCGATGGCGCTGAACGGGCCGAGGGCCCGCGATATTCTGGCTCCCAATACCCCGTCTGCGCTGGACAATGCGTCGTTCCGGTGGTTGACGGCACAGGAAATCGAGGTGGCAGGCCGCAAGCTGTGGGCCTTCCGCATGTCCTATGCAGGCGAGCTTGGCTGGGAGTTCCACGTTCCCCGGGAAGACATGCTGGCGGTGTATGACGCACTTTGGGCGACCGGGGAGCCTCTCGGCCTCGCGGACTACGGGTCCTTTGCAATGAATGCCCTGCGGCTCGAAAAAGGCTTCAAAGGCGCTGGTGAACTGACAAACGAGGTCACCTTGCCGGAAGCGGATGTGATGCGCTTCGTCAAACTCGACAAGGGTGACTTCCTCGGCCGTGAAGAAACCGCAAAGAGCGCGGAAAGCGCACTCCCTTGGGTCTGTGTCTATCTTGAAGTGGAACCGGATGGCATCGCCGATGGTCATGGCGGGGAAGCCGTCCTGATGAACGGGAAGGTTGTCGGAGCAACAAGCTCGATTGCCTACGGTCATTCAGTCGGCAAAATCCTGGCCTTCGCCTACGTCAAACCGGAAGCTGCGCAAGCAGGAACACAGTTGGAAGTCGTCGTGATGAACGGGGCGAGGGCTGCAAGAGTTCTCGATTTCCCGGCGTATGATCCGGACAGCATTTTACCGCGCACAGATGCACCGGTCGGGGTGGCTGCGGAATGAGCATTCCCGCCACAATGAAAGCGATGGTTCTTGATGGACATGGTGGTCTGGACAAGATCGTCTGGCACGAACACTGGCCGACACCCGAACCGGGAGCCGGGCAAGTCCTCATCAAAGTCGGAGCTTGCGGCCTCAACAACACCGACGTGAACACCCGCTCCGGCTGGTATTCAAAAACAGTCTCTGAGGCGACCACAGGCGGGGCCTATCAGGAAGTCGCAGAGGAAGACCCGACGTGGGGCGGGAGGCCTATTACCTTCCCGCGGATTCAGGGCGCCGATACGGTCGGCACGATCGTCGCGTTGGGAGATGGAGTTTCTGAAGACCTCCTGAACAGGCGCGTCATGGTCGATTGCTGGCTGCGCGATTGGTCCGATCCGGACAACATGGATAAGACCGGCTATTTCGGCTCCGAGTGCAATGGCGGGTTTGCCGAATATACGGTTGTCGATGCGCGGAATGTCGGACCCATCGACAGCACACTATCAGATGCAGAACTGGCAACATTTTCCTGTTCCTACACAACCGCAGAAGGGATGCTTAGCCGTGCCAATGTCGGTGCAAAGGATACGGTTCTGGTGACAGGCGCCTCGGGCGGTGTCGGATCGGCCCTGGTCCAGCTCGCCAAACGCCGGGGCGCGACTGTTATTGCTCTGGTGTCGCCCGCCAAACATGCAGACGTTAAGGCGCTCGGCGCGGATCACGTTCTTGAACGTGCACCGGCAGATCTCAAAGCCGCCTTGAAATCAGCAATGGGTAAAGACACGGTCTCGGTCGTCGCGGACATCGTCGGAGGATCCTACTGGGGCACTTTGATAGATGTTCTGAAACGCGGTGGTCGGTACACGTGCTCCGGCGCAATCGCGGGCCCGATCGTGGAACTTGATCTGAGAACCTTCTACCTGCGCGACCTGACATTTACCGGCTCGACCGTTATTGCTCCCCATATTTTCTCGGACGTTGTTGGGTACATTGAACGCGATGAAATCAGGCCGGCTTTGGCCGCGACCTACCCACTCAAGGATTTTCACGCGGCGCAAACCGCGTTCATCGAGAAGAAGCACACGGGCAACATTGTGGTGACCCCATGAAGATCACCCGCATCCGTGTCTACAAGACAGATCTTCCCTATGTTGATGGCGCATACGGCTGGGGAGCGGGCAATGCCATTACAGTGGCAAAGGCCTCGGTTGTCGTGATCGACACGGATGCGGGTGTGCAAGGCTGCGGCGAGTTCACGCCTTGCGGCGAGAATTACATGGTCGCCCATTCTGAAGGGGTTGAAGCGCTCGCGCGGCTCGTCGCACCGGTTCTGATCGGAGAAGATCCGAGGCAGGTGGCCCGGATCGAGCAGATCCTTGATCATACCATTCAGGGCCACGGCTATGCCAAGGCCCCGTTTGACGCCGCGTGCTGGGATATTTTTGGAAAATCTCTCGATGCGCCGGTTTGGCTTCTTCTCGGCGGAAAACTCACGGATGGCGCGCCCATGTACCGTGTCGCGCCGCATAGAGGAACCGAAGAGACAATCGCTGAGCTGGACCGGCACCGGGCTGCAGGATACCGGCAATTCCAGATCAAGGTCGGTGCGGACTGGTCCAGCGACATAGACCGCATTCGCGCAACCGTTCCGCTTCTGAAACCCGGCGAAAAAGCGATGGCCGATGCCAATCAGGGCTGGCGCGTCGACAATGCGCTCCGGGTGGCCCGGGCAACACGGGATCTCGACTTCATCCTCGAACAGCCCTGCCGGACTTATGAGGAGTGCCTTCAGGTGCGCCGGCGGATCGATCTGCCAATGAAGCTCGACGAGTGCGTGACCGGCATGCGGGCCGCACAACGGATTGTTGCCGATCAGGGTGCGGATCTGGTGTGCCTGAAAATATCGAACCTTGGAGGCTTGTCGAAGGCTCGGCGGATTCGGGACTTTTTCCTCGACAACCGGATCCCGGTTGTTGCCGAAGATACATGGGGCGGCGAAATCGCAACCGCAACGCTCACCCATTTTGCAGCGTCCACTCCAGCGGATTACCTGCAAAACACAACAGACCTCTGCAACTACAACACCCGTTCGACAGGAACACCGGCCCCAAAGACGAAGGATGGAAAGCTCTTCGCCTCTGACATGCCGGGGCTTGGGGTCTCACCGGATTTTCCGGCCCTTGGAGATCCGGTCGCCGCCTATGGAGAGGCCGCATGAAGATCACAAAGATCTCGGTCTGGCAGATCGATCTGCCGCTCTCCAAACCCTACTGGCTTTCCGGTGGGCGGCTGAAATTCGAGCGGCTCGACAGCACCTTCGTGCGCATTGAAACCGACGAAGGTTTCACCGGCTGGGGGGAAGGGTGCCCGTGGGGCCATACTTACTTGCCAGCCCATGGTTCGGGTTTGCGCGCGGCTCTGGAGCTCTTGGCACCTGCCTTGATCGGCAAGGACCCGCGGGCGGTGGAGACGGTCAATCGGGCGATGGATCTGCACTTGCCCGGACATCCGTACGCAAAAGCACCTTTGGACATTGCCTGCTGGGACATCCTCGGTAAGTCAAGTAGCACCCCGCTTTGGCGGCTCTTTGGTGCAGAAAATCCAGCAGAGGTCGCGATCAATTCGTCAATTTCAACTGGTACGCCAGACGAAATGATCGCGGATATTCAAGCCGCCAGTGCCAAGGGCTACAAGACCCACTCAGCCAAGGTCGGTGGCAGCAATTTCAAGGCCGACATCGAACGCATTGAGGCAATCTCAGCAGCCTTGGCGCCGGACGAACAGGTCACCTTCGATGTGAACCGGGCATGGACACCAGGTGTCGCTCTACAGGTGCTGAACTCGGTTGCCGCCCGCGACTGGATCGAGCAGCCGTGTGAAACGCTTGCTGAGTGTGCGCTTGTGGCCGCCAAAGTGCCTCAGCCGATCATGCTGGATGAATGTCTGCAGTCTTTTGCAGATCATCTTGATGCCTGGAAGGCGGGCATCTGCCAGGGCGTCAAGGTCAAGCCGAACCGGGTCGGTGGACTGACCAAGGCGAAACAGATCCGGGATTTCGGCATCTCGGTAGGTTGGCAGATGCACATAGAAGACACGGGCGGAACCGCGTTCGCGGACACAGCCGCCTTGCATCTGGCGGCTGCAACGCCGGAGGCCAACAGACTGGCAAGCTGGCTGTGCCATGCGCATCTTGCTGTTGATCCATTTCCCGGCCAGGGCGCGCGCAATGTCGAAGGCTCGGTTCATTTTGATCAGAGCGCTGGCATCGGTATCGAACCTGATCCTGAAATTCTTGGCGACCCGATCGCGGTATATGGAGAGGCCGCATGAAAAACGTGCCCGATCTTGAAATTTCGGGTCTGTCCCTGTGGCGGGTTCCATTGACAAGCCACGAGACCTACTACATGGCGTCAGGCAAGGCCTGTGCCACCGTGGACAGCATGGTCGTGCGGATCGAGACCAAACAGGGCGTTTCCGGTTGGGGTGAAGTTTGCCCGATCCCCCATTATCTACCCGCCTATGCCAATGGGGTTGCTCCGGCCCTTGAAGAACTCGCCCCCGTTCTGATCGGCAGGAGCCCGATCGGCGCGGAGGCTGCGATGGCGGCCTGCAACAAACACCTGATCGGTCATGTCTATGCAAAATCTGCGATTGACATAGCGCTGTGGGATTTGACCGGAAAGGCTTGCGGGCTGCCGATCTACACCCTGCTTGGCGGATTGCAGACAGATCAACTCCCGCTCTATCACTCCATCACATGCATTGCGCCGGAGGACATGGTCCGGATCGCCAAAGACGCGATTGTAGCCGGGATGACCCAGATCCAGGTCAAACTTGGCGCGGACTATGATTGGCAGGCAGACGTTGCTCGCTTGCGTCTTGTTCGCGAGGCGGTTGGTCCCGACCCGATCGTCTATGGCGACTGGAATTGCGGTGCAACGCGCATGGACGCCACGCGCGTCGGGCGGGCTGTTGCCGATCTCGACATCATGCTGGAACAGCCGTGCCAGACACTGGAAGAGTGCGCTGCCGTCAGGGCTGCCACCGGTTTGCCGATGAAGCTCGATGAAAACGCCCATGACACAACCAGCCTTCTGAAGGCGTATGAACTTGGCTGCATGGATGCTGTAGCTTTAAAATTGTCTAAGTTCGGCGGCATTACCGAGCTTCGAAAAGCCCGGGATCTGTGTCTTTATGCCGGCGCGCGCATGTGTGTTGAGGATACCTGGGGTTCGGACATCGCGACAGCTGCAGCGCTTCATGTCGCTGCCGCGACACCGCGCCAGGGCGTCATGAATGTCTGCGATTTGTCCGGCTATGTTGCACCCAGGATTGATCCCGCAGCGCCCTCGCGGACCGGTGGTTTCATTTCTCCTCCAAGTGGTCCGGGCTTGGGTGTGTCGCCTGATCCGGACGTACTCGGAAATCCCGTTCTCAACCTAGTGGCATAAGGCCAGTCTGAGAGGAACGCCCATGAAAACGAAGATCTCGCAATCCGATTGGCAGACCCGCGCAGCCGAGGTCCTGCCTGCCGCAGGGTTCGGAAATTTCGATCCGTCTTTGATCTTGCGCGAGGGTAAGGGCTCTCGGGTCTGGGACGAAGATGGCAACGAGTATATCGACTATCTGATCGGATCCGGTCCAATGATCCTGGGCCATGGCCATCCGGGAGTCCTGGACGCGGTGCAAGAGCAGCTTGGCAAGGGCATGACGTTCTTCACCAACAATGCCGCCGGCATTGAGCTTGCTGAAGTCTTGGTCGAGGCCATGGCCTGCGCCGAGCAGATCCGTTACGTGTCGACGGGCGGAGAAGCGGACATGTACGCCATGCGGCTTGCCCGCGCCTTTACGGGGAAAGACAAAATCCTCAAATTCGAGGGCGGCTACCATGGCATGTCAGGCGAAGCCTTGATGAGCCTTGCACCTAAGACGCTCGTCAATTTCCCGCAAGCCGTTCCAGATTCCGCCGGGATCCCGGAAAGCGTGCGTGACAACATGTTGATTGCGCCGTTCAACGACGCGGATTTCGTCACATCTCTGGTTGAGGAATATGCCGGCGAAATCGCCTGTGTCATTGTGGAGCCGTTGCAGCGGTTGATCCCGCCTGCACCGGGGTTTCTGCAGACCTTGCGGGATTTGGCAACCAAGCATGAAATCGTTCTGATCTTTGATGAAGTGGTGACCGGCTTCCGGTTCGCTTATGGCGGGGCGCAGGAGTACTACGGCGTCGTGCCGGATCTGTGCACGCTCGGCAAAATCATTGGCGGCGGCTTTCCGCTCGCAGCCATTGCGGGCAGATCCGAGATTATGGCCCATTTCGACAAGGCCATTGTCGGCGAGACGAGTTTCACGTTTCAGGTAGGAACGCTGAGCGGCAACCCCGTTGCCAGTGTGGCGGGCTTGAAGACGCTGGAAATTCTGCGGCGTCCGGGCGCCTACGAGGAGATTAAGAAAAACGGTGAGCGGTTGATGCAAAGCTACGCGACGCATCTTTCGGCCGCCGGCGTTCCCCACCAGATCGTCGGGGAACCCATGTTGTTCGATGTCGTCTTCACTGAAGACACAGTGCGCGATTATCGTGACACGCTCAAGAACAATGCGGCGCAGGCGAAGGCGTTCAATACGTCGCTGCGCCAGAGCGGGATCTTGAAACCCGACAGCAAGCTCTATGCACATCTGGCGCTGTCAGAAGAAGATCTGCAGCAGACCGACGCAGCAATCGCCAAGGCAGCCGGTCAATTATGAGGATATGAAATACGATGTGCGTGTATCGCTAGTCCAACGGCGCTTCTCCGGCGAGTTTGCCCAAGACGACCGCGCTCAGAAGGCCATTGCCGGAGAGATAGCCGCTGTCTCCGCTGCCGGAAACCCCGCAGGCCGCACCGCCACAGGCAAACAGATTGGGAAACAACGTACCGCCGGTGCGATAAACACGAGCATCTTTGCCCGTTCGAAGTCCGCCTTGCGTGTGAAACAATGCGCCGGTTACGCGGACACCAAAGTAGGGTGCTTTGAGGGCAGGGCTTTTGAAGGTGCGGCCGAACGCATCTGGACCGTCTACAGGAATAGCGTTCATGGTCTCCACGAACGGGCCAACCGGCAAACCGAGCTCTCCTGCCAGACCTTCGAGTGTTGCCGATACCTTGATGGCTCCGGCCGCTTCGGCCTGTTTGAAATCCTCGAACTGCCGGGCAATTTCGGCGATACGACCATCAAAAATGGCGTAGGCCTCGCCCTTCGGCTGGGAGAGGACCGCTCGTGCGGCTTCCGAATAACCTTTGGTCTCATTCCAGAAACGCCGGCCTTCACAGTTGACCTGGACGCCCCCCTCCATGATGACCGCCCAGGTGATCAGGATGCCGTGGGGGTGCGCGACATTGCCGTGTCCCTGATAGGCGTTCAGGTGTTGAAGATCCGCACCGATCTCCTTTCCCCAAAGCAGTGCTTCGCCCCGGTTGCCGTCATGTCCGAACCAAACACCGTTTTCGATCTCCGGCATGAATTGATGCACCAGGTCCCGATTTCCGCCAAAGCCGTTGCAAGCCAGAACGAGCTTGTCACAGCCGATTGTTTCAACGCCGCCATCAGGACGCGTAACAGCAACACCGGAAACGCGGTCACCGTCCAAAAACAACCGATGAGCGCGGCGCTCACAAATGATGTCAATCCCAGCGCTTTCGCATGTTGCCCGCAACCGGTCGATCAACTCCGCGCCGGACCGTGTCGGCAGGCCGTGCATGCGCCTGCGGCTGTGGCCTGGATAATCAAAATTGGACACCACCGAAAACGGCATTCCGAAGGTTTCCGTCAGCCAATCAATGACCGGACCGGACGCATTGGCTAAACGGTTGACCAAGGCTTGCTCGTTTTCGTTGTCGGCCTTGGCTTGAATGTCAGCTGCGAACAGCACCGCATCATCGTCAATTCCGGCAACAGCCTGGGCTTTTGTTCCCGCGGCCGGGATCAATCCGGCGGAGAGGGCCGTTGAGCCTTGCGGCACTGGGTCTGCCTCAATCACCAAAACCGACTGACCGGCTTCATGGGCCGCAAGCGCGGCCACCAAACCGCCAGCTCCCGCACCGATGATCAGGGTTTCACAGGTTAGATCGAAGGCGTCAGGCGCAGGAGCAACGTCAGGTTTCATTGCGGTCATAGGCAACGCCCTTGGCAAGCATGTCCGCCGTCCCGATCACGCCATTCAAACCATTGAAGTCGAACATCCTGTCGGCAAAGGGCCGGTTGCTGCCATGCTGGTGCAGGCTCTGATAATAGTCTTGAGCGGTACGGGCCAGGGCGCGTACGATGCCGCCTGGGAAAATGACGATGGAATAGCCCTGTTCTTCCAGGTCGTCCGCGCCGGTAATCGGTGTTGAACCACCCTCGACCATATTGGCAAGGAGGGGAACGCGCCCCTCAAAACGCTGTGCAATATCCGAAAGCTGCTCTCGCGATTGCGGTGCTTCGATGAAAAGGACGTCAGCGCCCGCTTCCAGGTAGGTCTCGGCGCGGTCAATCGCTGCCTGAAATCCTTCAACGGCAATAGCATCCGTTCGAGCAATGATCAGAGTTTCGTCTGAACGGCGCGCATCGGCCATCGCCCGAACCTTGCCCGCCATTTCCTCTGCAGGGATTAGCGATTTGTCCGACAGGTGTCCGCAACGCTTAGGGTAGGTTTGGTCCTCGACCTGGAGCGCTGAGGCTCCGGCCCGCTCATAAAGGCGCATGGTGCGCTGCGCGTTGAGCGCATTGCCGAAACCGGTGTCCGCATCAATGATGACCGGCAATTCGGAGCGGTCAGCGATCAGCGCCATGGTGTCAGTCATTTCGGTCACTGAGGTCAGGCCGATATCGGGCCGTCCCAGACGTGTATAGGCAACCGCCGCGCCGCTTAGATACAGGGCTTCGAAGCCTGCCGCGGTCGCCAAGGATGCGGTCAAACCGTCATAGACCCCTGGGGCGATCAGAATGTCTTTCTTTTGAAGGCGTTGTTTCAGGCTCATGATGCTGCCTCCAGCCAGGCCAGTGCGTCCTGACAATTCATCTCATGGGTAACCGTTGCCAGCGACAACAACGTGGCGTCATGGACGTCTTGATTGAAGGCCGCAGTGCCGTCTGTCAGGAGGACCGTGTCAATGTTGCGTAAATGGGCATCGCGCAATGTGGAAGCCACGCCGCCATTGGTCACGATACCTCCGACGATCAGATTGTCGATGCCGACAGCGCGCATGATGTATTCAAGACGCGTCTGATAGAAGGCGGAATAGGCCACTTTCTCGACCACAAAATCGGCCGGATACAGAACGTCGACCAGAGTGTTGCCGAAACTGCCCGGTGCGAAATCTCCTTTACCCAGAAAGGGACGCAGCTTTTTCAGATGCGGCGCAATCAGCGGCTCGCCGCCGGCGTCGGGAACCAGCGTAAATTGGGCTGAAACATAGTGTCCGCCGCGTTGCCGAATGGCAGCGACCAACGGCGCTATACGCTCCGGCAATGCGGCAATGCTATCTGCACGCTGTCCGGCCCGGCCATAAGCACCTTCTGGATGAATGAAGTCGTTTTGAAGATCGATCGTCAGGAGCGCCGTCCTGGACAAGTCCCACGTATTCGGCTCGCTCATGACACGCCCTCCGAAGGTTCGATGATGGTGTTGCCAAAGGCGTCGACACGCGCTTGCAGGTCTGGTTCAACGAGCACGGTCGTATCCGGTTGTTCCAAGATTGCGGGTCCCTGAACGACGGTTCCCACAGGCAGCGCGAGCCGGTCGTAAATCGCGGTCTCGTGCCATTCGTCTCCAAAATGGACGTTTCGTTTTGTTCGGGGCTGCGGGACTTCCGTGCCAGTTGGCGCAAGGGCTCGCAGATCGAATTTTGGCCGAAGTCCTGTCACCGCGCTGCGCAGGTTCAAGACACGCCGGACACCCTTTTCCAGTAACCGTCCGAAAGCCGCTTCGTAGGCAGTATCGAAGGCCGCTTCAATCTCCGCTGTGGTTGGCGGGAGAACTTTGTCTTTTTCAGTTCGGATTGTTAGCGGCACAGAGACTGTATGCGTCTGGCCGACATAGGCCATGTCCAGTTCAAAACTAAGTGTCCGGCTGTCGAAGCGGGTCCGGGCCGCATCGAGCATTGCCAGCCCTTGGTCGACATGGATCTGCATGAAAGCTTTGAGCGCGACAACATCCAGTTGGTCTACCAATGAATTGATGGTCTGGACAAAATCCTGGCGCATGTCCGCAATGACACAGCCCATCGCGGAGGTAACACCGGGATAACGGGGAACAATGGCGCGGGCGATGCCGACATCCTTGAGCATGGCACCTGCATGCAGCGCGCCACCACCGCCAAACGGCATGAAGGCAAAGCGTTTTGGATCAAAACCTCGCTCAATACTGACAAGGCGGATCGCTCCGGCCATTCGGGAATTGGCCACCCGCAGAATGGCCTCAGCCGCCTGGATGGTGTTCAGGCCGAGAGGTTGGCCGACATGCTGATCGATCGCCTCAGAAGCAGCCTCCACATCGAGCCTTTCAAGTTTTCCGCCGATCGGATTGTCCGGATCGATGCGGCCGAGGACGACATTGGCATCCGTCACAGTCGGGCGGGTGTTCCCCAATCCATAAGCGACTGGCCCGGGGTTCGATCCGGCGCTTTCAGGGCCAATGTTCAAAAGCCCACCCTTATCGACCCAGGCGATGGACCCACCACCTGCACCAATTGTGGTGATTTCGATCATTGGCGTGCGCACCACCATGCCGAAATCGATAGCGGTTTGCGGCGACAGCATCGAGTGGCCGTCCGAAATGAGCGAGACATCGAAACTCGTCCCGCCCATGTCACCGGTGATCACATTGTCAAAGCCTGCCGAAGACGCAATGTAACCGGCCGCGATCACGCCTGCAGCCGGGCCTGACAGTGCTGTGCGGACCGGGAGACGGCAGGCCGTGTCGACCGCCATGACGCCGCCATTGGACTGCACGATCATGAATTCGCCGTCAAAACCTCCCGAGGTCAGCGCACGCTCAAGCCGGTCCAGATAGCCGGACACTTCCGGCTGTAGATAAGCGTTGAGTGCTGTGGTTGAAAACCGTTCAAACTCCCGGATTTCCGGTAAGATTTCCGAAGATGCCGATACATGCGGGTTTTGCCAGATCTCGCGTACGGCTGTGACGGCTGCCGCTTCGTTTTCCGGATTGGCGTAAGCGTTGGCAAAAAGGATCGCGATCGCGTCACAGCCCTGCGCCTGGAGCCGCCGGGCAGCCGCACGCACAGCTTCAAGATCAACGGGTGTTCGGATTGTGCCATCAGCCAGCGTCCGTTCAGGCACTTCCAACCGGTTGCGCCGGTCAACAACCGGTTCGAAATCACCTCTGAGGCCCCAGGTTCGCGGCCGGTCCCGGCGGCGCATTTCCAAGACATCGCGCAGGCCTTCGGTGCAGATAACCCCGGTTGTTGCACCTTTTCGCTCCAAGAGTGCGTTGGTGCCGGCGGTTGTGCCATGTACCACAACGGAGATTTCCGAAAGATCTGGAACCCGTTGCGAAATTCCGTCCAGAAATCCACCCGATTGGTCAGGGCGCGTTGTCGGCACCTTGGCGACAGATGCAGTTCCGTCTTCCTCGTTGAGTACAAATATGTCGGTAAATGTGCCTCCGACATCAACGCCAACCATGCGTCCGCTCATGAGGAGGCCTCCCGCCATGTGCGTCCATAGATCCGGTCGGCGACTTCCCCTTCAACAAGCCCTCGGGCCACGTCCCGGGCAACATCAGTTGCTGAGCGGTCCTCCGCCTTGCCGTAACCGCCCCCACCTGGAGTTTCCAGACGAACCGCCTGACCCTGCTGCAATTTGATGCCGCGCATTTTTGAAGCGAGTGGTGGCGTCTGCCAGCCGTCATCCTGCTCGAAGGAAAACCGGTTGAGTGCACCGTCCTGGCCGTCCGCAATACCCTTGGGAGCAAAGCGTCCGCGTTCGCCGAACAAAAATGCCTCCGCGCCGTTTTCTTCCAGAACTTCGATCTCGTAGACCGCCCCCATTCCGCCGCGATGTTTGCCCGCTCCGGCGCTGTCCGGCCGCAGTGCCCATTTGCGGAACATCACCGGATAGGCGGCTTCTAGAATCTCCATCGGAGGGATGGTCGCCGTAGAAATCGGTGCGTTGCCATGGTTGAGACCATCGCTTTCGGGAGAGCCACCATGCCCGCCACCGTAGAAACTGAACATGACCCAGGGTTTGCCGTCACTGCGTTTGCCTGCAATCGACAGCGCGTTGATGGTGCCGTAGGCATTCGCCACGACGCGATCCGGTGCCGCCTTTGCAAAGGCTGAGAAGATGACATCGATCATGCGCAGGATTGTCTCCGTATAGCCGCCCGTTGGACTGGGAAACTCTGCCGACAAGAGAGACCCTTCTGGCACCTCGACAGTGATTGGACGCATAACACCGGCATTGGCTGGCAAATCAGGAAAGATGTGTTTGATCGCCACATAGGCCGTTGCGACCGTTGTCGGCAGTGCAATGTTCACTGGTCCGGCGCATTGGGGAGCAGATCCTTCGAAGTCGAGGGTCATGCGGTCGCCCTTGATCTCCAGCGCCACCCGAATGGCGAGCGGTTCATCCGTAATGCCATCATTGTCGAGAAAATCTTCTGCCTCCCAGCGCCCATCCGGTAGATCAGATAGCTCAGCCCGCATTAATGCTTCCGCCCGATGTCCCAGCGCATCGAGGGCGGAGCGCACTGTCGGTGCGCCATATTCGTCCAGCAGTTCATCCATGCGCCGAACACCGAGATCGAGCGCTCCGAGCTGTCCGTTCAGATCGCCTCTGGCAGATTGCGGCAGGCGAGTGTTGCGCAAGAGAATGTCGATAATGTCCTGGTTGATGGTGCCTGCGCGGGCCAGCCGGACCGGCGGTAGCACAAAAGCTTCCTGAAAGACTTCCGTGGCTGCAGGGTTGTAGTTCCCAGGCACGGCGCCGCCAACATCATGCCAATGGCCAACGGAAGCAAGATAACAAAATAGCTTTCCATCCCGAAAATAGGGCCGGACGAGACGCATGTCCGAGAGATGGGTGCCGCCAATGTGCGCATCGTTGAAGATGAAGATGTCTCCGTCGGCCAAATCTCCGTCAGCTGCAACCTTTTCAATCACCGCCTTGACGGCAAAAGACATCACACCGACAAAAATCGGCAATCCGGATTTGCCTTGAACCAGCGTATCACCGCTGCCGGCATGGTAGAGCCCATGGCTGGCGTCGTGGGCTTCGGCGATGATCGGATTGAAGGCCGCGCGAAACAGCGTAGCGTCCATTTCATCGGCAATCTGCTCCATGCGGCCAGACAGGACCGACAGGGTAATGGGATCTATCTCGCTCATACTATTGCCTTCACCTCCGCAAGATCGTTCCACACGTCTTGGCGTGTGATCTTGCCAGTCTCGATTTCGAACCGGTCGATAAATCGAATGCCATCAAACGGGGTACCGTCGGGCCATTCTCCAGATAGGGTGCCACGGCAATAAACCAGCGCCGCGGGGCCGGTGTCTTGCAGGACGTCAAAGCCTTGATACGCCTTTTTGACAAAACGGTAGCGAGGGCCTGCCCAGGCAATCAATTCCTCCAGTGTGTACATCGGCGGCGCGCCGGGAAACTGCATGAAAAAGTCCTCACTCAAGAACGCACGCGCGCTCTCAAGATCCCGCGCTTCCATGGTGCCCAAGAAATCTTTCACGATCTCTGCCGGATCTGTATGCGCAGCGGCACCCGTTCGGTGAATGCCGCCACGGGAATAGTTCGCCGGCTCCATTTCGTGGATCATGACAGTGATGGCCTCAGGCGCAGCAGGTACCACCAGGCGGACGGCATTTGTCAGGCCTTCATGCAGTCGGCGTTTGTCCTCGGCCCCATATCCCTGCAGCAGATGCAGTTCGACGATTGGCATACCGCCCTCCCAAATTTGTATTTTCTATAATACAGCTTTTTATATGTTGGTAATACCAAAAAAGACAAATTTTTTGTACAGATACTTGATCTTTTTGAAGACGGCGATAACATTGAGTGCGGAATAGGGAGGTATTTCCAGCGTGAGTAAGCCCGAAAAATCGCTGCTTCCGGAAGGTGCGAAGGCAAGACAGGTTTATCTTTCTCTGCGCGATCAGATTGCTGATGGCCGCCTGGAAGATGGGGACAGCCTGCCGCCGGAGCAAAAGCTGGCGGAAATTTTCGGTGTCTCCCGCGTCACGATCCGACGGGCACTGGATGCATTGGCTGCCGCCAATCTTGTCGTACGGCGCGCAGGCAGCGGCACAACAGTCCGCACCTCCGGCCAAGCCGGGCAACCGATGGCCATGAATCTAGCCACCTTGATGCCGCAGCTCGTCGAGATGGGGCAGAGCACCACAGCGCGTCTGTTATCCTTTTCTTATGGCGCGGCGCCGGAGTTCGTTGCCAGTGCCCTGCAGCTGGAACCGAAAGAGCAAGTCCAGATCGCAACCCGGGTCCGCAGCGCCGATGCAACACCTTTCTCGCATCTGACCACCTATGTTCCTGCAGGCATTGCCGCGAACTATTCAGAAAACGATTTGGCGACGACGCCACTTTTCAAGCTCTTGGAATTAAGCGGTGTCCAGATCAAGGATGCACATCAGTCCGTTTCAGCCACCCTTGCCGGGCCCGATGTTGCAGAAGCTCTTGACGTTGCGGTCGGTTCAGCCTTGTTGTCCCTGCGCCGCGTCGTGCGCGACGTCAATGACAACGGCGTAGAATACCTCTCCGCGCTTTACAGACCGGATATGTTCCGTCTTGAAATGCCGTTGACACGGGTCGGCGACGGCAGCGCACGCCACTGGCAGCCGGCCATTGGTAAACCGCCGGGTGAGCCGGCATGACGGCCCCGCGCACCCTCCTTGACAAGCTCTGGTCCGCACATGAAATCGTGCGACGTGAGGACGGTGCATCCCTTTTGTGGGTAGACCGGCATCTCGTGCACGAAGGCTCGCACCACGCTTTCGGGAAAATAGCGGCAAGAGGCGCACCTGTCGCCGAACCTGACCTGACCTTTGCTGTGGTTGACCATTATGCCCCGACACGGGCGCGCGATCGGATTTCCGATCCCCAGATCAAATACATGGTTGAGACTCTGCGCAAGAATGCCAAAGCGCATGGCTTGCGGCTGTTTGACCTTCAAGATCCCGGCCAAGGCATTGTCCATGTTGTTGGGCCTGAACAGGGGCTGACACTGCCTGGTCTCCTTGTTAATTGCGGTGACAGCCACACTTCGACCCACGGTGCATTCGGGGCACTTGCGTTCGGTATTGGTGCAACTGAAGTTGCACATGTTCTGGCGACCCAGACCATTTGGCAAAAGAAGCCAGCCGCAATGCGCATACGGATCAAGGGAGCACTTGGTCCGGGTGTCAGCGCCAAAGACATTGCGCTGAACTGGATTGCGCGCCTTGGTGCTGATGGTGCCCAGGGACATGCCCTTGAATATGCAGGCAGCACAGTTCGCAGCCTTTCCATGGAAGGCCGGATGACCTTGTGCAATCTCTCGATTGAGGGCGGTGCACGCTTCGGTCTGATTGCGCCGGATGAAACGACCTACGCCTACTTGAAAGGCCGCCCATACGCTCCAAAAGGGGTCGACTGGGAAGCTGCTCTGGAGCACTGGGCGGAGCTGAAAACCGACGAAACGGCTTCGTTTGACGAAGACATTCTCTTAAGTGCCGAGGATATCGCACCGACCGTAACTTGGGGCACCAGCCCCGAACAGGCGATCCCGGTCACCGCTGATATTCCTGATCCTAATCAGCTGGCAAACGGCAAGGCGCAAGGGGTGCGGGATGCACTCGAATACATGGGACTTTCCGCCGGCCACAGGATTGAGGGAACGCCAGTCGATCAGGTTTTTATCGGCTCATGTACGAACGGACGGATTGAAGATTTGCGCCATGCGGCGGCAGTCCTTTCCGGCCGCAAAGCAAAGGTCTCCGGACTGGTTTCTCCCGGCTCGGCGCTCGTCAAGGCGCAGGCTGAAGAAGAGGGGCTCGACAGGATCTTTCTCGATGCAGGCCTGGAGTGGGCCGCTTCCGGTTGTTCAATGTGCGTGGGCATGAATGGTGATCTGGTTTCGCCCGGCAAACGCTGCGCTTCGTCCACCAACCGCAACTTCCGAGGCAGACAGGGTCCCGGCGCGCTCACTCACCTGATGTCTCCGGCGATGGTAGCCGCAGCGGCTGTCACTGGGGCGATCACGGATGTGCGTCCGCTCTTGAAAGGACGCAAGGTATGAGCGGCTGGAGCCAGCATAAGGGGCACGCCGTGGCCCTGCCGATCCACAATGTCGATACGGATCAATTGATCCCCTCGCGGTTTATGTCGACGCCAAGAAGTGAAGGTTACGGCCGGTTTCTGCTGCATGATCTGCGCCGGGATACAGCCCGTGAAATCCGTCCCGACTTTCCTTTGAACCGTCATGATCATGCCAGCATCCTAGTGGCGGGCCGAAACTTCGGCAGCGGCTCGTCGCGCGAAGCTGCTGTCTATGCTCTGGTTGATGCCGGTATCAGGGCCGTGTTTGCGCCGAGTTTTGGCGACATATTTGCCAGCAATGCCATCAACAATGGCCTTTTGCCTGCCCGGATCCGCGAAGAAGAGTTGAACCTGTTGTTTCAGGCTCTCGCTTATGAGGCGCTCTCCGCGGAGATTTGCCTTGAAAAGAGCAGCTTGCTGATTGGTGACCAGCTGATCGGTTTTGATCTCGATTCAGGCTGGCGCACCAAATTGATCAACGGCTGGGACGACATCGATCTGACCCTTGCCCATAAGTCCGACATAGACCGACACAAGCAGAACCTAATGCAACGCGCACCGTGGGCGCTGCCCGCGCAAATGACAAAGAGCTCTTGATCCAACAGGAGCAGCAAGCCTCAGGACAATTCCTGAAACCGGAGGGGAGCGGCAAGGGCCGCCAGAAAAGTGGAGTGAGACTATGAAGAGGTTAATACTGGCCGGCCTGCTTGCCGGATCAACACTGCTCAACGTATCGGCGCAGGCGGAAGACACTCTGTCTGCCGTTCATGCTTTCCCTGAAACTTTGATCTACACGAAGAGCTTCCTGTCCTTCGTCGATAAAGTGAATGAGGCTGGCAAAGGCGTGGTGCAGATCGATGTGCGCGGTGGTCCTGAAGCAATCGGCATGTTCCAGCAGCCGGACGCGGTGCGTGACGGCATTGTCGACATGGTCTATACGCCGGGCTCTTTTTATGGCGGCGCTCTCCCGGAAAAAGACGCTATGGTCGCCTCCAACCTGACGGCGGTTGAAACACGCGGAAATGGCGGCACTGAGCTGATCGATCAGATCCATCAGGAAAAGATGGGGCTTAAGTATCTCGGCTGGTTTGACAGTGGTGTTTGCTACAATCTTTGGACGCGCAACGAACCCACCTTTGATGCGAACGGCAATCTGGAAGTTGAAGGCCTGAAACTGCGCGGCAACAACGTCTACAATGCCTTCTTCACCAACTATCTTGGTGCTCAAGTGATCGACCTTCCGACTGGGGAAGTCTATTCGGCCCTCCAGCGCGGAGTTGTTGATGCCACTGGCTGGACGCAAATCGGTCTAATCGATCTGAAATGGAACGAATTCCTGAACTACCGGATCGAACCGTGCTTTTTCTCGACGGACCTGGGTGTCATCGTCAACCTTGAGAAATGGAATTCTCTGTCTGACGAATCCAAGAAAATCCTGCAAGACGTTGCCATTCAGCACGAAAAGGACAGCGTGGCCGCACTACGCGCGAAGCGGGATGAGGATTTTGCTGCGCTAGATGCTGCCGGCATGACCGCCATATCGCTTGAAGGCGAAGCCAAGGCAAACTATCTGGCAGCGGCACGTGAAAAGACCTGGGAGCGGATGAAAGGCCTGATGGCTGAGCAACCGGGCGGCACTGGAAACTATGACAAGCTGATCGAACTCTTCTACGATCTGAATGCCGCAAAATAACAAAACAATCAGGCCCGCCGGCAGACGGGCCTGATTTGCCGATCCGGGGCGTGTGCATGACGGCTGTTTCCAAGTATTACAAGTTTCTGATTGATGCCATGGCGATCGTAGCAGGCGCCACACTCGTGTGGCTGATGGTATCCGTCGTGATTTCGGTCGTGATGCGCAATCTGGGTCTGCAGCCATTTGCCTGGCTGTTTACGTCTTCCGAGTACGGGCTTTTGTATATGACCATGCTCGGTGCGCCGTGGCTGGTCCGCGAAAAGGGGCATGTTCACATCGAGTTGGTGACTTCCGCCATACCGGACGGCCCAAGGCGCATTGTCAGCCGATTGGTGGCACTTGCCTGTGTGCTCGTCTGCGTCATCCTTGCCTGGAAAGGGCTGGAGCTGTTCTTGAAGAACATCGAACGCGGCGACTATGACACGCGTGCCTACTACTACCCCCGCTGGCTACTGACGATCACCTTTCCGCTGAGCTTCGGCCTTATGGCCGCTGAATTTATGCGCTTTGTCGTCGGCTCGGAGCTGATGCATACCGGTGAAGCGGGGATACACGAGTAATGGAATGGTATGAAGCTCTCGCCCTGCTCTTGGGCGTGATTGTTTTCCTTATGGCCATGGGCATGCCGGTAGCCCTGGCGTTTTTGGCCGCCAATATCGTCGGCGCCTGGGTCTTTATGGGCGGCGAGCGCGGCATCGGCCAACTGCTTAACAACGGACTTGGATCGCTCACCAAATTCGCGCTCGTACCGATCCCGCTGTTTCTCTTGATGGGTGAGATTTTCTTTCACACGGGTCTTGGCGGACGCATGTTCAATGCGATCGACAAGCTGCTCGGCCGGCTTTCCGGCCGGTTGAGTTATGTCACCGTTTTGGGGGGCACGGCCTTTTCGACCCTCTCCGGCTCCTCGATGGGGTCAACGGCGCTACTCGGATCACTCATGGTGCCGGAAATGAACCAGAGGGGCTACAAGCCACACATGAGCATCGGCCCGATCCTGGGCACGGGCGGTCTTGCAATCATCATTCCGCCTTCAGCACTGGCGGTGCTCCTAGCTACATTGGCTCAGATCGATGTTGGCGCTCTCTTGATTGCTGGGGTTGTTCCGGGCCTTATCCTGGCCGGCTTTTACATTGGGACCATCTGGCTGCAAACCAAGCTGGACCCGAGCGCTGCGCCTGCCTATGACGTGGAGCCGCTCTCCTTTTTAAGCAAGATTTCCCTGCTCCTGCGGGAGGTCGTGCCGATGGTCGGTGTGATGGTGGTGATTATCATCCTGATGATCAATGGCTTCGTCACGCCATCCGAAGCTGCTGCTTTCGGCGCTTTGGGTGTCTTGATTCTCGCAGCGATTTTCCGCTGCCTGACTTGGGAGGCGATGCGCAAATCCGTTACCGGAGCGCTTAAAGTTACGCTGATGGCCTATCTGATCGTCTTCGGATCGGCAACTTTCAGTCAGCTCCTGGCCTTTTCCGGCGCCTCTAGGGGGCTGGTCAATTGGGCCATTTCCTTCGAGCTTGCCCCGATCGCCATGTTGATGGTGATGTTCGCGGTCTTGTTGCTGCTCGGTATGTTCATGGAACAGATTTCCATGATGCTTCTCACTGTGCCGATCTTCTTTCCGCTCGCCATGAACCTTGGCTACGATCCGATCTGGTTCGGCCTGATCATGCTGCTGGCGCTGGAAATCAGCTTCACGACACCGCCTTTCGGGCTCCTACTTTTTGTCATGAAGGGGGTTTCTCCAACCGGGACAACCATGCGTACGATTTATACGTCGGCCTTCCCATTCATCGGCTGCTCACTTCTACTGGTTGCCCTGCTGGTGCTGTTTCCTGAAATCGCACTGTGGCTCCCAGGTCTTTAACTCCAATGGAGGCATTGGCTTACGCCGAACGGAACATTTGCCCTGCTTAAGAAGACGATGGAAGCCACAACAGTGGCCCGCCAAACTGCATGAACGCATACTATTCCGGTTCTTGCGCGCTATCCTTTACAAGAGCTTCGGTTTCGATCTCCACTTTGTGGTCGCCAATCAGTCCGGCAACCACAACCAGGGTGTTGGCGGGTTTGATGTCTGAGAAAACGCGGCCATGGGCGCGGGAGATGTCGAACACATCCTTTTCGTCCGTGATGAAGATCCGGGTGCGCACAACGTCGTTCGCGGTGGCTCCAAGCGCTGAAAGCGCGGCCAGGATCTTGTCGAGAATAAAGGTGGTCTGGGCTGCAGCATCGTCCGGGGCGACAGCCCGGGACGCGCCAGCGACAGCGGTCGTGCCGGAAACAAGGATACGGTTACCGATCCGGTGGGCCCGGCAATATCCGGCGATCTCCTCCCAATCAGACCCTGTTAATACATGCGTTGCGTCCGGCCGGTGCGGAGCAGGACCAGCGTCATGGGCGCGGGGCATTCCAGACAAGTGATGGCTGAGGTCGCCGGACGCGGTCAGGAAAGGTGGGCGGCGGTATTCATCGCCGCAGTCACCTGGGACCTGTGTAGTCTGCGAAAAAGCTGCGTCCAACTGCGCGGTGTCTTCTTCATCCAATGCGAAGGAAAACAGTTTTGCGTTGTCCGCCATATGTTCGCTTTCACCGAGCCGAGCGCCAACAATTACGCCCGCGATTGCCGGCTGTTCCAGCACCCAGCGCGATGCCACATTGGCGAGCGAAACGCTGTGTTTTTGAGCGATGGAGTTGGCTGCTTCCAGGATCGCCTGAAACCCGTCCCAGCCACCCGCAGCGTCGATGAAGCGTTTGTACTTCATCTTCGACCAGTCGGTGATGTCGACAGGCTCCGGTTTGCCGAGCCAGCGGTCCGACAGAAAACCACCACACAAAGTGCCGTATCCAAGCAACCGGACATCTCTTTGCGCGCACAGATCGGATAAAGGTCCGAGTGCGCGGCGGTCGATCATGGAAAACGACACCTGGTTGCTGACCAGCGGAATACCGTCTGAAAGGGCCAGGCGCAGATGTGCAGCGTCGAAGTTGGTAACGCCAAGAGCCTTGATCAGCCCTTCGTCCTTCAGTTTCGTCATTTCGTGAAGTGCGTCCAGCCAGGCCGGATGTTCAAAACTCCACCAGTGAAACTGTAAAAGATCAATGCAGTCTGTGCCCAGCCTGTCCAACCGTTCCTGAACACCTGCGCGCACGACGTCGGCTGTCATCGGGCCCGGTTCCGGACACCATTTGGTGAAAATCTGTGGGCGGTCATGTCCTTCATGCCGAGCGAGCAACCGCCCGGAGATGATCTCCGCGCTGCCATAATGATCAGCCATATCGAAGGTGGAAAATCCGGCCTTCAAATAGGCTTCAAGATGATCCGCCCCCTTTTCTGGATCAAGCTGCGCACCATCCTTTTCGATGTCGGCCACCTGCCAGAGGCCCGTCAAAACACGGCTGATTTCCAGACCGTCAGCTAGGGTCTGGCGCGGCGGTTGGAGGGTCATGAATGGATCCTTCAGGTTTCCGGCAGGAGCAGCTTGAAACTGCGTTCAATGTCTTGAGCAAGAGCCTTTTGCGCGGCTGTACGGTCTTTGGCGCGCAACGCCGCAATGATTTCCTCGTGGTGAATGTGTTCGGGGATTTCAGAGGCTGCTTTTTCCTGAACGACGAGGTTCAAAAATGCGCCGTACTGAAGCCACAACGCCTCAACGAGCGGCAGAATGACCCTGGATCGGGAATGCCGGTAAAGGGTGAAGTGAAACTCGTAATTTTGCGTCAAATCCGGCAACTCGCCTTCAGGCCGGGGCCGGGCAATAACCGCGGCAAGAGTATTGATCGCGGCTTCATCCATGTGGTCCATGGCCTCATCCAGCAAAATGGCTTCCAGGGCCAGGCGGGCGGACTTCAGCTCCCGCATGCGGTCCGCATCGAAAGGCGGCACCTCCAGGGTCCGGCTGGGCGTGTCGACCAGCGCTCCCTCGGCAACAAGACGGCGCACGGCTTCCCGCACCGGCGTCATTGAGGTGCCGAGCTGATCGGCCAGTGTGCGGAGGCTTACACTTTCGCCCGGCGCAAAAGCGCCGCGCGTGAAAGCTTCACGCAGCGCTTCATAGACGCTTTCCCTCAGTTTCGACTGATCGATCTTGGCAATCTTTGGCTCGTTCATCCCTCAGCCTTTGGCCACGTTGGCTTCTTGTCTTGACAATCTGGTTTTGAGATATGGTATAAAATATCACAGATCACAATCAAGGCGCCAAAACAAAAAAGTGGGGAGCGCGGTGGCGGAAGATTCAAACGGGATGGACCGTGATGCAGCGGCCGAAGCCGGCGATGGCTTCTGGCTGTATGACTTGAAAGTCGAAACGGTTCTGGACGGCCGCACGCCGGTTTGCCGGCATGTCGAAGGCGAGAGTTTCGCCGTTGAGGGGGAAACGCTGGTTTTCCAAGAAGACCAGCGGGTGTCCATGTACGCCCTTGCTGCCGTCTTGCCACTCCTTCCCGCCAAGCAACGCCCGACAAGTTCAAATGACTGGATGAGCACGGACGCCGAAGTTGCCTGTCCAGATCCGCATTGCGGCGGGCGGTTCCGGATCACTCGGACAAGAAAGCGCTGGTTCAGCCATTCTGAGACAACCGGATTGCCGGATCAGCGCAGCACACCTTACTGGCAGAAGGACGAGGTGGAATGACCGCTGAGACCGCAGACCTCCGGCCCGGCTACGCCATCTCCCGCGTCATCAAGGGCGGATGGCAGCTTGCAGGAGATCATGGCCCGGTAGATCCGGCCGCCGCAATTGCGGATATGGAAGCGTTCCTCGACGCCGGGATTACCTCTTTCGACTGCGCTGACATCTATACCGGCGTTGAGGAGATGATCGGTGCCTTCATTGCCGATGTTCGCCAGCGGCGTGGGGCGGAGATTGCGGACCGGGTGCAGGTACACACCAAACTGGTGCCGGATCTGGAAAGGCTTGAAGACCTCTCGGCAGACGAAGTGGAAGCAATTGTCGACCGCTCGCTCCAGCGCCTGCAAATCGACCGCTTGCATTTGGTGCAGTTCTACTGGTGGGATACGTCGATTGGTGCGCCGGTCAAGGCGATGGAGACGCTCAAGCGCTGTCAGGAAAAGGGTAAGATCGCCCATCTGGGGGTCACCAACTGGGACGTGAAGGAAACCGCGCCTTATCTGGATGCTGGTATCGATCTGGTCTCGACACAGGTGCAGTATTCTGTTCTGGACCGCCGCGCTGCCAAGGTCCTAGCGCCCTGGGGGGCGGCTCATGATGTCCAGCTTCTATGTTATGGCACGTTGGCCGGCGGGTTCTTGACCGAGAACTGGCTTGGAAAACCGGACCCTGGTTTTCAATTCGAAAACCGCTCCCTGATCAAATACCGTCTGATCATCGATGAATTTGGGACTTGGGACAGGTTTCAAACACTGCTTCTTTTGCTGAATGACATTGGGCGCCGTCACAACGTGACTTTGAGCTCAGTTGCGACCCGCTGGGTATTGCAGCAGCCTCAAGTCGCAGCGGCTATTGTGGGCGCGCGCTATGCCCGCCATTTGCCGAAAACCCTTGAAGTCTTCCGCTTTGAACTCGACGCGGAGGATCTTTCACGCATGGACGCATTACTTAAGACCGCGCCAGGCCCGCAAGGCGACGTGTTTGGGCTGGAACGCGACCGAAACGGGCGCCATGGCCGGATCATGAAATACAATCTCAACACCCGCCCGGACGATGCCGTTCTTGGAGCGGCCAATGGCTGAGCCGATCCTCAAGCTGACCAACGTCTCCCGGTCCTTCGGCGATTTTCTCGCCGTGGATGGGGTGTCGCTTGATATCCGAAGTGGATCCATTACCGGCCTCATTGGTCCAAATGGCGCCGGTAAGTCGACACTCTTCAACGTCGTTGCCGGAGACTTGGCGCCAAGTAGTGGGAGGGTCGTTTTTGATGGTCAGGACATTTCCAAACTAGCGCCGGAACAACGTTTCGCAGCTGGCCTTGGCCGCACCTTTCAGATCCCGCGGCCTTTTAAGCGCATGAGCGTTTTGGAAAACGTCATGCTGGCGCCGCTGGATCAGAGCGGGGAGGGGCTGCTTGCTCCGATTTTTGGCCGTGCCAGGATCCGTCAGGAAGAAGCCGCCATTCGAAAGCGTGCGCTCGAGGTTCTTGAATTTGTGACCCTCCGTCCGCTTGCTGACCAGCCGGCTGGCAAGATATCGGGCGGTCAGATGAAGCTGCTGGAGTTGGCGCGTGTCCTGATGGGCGATCCGAAACTGATCCTCTTGGACGAACCGGCCGCTGGTGTGAACCCGGCACTTACCGAAGTGCTGATCGGCAAGATCGAAGAGCTCAATCGGTCCGGAAAAACCTTTCTCATCATTGAACACGATATGGATTTTGTGATGCGCCACTGCGATCCGGTGATCGCCCTTGCCGAGGGACGCGTCGTCTTTGAAGGCTCAGCTGAAGAAGCTCAGTCCAACCCTGTTCTTTTGGATGCATATCTTGGAGCACCGGTCGATGCCTAATGCGGTGCTTTCCGTTGACAACGTGACTGCCGGCTATGTTCCAGATTTGCCGATCTTGCGGGATGTGTCCTTAGAGGCCGAACGTGAAAAACTGACGGTCATTATCGGTCCCAACGGGGCCGGAAAGTCGACCTTGATCAAGGCAGTCGTCGGCCTTTTGCCAGTCAGCAAAGGAAGCATCACAGCAAACGGTCAGGACATCACGGGCCTGTCCCCTGATCGCATGACGAGCGCTGGCATCGCTTATGTTCCGCAAACGGACAATGTGTTCAGGACGCTGACAATCCGCCAGAACATTGATCTGGCTTTGCAAAAACACACAAGCGCTGCGGACAAACTGTCTGAACTCTACGAACGGTTTCCGGTACTCGCAGACAAGCAGCGCGACAAGGCAGGTTCCTTGTCTGGTGGGCAACGTCAATTTCTGGCCGTTGCGATGGCTTTGGCTGCAGATCCAGTTTTGATCCTGATGGACGAACCATCGGCCGGCCTCTCGCCAAAGGCTGCAGAAGAAGTGCTTGATCACGCCAAGCAGCTGACCAACCACGGCGTGACCATCCTGTTGGTCGAGCAGAACGTCAAACAGGCTCTTAAACGGGCTGATCATTGTTATGTGCTTGCCGAGGGCCGAAACCAGATTGACGGGCCCGCAACGGATCTTTTGCAGGATCCGGCGCTCGGCCGGATCTATCTGGGCGGGGAAAGGCGGGTGCCGGCATGATCCAGCATCTCGTCGACGGTATTCTGGTCGGTTCCTTCCTGTCGCTCGGCGCAATCGGTCTCACCATGGCCATGCACATCTTGCGCTTTGCGAATTTCTCGCACGCCGAGCTTTTGTCGATAGGTGCCTATTGTGCACTGGTTTTTGACAAGGTGTTCGAGAGCCTGTTGCCGGTTCTTTCGGAAAAAATCGGCCCGCTCTCGATGACGGGTGCGCTCGCCATTTCAATCGTCCTGTCCATGGCTTTGACCGGCCTCTCCGCCGTTTTAATCGACCGGTTCGTCTTTCAAAGAGTTCGCCAGAAGGGCGAAGAACTCTCCATGGTGTTTGCATCCTTCGGCATGGCACTCATCATCCGCAATGTGATCGGGTTGATCTTTGGCCTGTCCGGCGAGCTTTATTCCAGCGACATCGCCTTTGCGATGGTGCTGTCGCGGGATCCGTTGCTCTTAGTAAAACCGGATCAGGTGTTTGTCTTGATCGCCGCGCTTGTTTTGATGCTCGCACTACACCTGGTCTTATCGCGAACCACTTTTGGATTTTCCCTTCGGGCGGTTGCCGAAAATCCAGGCCTTGCGCAAGTCCACGGCGTCAACCTCAAGCGGATGATTGCCGCGGTCTGGATCATCGGCGGAGGGCTCGGCGCGGTCGCCGGGATCTTTTATGGCCTAAGCTATCAGATCACCCCAGTTATGGGCCGGGACCTGGTTTTACCGATCTTTGCCGCGACCATCGTTGGCGGCATCGGCAGCGTTTATGGGGCAGTGCTCGGCGGTTTCATTGTTGGCATTGCCTCAAACCTCGCGCTGGTGATCCTGCCCTCCGGTTATAGCCCATCGGTGCCCTTCCTCATGATTTTGGCTGTCCTTCTGGTGCGTCCCAACGGTTTGTTTGGGGAGGCACGGGCATGATTGGTGTCATCTCCTATCTGGTGTTCTTTTCGACCGTTGCCGCGATCCTCGCGATTGCCGTTTTGGGACTGAACCTTCAGTGGGGCAACACAGGGCTCTTCAATGGAGGCGTTGTCGCTTCGTTCGGGGCTGGCGCCTACGGAACACTGATCCTCGGCGGTACGCCGCAGGACGGGCACCTTGGTGGTTTTGAGCTGTTTTATCCGCTGGCGCTCATAGGCGGTATGATCTTCGCCGGTGCGCTGGCCTGGGTGGTCGGCAAGCTGACGCTTCGCCTCAGGCATGACTATCTGGCGATTGCAACGTTCGGAGTTGCCGTTGCCTTTGAAAATGTCATGCGCAACGCAACCGCAGTTACGGGCGGAGCTCAGGGGATCAGAGGGTTCGAACGCCCGTTCCAAAACATTCTCGGCAGTGGCTTTGGCTACAATCTGTTGTTCTTGGTCGCCGTTCTGATTTTTCTCATCCTTGTCTATGGTTTCCTGGGACGCCTGACCGTCTCGCCCTTCGGCCGCTTGTTGCGGGCAATCCGCGAGGACGAGACAGCCGCCCGCTCACTCGGGAAATCTCCCGACAAGGTCCGACTCACTGCCTTTGTTACCGGTTCAGTAATCATCGGTCTTGCCGGCGGGCTTTACGGCACTTTCTACGCCTTTGTCAGCCCGCAGGATGTTCTGCCGATCCTGACATTCCAGATCTGGGCGATGCTGATTGTTGGTGGTGCTGGCAACAACAAGGGCGCTATGGCGGGCGCCTTTCTGATCTGGGGCGCCTGGACGTTTTCCGGCTGGGCCCTGTCCCGCTTCGCACCTGTTGAAGCTCAACTTTACACCGGTTCGATCCAGTTTGTTCTGATCGGCATGGTGATCGTCGGCATGCTGCTCTGGAGACCTCAAGGTCTGTTCCCCGAGCAGCTGGTCGTTTCGCAACCCGGAGGAGGACACCGGGAAAAGACACAAGCAGAGGGACTAACATGAGAAAAGCACTTGTTTTTGCGGCCGTCGCCGCAGGCATGACGGCTCTGAGCAGCGGTGTTCAAGCCCAGGACTGTACGACCAAGATCGGAGCGGCATTGCCGACCTCTGTGGACTGGGGCCGGCCGATCGCAGAAGTTGCCCAGTTCGCTGTTGACCAGGTTAATGAAGCGGGTGGCGCCGGGGGTTGTTCCATCGAGATGATCTTGCGGGACACTCAGGTCGATCCGAAGGTTGGCGTTGACGCGGCCAAGGCGCTGGTCGATCTGGAAGGGGTGAAGGTGCTCCTGGGCGCAGTGTCTTCCGGTGTCTCCATGCCGATTCTTTCGTCTGTGACGGTGCCCAGTGGTGTCATGCAGATGTCCTGCTGTTCCTCGTCAACGGCCTTCACCAGGCTGGCGGAAGAGGGCAAGACCAAGGGCCTTTGGTTCCGCACCTTTGCAACCACCGGGGTTCAGTCTGCGATGGGCGCCAAAGTCGCTGCAGACAACGGCTTCAAATCGGTCGCCATCCTCTACAAGAACGATGACTGGGGCCAGGACATGGCCAAACTGATTGCAGCGGACTTTGCCGCGGCCGGGGTTAAGGTCACGGCCTCTGTTGCGATCAACGATGCCCAACCATCCTATCGTGCCGAAGTCACCGAGGCGCTCGGCAGCCAGCCGGAAGCGCTTTATCTGGCGCTTTATCCGACCGAAGGCACGTCGGCTGTGCGCGAATGGCTGTCGCTTGGCGGTACGCAGAACATGATCCTGGCAAACTCTTTGAAATCCGACGAGTTCCGGGACAATGTCGGCCTGCAATATCTTGGCGGTGCCTTGGGGACGGACACGGCTTCGCCGCGTGTTGAGAGCGCGGACGCTTTCAAGGCGGCATACAAGGCGAAATTCGGCTCCGAGCCGAACGGACCGGGTCTGGCAAACAGCTATGACGCGGCCATGATCGCCTTGCTCGCCATGGAAGCAGCCGGCAAGGGTGCCTCTGGTGCCGATATTGCTGCGGCCGTTTCCAAAGTGACCGATCCCAACGGCAAGGCGGTCACTGCCGATGCGGCCGGATTCGCAGCTGCAAAAGCCACGTTGTCCGAAGGCGGCACTGTGATGTATCAGGGCGCGACCGGCAATGTCCGTTTTGACGCCAATGGCGATGTTTCCGCGCCAGCTGTTGTTTGGAAATTCACAGACAGCGGTACGGAAGAAGTGGAGTACCTGTCGCTGACCGAGGTGGATGCGTTTATTGCGTCTCTGAAATAGGGACGGATTTGCAATTGGATCGGCCGGGGCATATTGCTCCGGTCATCCCGCACGACTGGCAAGGGTTTTCGGAGATGCAGCTTGTGGGGCTGATGTGGTGGTAGCCTGCTGGGTATTCAGCTGTATCAGCTGAAAGGTGTTTCGAATGCTGGTAAACGCGGCTGGTAATAGATGGCCTTAATACGCCTAACAGCAGCGGTCTCATCACTCTGCAGTGCTTAGCTGATTTGATATCCGACTAATGGAAAGCAAAGTTTGTGAAGCTAATGCGTCGAATTCATCAAGGGTTGAGGCTAGATCAGGATCTGTGTTTTCGCACAAGGCCATGATCTTACGGCAACAATCCGAGAGTGCGATGAAGCCGAACGAGTATGCAGCAGAAGCAAGTGCATGAACCTGTCGAGAGAGTTCTGCAGGGTTCTCGCGTTCCGCCTGAACAACTTCCAGTCGGGTTTTCAATTCTTCCTCAAACACTTGCGCCAGGCGCAAGGTTTCTTCAGCTCCAACCAGATCCAGCATCTCTTTCAATTGCGGGTTATTGTCGGCTTCGGCTTCCTGTGTCAAAGAAGCTGACCCATTTTCGTCAGTTTGTTTTTCGCCATTTATCGTGTCATCGCCGGCCGCATTAGGTGTTTCATCAAGCTGCCCGTTGCCGCGAAGCTTAGCGATTGAAGAGATCAGTAAAGACCAGTCGACTGGCTTGGTGAGCCAGGCGTCTATTGGAATGCCATCTTTTGTGGCTTTCTTTTGGGCATAGACATTCGCGGTCAGGGCCAGGATTGGGCAATCTGGTTGAACAGAGTCCTGCTTGATGGCCTGACTGGCCTCCATTCCATCCATGATGGGCATCTGGATATCCATTAGGATGACATCAAAAGTTTCGGTCTTAGCTGCATCAACCGCATCCAACCCGTTGGACACGGCGTGAACCGTAGCCCCTGATTTTTCGAGGCGTGATTTTATCAGAGCCTGGTTGACCTCATTGTCTTCGGCAAGAAGGACGCGAATACCGTCAAGCTTTTCCTCACAATGGATGGTGGGAACAGTATCTTGCGATGGCGCTGTTACAGGTTCTGCTTTCGCTAGCGGGATTTCAAACGTAAACACTGAGCCTTCATTTGGGGTACTTTCGACATCGATGTGGCCGCCCATCAATTCGACGAGCCGGTGCGATATGGCAAGGCCAAGGCCCGAGCCGCCGTATTGGCGCGTGGTGGACGTGTCTGCCTGTGTAAACCGCTTAAACAAGTTCGGAATGACGTCTGGTGCGATCCCGATTCCGGTGTCCGCGACCTGAAACTCGACTATACCTTCCGGCTTTTGTCGAATACTGACAGTAACCAGTCCTCCGGAAGGCGTAAATTTGATCGCATTTGATACGAGATTGATAAGGACTTGCCGGGTTCGAAAAGGGTCTCCGGTGACATGATCCAGACTACTGTCCGTTATCTTGAGATGAACCGAGACGCCTTTGTTCTCCGCGATTTTTTCAACCAAATCCAGGACGGTCGCGACCTGTTCAGGTAAACAAAAGGGTGTATCTTCGATTGGCAGATCGCCGGCTTCGATTTTAGTGAAGTCAAGGATGTCATTTACGATGGCCAGCAATCCGGCTCCTGCTTCCTTTTGCATGGTGAGGGCGGAAATGTATTGATCCGCTAGAACTCCGCGCAACTCTTCTAAAAGTAAATCCGAAACACCGAGAATGCTGGTTAGGGGGGTGCGGAGTTCGTGGCTCATATTGGACAAAAAATCCGACTTTGCCTGAGCTGCCTGTTCGGCCTTTCTTTGAGATGCTTCCAAGGCCGCATGGGTTTCAACCCGCTGAGTGATGTCCGCATGAGTGCCGATCATTCGGAGAGGGTTTCCCTGGCCGTCCCGTTCTACCACCTGCCCCCGATCCAAGATCCAAACCCAATGGCCATCTTTGTGGCGCATTCGAAATTCCTGCCGAAACCTCTCCGTCTGGCCGTTAAGATGGGCTCGGTCCGCGGCAAGTACATCAGGCAGATCATCTGGGTGCATCAGTGTCTGCCACATGTTTGGATCGTCGGTGATATCCTCGGGCCGGTACCCTAACATTTCAGACCACGCTCGAGAGTAAAAGGTTTTGCCGGTTCTGAAATCCCGGTCCCAGACGGCTTGCCTTGCATTGTTCAAAGCATGGGCAAGTTGAGAGCTTTGATCCTTCAGCATCATCTCGGCTCGTTTCTCGGCAGTGATGTCCTGAAAAAGGATAAGTCCGAAGGGCCTGTCGTGTTTTGTAGGATTATGTACTTTCCTTATTCGGGTTTTAAACCATTGCCATTCGCCTCCGGGGCCCCAGAACCGGATTTGCAGCGTTTTTTCCTCCACGAAGTCTTTTCGAAGGCTTTTGAGAGTATTGTTCAGTTCTTCAAGGTTTTGCGGATGAACATAAGGCTGCCAAGCATTCGGATCTGACTTCAAGGTATCGCGCTGTACACCAATTTGCCGGCAGAAACTCCGTGAATACTGCACTTTCCGATATGCGATATCCACCCACCAATAAATGAGAGCATCGGGTTCGGAAAGCGCGCTGATCAAAGCGGGCGGATGGTCCGTAGCGTCCGGTCTAGCGGCGTTATCAGATGTTTTTGGCAACTGCAGATCGTTGTGAGGCATCAAGTGATTCTACCAGATTGTGTCACCCTTGGATTTTGCGCACGCATTAGTAGCGCGATGCCAGGTTAATAAATCAAATTTTCCAAAATATTAAATAATCGAGATTTTACATACGGTTGTGATCTTGTGATTGCATTCATACAGATTGAGTTAACCATATGGTAACAGGAGAGTATTCTATTATAACGTAGAGTAAGTTTCAGATTAATTACACTGATATTTGTATCGGTGGTAAAATTACTAGATATGGTTGATCCTGATGACAAGCGACACGAACAGTCCATTCCAGCTTCCAAGTTGTGTTGATTTCTCTCGCGTCCAGCAATTGGCCGAAGATTTGCGGGCTGCGCAGTTGGAAAACTCCAACTTGCAAATAGACGCCGGCGAAGTTGATCAGATCGGTACGCCCGCCGCTCAAGTGCTGGTTGCAGCTGCGCTGCAAGCTGGAAGTGATGGACAGCAATTCGAGGTTATCAGCCAAACCGAAAGTTTCCAGCAAGTCTTCGAGGATTTGGGCCTCTCCGACCAGATCGAACAGTGGAGCAAAGATTGATGAGTAAGCGCGTCCTGACAGTAGATGATTCAAAAACCATGCGAGACATGGTTCGCTTCACATTGAAAGGTGCTGGTTTTGATGTCGTCGAAGCAGAAGACGGTGTTCAAGCACTGTCCGTCCTCGAGAAGGACAAGGTCGACCTCATTATTACAGACATCAACATGCCGAATATGGATGGCGTAACGCTCGTAAAACGGGTCCGGGGTGGGGGCGGTAGCCACCGTGCTGTCCCCATTCTCGTCCTGACCACCGAAGGAGGCGACGCAAAAAAAGCTGATGGCAAAGCTGCTGGCGCCACCGGCTGGATAGTCAAACCTTTCACGCCGGACAAACTCGTCCAGGTTGTGAACAAAGTCTGCCCCTAAAAACTTACGGATAAGGTTTCATGTCTGGCCAATCTTTCGGCAATGACGAACTCGCGCAGTTCAAGAGAACATTCTTTGAAGAATGTACGGAGTTGCTTGCAGATCTGGATGAGCGGCTTGCGCTCATGCAGGAAGAGGTGGCCGACAGCGAAGCCTTGAACGCCATTTTTCGTGCGGTCCATTCTATAAAGGCAGGTGCAGGGGCCTTTGGCTTCATGCAGCTGGTCGAATTCGCTCATAGATATGAAGCATTGCTGGACCATCTGCGTGATGGCGCAATTCCACAGACCAAACATGTAGCAGATGTTCTGATCCGGGCGGGCGATATCCTGGCGGCTATGGTCGAGGCGGCGCAAGGCGAAGTGGCACTGGATGCCAGCTACGGTGCGGACGTTAGAGCGGACCTCGATCAGATCCTGTCCGAGATTCAGGGTGGTGGAGACACTGAAACAAACGCGCATCAAGAGACGGCACCTGAACAATCGGGAGGTTCCGGGTCTCGCCAGACATTCTCTATCGAGTTTCGTCCGCACTCGGTGCTCTTTCGTCACGGAAACGACCCGCTTTTATTGATCCGCGAGTTGAAGCGGCTGGGCGATGCAGTGGTCACCTGTGACTATTCCCAACTGCCGCACCTGACGTCTCTGGAGCCGGAAGATTCTTACCTCTCTTGGTCGATTCTGCTCGCCACTGATCATGGCGAGGACGAAATCCGTGAGGTTTTTGAATTCGTCGAAGACGACTGTGATTTGAAAGTCACGGTTGTGGCGCAAGCTGAAGCGGTTGACGCGGATGTGGAAACTGCGCCAGTTCAGGATCAGAGCGGGCAAGAGGCAGCGGTGCAACAGAAACCGGACGCGCCGGAGCCTGTCGAACCCGCTGCAATTTCACAACAGTCGAGTACGGCTCCAAAGGCTCCAGCGGAAGCTGGGTCCAAACAAGCTGCTGCGCAAGGCGGCATGTCGTCAATCCGGGTGGACTTGGAACGTGTCGACCGGCTGGTGAATGTCGTTGGAGAGCTGGTGATTATGCAATCCATGCAAGCTCAGCAGGCCAGTGACGGACGACCGGGCACAACTGGGATGAGCCTACAGGGCCACGAGGAGATGGCCCGTGTTATTCGCGAGCTTCAAGAATGCGTCATGGCGATCCGTATGCAACCAGTTAAATCTGTGTTCGCCCGCATGCCACGATTGGTCAGGGAAGTTTCCGGCAAGCTGGGCAAACAGATTCGTCTGATCACGGAGGGGGAGCAGACCGAAGTCGATAAGACGGTTATCGAGGAACTGGCCGATCCGCTAACGCACATGATCCGCAATGCGATCGATCATGGGATTGAAGATCCGGACGTTCGGGTCGAGAACGGCAAGAAACCTCTTGGAACGATCAAGCTCTCCGCGCGTCACGCTGGTGGCAACATCATCATTCAAGTGACCGATAACGGAAAGGGTATCAACCGGGATACTTTGCTCAAGAAGGCCGTGGAGAAGGGGATTGTCCCATCAGACGCAAAGCTGTCCGATGAAGAAATTGACGATCTTATTTTTGCCCCGGGTTTTTCAACGGCGCAATCTGTCACCGATGTATCTGGACGTGGTGTCGGGATGGATGTTGTCCGCCGGAATATCAACAATCTCGGTGGTCGTATTTCTGTGCAGTCTTCTTTCGGCAAAGGAACCCGTTTTACGCTGACCATTCCTCTGACGCTTGCCGTTCTGGACGGAATGCTGGTTGCATTGGGTGCCGAGACATACATCTTGCCACTAACAAGCATCGTGGAAAGTTTCAGGCCAACCACAGAGCAGTTCCGTGCGTTGGCAGGTGGTGGTGAAGTGGTTGCCATGCGAGGCGAATACATTCGCCTGATCCGTATCCACCAGCTGTTCAATGTACCCGATGCCATCAGTGATCCATGCAAGGGGTTGGTGGTCGTCACCGAAACCGCAAATGGCGGCAAGGTTGCCTTGCTGATTGATGAACTGATCGGTCAGCAGCAGGTTGTGATCAAAAGTATCCAAGAGAATTTCGATCCGGTGCCCGGGGTTTCTGGGGCCACAATTCTGGGCAATGGGCGGGTCGCACTGATCCTCGACATTGAACAGTTGAAGATGCTGCAGGTTCCTGCGCACCGGGAAGTGGTGGCAGCTCGAACAAAACTATCGGAAGACCTCGGCTCGTCGCCGTCTTCTCCGGCAGTACCATTGACCAACTCGGACGGCTCTCAATCGCCGGCCACAGTGTGACTAAATACGGGGAAAAAAGGATGAGCGAACAGGCAGACAATGTCCCCATGAATGATGCGGCGGGGGATGCCGCACCGGTACACCAAGGGGAATTGCATCAGTTTATCAGCTTCCGGGTCGGTGATGAGGAATTCGCCATCGACATCATGGCTGTGCGGGAAATCAAGGGGTGGACGCAAACGGCGCCATTGCCCAATCAGCCGGACTACAATCTCGGGGTGCTGAACCTCCGTGGTACGATTGTACCCACCTTTGATCTGCGGTGCCGGTTCGGCCTGGGGCGCACTGAGACCACACCTTTTCACGTCGTCATTATCGTCACAGTAAAAGAGCGCACCATGGGTCTGCTCGTCGATGCAGTCTCCGACATTTTGACCGTGAACGAAGATCAGATCCGTCCTGTCCCGGACATGGATCGTATCGCTGCGGCTGAGTTTCTTTCCGGCATTATCCCGGTTGAGGAAAACATGGTCGTTCTTTTGTCGCTCGAAAAGCTGTTTCAGCGTGGGGATTTTGGGTCGAGCGCAGACGTCGCTGCCTAACGGCCGATGACGAATATGGGGAATTGAAAAATGGCCATCAAGTTTTCGGATTTAAACATCAGCAAGCGGCTTGCAATAGGCTTCGGAGCGGTCGGGCTTTTGTTGCCAGTTGCTGTCGTGTTTTCGATTGTGCAAAGCAGGTCGATTGAACACGATGTCGGCGATATTGCGAATGTTCGAGCGCCAGTCACGCTGTCAAGCGCCCAACTATCTGAGGATGTTCGAGGGGCGGTTTCAGCGCTTCGCGGATTTATCCTGAATCCGAATGATGGAACACGGCAACAGCACGAAGTCGCGTTGACCGGCCTTGAGCATCACATCGAGAAATTCCATAAGAAGGCTGATTTGCTGTCGGCTGAAGAGCAAAAGCAGTGGGCTGAACTTGAAACCACCTTTAAAGAATTCGTTTCAGTTCAGGGTGAAATTACACAGATTATCGGCACTCCGGCGGCATTCCCGGCATTAAAGATGCTGAGCGAAGAAGCCACGCCGCTTACCGATGCGCTGTTTTCTCAAATCACTGCGATGATTGACGATGAGCAAAAACTGAGCGCAACAGCAGAGCGTAAAGCGCTGCTGAAGACCATGGCGGACGTTCGAGGTAATCTCGCCAATTCCGTCGCGAATTTGCGGCTGTATCTGATTTCTGGCGACCCGAGCGCCAAAGCTGCATTTGAGGAACGCTGGGCTATTCTGGAGAACCGGCTTGAGACCCTTGAAGATAGCTCCGGGATCTTCAGTAATTCCCAATCCAGAGAGTTTGCAAAGTTTGCAGGGGCCTATGACGATTTCAAATCGGTTCCTGCCGAGCTGTTCAAACTCCGTGAGGCGCCTTCTTGGAATATGGCCGCTTTCCAGGTGAGTGAGACACTGGTTCCTCTTCAAAACCAGATATTGGACTTTATTGACGGCGAAGTCGGCAGTGATGGCGAGCGTGCAGGTGGCTTCAAGCAGGTTCATGCTGAAAAGCTGATCTATGAGGCAAATCACGCCTACTCAGCCTTGGAGACCATGATTTTTCTCATGGTTGGCCTCTTGGTCGTTGGCCTGATCATCGGTGTAAGTCTGGCGTTTGTTATCGGCCGCAGCATTTCCGGTCCGCTTGTTCGTTTGAGTGAGCAAATCAGTCAAATCGCAGATGGGACGCTGGATGTCACAGTTACTGACACTGAAAGCGGTGGCGAAATCGGAGCGATGGCCAATAGCCTCGAACGGCTCCGGAGCGACCTGCAGAAAGCAGATCAGGGAGCGCGTGAGAACATGCGTATTCGCGTGGCGCTTGATAATTGTACGACCAACGTGATGGTCGCGGACAATGACTACGACATTGTTTATATGAACGAATCTCTCAATGAAATGATGCAGGACGCTGAAGCTGATCTTCGTGAAGCGCTGCCGCAGTTTGATGCAAAAAAACTGGTGGGAGCCAACATTGATCAGTTCCACAAAAACCCAGCCCATCAGCGCGGGATGTTGGAAACCCTGACATCGCCGTATGAGACATCCCTTACAATTGGCAACCGTATCTTTGATCTGATTGCGACACCGGTAATGGATGATCAGGGGAACCGGCTGGGAACAGTTGTTGAATGGACCGACAAGACCAAAGAAGTGGCGCTTGAGCGTGAGTCTAAAACAGCCTTCCAGGATAATATGCGGATCCGTGTTGCACTGGATAACTGCTCTACAAATGTCATGGTGGCGGATAACGACTTCAACATCGTCTATCTGAATGACAGCGTAACATCGATGATGCGCAATGCAGAGGCTGATCTGCGCAAGGAACTGTCTCAGTTTGATGTCAACAAACTGGTTGGCTCCAATATTGACGTCTTCCACAAGAACCCGGCGCACCAAAGGGGCATGCTTGAGCGGCTTTCATCCACCTATGAAACGAGTATCAACGTTGCCGGCCGTATCTTCGATCTGATCGCAAATCCAGTCCTGGACGCAGAAGGAAACCGTTTGGGTACGGTTGTCGAATGGAAGGATGTGACACAAGAGCGTGCGGTTGAAAATGAAATCAACACCGTTGTGAATGCGGTTGTTGGTGGCAACTTCGAAGAACGGGTGCCTCTGGACGGCAAGTCCGGCTTCATGCTCAGCTTGGCGGAAGCTATGAACCGCCTCTGCGATACAACTGGCTCTGCCTTGGATGATGTCAGTGTTAACCTGGGTGCGCTTGCCGAGGGCGATTTGAACAGCCGCATCACCAAGACCTACAGCGGCAGCTTTGAGGACCTCAAGAACAAGCTCAATGACACGGCTTCGCGCCTTGGCGAGATTGTTACGGACGTGGTTGTCGGTGCGAATGAGGTAACCAACGCCTCGGCCGAGATTACCACTGGTACAAACGATCTGTCGCAACGGACAGAGCAGCAAGCGTCCAATTTGGAAGAGACCGCTGCTTCTATGGAAGAAATTGCATCGACCATCAAACAGAACGCGGACAATGCACAGCAAGCCAATCAATTGGCGATCAATGCTCGCGGCGTGGCATCGGACGGCGGAGAAGTCGTTGGTAAAGCTGTCACAGCAATGTCTGCAATCGAAGACTCCTCCCAGAAGATCTCCGACATCATTGGAGTGATTGACGAAATTGCCTTCCAGACCAACCTTCTGGCGCTGAATGCGGCCGTGGAAGCGGCCAGAGCAGGAGACGCAGGCAAAGGATTTGCAGTTGTCGCATCCGAAGTTCGGTCTCTGGCGCAGCGATCATCTGAGGCCGCGAAGGATATCAAGCAGCTGATCATCGAAAGCGGGTCGCAGGTGAAAGATGGTGTTGATTTGGTCAACAATGCAGGCACCTCGCTGACGGAGATTGTCGACTCAGTCAAACGGGTAACCGATATCGTCTCGGAAATTGCAGCGGCAAGCACTGAGCAGGCAACCGGTGTTGAGGAAATCAACAAGGCCATCAGCCAGATGGATGAGATGACCCAGCAAAACTCAGCCCTTGTTGAAGAAAATGCGGCCGCGTGCCGGATGTTGCAGGAGCAGGCCGAAGGTATGCACCAGCGTATGTCCTACTTCTCGGTTGATGCGGCTTCAACAGCAGCGGCAGCTCCGGTGCGGCAGACAAAGCCTAAGCCGGTGGCAAGGGCAATGCCTGCAGCCAGGGTGGCGTCTGGCGGTGGCGGCGGAGCTGTTGCGGCCATGCAGTCAGATATTGAAACCGCCTTTGACGCGGATGACGATTGGAAAGAATTCTAAGTCACTTGAATGATCCTCTAGAAACTGTGCAGCGGCTTGGTCTGCTGCACAGTTGTTAAAACAGGTGGGAGAGTCATGGCGTCAATTGATGTCGCCGAACAAAGAGAGTTTCCATTCTCATTTAAGGATTTCAAGTACTTGGCGTCGCTCGTTCACGAGCAAACCGGAATTGTGCTGAAAGACCACAAAATGAATATGGTTTATTCCCGTCTCGCGCGACGTTTGCGGGAATTGGAGCTGTCTTCGTTCAGGGAGTATTGCCGTCTACTTCAAGACCCTGGCGGGGATGACGAGCTGGGGACGCTGATCAATGCCATCACGACCAATCTGACCCGTTTCTTCCGTGAATCCCACCATTTCGATCACTTGAAGGAAGTCGTGTTTCAGCAGGTTCAGGAAGAAGCACATAAGACCGGGACCAACAAGCTGCGAATCTGGTCGGCAGGCTGCTCTTCTGGAGAAGAACCTTATTCGATTGCCATGTCGCTTTCTGGGGCCTTCCCGAGATTGGGTTCGTGGGATGCGCGTATCTTAGCGACGGATCTCGACACGTCGATGGTGGGCCGCGGTAAGTCGGGAAGGTATTCCAGCAGTGATCTTGAAGCTGTCCCGGATAGTTTGCGGAAGCGATATTTCAGTCTGAGTGCAGACAAGCAATTCCTCACAGCATCCGATCAGCTCAAAAAACTGATAACATTCAAACAGTTAAACCTTCTGGGGCCTTGGCCAATGAAGGGGCCATTTGATGCCATTTTTTGCCGAAACGTCATGATTTATTTCGATGAGCCGACCAAATCGAAGTTGATCCGCCGGTATTGCGAAATGCTCAAACCTGGAGGTTGGCTTTATATCGGCCACTCCGAAACACTGCTTGATAGTCAGCACATGTTCCAGCTAATGGGCCGGACGATTTACAGGAGAACTGAATAGTGGCTTCTGCTGGTTCATCTCCGGCTCCGGCCGGAACACCGAAATCAGCAAGCCTCGAAATCGTCCGGACATTCAATGTAAAATTGCAAAAATATGCAGTACGCGTATTGCCTGGTGTCTCATATACGACAGGAGCATCGAATGAAATCATCATCACAGTGCTGGGATCATGTGTGGCTGCTTGTATTCGCAATCCGCATACCGGGTTTGGTGGAATGAACCATTTTATGCTGCCCGAAAGTGAAGGGCATGATTGGAACGGTGTGACTGCAGCCCTGCGATACGGCAATCACGCGATGGAGGCATTGATCAATGATGTTTTAGCATCGGGATGCTCGCGTTCAGATTTGGAGATCAAGCTGTTTGGCGGGGCAACTTTGTATCAGGGGATAACAATGGTCGGGCAGAAAAACGCAGAGTTTGCGTTGTCTTATCTGAAACGTGAGGGGTTGCCGATTGTTGCGAGAGACCTCGGCGGCGAGCATGGCAGGCGTATCCACTACGATCCCTCCACGGGGAGTGTGCAACGATTACTTCTGAGAGACAGCGCGGATCGCAAAGTGGCGCAAACTGAATGCACTTATAAATCGCATCTCAATGAAACCCCTGTCGAATCCGGCGATGTTGAATTGTTCGGCTGAGGAGGCGCAAGAATATGTCTACAAATCCCGCACGTGTACTCATCGTTGATGACTCGGCACTCATTCGCCAGATGCTGACCGAGTTGTTGTCTGCGGATCCCGGAATTGAGGTTATTGGTACCGCGCAAGACCCATATGTCGCTCGAGAAAAAATCAAACAGCTGAATCCGGACGTTATCACTCTGGATATAGAGATGCCGCGCATGGATGGCCTCGAATTTCTAAGGAGATTGATGGCATTGCGGCCGATGCCGGTTGTCATGGTGTCCTCACTCACGCAGCAAGGGGCCGACGCGACACTGCAAGCGCTGGAAATGGGTGCTGTAGATTATGTAGCGAAACCCACTCAGGACTTGCAGCATGGCCTTGCAGAAAAGGGCAGGGAGCTTGCGGAGAAAGTAAAGGCCGCAGCTGCTGCCCGTGTACGGGTAAAGCAAGCCCCTAAGGTCCGGCCGTCCAGTACGCTGACCCCGGCCGCGGGCTTTTCATCCACGGAAATGATCGTTGCAATTGGTGCTTCCACGGGAGGGGTTGAAGCCTTGACAGAGGTGCTTGCTGCTTTGCCGGCAGCGAGTCCAGCAGTGGTTGTCACACAGCATATGCCGGCCTCCTTCACATCAACTTTTGCCCGGCGGCTCAATGGGATATGTGCGGTAAACGTTGTAGAGGCAACAAACAAGGCCCGGATTCTCCCAGGTCATGTTTATTTGGCCCCAGGCGATCAACATCTTCGGATATCCCGGAGCGGTGCCAACTACGTGTGCTCAGTCGGCGGACAAGATAGGGTGACGGGGCATTGTCCCTCCGTGGACGTCCTATTGCACTCAGTTGCCAATGCAGCCGGAAAAAACGCAATCGGCATAATACTGACCGGCATGGGCAAAGACGGCGCTCAAGGGCTACTTCAAATGCGCACTGCGGGGGCAAAAACACTTGGTCAGGACGAGGCAACATCGGTGGTCTACGGAATGCCGAAAGTTGCTTTTGAAGCGGGAGGGGTGGAAACTCAATTACCTCTAGGTAAGATTGCGGGTAGAATTTTGGATATTTGCGTAAAAGAAAAAGGTGGGGCTGTTCGAGTTTAGGTAAAATTGGTTTTTGGTTGTGTCTTTAGTATACTAAATCTCAACCTAAACTTGATAATATTGGAGGTGTTGCAAGGGGGTGTTTTATGAAGAGCCATTCCGCAGACGGAAATACTGTCGATTTTAACGATGCGGAGCTCGTGGCGTCTGATACCGAGTCCGTCCGCGCCCAAGATCTTCTGGCCGACTATTTAGGGTTGAGCGAGGCTCAGAGACAGGCCTTGGATGGTTTGATGGCGGAAATTGATCGCACAAATTCTATGCTTGATGAAAACATCGAGGCCGTCACTGATCGTTTTCATAACATTGCGGAAAAATCCGAAGAACAGTTTACCACGATTCAGAACCTTGCCGATTTGGCGGAATCCGTAGAAGTTGACGGAGTTCCGCGCAAATTGCCTGAACTTGCGGGCAGTCTAAAAGACATACTCTCCGACCTAATTGAAAAGATCCTGCAGTTGTCTTCGCGCGGCATGAAGATGGTCTACCGGCTGCAGGACATTACTCTCGAGCTGGAAAAAGTCGAAGATAGTGTGGCGAGTATCGAGAGGATCAACAGTCAAACCAATCTACTGGCTCTCAACGCAAAAATCGAAGCCGCGCGTGCAGGTGAAGCCGGGAAGGGTTTTGCGGTCGTGGCAAATGAAGTGCGTGAACTTGCAAAATCCGTCGACACCTTGGCAACCAGCTTGAAGACACAGATTACATCGATTTCCGAGGGTGTTCAGGGTGCGCAGGGGCTAGTTGAAGAAATCGCCACTATGGAGATTTCCGAGGAAAAACTTGAAGTGAATGCGGGTTTTGCGAAAATTATTGACCAGCTGGTGCTGCAAAACGAGCAAATTTCCGAAGTTCTCCAATCGACTGCAGGAACCACGCAGGAAATTACCCGGGATATCTCAGGCACGGTTATCAGTTTGCAGTTCCATGACCGCTGCAAACAGGTCCTGCAAAACGTGAATGGCGCGCTTCAGGTCATTAGCCAGGAAAACGAGAAGTTGAGATCACAGGCGATCGATGCTGTGGCGGTCCCCTGGCAGGAGCGGCAGCCTGAAGATTTCATGAAAACAAATATAATTCAAAGCTTTAGTCTGAATGAACTCAGTATACGGTTTCAGCAGATGTGGTATCCCGAAGCAGCTGTGACAAAGGAGAGTGCGGACGTGGTGAAGTTGCCCGTTTCCCAAAGCACCGTAGCCACCGAAGAGGCTGGGGATGACTACGGTGATGACGATATCGAATTGTTCTAGATCGACGAGTTGATGTTCAATCTGTGGCCAATGACGCGGCCAATGTCGTTTTATTTATCGGTCCGAATCCCGGAGCCGAAGCCGAGGGAGCATTAAAGATGGATGCCAATATCACTCCTTCCGATACCGCAACCCATGTTGTATTGGGCGGTCGATTGACATTTTCAGATCACACTGCTTTTCGAAAGATGTTGGACGAGATAACGCAGCTTGGAACCAGGAAATGCGTGTTCAATCTGGAAAAACTTGTTTCGATCGATTCTTCCGGGCTTGGAATGTTTGTAGTTGCGCATGAGCAAGGCAAGCAGAATGGGTGGGATCTCGCTATCGAGGGCGCTACCGGCCATGTTAAGTCGCTGCTCGAGCTTGGGAAATTTGACAAGATCCTGGATATCCGGGAGGTCAGTTAAGTGACGGATCCTGCATCTGCGTTGATAGCAGAAGAAGGCGCTGCGATTGAACCTCTGACAACATCACGTATCCTTCTTGTTGATGACAGCGCCGTTATGTTGTCGGTGATCCGGAAGTACCTCGAAGTTCATGGTTTTAACAACATACAAGTTGCTGCAAACGGGGAGGAGGCACTCCAAGCCGCACATGCCTGGCACCCGGATTTAATCCTGACGGATATTCAAATGCCGGTTATGGATGGCTACGATTTATGCCGGAAGATTCGAGCCGGTACCGAGATGCCAGATGTGCCCGTTTTGTTTATGACAGGCCTCACCAAACCGGAGGACCGGAATGGGGCTTTTTCCGCGGGCGCTTCCGATTTAATCTCAAAACCGGTTGATCATCTTGAACTGGTCGGTCGATTGCGGGTTCATTTAGACCGGCGGCGTCTTATAAAACGTCTTTTCGAATACCATGATCGTATGGCGCAGGAGCTGGATCAAGCTCGCAAAATGCAGGAAGCTATTCTTCCAGGTGTTGCGGTACAGGAGCAGGTGCAGGCCAAATATCCTGTTAAGTTCGGAAGTTTTTACCGGGCCTCAATTGGTTTGGGCGGCGATTTGTGGAGCATCCACCAGCTGGGCCCTGAAAGGCTGATGGTTTGTCTGGTAGACTTTTCCGGACATGGGGTTGGTGCAGCTCTGAATACTTTTCGATTTCAGACGTTTTTGAACAACGTGGCGCCAAAAAGTGCAAGTCCAAACCACTTGCTGGGTATGGCAAACACGTTTTTGTATACCCAATTGCCGCGTGGCCAGTTTGCTACGATGTTTTGCGGCCTCATCGATTTCTCAAAAGAAACCCTCAGTTATTCTTCGGCAAGCGCACCCCCGGTTTTGGTTGGGGATCAAAGTACGGATCGGAATTTGCGGTTACTGGAGACTGCGGGCCTTCCGTTGGGGCTTGTTGAAGACAGCGATTACGAGGCTCTTGGCATCGATTTCAAACCAGGGTCATTCCTGCTCATGTATAGCGATGCCCTGATAGAGACGCCTGAACCTCCGCAATCCATATTCAGTCCAGACACGTTATGTGCGCTGGTTTCTGCGTCGACTGGGGATTTGGAGCCGGACCGTTTGGTTGAGGATGTTGTCAGCCACCTTTTGTCGAACTCGCCCAGCAGTCCTGACGATGATCTGACGCTTGTTTGTTTGAACTACTGTCCATAACACTTTTCAGTAGGCTATTTATGACACCAAAACCCAAACAAGAAAGCATCTCGGCGGGGCCGTCGCTTGCGAAGGCAACTGATACCTATCCTTCAGGCGACGAGATTTGCGAGTATGTTGCGGCCCATCACTCGTCATTTGGACGTTTGCTGGAGGGGCATTTTGAATTCAAGACCCATGCCGAGGCGGAAAGACTGTCCAGTATGCTGGCGCTTAATACACCAGATCCGGCGCGGGCTTCACTTGGCTTCTGGGAACTTTTCTCCAACGCGGTGGAGCATGGCAATCTTGAGATCAATATGGATGAAAAAACCAAATTGATGCTCAATGGACGTTTGATGGAAGAGATAGATCGGCGCCAGTCAGAAGAGCCTTATCGAGATCGTTATGTGACGGTTCATTTTTGTGCCCGGGAAGCAGATGTCACGATCCGTGTTATTGACCAGGGGGAGGGGTTCGATCATCTGAAGATGCTATCGTTCGAACCTTCGCCGGACCGGCCCAATGGCCGTGGGATCCAGATGGCCTTGCAGATGTGTTTCGATTCGTTGAGATACGAAGGAAATGGCAGTGTAGTAGAAGGCACAATGCAGTTTCCGAAAGAGCAGGGCTGAGCGGAGGCCAGTTTGGCATGCAAGTGTCGGACGCATTCTCTGGATCGGAGGAAACCCGCCAAACTCGGTTAACGAATAGCCTCTGTTCCAAAACACCTTGATAATCAAGCTGCTGGTGGGGTCAGATGATTTACTTCATTCAACGCGTCCGGACACCTGGATACACGCGAATTGTTGCAGAGCCCCGCCGTGAATTCATCCAGAGGGTGTTTGAGCAATGCCCCAGGCACGCTGTCGCAGGGAGTTTCAGACAGGAGAGGCCTGGCGAGTTTTCCGATAGAATTGAACAAGCGGACCGGTACACTTTTGTTTGCTGCCAAGGCAGTCGGTGTGCCTCGGGTGTTTGCTTGCGACTCGCGCAACCCGGCAATGGCGGCGCACAATGGACCCCGGCCTGTGAGAGAGCAGCGAGCCGTTCGGTTGTGTTGTGCAGTTTGGCCCACGAACCGCACAGGCGGCTTGCCGAGCGATCCAGATGCAGTCATCAAATAGGCTTCAATTTGATCGAAAATGCCCTGGTTGTTAGGCCGCAATCAGCTCATGCTCTTCCGGTAGGGGCTCGTTAAACGCGACCCCATAACCGGCACCGGTTTCACGGACTACGGTTCCCTTTAGCTGAATACCATTTTCAAAATTGAGCACAATTCCTATGCCGATCTTGATGTCCGAGGTATCCATAATATGGGCGCCGGTAACGCTGATGTCCGCCAGTTGTACGGTTCGGGAAGTTCCGTCTTCAAGGCTAATACTCACACCTGTTGAGACTGGTTTGCGAATTGCGCGTCTGCGGTCTTCCACATCTTTGGCAACCCCTTCCAGGAAGTCTGCCACATCCTGACTAAGGGCATCGCTGCTTTGGGAAATGAACATTGAGGCCGTGTTGACCGAGCTGGCTTCTCCGGACGTTTCCACCACCGCGCTCGACACGAATTCCATTCGGTTTGCTGCATCCAGAGTGCTGTCTGCCGCGGATTTGGCGGATCGGGCGATCTCCTGGTTAGCAGCTCTCTGCTCTTCGATGGCCCCGGCAACTGCCGTAGTCAGATCCTTGATCGTGGAGACTTTCTCCGTGATGCCTTCAATCGCAGAAGCCGCATCGCGGACAGAACTTTGAATTCCGGTAATTTGTCCGGATATTTCGTCAGTTGCTTTGGAAGTCTGTTCCGCGAGCTCCTTGACCTCGGAGGCAACAACAGCAAATCCACGTCCCGCTTCACCTGCGCGGGCAGCTTCAATTGTCGCATTAAGGGCAAGCAGGTTGGTCTGTTCCGCGATATCGCGAATAAGATTAACAACACTGCCGATATGTTCTGCCGCCTCTGACAAGGTCCGGACGTTGCCGTTTGTGACCTCGGCCGCCTGGACTGTCTCCGTTACGATATGGCTGGTCGCTTCGGTCTGATTGGCAATCTCCTGCACAGTCGCGGTCATTTCTTCGGTCGCAGCCGCAACGGCTGAGACGTTCTCAGAAGCACTCTTAGATGCGGATCCAGCGGTGTCGGATTCCGAGCGCGCGTTGTTGGCCAGCTCGTCCAGGGTTGTGGCGGCGCCGCGCATCATCTCCATCTGTTCTCCGACCATCCCGAGCCGGTCTGACATGGAGGACTTGAATTTCTGGATCAATGTGTCCAGCAAGACTTGGCGTTGACGTTCCTTGTCCAGATCAGATTGGGCACGGACCTCAAGAAGTTCGCGTTGGATAGCGTTGTCCTTGAAGATTGTAACGGCCTGAGCCATGTCTCCGATTTCATCGGTGCGGTCCTCACCGGGGATCTGGGCTTTGGTGTCGCCGGTTGCCAGCTGGTTCATGGAACGGACGATGTCCTTGATCGGGCGGGTGATCGCGCGCGCGGCGAAATAGCCGGCGGCGGCCACGATGCAGAGCAGAATGAGCCCGATGGTCAACAACCGGTTGCGAAGAGCAATGGTCGGGGCTGTCGCTTCTTCATAGGACTGAATTGCCAACAGGGCAAAATGATAGCCTTGGTAATCGAACTTGATCGCCTCGATGTCCAGAAGTTCGCCGCGATGAAGCTCGCCATACCCGAAGGCTTCGCCATCGGCAAAGGCTTTATCGATAACAGGGTCATTCAATGTGGTCGTCAGGATGTCATCGACGTCGGGGGTGTGGTTGGTGTCATTGCGCATGAGCCGGTCTTCTCCGACAAGGGCAAGTTCCCCGCTTTCACCAAGCCCAAGGTCATGGCGCATTAACTCGTTGATCCGGTTGACCGGCATTTGGAAAGCAAGCACACCGACTATGGTGCCGTCATTCTCAACGACCGGATGGGCCATGAAGCTGGCCGGGGCATCATGGCTTGGCCCATAGGGCTTGAAATCCGTGAAGGCGACTTCGCTGTGTTCTGTGATCTTCAAGGCTTTCCGGTAGACGGTGCCGAGATCTGTCGCGGCCCATTTTCCGCCGCCGGCTTTGAAATTCGTGGCGTAATCCAGTTCTTTGAAGACGGAGTAGACGAGGTTGCCTTCTGTATCGAACAGGAAAACATCATAATATCCCTCATCCTTCTGTAATTTGTGGAACCAGGGATGGTATTTTGCATGCGCTTCATCGTAGGGGGTGCCGGTGCCGGCGTCGTAAAGTTTTTCTTTTTCACCCGTCGGATGCGGGTTGTCGGTGATGTAGGCTGCCTGGAAGCTGGCAACCGGGTCGTTGCCGGTTTCTTTCCATTCGTTCCAGATCTTTGTGAAATCCTGAACGGCAGTGACAGTTCCTGGATGCTCGGCGATAAGAACCAGCTGGTGCTCAATTGTCTCCAGATACGCGTGAATTTCGTCTGCGCCCGTGTTGGCAGCTGCCAGAAGGCGTTCCTTGGTCAGTTCTTCGAGGCTGTAGACAGATGTGACATAGCTCGAAACCCCTATGCCGACGCCCACGATTGCGGCGGCGCCTACGACCAGTGCGGGAATCTTTTTTGACAAACGGAAACTTGAAAACATCTGCTGACCTTCTGTCGAGTAGTTGCTTTAATTACTCTACGGTCAGAGTTTGAAGTAATGTTTAAAATATTTTGTATTGTCTGGATTATATTAGTAGAATTTGGAACTTATGATCGGTATTTGTGATATTGGTAATATTGCACAGAAGAAATACTTGATTGGTGTTTGGCTGGGGTGGCTTCGCTCTGATTCGGCGAAAGTGATTTATTGTTTCCGAACTCCTAACTTGGGAAACTACAGCGCATTTCATGAAAAAATACCTATAAATCAATATTGGAATTTGCTGATTTGCAAAAATTGAAAGGTTTTGTAGTTAAAATTTACATTGTCCTATGTATTTATAGAAAATTACCCTGCGTCAATTTGCGTCAAAATACGGGTTATCACGTATATAAATGGTTGTATGTGTAAATGATTATGAAACTCTCATTCGGTCCTACTATAGCGTGTGTTTTAGATCCTTGGTGGAGGCGAGCCGGTGCTTGTCGGAATTGTTACAAATCTGGGTTTGTTGTCTCTCGGGGCTTTGGTTTTACATTTCATTGCGATGAACAATGGAAGATCCGAGTTCTCCAAACGGCATAAGATAATCATCGGTGTTTGTTTCGGCATCCTGAGTGTGGTGGTCGTAGAGTTTCCTGTTCAGGCGCCGGGAGGTGCAACCTTTGATACACGGGCGGCACCGGCTGTTTTAGCCGGCTTTTATGCAGGACCCATTGGCGGCGTTATTTGTGCGGCTATTGCCGGTGCGGCCCGCTTTCATGTCGGGGGGCCGGTTGTCATTGGCGGATCCTTGAGTCCACTAATCTATGCTTTGGTGGGCATGTTCGCCGCCTACTTTTTTGACACACTTCTGAAACGCCGGCCAGGTGTTTTGGACTTCCTTGGACTCTCAGCTGCTGCGACGATTTGTGTCTTGCCGCTCTTCTTTGTTGATCAGGGCTTGGCGTTTGGGTTTTCAGTCTTGAGCAAGGCTTGGTACATCTTTTTGGTGAGTAATATCGCTGGGATTCTTATCCTCGGATTGGTCAGTGAGCAGATCAGGAAGACTCTGACCGGCTATGATGAGACCGCGCGTGCATTGTTCACTTCGGATTTGGCTCGGGCTTCTGCGAGGATCGCGGTTTGGCGTTATGATTTCGCCAAGGACCGGCTGCAGTGGGACCCTGCGATGTACGAGCTTTATGATTGTACTCCAGAAGAGTTCAAGGGCACCTATGCGGACTGGGCCAGCCGGGTGTTCGAGCCGGACCTGGATCTTGCGAGTCACGCGTTGGACGTCGCTCGGGAAACCAATTCGCCCTTTGAGTATCGATTCCGGATCGTCATGAAAGACGGTACGCATAAGTGGGTCCAGGCACACGGGAAATTTCTTCCGGCAACCGATGGCCAACCCACAGAAGTCATAGGCGTCAATTGGGACATCACCAAAGAGGTCCGGTTGAATGATGACTTGAAACGGCGGGAACATGAATCGCGGGAACGGTCTCAAGAGCTCGAGATCACGTTCTCGTCCATGAAGCAGGGGGTGTCCGTGTTCGGCGAGGATGGCACACTATTTTATGCCAACCGCCGTGTGTCCGAAATACTTGGACTGTCAGATGACGATTTGGCTTTTGGCACATCGTTTGAACTCCTATTGGCGCAGCATAAGTCGAACGGAAATTTCGCCGGTGATCCTCAAAGCGGTGCCGCGCGTGTGCAGAAGGTCATGCAAGCCGGCAAGGTGATCCGAACCAAGGCAAAGCTGCGGAATGGGCGCGTCGTTGTTTACACAATGACCCCAAAACCAAATGGTGGCTGGGTAGAAACAGTCGAGGACATTACAGAGAACGCGGCGGCAGAGGCCCGGATTATGAGTGCCGCCGAAACGGACGCCCTGACTGGCCTTGGCAATCGGCTGGCGTTCAACAAGATCCTTGATAGGGTTGTGCGCGGTGCATCCTACGGCAGCCGCGGTCATTCACTGATATTGGTAGATTTGAACAACTTCAAAAGCCTCAATGACACGTATGGCCATCATGTTGGCGACAGGGTTCTGCAGGAAACGGCGCATGTCTTAACGCAGACCTGTCGGGCTGAAGATTTCGCCGCGCGGCTGGGTGGAGATGAGTTCGCTGTCATCATTAGGTCGCCTCAACCCGGTTCTGTGGAGTATTTGGCTCGCCGGCTCTCAAAACAGTTCGCACGCCCGATGCAAGTTGGTGATCTCAGCTTGCAAACAGGTGCTGCGATTGGCATAGCACCAATTGATCCCGGCAGTTCAGCAGAAGAGGTTCTGGTGAACGCAGATGCGGCCATGTACAAGGCTAAGTCCGAAAATCTCAATCATTACAAGGTTTTCGACAATGTCATTGCTGCTGAGCTGCGAGGTATGAGACGCCTTCAGGCAGAACTTGCCACCGTTGTTGCAGAAGAAAAACTGGAAACCCATTTTCAGCCGGTCATAGATCTTGAGAGCGGGGAAGTCAGTGGAGCGGAAGCCCTTGTACGCTGGCGTAAAGATGATGGAAGTTTTGTTACACCAGCGACGTTTGTTCCTCTGGCTGAAGATGTTGGTATGATCCGGGAGATTGGCAGCCAGGTGCTATGGGCCTCCATTCGAGCGGCGGCAGGCTGGCCCGATCACATGACAGTGTCGGTGAATGTGTCGCCAAAGCAACTGGGTACCGGTGAGTTCCTGAATCAGGTTTTGGAGTGCCTAAGAGAGCATGGCCTGGATGCGAAGCGCCTGGAGTTGGAAGTGACTGAGAATGTCCTGATGGACAAGGAATCTGCAGCGCTCGCGGAACTCTTGGAATTCAAAAAACACGGTGTCCGGATCGCTTTGGACGACTTTGGAACCGGTTATTCATCTCTGAGTTATTTGCATCACTTCAGTTTCGACAAGCTGAAGATTGACCGGGCCTTTGTCATGCCAATGGAGCGTGATCATACCTGTGCCGCTTTGGTCTATACCATCTTGAATCTTTGTCAGAATCTGGGGCTGGATTGTACGGCTGAAGGAATCGAGACTGAAGATCAGCGTCGCCTATTAACGGTTGCCGGCTGCAACTATGGGCAAGGATATCAGTTTTACCGGCCGATGCCCGAATGTGAGTTTAATCAAATCATTTCTGAGGCTTATCCGCTATTTGCGAAAGATGCTATTGCGGTGGGGCAGGTTTAACAATCCGGTTGGAAGTGACGAATTTGAAGCGGGTCTTGTCCGGGGTGCCTTAACTCGAACCACCATTCGCTAGCAGCGCCGTGAAGGCCCCTGTGCCGCCAGTCCCCGCAATTTGCTGCACCCTGTTTGAAAGTAGTCTTTCAAATGAAAATGAAATCAACTGAGTGACCGATATAAGGACGAGACTGACCATCTACCGCACGGCGGGGAGGAAGCCGACGGGTTTGGGTTCATTATAAAAGGTGTCTCTCAATGTCAGCTCAAATGTTTACAACGCCGTTGAAATCATGGACAAAATCGAATTTCCGGTTAGCTGGCACGCATACAGCTAAGTGCGATCTTCCGGGCTTTCCACTCTGTTAAGCTCTTCGCCGGACAAGGCGAGCTGAATCAGGTTGGAAAACATGGTTATGCCGGGCATCAAAAGATCATCCGGAAAATCATAGTCCGGGTTGTGCAGGTCGGGCAGGGCTTCGCCTGCTCCCAAACCAAACATACCGCCTTCGAAGCGATTGGTGATTTCCCCGAAGTCTTCCCCCCAGCGAAACGGCATGTCGATCAATACAAACTCTGACCCCGCTTGCACCGATGCTGCCTTGATCATATCGAATGCCAGCTGGCTGTTGGCGTTGGCAGCAAATTCCTCCCTGGTTTCAAAGTTAAAATCCAGGCCATAGTCATCAGCCAAAGTCCGTGCAAAGGCCGACAGGTCATCCCACATGCTTTCAACGACAGCACTTTGTGCGGCTCGCAAGGTGACATGCACTTCGCCATATCCCGGGCAAACACCGGACGCCTGAACACCCATTTCGGTGTACACCGGGACGATGAGCGCATAGGCCGCCGGCGTATCGTATTTCGTCTGGATCTCCCGCGCCTTCAGTGTCAATTCAGCCATGGCAAAGGAAGGGCTGGCGCCGGTTTCCGGCTGCGCGCTGTGCGCTTCCTTGCCGGTAAACGTCAAGGCCATATATTTAACTGCAGAGGCAAACGTTTCTGTCTTGCAAATCACCGAGCCCTTTGAAAATCCCGGCAAGTTATGCAAAGCGAATGCAAAGTCGGGCTTGATCTGTTTGAAATTCTGATGCAGGCAGCAATTTCGTGCGCCCGTTCCAGTTTCTTCGTCCGGTTGAAACAACAGAACGACGCGCCCCATAAAAGGCCGCTCGGCAAGCGTCTGGGCAAGACCTGCCAAAATGGTCATATGTCCATCATGACCGCATTTGTGGCCGACCCCATCATACTGAGAACGATAGCTGATGTCGGTGTTGACCTCATGGATTGGCAGGGCATCCAGCTCCGCACGTATCATGACCGTTTTTCCGGAAGCTGTACCATTGTAGACGGCTGCAAAACCGGCCCCATCCAAGTCGACAAATTCATCTGGTGCAGCGTGTTCAGCCAGAAATGCACGCAAGTGCTTTGCCGTTTCAACCTCTTCGCGTGACACTTCGGGATGGGCATGCAGCCAATGGCGTAGTTGGACTAACTGGTTGAGATCTATCGCCAATGGTTAGGTTCCTTTTGAATAAAGGTGGGCAAACATTGTCTGTCGTCAGCGTCTCTTTTATGCTCATGACGTTCATTTACTACTGCTGTTCGAATGCGACGGGCAACAGCGCCGCGGGCAATCTGGGCAATAGACGCTTTGATGCAAATCCATTAGGCGGTTCAGCCCAACACGATCCGGGGAAAGTAGAACGAAACGACCCAGTTGGGAGCGTCGACAATTTCGGAAATCCTCAAGTCACCACAGACGGAACAAAGCATGTAAGCGTCGTCAGCCGACATCGACGTAATTCGGGTCAGGTGCTCGATCATGCCGCTAACGCTGTCCCGCGCCGCACTGCCGAGATCCGGACCGATGCCGGTTGTGACTTCGTAGCCGTGTTTGTCCAGATAATTGGTGACAGGACCGGGCACGGTGAAGCGTGGAAATGGCGGAGCACCGCCCTTGAGAACCTCCAGTGAGACGACAACATCCATCGCACTTTCAATCGCCGTACCACAAACTTCACCATCCCCTTGCGCAGCGTGCGTATCGCCTATGGAAAGCAATGCCCCAGGAACTTCGACCGGCAGATAAAGCGTTGCACCGGCTGATAGATCGCGAATGTCCATATTGCCGCCAACCCTGCGCGGCGGAATGATCGAATGGGGCCCGGGGTCTTGAGGAGCAACACCGATTGTTCCAACAAACGGCTTCAGGGGCACTTGGGCCAGATCCGAATAAACAGCCGGTTGGAGCGCGCTGGTTTCATATTGCCACAGTTTCAGGGCGGGGTTCGGGAATTGATCTGCCAAGAGACCGAAACCTGGCAGGATCGCGGTCCAGCCAAATCCGCTGGGCACAAACGCCTCGATATGCACAACCAGGGCGTCGCCTGGATCTGCCCCCTCTACAAATACCGGTCCTGTAACCGGATTGGCACATTCTGGGCGCAGTGTCGCGATGTCGTCGAGCGTGCTTTTGTCGGTAAAGTGTCCTCCGGCAGCATCCTTGCACTCGACCAGCAATCGCTCGCCGGATTTGGCAAATTGAACCGGCTCAATCGACCGGTCCCAGCCGAGATGTGTGTGGCATCGATGAATGGTGTGAGCCGCAAGGCCCTGCGGACTCATCCGCCTGGCTCCTCATCGACCAACCCGGATCGGCCTGGTGACCGCATGGCTGCGCGCTCAAGCATGTACTTTTCCGCTTCCATCATGTGTCCGCGCATAATCATGCGGCAGAGTTCGCCATCGCCAGCTTTAATCGCTCGAAGCAAACGCACCTGGTAATGCAGCCCGGTTTCGCGCAAGGCCGGATTGGGCTCTTTGTAGATTGACCGGCATACGGTCATGTCACGCAACAAGCTGAGCAGAAAGCGGCAGGTGAAAGCCAGAATCGGATTGCCGCAATGACGGGTCAGTTCCTCATGAAAGTCCAATTCCGCGAGCCGCTGCGCATATTCTTCTTCGGCTGTTTTGGGTTCGTCTTCATAAAGCCGGATACAACCTTGAAGCGCTTGAAAAGCCTCGTCTGTCAGATTGCCTGCAACGGAGGCGGCCAATTCCGGCTCCAGCTGCTTGCGCAATGTATAGATGTCGGAGATGGATGGCGGATTGAACAGGAACAAATTGTCCAAAAGGCCGATCGCCTCTCCCGGTTCGACAGCCGATACGAAGACGCCTCCGCCCGGTCCGCTTCTCGTTGAAATGAGCCCCTGAAACTCCAGGACTTTCAAAGCTTCCCGCAATGTTCCACGGGACACTTTCACGGCCTCTGGCAACAACCAGTCAGCGGGAATTCTGTCGCCCGGTTGCAACCCGGCTTCGACAATCCGTTCGCGGATCTGTTGCGCCACCATGTCGGGGCGGCGCTGCCGCTTTCGTGGTTTGGTTTCAGACACCAGGTCGAGGTTTTTCATAGCCGGATGAACTTTTTGCCTGTTCTCTAAGCCTATGCCCGTGTCAGCGGATGATAGCAAGCTGCAACATGTCCAATTCCCTGCCCCGACGCTTCGGTCCGTGCAGGTCTGGACGCTAGGCATACATCCGTCTTTCGCCCACACCGGGCTGCAAAGGCGCATCCGGGCGGTGGCTTGTAAGGATCGGGTAACTCCGCGTCCGCATCTTCCGACATCAATTCATGCCGACCCGGCGCTGGCGCGGATCGCATCAAAAGGTCCGTATAGGGATGCAAAGTTTCCGTAAAGACATCAGTGGCCGCGCCAAGTTCGACAAGCCGCCCGAAATACATCACGGCAACCCGATCGCTGACACTCTCGACCACCGATAGGTCATGACTGATGAAAACGTAGGTCAGACCAAAGCGATCCTTCAAATCATCCAGCAGGTTCAGAACCTGCGCCTGTACAGAGACGTCGAGCGCAGATACTGGTTCATCCAGCACAACAAGCTCCGGTCCCGCGGCCAGGGCGCGCGCGATTCCTATACGTTGCGCTTGTCCACCCGAAAACTCATGCGGATACCGATCCAGAAATTCAGGCGCCAGATTGACGGCCTCCAGCAATTCGGCCAGCCGCGTCTGGCGACCCGTAGCATCGAGATCCGTCAGATGTTTGAGCGGCGCCTCCAGAATGGTTCTGATCGTCTTGCGGGGGTTCAATGAGGCGACCGGGTCCTGGAAGACGTACTGTATCTTGCGTGCCAGAGCCGTACGATCTGTTTTCGCCAGCTCCGCCAAATCCTCACCACCAAAAGTGATCCGACCGGCCGTCGGCAGATCAAGCCCGACGACTAGTCGGGCCAGGGTGGACTTGCCGCAACCGGATTCCCCTACAACACCAAGCGTCTCGCCTTGCCGTACATCCAGACTGAGACCCTGAACGGCGTGAACAGCCGGAGTCCGTCCCCCGAACAATTTCCGATTGCCGCCAAAAACTCGCTCAACATCGGCAATCGACAAAAGCTCACTGCCTTGCAAGTTCTTCATTGCAGATCGTGTCATGCCATTGCTCCAGGTGTGAGAGGATAAAGACACCGAACGCTGTGGTCCTCAGACGTTGCTGCCAGGTCGATATCGCCTGTTCTGCACTCGGATCTGACCTGCGAGCACCGGTCTGCAAAAGCACATCCTGCAGGCAGCTTGTTGACGACCGGCGGCCGGCCGTCAATGGCATCAAGCCGTCGCCCGGGCTCACCGAGCACCGGAACGCATTCGATCAGCTTTGCAGTATAAGGATGCTGTGGATTGGATAGAACATCGTCTGCCTTACCCGTTTCAACAATCCGACCCGCATACATGACCGCGACCCGGTCACACAGGGCTGACACCACCCCAAAATCATGGGTGATGAACAGGATCGCCGCGTTGCGCTCCCGCCGCAGCTGGTTCATCAGCGTCAGGATCTGCGACTGGACCGTCACATCAAGAGCTGTGGTGGGCTCGTCGGCGATTAGAAGCTTGGCGTCATTGGCCAGTGCCATGGCGATACACACGCGCTGCCGCATCCCTCCCGACAGTTCGTGGGGATAGGCAGACAAGCGTTCCACCGGGTTGGGGATACGTACCAGCGACATGAGTTCGATCGCCTTGTCCCGGATTTGGGCGGTGGAAAGGGGTTGATGGGTTCCGATCGCCTCCTTGAGTTGATCTCCGATCGTGAACAGGGGATGCAAGGTCGAGAGGGGGTCTTGGAAGACATAAGCCACCGACCCGCCCCGCAGTGCGCGGATCCGGGAGTCGGACGCGGCAAACAAATCCTCTCCTTCAAGAAAGGCGGCTCCGCCTGCAATGCGTCCGGGCGGCGTGGGAACCAGCCCCATGATGGACATGGCGGTCACCGATTTTCCGGACCCAGATTCCCCGACGAGCCCCAGGCATTCGCCAGCCTTGAGGTTAAGGTCGACACCGCCGACTGCCTTGTAAACCGATCCTCCAATCTGAAATTCGGTGCGCATGTCCCGCACTTCCAGGACACCGCCATTAACAGACGGTGCCGGGATGGGAGTTCCATCCCGACTGACCGCAGTCCGTGCCATCGGGCGCGTCAACGACCCGGAACGCAGGCGAGGGTCCAGAACATCGCGAACACCATCGCCGAACAGGTTGATGCTCATGACAAGGATGAAAATCATAACACCAGGCACAATGGAAACATGCGGGGCGGTGAACAGGATCTTGCGGCCTTCGCCCAGCATCGAGCCGAGATCCGCCTGCGGCGGCTGTGCTCCCAGGCCAAGGAAGGACAAGCCTGCCGTTTCCAAGATCATCCAGCCCACCGTTGTCGACATGGTGATCACGATCACCGGCAGAACATTCGGCAGGATTTCGATGAACAGGATCTGAGCAGGCGATTTGCCGGAAAGCCGTGCCGCGTCGACAAACTCCCTACGGGATAACCCCAGCGTGATTCCGCGGATGTTCCTGGCAAAGAAAGGGATATTGACGAGGGCAATGGCGTAAAGCGCATTGAGAAGACCAGGTCCAAGAACCGCGACAATCGCGAGGGCCAGCAGAATATATGGAAAGGCCATCACCATATCGATCCCGCGCATGATCATGGCATCGACCCGGCCTCCAGCGTAACCAGCCACCAGCCCCAGAAGAGACCCAAAAAACGCCGCGATGATCGTCGCGGACAAGCCAACGGCAAGAGAAACCCGAGTGCCCCAGATCAGACGTGACAAAAGATCCCGGCCCAGGTGATCCGTGCCAAGCAAATGCCCGTCACTGAAAATCGGAAGCAAGCGGTTCGCCGGAGCCGTAACATCCGGGTTGACCAAAGGCAGCAAAGGAGCTGCCAGCGCAATCAGAAAAACTGCGATCAGGATTACCAATCCACAAGTCGCCAGTGTGTTGTTCAACAGAAGCGAGAAAGTACCGGGTCTTGCAGCTTTCGCCGAAGACTTCGCCGCCGTGCTCACTGCAGTGTCCGCCATCAGCGCAACCTCGGGTCAATAATCGTCTGAATGACATCGGCCAGCAGATTGAAAAACACATAGGCCGCCGCGACGACGAGCACCCCCCCCTGCACAAGCAGCAGGTCACGGGTTGAGATGGCCTTGACCAACATTGAGCCGATCCCCGGCCACTGGAACACGGTTTCGATGTAAACGGCACCGCCTATGACGAACCCGGCCTGAATGCCGATCACCGGTATGACGCTGACCAGTGCAGCCTTGAAAGCATGTTTGTAAATCACCTTGTTTTCCGACAGACCCTTGGCACGCGCGGTTCGGACATAATCCTGTCGCAGCACCTCCAGCATGGCCGTCCTGGTCAGCCTGGCGATGACCCCGGTCGCAACAACCGACAATGTCAGGGCAGGCAAGGCGAGATGATGGAGCAGGTCCGGCAAGTCCCCGCCGCCATAAATGGCGTACATACCGGACGCTGGAAACAGTTTGAGGTTCACAGCAAAAATGAGGATCAAGAGAAGTCCGAGCCAAAACGATGGTGTTGATATGCCGATCAGGACGAGGAGCGTGATGATCTTGTCGGTCCAGCCGAACTGTCTCATGGCAGAAATGATACCGGCCAAAAGTCCGAACACGGAACACAGGACCAGCGCGGTTCCTGCCAGAATGAGCGTTGCGGAAAATCGCTCCAGAACTTCGTCAAGAACCGGGCGGTTGAGCGTATATGACCGGCCGAGGTCGCCTTGGATAAGATTGCCAATCCAGATGACATATTGCTCCAGAAGGGTCTTATCCAATCCGAGATCCTTGTTGAGTTTGGCAACGTTCTCCGGTGTTGCATAGGACCCTAGAATGGCGGTCGCCGGGTCGCCCGGGATCATGGCCATGATCAGAAAGACGATGATCGTCAGACCGAATAGGACTGGAATGGCCGACAGAAGGCGTTTGGCAATGTAAGCGCCCAAGGCATTTCCCCCTCTTGAGCCCGAGCTGGGCAAAGACACGTGTCCCGGCAGACCTGAAGGTGTGCCGGGACAGAAATCACAGTCTTATTGTGGTTTCTTGACGTCCTGAAGCATCAGGAAGAAGGACGGCTGCAGCTTAAAGTCTTCGACAGAAGCCTTGGTCACTGCGTTCTGCTTCCAGTTGGCGACGAAGACCCAGGGTGCATCTTCCTGAACAATCTCCTGCATCTCCTTGTAGAGAGCAGCGCGTTCAGCCTGATCCGTCACCTGGCGGGCTTTTTCAAGCAGTTCATCCACCTTGGCATTGGAATAGTAACCGGAGTTGAAACCACCCTTGTCAGGAAAAGCTTCGGTGCGCAACGCCAGGAAGGGCAGTGTATCCGGATCGTTTGTCATCCAAGCCATTTCCGCCATTGCAGCCTTGCCTTCAAGACCCGGATTCACCTTGCCGAGGAAGGTGTTCCACTCATATGTTTCGATCTTGACGTTCATGCCAACGGCCTGAAGGTCGGCCTGGATGGCCGTGCCCATGGCAACCGGATCGAGCATGCCAGAGCCGCCTTCGGTCACGTAGAAGGTGATTTCCTCGCCATTGTAGCCGGCTTCTTTCAAGAGCGCCTTAGCCTTTTCAGGGTCGTACGGATATGGCTCTAGATCCTCATTGTACGCCCAAGCGAATGCCGGCGGTGTTGGTCCAGCAGCGACGTCTGCAGTGCCCTGCAGGATGTTGTCGACCAGCGCCGTCTTGTTGATAGCGTAGTTTGCGGCCTGACGGGCTGCCTTGTTGTCAAACGGGGCTTCCTTGGCATTCAGGATCAGGAACCAGACGTGAGGGCCTGCCTGCTCCAGCACGGAGAAGCTCGCATCAGACTTGAACTGCTGCAGGCTGTCTGGCGGAACTTCGACCATTACATCGAGACCACCTGACAGCATTTCCGCGATGCGGGTGTTGGCGCCAGTGATCGGGCGATAGATGACAGCCTCCAGCTCGGGCGCACCGTCCCAGTAATTTGGGTTCTTGACCGCTACCACCTTGGCATTGGCTTCCCATTCACCGAAGGAATAGGCGCCGGTTCCGGAAGGATTCCGGCCAAAGTCCTTGCCGTACTTTTTCACTGCTTCCGGTGAAACGATCAGCCCTGTCGGATAAGCGAGGTTGGACAGGAAAGGCGCATAAGGTGCATTCAGATTGAATGTGACCGTAGTGTCGTCATCTGCCGAAACATTTTCGACAGCGGAAAAGAAGAACGACAGCGGGAACGGTCCTGTCTCATGGTAGGGATGCTCTTCATCAAGCATGCGATCAAAGTTGAACTTGACCGCCTCTGCATTGAACGGGGAGCCGTCGTGGAACGTCACGCCTTCGCGAAGTTTGAAGGTGTAGGTTTTGCCGTCATCGGAAATCGTCCAGCTTTCGGCAAGCGATGGTTCAACTTCAAGCCTTCCGTCCTTGTAGCGAACCAAGCCGTCATAAAGATTGACCAGAATACGGAAATCATTGACCGCGGTCACCGCATGCGGGTCCAGAGATTTTGGTTCCGCGATTTGCCCGACGACCAGGACATTGGGTGGAGTTTGCGCCTGCGCCTGTGGCGCCAACGCAAGGAAGGCCGAGGCAAGCGCCGCGGCTATCAGTTTTTTCATTTCCATTCCCCTCGTTGAGTTCCAAGATAATTAATCATGATTAATTGCATGTTCGCAATAATTATTTCATATTAATTTCAACTCTGCGCACGGTGACGCGCTGAAATGCCCGATAAGCGTTTGACACATTGAAGGAAATGACATGAGCCAGGCTCCGGCAAAAATCGATCTCGACCGTCTCAAGGAGTTGCTTGCCGGGGTGAATGCTTTTGGAGCTAATCCGGCCTCCGGAGGTTTCAATCGGACTGGATTTTCGGACGCGCACATGGCCAGCATTGACTGGTTTGAAGATCAGATGCGCCGGAGCGGATTGGTTACCAGCCGGGACGGTGCTGCCAACTTGTTCGGCCGAACCGGTACAGGAAACGGTCCGTCTGTGATGATCGGCTCGCATCTGGATACGGTGATTGAAGGTGGCGCGTTCGATGGGGCGCTGGGGGCTTGCGTGGCCCTCGAATGCGTTCGAGCCATTCAGGATGCCGGCCTCACATTGCAATCGGTGATCGAAGTTGTGGCAACATCGGAAGAAGAAGGTCGGTTTGGCGGTATGCTCGGCTCGCAAACCATAACCGGTCAAGTCAGTGAAACATGGCTTGATGGCGCTGCAGATGCCAACGGCCTCCGTTTGAAGGACGCCATGACTGCGCAAGGACTGGATCCCGACGAGATCCTGTCATCTGCGCGCTCAACCGACAGTACAAAAGCGTTTCTGGAACTTCATATCGAACAAGGACCCGTCCTGGAAAGCGAAGGGACTGATATTGGTATCGCCGACCGTGTGTCCGGCATTTGCAATCTCGAATGTGTGCTGACCGGCGTCGCAAATCATTCAGGTACGACACCGATGAACATGCGAGCGGATTCATTTGCCGGTCTGGCGGAAATCAGCGTCGCAATTCCAAGCTTGATCAAAGATTACGGCACCGACTCCAGCCGGATCACCATCGGCAAAGTCGAGCTTTCGCCCAACCATACGCACACAGTCCCGGGCGAAGCGGCCTTTACGATTATCTTGCGTGATGCGGACGAAACGGTGATGCGGGTTCTGCGATCACAGATGGTGCAAGCCATTCAAAGAATTTCCGAGGCGCACAATCTGTCGCATACGGTTGCCGAGCGAAGCTGGCTGTCGCCGGTGACACTAGACCCGGATCTGGTCAAACGAGGCCTGAAGCGCGCAAAAAATCTGGGCTATTCGGTGAAGTGCATGCCGTCCGGCGCAGGACATGATGCCCAGACCATGCAGGCCTTGTGTCCATCTATGCTGGTTTTTATTCCAAGCAAAGACGGCATCAGCCATTCACCTAAAGAACACAGTGACTGGGCGGACATTGAAAAGGGCGCCAATCTGATGCTGCAGCTGCTGATCGAGCTCAGCAGCTGAGTGGGTGCAAATTCGCGCAAGTCCCACGCACTCCTGCATAGAATTTGTCACGAAGGAAATTCGCTTGTGACTTTCCCTGTGGTCAGGATCGGTGCGGCGTCGAGTTTATGTGCGTTCAGCATCTCGGCAACCTTGGCCATGGCCTGGACGAGCCTTGAACGATCTTCGGCCGGCAGTGTGGCAAACTTTGCCTCAAATTCCTCGTGCAACAATCCCGGCAGCGTCGCAACAGTCTCCCGGCCTTCATCGGTCAGCTTGGTGTGAACGATGCGCCGGTCGGAGGCCGATCTGTAGCGCTCTACAAGTTTCTTTTCCACCAGTGACACAGAAGTCATTCTGAAAGCCTGGAAAGAGTGGGGTGAACACTGCTTTTCTAGGTTTCACGGCATGTTTGCCGTCGCCCTTTTTGAACACGACAGCGGCAAGCTTCATTTGGCGCGCGACCGGTTCGGGATCAAACCTCTTTACCTAAGTGAAGCTGACGGCCGTCTTGCGTTCGCCTCATCATTGCCTGCCCTCCTGAAGGGAGGCGAGATCGACACCTCGATCGATAAAGTCGCGCTGCAGCACTACATGAGCTGGCATGCGGTCGTGCCTGCACCCAGAACCATCCTCAATGGTGTCTGGAAACTCGGCCCGGCAACGTTGCGTACCTACCAGCCTGATGGGTCTTTCACGGACAAGACTTACTGGCAGCCGACTTTTGAAAAAACACCTGAAGATGTGAACCGCTCCCCTGAGGAATGGCGGGATCTGGTTCTGGACGGTCTGAGAACTGCCGTTAGACGGCGCATGGTCGCCGATGTTCCTGTCGGTGTGCTCTTGTCCGGTGGTGTCGATTCCAGCCTGATCGTTGGGCTTTTGGCCGAAGAAGGACAAAGAGACCTGGCGACATTCTCCATCGGTTTCGAAGAGGCCAACGGAGAAAAGGGGGACGAGTTCCAGTATTCGGATCTGATTGCGCAGCACTACAACACGAACCACCACAAGATTTTCATTCCGTCTTCCGAACTGCAGAACAACCTTCCCGGCGCGATTGGTGCCATGGCGGAACCGATGGTCTCATATGACAACATCGGCTTTTATCTGCTGTCCCGTGAAGTATCCAAACACATCAAGGTCGTGCAATTCGGCCAAGGAGCGGATGAAGTCTTTGGTGGGTATCACTGGTATCCGAAAATTGCAGGATCGAATTCACCGGTAGCGGACTATGCGAATGCCTTTTTTGACCGGACAGAAGCTCAACTGAATGAAGCTATTGCACCGGACTACCGGTGCGATCGGAACGAAAGCCTGGCCTTCGTTGAATCGCACTTCGCGACAGCTGGCGCATCAGATCCTGTGGACAAGGCCCTGAGGCTCGACATCAATGTTATGCTCGTCGACGATCCGGTGAAACGGGTCGATAACCATTCGATGGCCTGGGGCCTGGGGCCTGGAGGCCCGTGTACCAGTCCTGGATCACGAGCTGGTCGAGCTTGCCGGCCGGATCCCGGCCGAGCAAAAGCTCACTCAAGAGGGCAAAGGTGTCTTGAAGGAAGCCGCGCGGCTCGTCGTGCCACCCGTCGTGATCGATCGGCCAAAGGGGTATTTCCCGGTACCGGCTCTGAAATACATCCAGGGATCTTATCTCGATATGGTGCGCGATGCGCTCACCAATGAGAAAGCGCGCAGCCGGGGTCTTTTCAATACGGACTATCTGGACAAGCTTTTCAAAGACACGACACTCCATATTACCAAGCTTCGCGGGTCAGAACTCTGGCAGGTGGCGCTTCTGGAATTGTGGCTGCAAGCGCAGGAGATTTAATCCATGTCGGACAAAACTCCCGCCCGGGTCAAGGGGGTATGGAACATCGGCTCAAATGCATGCGTGACCATGGCATGAAACCGGATTACCGCGCCGACGAGGCAGACGTTCCGGTCAATCAGACTATCAATTGCGGTTGGGGACGCCTTTTGTTTGGCAGTACCTTTACCGAGCCTGACGATCTTGTTACCGCCTTGCGGGACGAAGGTCCGGATCGCCGGGATATTGCGTTATACGTCAGGGATCCGCACGTGGTGGTCGGCCTTGCTCCCCAAGAGTTGTTTCTTGATCCCTCTCACACTTTTCGTTTGAACCTGTCGACCTATCGTGCTGCCAAGGACAGCCGGAAGGGATTCACGGTTCGGCGAATGTCGTCGCGCAGCGATGCCGAGCAGATCAATGCTCTTTATGCGAGCCGGGGGATGGTGCTGGTTTCCGAAGACTTCTTTTGGTCGGAGTTGGATCCGCGTGAAATTACCGTCCTAGTTGCCGAAGAAGACGAAACTGGGGACATCGTCGGAACAGCCATGGGCGTCGACCATCAACGCGCGACCGGGGGGGCTGAACTCGGCTCATCGCTTTGGTGCTTGGCGGTATCACCTCAGGCCCGCTTTCCAGGTATTGGTGAAGCCCTTGTCCGGCGGCTCGCGGAGGTCTTTCAAGCCCGTGGCAATCCACACATGGATCTGTCGGTCCTGCATGACAATGACCATGCGATTGCACTCTATGAGAAGCTTGGCCTCGAACGTGTGCCCGTCTTTACGGTGAAATCGAAAAAACCAATCAACGAAGCCTTGTATGCCGGACCTGCCATGGAGGAAAATCTCAATCTCTACGCGACTTTATTCGTCAATGAAGCAAGACGACGCGGCATCAGTGCGGAAATCATCGACGCAGAGGGTGGGTTTTTTCGATTGTCTTATGGTGGACGGTCCATCAGGTACAGGGTGTCCTTTTAAATCTTTGAAAGAAAATGGCCGGTTGGAACTGGTGCTGATCGGCCATTGGTCCGCCCGCTTTGCAGAAGGTGCCAGGACGACCATCTTCTCTGAGAACGGAGCCTATACCGGCACGATCCTGCCGCTCAAAGCCTCAGGGTACACGTTTAATGAAGGGATCGATACACTCCCGGTCGGCTGGGATTATGTCGAACTGCGTGTCGATGCCTATTCAAAATGCTCCGATGACCTGGCCAAACTGGGCGTAGATGTCGGCGATATTGTTGCGATTGAGCCAGGGCAGGAATTTCTCGACAACGGCTTCATCATTTCCCGGCATTTGGACAACAAGGCTGGCGTTGCCATCATGCTTGCGGCGCTAAAGGCAATGGTTATGGCCGGGAAGAAGCCTACTGTCGATATTTTCTGGCTGTTCACCATTGCCGAAGAAACCGGACATGGTGCCACGTCCATATTGACACCGGAAATCGCATCACTTGTGGCAATCGATAACGGCACTTCTGCTCCTGGCCAGAACTCTGATGAATTTGGCGTAACCATCGCAATGGCCGATCAGACCGGCCCGTTCGACTATCATCTGACGAGCAAGATGGCACAGCTTTCCAGGGACAATGATATCAAGCACCAGAAGGACATTTTCCGCTACTATCGCTCCGATGCAGCTGCCGCGATTGAAGCAGGGGCGGATGTGCGGACCGCCTTGATCACATTCGGCGTCGACGCAAGTCATGGCTATGAACGCATTCACATGCACGCACTCAGATCCGTTGCTGAACTCTGCACCTTATACGCACTTAGCCCAGTCGAAATTCAGCGGGACGCCAAGGAGTTTTCCGATCTAAAAGGCTTTACGACACAGCCGACCGAAGACGCCGACCAAGAACTCACGCCCGATACGGAAGAGCCCGGACCGGACACGCATTGATAATCTGTGCTGGCATTGATGCGCAGCAACAGCTACCGGTAAGTCCTGTCTTCGATTGGGACTTCACTGATCTTGCTGCGAAGCATATCCAACAAAGCTGCTTCTGCCCGGTTCAATTTTGCTTTCGGGTTCCAAACTACATGAACGCCGATTTCCGGTAAACCATCATAAGGCGGCAGTTGCCAAAGCAAACCGTCGCGAACATCTCGTTTGACCACGTGGATAGGCAGAGGGCCGATGCCGAGCCCGGCAATAATCATCCGCCGAACCTCCTCCAAGTTGGCAGACGTGCCCACAACACGGTCTTCCAAATCAGCCTCAGCGCGCATAAGGGTTACGGGCCTTAGGGCATCTTCAAGACGGTCCGTCACAAAGCTGACGGCCGATTGACCTGCCAGATCGGACTTTGAAAGATTCTCACGCCCAAACAAGGGGTGTGGTGGGCCGCAAAACAATCCAAAATACTCTCGGAACAACCGGGCATATTCGAGTTTGGGGCTTCGCTCGCGGACAAGGCAGACAGCCAGGGATGCCCGGCGCGTCGTCACTGCTTCCAGGGCCTGCTTACTGGCCGAGATATTGATGGATAAGGTGGCAGCCGGATGCGTTTGGTGAAAGACGCTGAGTGTTTGGTCAAACAAGGGACACACCACGTGGCTAGCCATGGCGATTTCCACATGGCCGCGAACTTCGTCGGTAACATCCCGCATCAAAGTGCCTAGGCGGAGGATCGCACCTTGAATATCGACCGCCTCCTTGAACAGCAGGGCGCCGGCTTCGGTCAGTTCAAATTGACCGGGTTTGCGGTGAATAAGTTTGCGGCCGATCCGATCCTCAAGGCGTTTTAATGCGCTTGAGACAGTCGGCTGCTTGAGCCGCATTTGCTCGGCCGCTGCTGTTACGCTGCCGGCTTGTGCAAGCACGATGAAGGTTCTGAGCAGGTTCCAATCAAGGTCCCGGGCCAGGCGCTCTGCATTTATCGGGCGAAGTGGCTCCATTATAAATACAATCTATAGTTAGAATTTTTATTATCTATTTGATCAATGTTCGCGCTCTTGTCAGCTTAAAGTCAAGCAATTTTGACAAGGGTGCGAGCGGGGCGCAGGCCGGATGAGGTTTCAGGTATGAGTGTTGAGGCACGCGAGCGGCGTCAGCCCTGGATCTTGTTGTCGCCAGCCCTGACAGCGATTACCCTGCTGCTGTTTGTGCCACTCATGTTTATCGTGGTCTATTCGTTCTGGCTGCGCACAGCGACCGGGGCTGATTTGGCCGGGTTTTATCTCGACAATTGGTCCGAAGCGCTAAGCGATCCGTTTTACCGGGATATTCTGCTGAGCACACTGCGGATCGCCGCCATCACAACGGCTGTCTGCGCGGTCATGGGCTATCCGGCGGCTTATTTCATTGCCCGCTCGAAAGGCAACAAAGCCCTGTTGCTGCTGCTTTTGATGCTGCCCTTCTGGATCAGTTACATCATCCGCACCATGTCCTGGATCAACATCCTGGGGGTTTCGGGCGCGGTCAACTGGACCTTGCTCAATCTCGGACTAACCACCGAACCGATCCAGATGCTCTATAACGAGACCACCGTTATTCTTGGTCTGGTCCATTTCCTCCTGCCGTTCATGGTGCTGAATGTCTATGTCGCCCTCGAGGGGATCGACATTTCCTTGGAAGATGCTGCTTGTTCATTGGGGGCGACACGCTGGCAGGCGTTTCGTGAAGTGACCCTGCCGCTGTCGTTGCCGGGCCTGGCAGCTGGCGGGCTGCTGTGTTTTGTCTTGAGTGCCGGGACCTACATCACACCATTGGTACTCGGCGGTCCCACGGATGCCATGTTCGCAAATCTTGTGTTTGAGGCGATCATCACCCAGCTCAACTGGCCGCTCGGCTCCGCGCTCTCGCTGATGCTGCTTGCGGTTCTTGGAGCCTTGGTCCTGATCTACAACCACTACCTCGGCATGGGGCAACTTATGAAGGGCCTGAGCTGATGGGATGGTCTTTGATCCGCGGGTGCACCGTACTGGTGTATCTGTTCATGTTCCTGCCGGTGATTGTCGTCGTGCTGTTGAGCTTCAACGCCAGCCAGTTCGGCAGCTTCCCAATGACCGGTTTTTCCTTCCGTTGGTTTGTCGAACTTGCCCAGAATGATGCGATCTTGAGGGCCTTCCAGACCTCCATCATGCTCGGCGCGCTGACCGCGGTGATTTCAACGACCCTCGGTGTTCTCGCCAGCCTGGCTCTTGTTCGTTACAACGTGCCCGGCCGCAATTTGATCTCCACCCTCCTGATCGCACCGATCCTGGTGCCGGAAGTGGTGTTGGCGGTCGCCCTGCTTCTCTTCCTCAATTTCCTCTCCATCAACAAGAGCTTCTTCCTGCTCCTGATGGGCCACGTCATCTTCACGCTACCGTTTGTCATCCTGGTCGTGCAGGCGCGTCTCGTCGGTATCCGCAAGGACTACGAGGAAGCTGCTCTCAGCCTCGGCGCGAGCCCGGTACAGGCGTTCTTCCAGATTACTTTGCCATTGCTGGCACCCGCGGTTTTCGCAGGCATGCTCTTCGCCTTCACCATCAGCTTTGATGACATCACCGGCACATTGTTTTGGAAACCCGGCGGGGTGGAAACCGTGCCGACCCAGATTTTCGCCATGCTGCGCAACTCGATCTCCCCGGAGATCAACGCGCTCGGCACCGTAATGATTTTCCTGACCGTTGGATTGCCGCTTTTGGGATTGGCGATTGCCCGGCGGATGGCCATGCAGCGCGGCGGATAGAATCGCGTGACCAACAACGAAACGTTCAAAAACAAACCAGAGTGGATAGAACAATGGACAATACCAAACGTTATGAGCGCTTGCGCGAACGTTATCTAAACGGCGATCTCGACCGTCGAAAGTTTTTGGGTCTGATCGGCGCAGCGGGTCTTGCCTACGGTGTGCAAACACCGTTTGCCCGGCACGCCATGGCGGCCACCAAAGAGGTTCGCTTCGACGGATGGGGCGGTGTCGTCTCAGAGGCCTTCCGCAAACATGCCTTCGGCCCCTATACCGATAAGACAGGCATCAAAGTCGTCGACGGGACTTTTGGCGGCGGTGATGAATACCTCTCCCGGGTCAAGGCGAGCCAGGAAGGGGAATACAACATTGCCCACCTGTCCGGTGTCTTCGATTATGCGCGCTATACCAATCTCGGGCTGAATTCGACGCTCAATGAAGACAACATCCCGAATCTCAAGTACGTCATTCCGAAACTGGTCGATGTGTTCCGCAATGTCACTGACGGCAAGCTATCGTGCGTCCCATATGACTACGGAACAACCGGTATTGCTTATAACCGCAAACACATTTCCGACGCCGAAGCCAAGGAAAAAGGCGCGAAACTTCTCATCGATGCGGCTTACAAGGGCAAGATTGGCGGTTGGTCCGATTGGCGCACACGTGTCTGGTATGCATCCCTACAGACAGGTCAGGATCCGAACAATGCGACCGACATGGATGCCGTCTGGGAGGCTGTGCGCACCAACCGTGACCTGCTTTTGAAATACTGGCAGTCCGGCGCTGAACTGATGAGCCTTCTCGCCGAAGAAGAGATCTACGTCACCGAGGGCTGGTCCGGCCGCATCTATGCGCTTCAAGAGCAAGGGCATGATATCGGCTACATCGATCCGCCGAACGGCTTCGGCTGGCAGGAATGCCTGTTTGTAATCAAAGGCTCTCCAATGGAAGCCTGTGAAGAGCTGCTGAACTTCATGCTCGCCCCTGAAACCTCGATCGCGGTTGCCGAGGGCCAAAATTATCCGCCGGCCCTGGACCCGACCAAAGTGGATCTGGGATCTAAGATCCCGACCCTACCGGCCTTCGATCCAACAGGCACATTGGATGGCCTTACCTTCGCCAATCCGGAGTATTGGAACTCCAATGAACAGGCTTGGGCCAAGACCTTCGGGCGGATCCAAAAAGGCTACTAAGGATTTCCAAAAAGCTAAGTCCTCCGCCCGGCCATGCCGGGCGGGGATAATTCTCTCAGATCTTGGAGTTCGAGTGTGGGCGCTGTTTCCCTGACCAATATTGTCAAGCGCTTTGGAGCGTTCACCGCGGTTCATCGCACGTCGATGGAAATTCCAGAGGGCAGTTTTGTGACATTGCTCGGCCCATCCGGCTGCGGCAAGACAACCACCTTGCGTATGATCGCGGGCCTGATTGATCCCACCGAAGGAGACATCACCATCAAGGGCCGGCGCATCAACGATGTGCCGATCTACAAACGTAACTTGGGCCTTGTGTTCCAGAACTACGCTCTGTTCCCGCATAAGACGATTGCCGAAAACGTGGCTTTTGGTCTCAAGTACCGGGATGTCTCCAAGGCAGAAATGGACAAGAAGGTCAGGGATGTTCTGGAGCTGGTGCAGTTGCCGCATGTGGCGGACCGCTACCCGAAACAGTTGTCGGGTGGCCAGCAGCAACGCATCGCGCTCGCCCGTGCAATTGTCATTGAGCCGGATGTTTTGCTGCTGGATGAACCGCTTTCCGCACTTGATGCGAATCTGCGGGAGGACATGCGCGTTGAATTGAAACGTATTCAGCACCAGATCGGCATCACCACGGTTTTCGTGACCCACGACCAGTCTGAAGCCCTCGCGATGTCAGACCAGGTTGTTGTCATGTCCAACGGCCGCGTAGAGCAGGTCGGATCACCGGAGGACGTCTATAACACCCCAGCCTCTGAATTCGTATCCCGCTTTCTCGGAACTTCTAACATTCTCAAGGCCACATGCAAAGGCATGGCCGCCGCGGGCTTGGCCCTAGAAGTTCCCCATTTCGGGACAATTGCGGTGCCAAAAAATAGGGCCCCGCGCGTTTCAGCCAAAGGATCATCCAAGTTGGTCATCCGTGCAGAAAAACTTTTGCTCATGGCCAAGGATACTCCGGCCGATGACCGCATCGCTTTGGACGGTGTCGTCGAAGCGGTGGACTATCAAGGACAGGCTGCACGTTACTTCGTGCGCGTGGGAGAGCAGCAACTCCAGGCCATCAATATGATCGACGAGCATCCTTTTGAAGAAGGTGCCGCCGTTTCTGTCCGTTTCCGGCCTCGCGATTGCGCGGCGCTTCCAGGAGACACGGCATGAGCGAGACAATGAAATCCCATCTCTTCTACCAAAACCGTCAACGGCGACCGGTCCTGGATCAGGCTAAAGGCGTTTATATGTGGGATGTCGACGGCAAACGTTATCTGGACGGTTCATCGGGCGCTATGGTGTGCAACATTGGCCATTCGAACCCGAATGTTCTGGACGCGATGCGCCGTCAGATGGAAAAATCCACATTCGGCTACCGCTTGCATTTTGAAACCGAGCCTGCTGAGCGTCTGGCGGCAAAGACAGCATCGCTGGCCCCGGAAGGGCTGGACAAGGTGTTCTTCGTGTCCGGCGGATCGGAAGCCGTGGAAAGTGCCATCAAACTGGCCCGCCAAAATGCCGTCGCAACAGGAGAAGCACAGCGTTACAAGGTGATTTCGCGGGAACCGAGTTATCACGGCTGTACACTTGGTGCTCTTGCACTCACCGGATATGCACCGCTGACAGCGCCGTTCGATCCGATGATGCGGCCGATGCCGAAGATCCCGGCACCCCGCGCCTATCTTGACGGTCTCAATGCCAACGATCCGGCAACAGGTCATCACTATGCCGATATGCTGGAAGCTAAGATCCTGGAGGAAGGCCCAGAAACAGTCCTAGCGTTCATTGTCGAACCGGTTGGCGGCGCGTCGACCGGCGCCTTGGTTCCGCCTGTCGGATACATGCAAAAGATCCGTGAGATCTGCAGCCGCTACGGTGTCCTTCTGATCCATGACGAAGTGATGTCCGGTGGTGGTCGCACAGGACATTTCTTCGCTGCCGAGCATTGGGATGTTGCGCCTGACATTCTGGTCATATCAAAAGGGTTTGCCGCCGGTTACGCGCCGCTTGGCGCAATGGTCGCGCACAAGTCAATCGTTGAGAATGTTTTGAACGATGGTGGCTTCTTGCATGGGTTCACCTATGCTGGCAATCCGCTGGCCTGTGCGGCCGGATTGGCCGTTCTGGAGGAGATTGAAACGGGCGACATGTGCGCCAATTCTGCCTGGATCGGCCGCCAGCTCAAGGCCGAACTTGAAAAGCTGATGGATCATCACGAGTTGATCGGCGATGTGCGGGGAGAAGGATTGCTGTTGGCGTTCGAGCTGGTCGCAGACCGCAAAACGATGGCGCCGTTGCCAGCCGAATGGGGCGCATTCAACCGCCTTGTAGATATTGCTTATGAGAACGGCTTGATTGTTTATTCCCGTCGGACACGGGGAGGATATTTGGGAGATCATTTTCTCGTCGCACCGCCCATGATTGCCAATAAAGATCATGTTTCAGAGATCATTGATGGGGTGGACCGTTCTCTTCGGCAATTGGATGCCGAACTTCCGGCTGAACGGGCGAAAGCGAGCTGAGATCAGGCATGACAGATAAGATTATCATTACCTGTGCCATCACCGGGTCCATTCACACTCCCACGATGTCCCCGTATCTGCCCTTTTCTCCAACTGATATTACAGAGCAGGCACTGGGTGCCGCAGACGCAGGGGCTGCGATCTTGCACCTGCACGCCAGAAATCCGAAAGACGGCCGCCCGTCCGCCAGGGCAGAAGACTTCCTAGCATTCCTGCCTGACATTCAAGCCAAATGCGATGCGGTCCTTAACTTAACGACCGGTGGCAGTGCCATCATGCCGCTGGAAGAGCGGCTGGAGGGCCCGCTGCGGGCAGAACCTGAGATGTGTTCGCTCAACATGGGGACGATGAATTTCGCTCTGTATCCAATGGTGGATCGCTACGAAGATTGGAAGTTTGACTGGGAAAAGCCGTTTCTTGAAAACACCGACGATCTGGTTTTCAAAAACACACCAAGAGACATTGCATTTGTGCTGGAGCAGCTTGGCGAAAAACGTGGCGCCCGGTTCGAGTTCGAGTGTTACGATGTCAGCCACCTCTACATGCTGCGCCACTTTGCCGACCGCGGACTGGTGAAGCCACCGTTCTTTATTCAATTTGTCTTTGGTGTTCTCGGCGGAATCGGGGCCGACCCGGAGAACCTTCAACATATGAAACGCATTGCCGACAAGCTGTTCGACAGCCAGTATCTGTTTTCCGTGCTTGCCGCCGGACGCCAGCAAATTCCGTTTGCCTCGATGGCAGCCAGCATGGGAGGGCATGTTCGAGTTGGTCTGGAAGACAATCTCTTTATCGCAAAACGCCAGCTGGCAAAATCTAATGCCGAACAGGTGGCCAAAATCCGCAGCATAGTTGAAGAAATTGGCCGGACGGCGGCCACACCGGATGAAGCTCGAACCTTGCTTGGATTGAAAGGAATAGCGGAGACGGAGTTTTGACCATGACCGAGATTTCGATCCGCAAAGCTACATCGATTGATGCAGGGCGCCTCAACCAGGCGCTTGAACAATTGTCCATGGACCTCGGCGACACGCATCGGGCCGGGATCGGTGATCTTGTCCGTCACGGATTTGGCGGCCATCCGGCGTTCTTCGCGTTGCTTGCAGAACGCGAAAGTGGCGTAATCGAGGGTGCTCTGATCGCGTCCCCGTTGTTTTCGACCAGCCTGGGCGGCGCGGGACTTTATGTTTCGGATCTTTGGGTTTCGGACATGGTAAGAGGTCAGGGACTGGGCCCCCGGTTGCTGAAAGCTGCCCTTGACGAAGCGCCGTCAGATTGGACGATACGGTTTTTGAAACTTGCCGTTCACAACCACAACACCGATGCCCGCCGTTTTTATGAACGGTTGGGTTTCCATGATTTACCGGATGAAACCGTGCTCTCCTTAAAGGGCGTAGCGTTGGAGAGCCTGAGGAACCCTACATGAAAGCCGTTTTTGATGACCGCCAGCGGAACCATGACCCAAAGCACTTTATGGCCAATGGCACACGCCTCGCAAACCCGGAACAACCACGCCGGATCGAAGTGCTGCAAAATGGAGCCAAAGAGGCCGGATGTGTCTTCCAAACGCCGACTGACCACGGTTTAGGTCCGATCGCCGCGCTGCATACGGCGGAGTATCTTGTCTTTCTGCAAACCATTCATGAGCGTTGGAGCCGCATTGAAAATGCGTCTGATGAGGTCATCCCGAATGTGCATCCAGACCGGCGTACGGCAAGTTATCCGCGTTCTGCAGTCGGGCAAGCCGGATTTCACCAGGCGGACACAAGCTGTCCGATTGCAGCGGGGACCTGGGAAGCTGCCTATTGGTCTGCGCAGAGCGCGGTAGAAGGGGCGGACCTCATGCTCACCGGAGAAAAAGCGGCCTACGTCCTCTCGCGTCCGCCCGGTCACCATGCCTTTGCCGATCTGGCCGGTGGTTTTTGCTTTCTGAACAACTCCGGCATTGCGGCTGAACGCCTGCTCAAGGCTGGGAAGCGGCCGGCCATCCTCGATGTCGATGTGCATCACGGCAATGGAACCCAGGGAATCTTTTATGAACGCGGAGATGTTCTGACGGTCTCCATTCATGCAGACCCCATCCGGTTTTATCCCTTCTATTGGGGGCATGGTCACGAACGTGGCGAGGGCTTCGGTCGGGGGGCAAACTTGAACTTGCCGTTGGAACGCGGTACTGGCGATGACGCCTATCTGAAAACACTTGATGCAGCTTTCCAACGCATCCAGGCTTTCGGAACAGACGTGGTGATTGTCGCGCTTGGGTTGGATGCCTATGAAAATGATCCATTGAAAGGATTGGCGATCACAACACCCGGATTTGCCCGGATAGGGGCGGCTATCGCAGGGCTCGGGCTACCAACCTTATTTGTCCAGGAAGGCGGATATCTTGCCGATGAACTGGGCCAAAATCTTACCAGTGTACTCACCGGTTATCAGCGCGTATGACCAACAAGTCCGATTTTCTGATCATAGGTGGGGGGATCGCTGGCGCTGGTGCCGCGGCGCGTCTGGCCCCGCACGCCTCTGTCACACTGCTTGAGATGGAAGATGCTCCTGGCTGGCATGCAACAGGCAGATCCGCAGCGATTTTTATCCGCAATTATGGCAATGCTACCTTGCGCGCCCTCAATGCCGCCTCCGAACCGGTTCTGGAGGCACCAGCAGGCCTGTCCGACCAGAGCCTTCTGTCCCCACGCGGCGAAATGCTGATTGCCACCGAAGAGGAACTCAGCGCCTTTGATGACTATTTGGCGGGCGCGGAAGACATGGACCTTCTTACAGCTGAAGAAGCCGTTTCTCTGTTTCCCCTTCTGAAACCAGAAGGGATTGCGGCGGCCGCCATCGAACGCGCTGCTCAGGACATTGATGTCGACCGGTTGCTGCAAGGGTTTTTGCGTCTAGCCAAGCAGCACGGCGCCAAGATTGAAACGCGTGCACCGGCGGAAACGATCCAACGGATAGACGGCCTTTGGCGCGTGATAACACCGGCTGGAAGGTTTGAAGCTCCGGTTCTCATCAATGCGGCGGGCGCCTGGGCCGATGTGATCGCCGAACGCGCTGGCGTATCAAAAATCGGTCTGCAGCCCTTGCGCCGATCTGCTGCTATCATTCCACCGCCGGACGGGCTGGACGTCACATCCTGGCCTCTCGTCGCCAGCGCTTCGGAGAGCTGGTATGTTAAACCTGATGCCGGCAAGTTCATGGTTTCCCCCGCAGATGAAGATCCCGTGGATCCGCATGACGCCTGGGCTGATGACATGGTGCTTGCGGAAGGCTTGCACCGGTTTGAACAGGCCGTGACTATGAACGTGACCCGGGTCGAGCACAGCTGGGCCGGTCTCCGAAGCTTCGTGAAGGATCGCACACCTGTGGTCGGTTTCGCGCCGGACCGGGAAGGGTTTTTCTGGCTGGCCGGACAAGGTGGCTACGGTGTCCAGACAGCCCCTGCGTTGTCCCAGCTCACTGCGGATCTGTGTCTGGGCAAAGAACCGGTCCTCCCACATGAAGTCGTCACGGCGCTAAATCCGTCGCGGCTGATCTGAACCTCCAAGAACAAAAAGGAAATACAATGTCCGATATTAAACGCCTGCAGATTGGTCCGCGTATGAGCCAAGCAGTCATCCATGGCGGTCTTGTGTGGCTCGCCGGCCAGGTTGGCAATCCTGGTGAGAGCGCTGCCGATCAAACCAAGGTCATCTTGCAGAAAATCGAGAAGCTGCTCGCGGATGCTGGGAGTGACAAATCCCGCATTCTTCAGGCAACCATTTGGCTTGCCAGTATGGACGACTTTGCGGAAATGAACGAGGTCTGGGATGCTTGGATAGACCCGGCCAATCCGCCAGCCCGCGCTTGCGGAGAATCCAAACTGGCCACGCCTGAGTACACGGTGGAAATCATCGTCGTCGCCGCCACAGCGTAATCCGTCTTGCGTTTAAGAAATAAACGCAACACCCAATCTGTCTAGAAAACCCTGCTGATAGACAGGCGTTAATTCACGCCGCGGTTCAATTTGGGCGGCGGAAGGTAAACAACCGGCACGCTGAAGCCCCGTCTGCCTTCGCGCTATCGGTCGTTTTACGAGCCGACAGCAACTGCCGTGTAGTACCCGCGAATGGGAACTAACCCTCGGTCTTGTTTGATGCGACTACAGACCCAAGAAATTGCGGCATTGTTCGCATTAGAGCTCCCCAAAGTTTGGGCGCAACGTCACGATCGTCAGTCTCTCAGGCAAGCTTCATCGTTGGGAGCCGTGATTGGTTGCAGATCGTGTTGTTGGTTTGCAGACCTTGCACTGGTGGACAGCGTATAGGGGATTGGACAGCAATGTCTCTATCTATGAGTGGGCGCTCTCCGCAAATATGGACGGCCTGGACCGTGAGCTGCTACCGCCGTTTGGACCACCCGGCAGGAAGTTTTCCGGGGGTATAGCTCAAGGCGGTGATGACACCATTGAGCCCTTTATCAGTGATACTGGCGGTTTATTGCCGATCGCACTGTGGGGACGAACTTCGTTGTAGACCTTGCGCCAATCCTCCATTTTTGAACGGGCATCGTCAAGGTTCATGAACCAGTGGGTATTCAGGCATTCAGCCCGGAACTTTCCGTTGAAGCTCTCGATGAAGGCGTTGTCGGTTGGCTTTCCTGGCCGCGAGAAGTCGAGCATGACACCTTTGTGGTAGACCCACAGATCGAGATCACGGGAGATGAATTCGGAGCCCTGGTCAACCCGGATCGTCTTGGGATAGCCATATCGGCGGCACACGCTTTCAAGTGTTCGAACCACATCCTCTCCACGATAACTGAAGCGGGGATCCGTTGCCGGCGAGAAGCGGGAGAACGTATCGATCATTGTTAGGACGAATCTTGCGGCCTGTGACGAGTTCGTCATGGACAAAATCCATGGCCCAGGTCTCATTGCTTTGCTTCGCTTCAGATCTATCCTAGCGAAGCTTGGCCTTCACACGCCGTTTGGGTGTCTTGTTCCTCAATTGCAGCCCCATTTCCTTGTAAAGCCGGTAGATCCGATTGGGGTTCACCTGCCAGCCCTCCCGACGCAGCAGAACGTGGATGCGCCGATTACCGTAGCGAATACGCGTCTCAGCGATCTCTTTGATGCGCTTCTTCAGATCGGCCAGATCATCGCCATGCGAGCGATAGTGGTAGCTGGATCGCTGGGCTAACAGCACGCCGCAGGCACGGCGAATACTGATGCCCCAAATCGATCTCAGATCATCGACAAGTTCACGGCGACGAGCAGGCCTCAAAGCTTTCGTTTGATGACATCCTGCAGCATAACTTTGTCCAATGACAGATCGGCCACCAGCCGTTTCAGCTGTGAGTTTTCCTCTTCAAGCTGCTTAAGCCGCTTCATTTCCGAGGGCGTCAGATCAGCATACTTCTTACGCCAATTGTAGAACGTCGCCTCGGCAATCCCCGCCTTGCGGCAGACCTCCGCGACCGGTGTGCCGTCCTCTGCCTGTCGCAAAACGAACGCGATCTGGGCATCCGTGAACTAAGATTTCTTCATGGAATTCTACTCCTCCCGTGACTGGGATCATAATTGGAAAATTCCAGCTCAAAACAGTCCAGCTCTCGGGCTGCAGGTCAAATGACAGCATGTAAAGTGCAGTGTTTTTCCTGCATATCAGTTTTGACATGAAGGCTGGCCACCCGGATGTTCGTTCGAACGGCGGCTTGGCTCGGCAGTGCAGACATTCGCGCTAACTAAAAAAGTATCTGTTTAATTATTTCAAATATAAGATTAAAGCGTTTGAAAAGGATACTTTATTGCAAATTTCGCGCAATCAATTCCTTCATGACTTCGTTGGCTCCACCATAGATTTTTTGAACTCTTGCGTCGGCATACATCTGGGCGATGCCGAATTCCGTCATGTATCCATTGCCACCGTGAAGCTGTAGACACTCATCCACGACATCACATTGCATCTGGCTGCACCACCATTTCACCATGGCCGCAGTTGTGACATCGAGTTCGCCTGCGGCATGCTTCTCAACACATTCATCGACAAACACCCGGGCAATGTGCGCGATCGTCTTGGCTTCAGCGAGTTTAAAGCGGGTGTTTTGGAGATCCAATAAAGTCCCGCCAAAAGCCTCCCTTTGGCTTGTATAGTCCACGGTGTCTGCCACCGCCCGCTCCATCACTGCAGCAGCTTTTAACCCGAGCACTAAGCGTTCCTGCGGTAACTGCTGCATCAGCTGATAAAAGCCCTGCCCCTCTTCGCCTCCCAAGAGGTTATCAGGGCTGACTGCCACATCATCAAAAAACAGTTCGGATGTATCGGAGCTCTTTTGACCGATTTTTTTTAGATTCCGGCCGCGGCGAAAACCGTCTGCCTGATCCGCTTCAACGACAAGGATGGAAATCCCTTTTGATCGTTGTTTGGGATCGGTTTTGCAAACCACCAGGATAATATCGGCCAACTGTCCATTGGTGATGAACATCTTTGATCCGTTCAATCGGTAGCTGTTTCCGTCCAATTTCGCAGTTGTTCGCACGCTTTGCAGATCTGACCCAGCTCCCGGCTCGGTCATGGCGATCGCAGCCACCAGTTCTCCCCGAGCCATCTTCGGCAACCACCGGCGTTTCTGCTCCTCTGTGCCATAGTTCAGGATGTAATGGGCGCTGATTTGTGAATGTACGCTGTTGGAAAAACCGGACACGCCCGTGGCGCGAAACTGTTCCGTGATCAGCACGGCTTCATGAAAAAAAGTTGCGCCAGCACCGCCATATTCTACAGGGACGGAGGCACACAGGATTCCAGCCTCTCCTGCGGTGTTCCAAAATGAGCGGTCTACATGCCCTTGCTCCTGCCATCTTGCCTCGTTTGGAACCATCTCAGCGGCGTAAAAGCGGGCAACGTGATCACGCAAAATATCAAGTTCTTCCGTCATCCAATTTGCGCGATAGTTCATTGTCCGGATCTCCTGTCCACTCTGGTAATTGCCGAGCCTCGATGACCATCGTTGCCTTAATCGGCTACTTTCTGCGATCTGCTGCCGCTGCTCCGAAGTGAAGGTGCTATCTGGCCAAAGCAGCGGGGTTCTCTGCCCGGTCAAGCCTCACCTGCAAGATGAAACCGCCACTCGCGCCTTTGCCAAGTCTCCGGTAACCAACAACCTTTCGCAAAAATTTCCATTGATAATACTGAGAATTCCAATAAGGTCTAGCGAATATTCGAACTATAAACGAATATCAGAACAAAATTGAGTGTGAGGATGGAATGGCGTCTAAGGATTTGCTTGCTGGGAAGGTGGCTCTGATCACCGGAGCCGGCCGCGGCGTAGGCCGCGAAATTGCGCTGGCGATGGCCCAGTGCGGAGCGAAAGTCCTGGTCAATGATTTAGGGGGCAGTGCACAAGGCGGCGACAGTGACACGTCCCCTGCGCTTGAGGTTGTTAAGGAAATTCGGAAATCCGGGGGGGAAGCATCGGCTAACTTTGATTCAGTTACATCGTTTAAGGCGGCTGGAGTGATGGTCGAGCAAGCACAGGATGAATTGGGCGGGCTCGACATTCTGGTCAACAATGCCGGAATTCTCCGGGATAAGATTTTTCACAAAATGACCGAAGATGATTGGGACAAGGTTGTTAATGTCCACATGAAGGGTTCGTTTAACGTTGCCCGGCATGCAGCTTCCGTATTCCGCAAACAGGAATCAGGGCGGATGATCCATATGACATCAACTAGCGGATTGATCGGAAACTACGGTCAAGCAAGCTATGGAGCCGCTAAACTGGGCATTACAGCATTGTCAAAATGTATCGCTCTGGATATGGCCCGCTACAACGTCACGTCCAATTGTATCGGCCCGTTTGCCTGGAGCCGCCTTGTCGGCACAATTCCGATAAACTCAGAAGCAGACCGCATCCGGGTTGAACGCATGAAAACCATGACCCCGGACAAAATTGCCCCACCGGTCGTCGCACTTGCCTCTGATGCCGCTCAACATATTACCGCTCAAATTTTCTGTGTCCGCGCAAACGAGATATTTGTGATGGGCCAGTCCCGCCCGTTACGTGGGATGCATAAAGCTGAAGGCTGGACACCGGATACTGTGCTGAACCATGCCTTTCCGGCCCTGGAAAGCTCAATGTACCCGCTTCAACGCAGTCCGGAGATCTTCAATTGGGACCCGGTCTAAATACGAAATGACAAAGCATTTAGAAGAAACAAAGAGATTGCCGAAATGACCGGTTTACCGCTTGAAGGTTTCACCGTTTTTGAAATGGGGTCGGCACTTGCAGGTCCGTATGGTGCCAGGATCCTCGCGGATCTTGGCGCTCGTGTGATCAAGATAGAACCACCTGAAACAGGTGAAAGCGCAAGGTCCTGGGGCCAGCCTTTGCACAAGGATGCTGGTGCGCTCTTTCATGCAGTAAACAAGGAAAAAGACTCGCTGCCGGTCGATTTCAACGATTCGGCTGCCGTTTCCCGGCTTAAAGAGCTGATCGCCAAACACGCAGACGTCGTGATGCAGAACCTGCGCCCAGACGTGACTAAAAAAGCTGGACTAGACGCAGAAACCTGCCGAAATTTGAACCCCGCACTAATCTATTGCAACATTTCCGCATTCGGGCCAGATGGTCCATTGGCCAAGGATCCCGGATATGAAGCTTTATTGCAGGCTTTCTCTGGGATCATTGAAATGACCGGCGATCCGGACGGCCCCCCATCGCGTGTTGCCTTATCGGTCAACGACTTCGGCACGGCAATGTGGTCCGCAATTGGCATCATCGCTGCGCTGCTGAACCGGGAAAAGACCGGGGAGGGGAGCGTCATCGATACTTCAATCTTCGACACCTCTATGGGCTGGCAAACCATGACCGTGGCATCAATGCTGTCGACGGGGGAAGTTCCAAAAAGGAGCGGCCTGCGAGGTCCGTTGCTGGCTCCCAACAGAGGTTTTACCTGTTCCGATGGCATGCTGCTTGTGACCGCAGGTACAGACACCCAGTTTGCAAAACTATGTAAAGTGCTGGACTGCGAGCAGCTGTTAAGCGACCCAGGCTTTGCCACGAACAACGCGCGTATGGCCAATGATGCCGACCTTACTGACCAGCTGAATACCATTTTCATCACACAGCCTCGCGATCATTGGTGGCAGTTGCTGCGTGCTGTGAAGGTGCCGTCCGCTCCCATTCAGACGCTTGATGAAACATTGAACCATGAGCACACCCGTGCATCAGGAATCCTGCAGAACCCGCCGGATGAGGCCCAGCCGCTGGTCGGTTTGCCTTTGCGGATAGACGGAAACCGTCCCGGTTACCGCCGGTCTGCGCCTGCTTTGGGTGAGGGAACGGAAGATCTGACAGACGCTTGAAAGGAATTTTTATGGAAACCCGCACCCTGCAAGGCTGGCAGACTTCAATCAGCCGGGTGATCAGTGACGGCGATACGGAAGATACGCTGATCCGCGGTCACAGCCTGAACGAACTTATTGGCAACGCGACATTTGCCGAGACGATGTTCCTGCTGCTCAACGGAAAAATGCCTACAAAAAAACAAGGCGTCGTTCTGGATGCCCTACTGGTCTCCTGCATCGAACACGGCATTGCGCCGCCGTCGCTCATTCCGCGACTCTATGCGTCTTATGGCACCGGGCTTCAACATGGCATCGCAGGCGGTATCAGTGCCTTCGGCGAAAAGATGGGCGCACTTGGCGAAAAGATGGCCAAGCTGATGATCGACAAACTGGGAGAGGCCGCAGCCCAGGACGATGAAACCTTGTTGACAATCGCACAGCAAACGGTTGCGGAGATCATGGGAAGCGGCGAACGTGTTCCTGGCTTCGGTATTCCGCTGCATTCCCGCGACCCCCGCGCCGACAGGGTCATCGAGATTGCCAAGGAGAACGGGGTGTATGGCACCTATTGCCGGTTTGCTGGGTATTTAAGTGATGCCATCACAGACCATCGGAGCGGGCGGCCGGTTCCCCTCAACATTGACGGCGTCTGTGCCTGTATCGCACTTGACCTCGGATTCAACTGGCGGACCACACAAATGTTTCTGCTGACATCGCGCAGCGTTTCCATGGGGGCGCATTACCTGGAAGAATTGTCTCAGGATACGATCTGGCGCCACATTCCCGCAGACCAGATCGACTACAGCGGGGCGGTCGCCAAGAACCGGGAGACGAATACATGAAACTTTTGGGCACCGGATTTCACTGGGATGAATTGACCCCGGGAGACACGTTCAAAACCTATGGCCGCACGATTACTGAAACGGATATCGTGAACTTCGTCTCCTGCGCAGGCATGCTGGAGAGCCTTTTCGTTGATGCCGAATACCGGAAGACCCACTCTGCGATGAGCGGGCATGCTGCGCCGGCAATGCTGACGATGTCCCTGGCGGAAGGTCTTGTTCTCAATGCAACAGGTCAAGGGACCGGTCTTGCATTTCTCAACATGGAAATGACTGTAAAAATGCCGGTTTTCGTCGGTGATACGATCCATGTTGAAATTGAAGTGGAAGAGTCCCGCAAGACATCAAAGTCTTCGCGCGGATTGGTCAAAACACGAAACCGGATCGTCAATCAAAACGGCGCGACAGTGATTGAATACAGCCCACAGCGGCTGATGTCAGGCAGCATAGACAGTCCAACCTGAAAGCCGGGCAGGAAGCAACCGCGGATGCGAGGCAGGTTATTCGCTGCCTGTATCTCGCAGCATCCGGTCCCAGTCGAACTCTAAAGGCTTCTTATTCAAAAACCGGGAAATTGCTTTCCGGTGATATTCAGAACCCATGCACACGGCCTGAGCCCACGCCTCCATGTCGGCCATGGTTTTCTGGTCAAGATGAAAGGCCTGATTGAGGAGCATCTTTGCCTGCCCGGCCGCAAGACGCGACGACAGTCGAAACCTGCCTGCGAACTCCATAGCCCTTTCAAGCAGGGCTTCATGCGGATGAATTTCTAAAACGAGTCCCAGCTCCTTCGCTTCCTCGGCACCGAATGATCTGGCTGTCATCACCAATTCTTTTGCTCGTGGCAGCCCGACTGCCCTCGGCAAGAGAAACAGGCCGCCAAGATCCGGCACCAGCCCAATCCGTCCGAAGACGGCGCAAAATCTTGCTCTTTCAGAGGCCAAAACAAAATCACAGCCAAGCGTGAGGTTGAAACCGGCCCCATAGGCCGGGCCATCAACGGCTGCAATGACTGGCAACTCCATATTGCAGAACTCGATGAACCACTTGTGCAATCGCATCACCCGGTCACGCGCCCTGTCGACCTGCATGGCTGTGTCTTTCAGGCCCTTGAGGTCACCGCCGGCACAAAAGGAACCACCTTTGCCGGTAACAACGAGCGCCCGCAGGTCCCTGTTGTCACGAATTTCCGGCACCAGGCCGGCGAGCTCTTCGCGCATTTGTAAAGATAATGCGTTGCGGGTTTCCGGCTCCGTGAATGAAATCAAACCGATCTGACCAATAATCTCATATGTCAGAGTTTCGAATTCCACTTTCATTCGATCACTCCCGGTTCAAAGATCAAGCAACGCCATCTGTTCGCGCAGGTCGGTCTTCACAACCTTTCCATAGTTGTTTTTTGGCAGTTCCGGGAGTTGGACGTAATGTTTCGGCCGCTTGAACCGGGCAATGTTGTCAATGCAAAGCTTGTCCAGTTCTTCCGGGTCAAAGGGCTGGCCATTCTCGCAGACGACACAGGCGACAATCGCCTCGCCCCATTCGTCATAAACCTTTCCGACAACAGCAGCCTCGGCGACTGCGGGGTGCGTCAGCAATATCTCCTCGACCTCCCGCGGATAGATATTGGAGCCGCCTGAAATAATCATATCCTTTGACCGGTCGTGCATTGTCAAAAAAACGTCTTCATCAAGTGCGCCCATATCACCCGTCCACAGCCAGCCGTCACGGATGGCGTTTGAGGTTGTCTCCGGATTATTCCAATAGCCCTTCATGACCGCCATTCCGGAAACGGTGATTTCTCCTTTGCGTGCAAAGCACCTGCTATGGCGGCCGCGCGCCTTGCGAACTCAGCATAATCGGCTACCAGGCTCTCACCATGAGAAAGAGCGGGATTGGTGGGCATCAGGGCCGCAGTACGGCGCAGCCATTCAGCTGGATTCATTGTGTCGTCTCCTGCTGGCCGAAACGAGTTGGTTCAAGAACGGTTTTCTCAAACCTGTTTTCGCCGGCGATATGACTTGCCTACCTGCCGTCACCACTTGGAATACGGCAGAAGGAGAGAGATAGCCGGAAAAAGAACGATCAGGGCAAACACCAGCAAGTCGACTGCCAAGAAGTTTATCACTCCCCGGAAGATCTTGTGTACCGGTGCTTCCGCGCCGACGACTGAATTGATGATGAAAACATTCAGTCCTACTGGGGGTGTTATCAGTCCGATCTCCAGAAGTTTGACCACAACGACACCGAACCAGATCAGGTCGAGCCCCATCCCCTCAACGAGTGGCACCACAAATGGCAAGGTCAAAAGCATAATGCCGAGTGGATCTAGGAACATTCCCATAATCAGATACAGGACCACGATGACTAACAGGATGGACCAATCAGACATCTGGTAAAACTCGGTCAGGGCGACGACTTCGCGAGTTAGGCCGGTCAACGAAACAAAGGCAACAAACATCTTCGCGCCAGCCGCAATGAAAAAGATCGATGCGCTTTGAAGAGCAGTGTCCTTCATGGCGGAAACAAAGTTTTCCCAACTCAATTTCCTGGCAACAACGCCATAGGCCAGTGCGATTGTCATGCAGACCGCCGCCGCTTCAGTGGCCGTGAAAATACCGCCGTAGATGCCACCGATTATGATCAGGAACAACAACAGCGCCGGCCACGCATCCAATAGAGCCTTCCAGCGGTCCCGATCGGAGATTTCTTCTTCAGGCACGGGAGCCTGTTCTGGATGGCGGCGTGTCCAGACAAAAATCACCAACAACATACCTGCCAGGGACAACAACCCTGGTAGAACTCCAGCAAGAAACAGCTTGTTGACAGATTGCTCTGTAAAAAGCCCATAGAGGATGAAGAGTACAGATGGCGGGATCAGGGAGCCCAGTGTACCGCCGACCGCGACAGTTGAAGTAGACAAGCGGATGGAATAATTATACCGCCGCATTTCCGGGATACAGATCCGCCCCATTGCCGCTGCGCAGGCGACAGAAGACCCCGTGATCGCCGAAAACCCTCCACACCCCATAACGGAAGCCATCGCCAATCCGCCTGGCACCTTGCTCAGCCAAACCCGGCCCGCGTAGTAGATTTTTGTCGTGATCTCGGCATGGTAGGCAATGTGCCCCAATCCGATAAACAACGGGACCATGCTCAAAGGATAGGAATGGAGAAACTCAAATACATTGTTTGAGATGAGCGACATTGTCGGGCGCATAGCAGCGCCGGCTTGGAAAGTGTCACTGTACCTGTAGCCAAAGAATAAATAGGTACAAATCATAGCCAGGCCAGCTAGTGCAAAGCCGATAGGTACACGCATCGCTATTAACAACAGCGCAACGGCAAAACCGACCAATCCGATCGTTGTGGGATCCATCTGGAAACACTCTTTGTTCAAGGCGCGGGGTCAGAAATGCCCCTGTTAAACACTGCTTTGAAGTCGATGATGACAAGCGATAAAAGCCGGAGCACAAAAACGGCATAGCCAAGAGCAAAGGCCAGTTTTCCGGGCCACTCTGGGAGATCAAATTCGCCGTAGTAGTAATTTCCGTCTATCCAGGCGGAATGGAAGCCTTTCCAACCGCCATAGGCGATCGGCAACAACACTAGAAAACCAATCACCGAGCCCAGCAGGTCGCTCCATGGTCGAACGGCCTTGGGCATCAGATTGACAAAAACATCGACCGCAATGTGTGTCCGTTCAGCGGTTACATATGCCAACGGCAAAATGATCGAAGCAATCATCAGGTCGCGGACCAAAATCTCTGCATCCGGCATGGACCAATTAAACACCGCTCGAGTTACGACACCCGAGAAGATGATCGCGCAGATCGCCAGAATGCTGATGGCCGCCAGGACCAGCAACACTTTTTCCAGCATTCGCAGCACCCTTGGGCCGGGTGCTGCAGAGTTATTGGGACCGGATTTCATCAGCGTGCCCAGGGATAACCTTTGGCCTCACGCTCTCCGTCCCACTTCTTGAGAAGGCGCATGTAGTCCGCTGCGACCGCATCAGCATCGATTCCAGACTTCGATGCCTTGGCCTTCCAGTCGTCCAGATAGCCTTTTGACGCATCTAGAAGCTGGGTTTTCTGGTCTGCCGGGAAATCACTAAACGTGACGGTTCCTGCAGTTTTCAGATCGTCTATAGCTTCCGCGTTCGCGGCATTTATCTTTTGCGCATATACATCAACGATCTGAGATCCAAGTTCGTCAACAACAGCTTGGTTCTCTGGGCTTAGGGCTTCATAGGCATCCTTGTTCATGACAATTGCCAATGCCATCAAGGCACCCCAATCCAGCATGGTGACGTCAGTTGCCACCTCATTCAGCTTAAATGCCGGAATTGCATAGCTATAGAACATGGTGCAGTCGATCAGTCCGGTATCCAGCCCTTGGTAGGTGTCATAGGCCGTCATTTTCACAGGGATCGAACCGAGGTCCTTGGCGACCTTCCCGTAAACGGAAATTCCGCGCATTTTCACTCCAGCCAGATCGTCGAGAGATGCAATGGCCTTGTCTTTACACACCAGCTGGATCGGACCTGTTGTGATGTTTGCTATGAAATGCAGATTAAGGTCGGACCACTCCTCCTGAAGGACCTTGTTGGTGGTATTTAATTCGTAGAACGCACGGGTCGACGCCCAAGGATCACTATATTCGGTTGGCAGGTCAGCTAACAGGAAAGCAGGGTGTAGGCCTGGGTTATAAACTCCCACAAGGAAGCCCATGTCAGCCGCGCCGTCGCCAATACCCTTAGCCGCGGCTTTCGCTTTTAAGAGCGCACCACCCCAATGCACCTCCATTTTCACTTCCCCATTGGTCCGCTTTTCCAGCTCTTCAGCAAACCAGTTCGTGGTTTCAGCTCGGGCCCCGCGATTTGGGCTCTGATCGGTGAAGTTGAGTTTCATTCCGGCCATGGCCGGCACAGCAAGTGTCATCGCCGACAGACTTGCTGCAAAAGCAACTGCGAGTTTCGGAAATCTCATGATGTTTGTCCTCCCAACATGATCTTGGTTCGCCGTTTCAGATCAGTTTGTTTTCGTGAAGGTCCGAAGCTCTATTTCACCGTTCTCCCGACGGCCTAGACTGGTCTGTCAAGCAGATATCCCTCGTCTGCGCAAGTACTCCGAACCCAGTTCAGCGATTACCTCCTCCGCTATATCCAAGGATCTTCGAGATATCTGCGCCTGCCTTAAGCGCAGCATCGATATACTTTTGCTTGTCACGTTGTGCGCGCGACAACGGCACACCAATAGTGATCGCAGCCACGACATCACTGTCCGAATTGTAAATCGGTACAGCAAAGCCGGAACCATCTGCGGAATAGGCTCCCATCGTGATGGAAATGCCGGTTTTGCGGATTTCTGCGACAATCTTTTCAAGTTCGACACGGTCGGTCGCTGTGTTCTCTGTCAGCTTTTCCAGATTGGTATTGCTGTAGTAGGAATCCCGTTGCCGTTCGGACATGTGCGCCAGAAATACCCGGCCTGCAGAAGAGCAATACAAGGGCCTCCGCGCTGCAATTGGAACGGAAAAGCGAATGGATTTATCGGATTCAACTGAATCGATGTATGAGGAAAAACGTTGGTCTATATCCAGCTCGGCCAGAAGGACAGTTTCCCCTGTCTGCTCCATTGTCTGTTCCAGATAGGGACGGGCGATCTGCCGGATTGTCCGCCCGGCCAGAATGGTCGATGCAAGCGAGTATGCTTCCGCTCCGAGGAAGTACAAAGTACCCTTACGTCCCAAAAAGCCTTGATCAGTAAGAGCCTTCAGCGTAGACGACAAGGAACTCTTTGGCACATCGAGATGTGTCGAGATATCGGACAGGTTTAATCCGTGCGGTTGGTCTGCCAGTAGACGCAATAATGAGAATGCGCGCGGCAGTACCATTGGGCCTTCAATGCGGGTCGTTGTCTTGGACAACTTAGTCTCCTGTTCATATTTGGGAACTAATTTCCTATATGCGAACAAGCCTACAGAAGCAGACCGCATTGTCAATCCGCAAGCGGATTTCCGAATATGACAAGAGTCAGTGTGCAAGATATTCCTCATATCGTGCCGGCTGCAGATTGAGGCCGTTACCACCATCGCATGGAATGGCCGCTCCGGTGATGTAGCTCCCCATATCAGAGCTGATGAACAGGCAAAGAGCCCCGATTTCTTCCGCACGCCCCAAACGGCGTAGCGGGACTGATTTCAACTTCGCATCAAGTAACTGTTTAGTCGGGAACAGCTTTTCCATGCCGCCAGACCCTTCTATCGGGCCCGGAAGAACCGAGTTGATGCGTATGCCTTCCGCGCCCCACTCCAAGGCAAGTGTCCGGGTGATCTGATCAATGCCGGCCTTTGCCGCACACACGTGAGACTGACCAATCAGCGCCGTATGGGCATGAGGAGACGAGATGTTGATGACCGAAGCCCCTGGCTTTCGCAAAACCGGATATGTGGCGTGCATCACGTGATGTGTGCCAAGCAGATCAATTTCCATCACGGCTCGGAACCCATTGGATGAAAGATCCCTGGCCAGGCATGGGAAATTTCCAGCAGCACCGGAAACAACAACATCCAGCTTGCCGTATAACTCGACACACTGCCCGACGGCAGTTGCGACAGCCTCGTAGTTGCGAACGTCACAGGAGCACCCACCGGCAACAGCGCCCAACTCCTGTAACCGTGTCACAGCGTTTTCAACCTTCTCAGGATCACGCGAGAATACGAAAAGATTGGCCCCGGCTTTCGCGAAGCTCTCGGCTATTCCTAAATTTATGCCGCTTGTGCCACCCGAGACCAGAACGGTCTTGCCGGAGAAATCGAACATCATCTATTTCCCCTTGAATGCAGCTGGACGCTTTTCGGCAAAGGCGGTCACGCCTTCCACCCAATCTTCGGTACCGGCGCACTTGCCAAAATTGCGGGCTTCCATCGCCAGCTGGCTTTCAAATGTGTTGGCGTGGCTGGCGTAGATCAATTCCTTGATGCTGCCGTAGGAAACTGTCGGACCGGATGCCAACCGGGTTGCAAGGCGGTTGGTTTCAGCCTCGATGTCTTCAGGCGCAACCAGGAAATTCACGAGATTGTAGCGATGTGCGGTTTCCGCATCGATCTTGTCGCCCAGCAGTGCCAATTCCATGGCACGGCGCGTTCCAACGATCCGGGGGAGATTGTAACTCCCGGTTCCGTCAGGGCTGGCTCCGATTGCAGAATATGCGAAACGAAAAATCGAATTCGTCGCGCAAATGGCTAGGTCGCACGCCATCATGAACGACATGCCAGCACCGGCCGCTGCACCTTCAACGCTTGCGAGGATCGGTTTGTTCATCCGTCGCATCTGCATCATCATCGGGTGCAGCGAATGCACACGCCGCTCGAAATATGCTGTGCGTTTTTCTGCAGGCCAGGGAGCTATATCTTCGGCAAAGCTTTTGACATCGCCGCCTGCCATGAAATTTCCGCCGGCTCCCTTCAGGACGACACAGCGAACCTTCGGATCGTGCTCAATTTCATCCATCGCGTCGAACATCGCATGACGCATGTCCAGTGAAAGAGCGTTCAGAACTTTCGGCCTGTTCATTGTCAGTGTGGTGATGCCGTCCTGATGGTCTATGAGGAGATGATCAGTCACTCGGTATTCCTTAGGTCGGTTGCCAGGTGAAATAAGTCGGGGATGTATCCGGCGCAGTCATACTGCGTGACATCGCAGGAAACGCCGTGTCGACAATGGCTTGCGCAGTCCAGCCTTCCGCCTCATGGCTGGTGTGCACGGGGCGGGGCTGACTGAAGCAATAGAGTTCGTTGGCGCGCGCTCCGAAAATCTGGCCGGTAACGTCTTTCGCGCCATCGGACAGCAATGCGACTGCCAGTGGCGCTACCTTCTGGCCGTGGCTCAATTTGTCGAGCAACGCCATACGTTCTTGATAGAGTGGATTGTGTTTCGGGATCGATCCGGTCATCCGGGTAAAAGCCCATGGCGCGATACAATTGGAACGCGTCCCGAAACAGGCCATATCGATTGAAATCGATCGGCTAAGTCCGGCAATTCCCAATTTCGCTGCGGCATAGTTGGCTTGACCAAGATTGCCCACGAGGCCGGAGGTAGATGTCATATGAACATAAGAGCCGGTTGCACGAACCCTGAAATGCGCTGCAGCTGCCCGGCTGACAAAAAACGAGCCGTTCAAATGCACCTGCACCACGGCTTCCCAATCGTCTTTGGTCATCTTGTGAAAGATACCGTCTCTGAGAAGACCGGCATTGTTCACAACACCATCAAGCTGCCCGAATGTATCGAGTGCGTTCTCAACGATCGCATGCGCTTGATCCCAGTCCGCGACCGAATGGGTGTCCGCAATGGCATTGCCGCCATTTGAGCGGATCTCGGCTGCGACCTCTTCTGCCGGACCGGCATTCGCCTCCTGATCACTGACGCCTGCTCCCAGGTCATTGACAACGACATTCGCGCCTTCTGCGGCTGCCAGCAGCGCGATGTACTTGCCAACGCCCCGGCCGGCGCCTGTTACGATGACCGTCTTACCTTCAAGAAGTCTCACCCTGTCCTCCATCACGTGTTCAGGCTCATCGTGCCGCGATCAAGAACCACCTCGTCCCGGTCCTCGGCCGTTACGCGGAACCTCGCTCCCCCATCGGTTTTCCAGATGTCTGTGCGGACCGTATCCCCTGGGAACACCGGCCTGCTGAACCTGCACGCGATGCCGCCAAACCGGTCGGCTTCGCCACCAGCTATGTGCTTGAACAACTGGTGAGCGGCGATCCCCATGGTGCAAAGTCCATGCAGAATGGGGCGGTGATAACCGGCCTTGGCCGCGACCGGCGGCGAGGCGTGAATTGGGTTGTAGTCCCCACTTAAGCGGTAAATCAGCGCCGAGCGCTCATCGATTGTTTTCGAAAGTGAAAGATCCGGTTTGGTGGCAGGTGCAGCTTCCAGTGCTTCGGGTGTTTCGCCGTGGTTGCCAACCCCACCGTCCCCACGGCAGAACACACCGGATGTGACACGCGCGATCTCGTTTCCGGTGTCTGGGTCGCTAAGCAGTTTTTCATAATAGAGAATGCAGCCTTTATCAGCTCCTTTGTCTGTGATCCCCCGGACTCGGAAACTGGCTTTCACTTTGCCCTTTTCCGGCAGGGCGCGCGAGACAGACAAAAACTGTTCGGCGTGCAGAATCTTGACCCAGTCAATATCCAGCTCCGGTTCCTTGAGCCAGAAACCGGGATGGCCAAGTACCATTGCGTATGATGGAAGCACGTTTAGGTCATCTTCATATAGATACCGGAGATCATCCTCATCGTTTGGATCAACACCAAGATTGACACCCAGGCCGTAGAGCATCACGTCCCTTTCAGAATAGGAAACGTTGGCATCTTTGAAGGGATAATTCAGGACCTTATCAACTTGCATCACATTCACTTTCAATAAGACTTGGGAAGGCCCAGCACACGCTCGCCGATAAAGGAGGCAATGAGCTGCTCGGAGACTGGTGCGATGCGTGTGATCAGCACCTCGCGTAGAAGCCGCTCGACGTGGTATTCCTTGGCATAGCCCATGCCTCCGTGGGTAAGGACCGACTGAAGCGCTGCGTTATAACCGGCGCGCGCGCCCAGGAATTTCGCGGCATTTGCCTCCGCACCGCAGGATTGACCGCTGTCGTAGAGTTCCGCAGCCTTCATTGTCATCAGCCAGGCGGCCTCCAGCTCCATCCAGTTCTCCGCGAGGGGATGTTGAATACCCTGGTTCTGACCAATGGGCCGGCCAAAGACTTCACGTTCGGCTGCGTAGCCGGCGGCACGGCGGAGCGCATCCTGACCGATGCCGACCGCTTCTGCGCCGATCAAAACCCGTTCGGGATTCATGGCATCAAGTATCTGATAAAACCCCCGTCCTTCTTCTCCGATCAGGTCCTTTTCGGGAATGAACAGGTTGTCGAAGAAGATCATGTTGGAATCGACCGCCTTACGGCCCATTTTTGGGATACGCCGGACCTCGATCCTGCTTCGGTCGAATTCGGTGTAAAACAGGGAAATGCCGTCGGTCTTGCGTCCAACGTCTTCAAGTTTTTCTGTACGGGCGAGCAACATGATCCGGTCGGCCACTTGAGCAGTGGAGTTCCAGATCTTTCGGCCATCAACGATCCAACCGCCGTCTACTTTCTTCGCAAAGGTGGTGATGGAAGTGGTGTCCAGCCCGGCATTCGGTTCGGTCACACCGAAGCTGACCTTGTGTTCGCCTTTGACGAGCGGCGGTATCCATTGTGCCTTCTGCTCATCCGTTCCGAAGACAACGATCGGGTGGGGCCCGAACATGTTGATATGAATGCAGCTGGCAGCGGTCATAGCCCCTGTCCGGGCAATCGTGTGCATCATCACAGCTGCTTCGGCAACGCCGAGCCCGGCGCCGCCATATTCCTCCGGCATGGTGATGCCGAGCCAACCGGCTTCGGCCAAGCCGGCGTGAAAGTCATGAGGGAAGACCCCATCTTCGTCACGCGTCAGCCAATAGTCATCATTGAATTTGCTGCAAACAGCCTGGACGCCGTCGCGAATGGATTGGAGATGCTCATTCATCGCGGCGCCCCTATATTGAATCTGCAAAACGGTTCTGGTGATGGTTCACATCGCCGAACATCACATCGAGTGCCATCAACCGTTTGAAGTAATGGCCGATTGGGTATTCATCGGTCATGCCAATGCCGCCGTGCAGCTGAACGCCCTGGCCGCCCACAAACCGCCCAGCCTCGCCCACTTTTGCTTTCATTGCCGACACGGATGCAGCGGCATTTTCGGCTCCGCCAGCAAGCCGCATACAGGTGATGTCGGTGATTGCCTTGGCTTCCTCCACGGCAGTGAACATGTCGACCAGCCGATGCTGAATAACCTGGTTGTTTCCAATGGCCCTGCCGAACTGGGATCTCGTTCCGGTGTATTCTTTGGATATTTCCAGCGCTTGCCGCATTGCGCCAACGGCCTCGGCACACACGGCGCAGATTGCAGCGTTGATGACGGTTTCCAGCGCGTTGATCGCATCGCCTTCAGTGCCAAGCAGCTCCGCATTGACGTCCTCAAACCAAATGTCCGAAGCTCGACCGCCATCCACCAATGGATAGTCCTGTTGCCTCAGGCCGGAAGCATCCGCATCGATCAAAAATGCCGAGAGTCCGGCTCTATCGGCTGAATTTCCCGAAGTACGCGCAACAACGATTAACCGGTCAGCACTTGCCGCATGCAGTACTACTGATTTGTGACCGTTCAGCACATAACTGGAGTCTGTCTGACGGGCGGCTGTCTCGTGAAAAGCCAGATCAAATCCGGCGGCGGGCTCGCTGTAGGCAAGAGCAAGTTTCACTTCGCCGCTGATGATAGTGGGAAGTATTTTGGCCTTTTGCTCGCTGCTTCCCAGTGCCTGAATCAATGCCCCACCAAGCAAGACCGTAGACATCAGCGGTTCCAGAGCAAGTCCTGCACCGAGTCCTTCGGCGATCACGCTCATATCGGTAGGTGAGCCGTCGAAACCGCCAAACTCCTCGTCGAAGATGAGCCCTAACCAGCCCATTTCGGCAAATGCTGTCCAGTTTTCTTCAGAATAGCCAAGCAGGGTCTCAGAGAGCCGCTTGCGTTCGGAAAACTCGTATTTTTCTTGAACAAAGCGATCAACACTATCTTTGAGCATCGCCTGTTCCTGGGAGAGTTCAAAATCCATGACCGTTACCCCAAGATCAATTTGGCAATGATGTTGCGTTGAATTTCATTGGTGCCGCCGTAGATCGTGGCAGCCCGTTGATACAGGTGATCGGCCATCGCCCCATGCAGATAGTCCGGCCCGATTGGGCGGTCGTTCCGCCTTTGAAAGACCGGATCCGGCTCATAAGCCATTCCGTGCGACCCCAGCGCTTCTATTGTCAGGGTCTTGATCAACTGGGCGATTTCCGCACCGTTGATTTTCAGGACAGACGGTTCCGCCGTCAGCTTCCGGCCAGCAATTTCCTGGCTGAGATACCGCAGTTCCATCGCTTCCAGTGCGATCAGGTCAACTTCAACCTTGGCAATCCGGCGCCGGAAATCAGCGTCGTCGATCAGATAGCCGGCACCTCGGCGTTCCGTGCGCGCAATCTCTTTCAACCGGGCAAGCTGGTATTGCGACCGGGCGACGCGGGCAATGATATGGCGTTCATTTCCAAGCAGAAATTTTGCATAGGTCCAGCCGCGGTTTTCCTCGCCGATCAAGTTCCTGGCTGGAACTCTTACATCGGTGAAAAACACCTCATTGAGAGAATGCTCCTTGTCCAAACCAATGATCGGGCGGACTTCTATGCCGGGCGTCTTCATGTCAATGAGAATGAACGAGATGCCTTCCTGGGGTTTGCATTCCGTATCGGTGCGCACCAGACAAAACATCATGTCGGCATGCTGCGCCCAGCTGGTCCAGATCTTCTGGCCATTGATGATGTAGTCATCACCGTCCCGGACCGCCCGGGTGCGCAAACTGGCCAAGTCAGACCCGGATCCCGGCTCAGAGTAGCCCTGGCACCACCAGACATTGCTCTCCAGAATGTCCTGGAGGTAGTCCGCTTTCTGTTCTTCTGTGCCGAAGGTGTAGATTACCGGCCCGACCATATTCAGGCCAAAGGCGATGGTTTGGGGCGCGCCAGACAGAAAGTACTCACGATTGTAGATATACTTCTGGGTGAGAGACCAGCCGGGTCCGCCGTGTTCGACGGGCCAGTTGGGTGCGACCCAACCCTTCTCATGCAGCACCTTCTGCCAGGCCACGATTTCATCTTTCAGGGGGTGCAATCCCCTGTCCGAGCGGTCAAGAAGGTTTGCCGGCAGGTTTTCTTTCAGAAAGCTTCTGACTTCTTCCTGAAAGGCGAGGTCTTTGTCGCTGAATTGCAAGTCCATGCCGGCGCCCTCACGCCGCCTCGGCCGGACGCTTTCGCATCAGGGCCGTGCGTGTACAGGTTGCAACGACTTCATCGCGCTGGTTGAGGCCCTCATGATAGAACACAACTATTCCGTCATTGGGGCGTGACTTGCTTTCCCGCTTGGACGTGATCGTTGTACGCGTGCGGATCGTATCCCCATGAAAAACCGGCCGTGGAAAATTGATATCCGTCATCGCCAGGTTCCCGATTGTGGTGCCAAGGGTAGTCTCCGTCACAGTCATCCCGATCACCAGCCCCAATGTGAAAATCGAATTGACGAGCGGCTGCCCATATTCGGTTTCCGCTGCGAAATGAAAATCGATGTGGAGGGGTTGGGTGTTCAGGGTGGCATTGCAGAAGTGCATGTTGTCGTATTCGGTGACGGTTCGGGACAAAGCGTGATTGAACACTTGCCCCTCTTCAAACTCTTCAAACCACAGCCCAGCCATCCGGTTCCTCCCTGCGAAATGAGCTCACTAGCGGCTCACGCGTTTCGCTCAAATTGTCACGTTTGCGTATTTCAGAATATAGTTCTATTATTCGGACAAATGGAAAATCAAGGAAAAAATTTCCCTCCGTTTTGAAAGGTTTGCATTAAATTGGATGTTATAAAATATTGATATTATTCAATTTAGTGTTGATTGAAATGCTTTCGAGCATTCGAAGTCAAAACAAAAAATACAGAGTTGAGCTGAAAGAAAATGAGTGAAATGAGCCACTGGACACCCCTCAAAGGCGTTAAGATCGTCGATTTCTCAATGCTTCTGCCTGGTCCATTGACGACCTTGATACTTGGTGATCTCGGTGCGGAAATCATCAAGGTCGAGCCGCCGGGTGGAGACTATGCCCGCCATATGAAGAGCCACATGTTCGAGGGGGCGAACCGTGGCAAAAGAAGTATCGTTATTGACATGAAGTCTCCGCAGGCTGCATCCGTGGTCGAAAAACTGGCCGCATATGGTGACGTCGCTATCGAAGGGTTTCGTCCAGGAGTTGCGAGCCGGCTCGGTTTTGGTCCTCAACAGCTTCAGGCCGTAAATCCGGGGCTGGTTTACTGCTCCCTTTCCGGATTTGGGCAAACCGGTCCAGCTGCAACAAAGGCCGGTCATGATCTGGCTTATTTGGCAATGGGCGGGTCTCTTGCTTACCGCGGACAACTGCGGCAGCCGCCAAGCAGAGCTTCCTTACCGATTGCTGATATTGCAGGTGGGGCCTTCGCTGCGGTCTCCATTTTGGCCGCCTTGCGCGAAGGAAAGGGTACGACACTTGATCTCAGTCTGTACGAAGCTGTGCTCTATACATCCGCTCTTCGTTTTGGTTTCGATACAACGGCGGATTCTGTTGACCATCTTTACCCAGCCAATGACCTCTTTACCTGTTCCGATGGACGCTTGATTGCACTGACTGTTGTAGAGGAGAAATTCTGGAACAATCTGGTTCATGTGTTGAAGGAGATTGCTCCGGCGCTGAGCGGAGAAGAGTTCGCAACCGAGGCTGGCCGTTTGCGAAATCATCTGTCACTGATGGATATTCTGGACAGGGCATTTGCGTCCCGCCCGGCGAAGGACTGGATTGCATTGTTTGATCCGGCTGACGTGCCCGCTGCAATTTGTGTCACAAATTCTGAAGCCATCCAATCGTCACATGCTCAGGCGCGTGCCTTGCACAGACATACAGAATACGGCCCCATCTTGCCTTTCCCTGTCATTGCGAATGGACTTCGTGTCCCTAACCACTCCAGGGCTCCGGAAATCTCCTCAGGTGCGGACGATATCCTTTCAAAAATCGGTTTTAATCAGACCGAAGTTGAAACCCTTGTTCGGATTGGCGCAGTTCAAAAACCGGAACACCACAATGACCCTGTCGCCGTCTGATCCCTCCAGTCTTAATCTGGCAGACTACATTCGCCCGGGTGACCTGGTCACCTGGGGTCAAGCGATGGCAGAGCCGCTTGAACTTGTGAAGTCCTACATTGAACAACGTCATGAGATTGGTCCGGCCCGCGCCTTTGTAGGCCTGTCAATAAGCAACGCACTCAATGAAGCCATAACTGACCGGATATCCCTGATCAGCTACGGCGCCCTTGGCACCCTTGCGCCATTACATAGCAAGGGCCTCGTGTCCTTGGTGCCGTGCCGGTATTCGACTATGCCCTCGTTGGTAACCAACGGCCAGCTTCGTCCGGATGTGGTGTTTGTACAACTAAGCCCGCCAGGACCGGATGGGACGCACTCATTAGGCTGGAGCAACGATCTTTTGCCTGTTGCAATGAAACACGCAAGGGTCGTTCTGGCGGAGATCAACCCGGCAGTTCCCTGGGTTCGAATGGACCAGCCGCTCGACGAGGCTCTGATCCATCATACAATCACCAGCACCCAAGCTTTGCCGGAATTGAAGGCACCTGATCCCGGCCCGCTGGAAAACACAATTGCGGAACACGTTGCTAACCTCATTCCGGACGGCGCGACCTTGCAGTATGGAGTTGGCGCAGTCCCATCTGCTATCCTCAATGCTCTGCGATCACACCGCGACCTTGGACTACACTCGGGACTGGTTACCGACGAAATCGTTGATCTGGCCACATGTGGTGCACTGACAAATGCGCGAAAAAACATTTTTCAAGGCGTATCGGTCGGCGCAGTTGCAATCGGAAGCGGGAAACTCGCAGAATTCATGACTGACAATCCCGCTTACCTCTCCTGCCAGACTGCTGTGACCCACGGAGCCGCACCACTGTCACAACTCGACTCATTGGTCGCAATCAATTCTGCTCTGGAGGTCGACCTTCGGGGCCAAGTAAACGCGGAACAGGTCGGAAGTAGGTACCTGGGAGCAATTGGCGGACAGCCCGATTTCATGCATGCAGCTACGCACGCGGAAAACGGACTTTCGATAATCGCAATGCCTGCAAAAAGCGGGAGAAACGGCAAGAGGTCACGCATCGTTTCCAGGCTGTCTGGCTCGCAGGTAACCACGGCAAGATCTGACGTTGATGTGGTGGTTACGGAATACGGTGCCGCAGATCTACGGGGCCTGGACGTGCAGGCGAGGGCGCGCGCCTTAACTCGCATTGCAGCCCCTCATCATCAAGAACACCTTGAATTTGCCGTGGCCACTGCATGAGTGGACTAAGCGGAAGGAAGGCCGTCAGCGTTTCTCTGTTGGGGGTCGTCTGCGCGTTTGCGATTTCCCGCGAGTTTGGATTGAACACCGGACTTGCCCCAGTCGCGGGAACGGCTCTTTTGCTTTGGGCCGGTCTTGAATGGCGAGGCATGGCCCTGATCGCAAAAGTCACCTTCGGAGCTGGCCTGGCCTTAGGCGCAGCTATTGCCCTGACCGGCGGGATGACCGCTGAGATCCTTGAACTGGCAGTAGGCCGAAGTGCATTCTTCACGTTTTTTCTCATGTCGATGGACATTTTGCGAACGGCCGCAATGTCTTCCAAAATGGTTCTCGATAGTGGCCGGATGATTGTTACCCAACCGCCCGGACGACGCTATGCCATGATCACGATTGGCGGGCACCTGTTTGCCATCCTGCTCAATCTTGGGGCCATCACGCTGCTGGGCACCATGAACAGGCGCAGTATTGAAGCCAGCCGGGGCCAGGAAGAGGATTCTATCCTCGACATTCGCTTGAAACGAATGACTTTGGCCCTTGTGCGGGGTTTCACAGCCTTCACCATGTGGTCGCCAACGGCAGTGACAATGATTGTCCTTTTGTCAGCGATCCCTGGCTTCGACTGGTATCAATTCGCGCCGATCGGATTTGCATCGATTGTGTTCTATCTGAGTTTCGGCTGGTTGTTCGATCGTCTTTCTTATCCGCGCCGCCAAACATCTTCCACCCCTCAACCGCTCGTAAAGGTCCTCAAGACCTTCGTTCCCATGTCCTCACTGACCGTTGTTATCCTGTCTTCAGCGGTGCTTTTTAGCTGGCTTAGCGGTATCCGCCTGGTTGCTGCGCTTTTTATCTGCGTTCCAATGTTCGGCATCGGCTGGATCACGGTTCAATACAGCCGCGCGGGTCCCAAAACTGCGCTTGCCCTTACAAACCGGCGGCTATTGCAGAAAATCCTGCCCGATCTCACGACCATGAGATCCGAAGTGGCGATCCTATCCGCAGCCGGTTTTATTGCCGCTCTTTTACCCTATCAGATCAACACGCAGGAACTTGGACAATTCATTGCCGGACTTGGGTTGACAGAGGGTTGGCTCCTTGTCGCTTTGATGTGGTTTGTCGCACTCACGGCACCCCTAGGATTGAACCCGATCATTTCTGTTGCAGTGAGTGTTGAAGTGCTGTCCCGATTGTCCGGTTTTCACTTCAATCCCTATCTCCTGATCCTGTCTGGTACCGTTGCCTGGGGGCTTGCAACAGGCAGTTCGCCGCTCGGCGCAACAATCCGCATTGCTGGGCGCACAATCAACCGGTCGCCCGGCGAAATAGGTCTGGTTTGGAACAGACCTTTTTGCGTGGCAATTCTGCTTATCTCTTCTGCTCTACAGCTGCTTTTGAACTAAAAAGGACACCTTCATGACAAATCCCTCGTCTTTCACAGGCACCTGGCAGCTTAACAAATGGACTGCGCTGAAGAACAATACGCCTGCCGGATACCCGATGGGTGAGGATGCGCAGGGTCAGATCATCTATTCCGCAGACGGACATATGTGCGCGTTTTTGATGCGGTCCGATTTCAAAAACCAAGCCGAATTGGGCGATGCAGACACATGTCTTTCCTATGCCGGCAGCTGGTCTTTCGACGGCACCCGGATCTCTCACGATGTCCATTTTTGCAACCTGCCGCATTGGGTCGGCCGCACCCTGGTCCGCATTGTGAACCATAGGGAGGGGGAATTGGCACTGCGTACCGTGCCTGAGTATTCAAAATCCGGCAGCAAATACGAACATCTTCTCGTTTGGCAAAAGGCGTCAGATTGAGGCCTTCCAGCAAGATCGCATCCTACGTTCAAGTGAACGCATGCAAGATTCTTGACCGGCTTAAGACCGATCAGATTTTGGCTGTTCAAACAACATGCCCACGCAGGGGTAACGGCCTTAGGCGGTAACTTGTTTGTCCATCAGCTCGGTGATCTCAGCTTCGGAAAATCCGGCTTCTGCAAGAATTTCCGCGCTGTGTTCCCCCAATCCTGGTTGCAGTCTCCGTATGGAACTCGGCGATCTGGTAAAACGAACTGGCGGGCTGCTCAGACGGATGCGTCCCTCTGTCGGATGTTCGGCAAATTGCCAAAACCCGGTTGCAGCCAACTGCTCATCATTCAAAAGGTCTTCTTTTGTATTAACTTTTTGAACAGGGATCGCAGCCGCGTTGAGTGCCTTTTCCCATTCCGCGGACGTCCTGCTTGCCACCATCTCTTCGAGCAATCCGTAAATCTCGGCAGAGTGTTTCGTGCGTGTCGCCAGGTCAACAAACCGTGGATCGTCTTTCAGATCTTCACGGTCCGCAATCACGAACATGTCCTGCCAGTTCCGGTCGGTATAAGGCAGCACGCATAAATATCCGTCTTTGGTCCGGTAGGGTTTGCGCATTTTGTTCAAGAGGCGCGCATATCCCATCGACGCAATCGGGGGATCAAAGGCTGCACCATTCACGTGTTCCACCATCAAATAATCGACCAGGCTCTCGAACATCGGCACTTCGATTACCTGTCCTTCACCGTGCCGCTCCCGATGGAAGAGTGCGGCCAACACAGCCGAGACGACGTGAAAGGAGCTGGTTTTATCGGCCATGATCGATGGCACATAGCGTGGTTCACCACCTTCCGAAATAACGGTCTGCAGATCTGTGATGCCGCTGGCAGCTTGAATGACATCGTCATAGGCCGGCTTGTTCGCCATTGGCCCATCACCTCTGAACCCGTATGTCTTTACAAAAATCAGGTTCGGATAGGCCGTCATAAACCGATCGTCATCCAGTCCCAGTTTGGTGGCGATGGCGGGGCGCATGTTGTGAACAAACACATCTGCGGTCCCAACAAGCTTGAAAAGGGCTTCCCGTCCTTCGTCTTGCGAAAGGTCAAGGATCACTGAACGCTTGTTACGATTTGTCGACATGAAGAAAGATGCCATACCGGGGTTGCGCCGATCCCCGGTATGGCGGGTGGTATCCCCATGATGGGTTTCCACCTTGATCACGTCAGCGCCCATGTCTCCGAGCATTTGAGTTGCCCATGGTCCAAGGATCACCGTCGTGAGATCAACAATACGAATGCCTTCGAGTGCTCCGGCCATCATCAACCTCCGGCCGCATTGATCTGGTCAGCCAGTGCCAGAAGATTACGTGCCTGCTTCAAATGCGGCATATCCAGCATTTGCCCATCAAGGCCAATGGTTCCAAGACCAGGATTCTGCTCAAAGATGTCCACGACTTTCCTTGACCATGCGACCTCTTCATCGGTCGGGGTAAACGCCGCGTTGATCACGTCGCTCTGCGCAGGGTGAACAGCTATCTTGCCAATGAAACCGGACTGACGGTCATATTCACAATCGCGGCGCAACTCCTCCAGATCCCGGAAATTGGTAACCACAACGCCGACCGGCTGCGCATCCACCGCTCTTGCGGTTGTCAAACACATTGTCCGGGCAAACTGGAAGGGATGATCGTATTCCCCTGTTACCGGATGCCGGTTGGTTGCGGCGCCAAGGGCAGCAGCAAGGTCTTCTCCGCCCCATGTCAGGGCGGCCAGTCGATCACTCACCCCGTCAAGGTAGGTGTTGAACGTTAGGAGAGCAGCAGCGGTTTCCGTCGCAACAGACAAAATCCGCGTAGAACCGATTTCCAGGCCAGCCGTTGCCTCCAAAGCGGATAAACGTTCAGCCAGACGGTTGATGTCTTCCGCAGTGTTGACCTTGGGCAGCACAATACCGTCTGGAGCGCCCGGCATTACGGCCGCCAGGTCTGCGAGCGAGAAGGAATGATCGAGCGGATTTATTCGGACCCAAAGCTTCTGCCGGCTACGGTCCGGATTGGCTTTCAAAAACGCACAAGCCATATCACGGGCAATTTCCTGGCGGTCATCAGCAACTGCATCCTCCAGGTCGAGGATCAATGCGTCCGCCGGGTTTTCCCGACCTTTGGCCAGCTTCTTGTCGCTATCGGCCGGCACAAACAACCAGCTGCGGATCAATGTCATTGTTGTCCTCTTCAATTTGCTGGAGCCGAAGTTGCGCCCGCCTGCATCATTTTCTCAATCCGCGTATCGTCAAATCCGATCTCACGCAGGATCTCTTTGGAGTGTTGACCCAGCAAGGGCGCATATTTGTCCGGCGCAGGCTGGGTTTCCGACCAGTCTGCCGGTACTGCCATGTCCCAGAGTTTTCCTTCGCTCGGATGCGTCACTTGTATGAAGAACCCGACATCCTTCAAATGCGGGTCATCAATCAGAGTATCCGGAGAGTTAACCGGCATGGCAGGAATGTCCGCCTTTTCAAACAGTTCCAGCCATTCTGCTGTCGTCCGGGTCAACAGCAGCTCCGCAAGTTCGGCATAAATGGAGTCAATGTTCTCCGTTCTGGTCGCAATGGAGGCGAACCGTGGATCGTTCTCCAAAACCTCAGGTGTATTCAGAGCGTTGAACCAAGCCTGCCAATGACGGTCTGTATAGATCATCACACAGATATAATCGTCTTTGGTCTGATAAGGCCGACGGTCAGACGAAAGCAGGCGGGGATATCCCGATCCACTTTGGCAAGGTTCAAATGTCCGGCCATAAAAATGTTCCCCGAGAACAAAACTTGCCATCATTTCGAACATCGGAATGTCGATCCGCTGGCCCTTGCCTGTGCGCAGTTGATGGAACAGCGCGGCGTTGATTTGTCCAACAGCCCATAATCCGACCCCGCGATCAACCACTGCGACTGGCGAATAGGTCGGCACTCTAGCACCAGCCATTTGCGCAAGGGACGGCACTCCGGCGGCACCCTGAATTAGGTCGTCGAACGCAGGTTTTGCAGCATAGCGGCCATTTTGTCCGTAGCCGAATATGCCCGAATAGATGATCCGGGGATTGGCAGCGCGAACGGTTTCATAACTCAGTCCAAGCCGTTCCATCACCTGCGGCCGGCGGTTGTAGATCAGCACATCGGCGTTGCGGATCAGCTCCATGACCGCTGCGTGTCCGTCGTCCGTTTTCAAATCCAAGACGACGGATCTTTTTGACCGGTTGGTGTTGAGAAAGATCGGCCCCATGCCTTCGGACCTGTGCGGTCCGATTTTCCGGATCGGGTCGCCTTCCGGCGGCTCGACCTTGATGACATCAGCGCCAAGATCTCCAAGAATTTGGGTCGTGTACGGCGCCATGAGCATGTTGGTCAGATCAATCACACGAACACCATCAAGCGGACGGTTCATCACTCAATCCTTCGCCGGGCGGAACAGCGGCAGCGCTTGCCCGCCTTCCGTGTCTCGAAAGGTGACCTCGACGGGCATATCAACCGACAAGGCATTGAAATCGGCATCAACGATGTTTGTCAGCATCGTAATCCCTTCTTCCAAGGTGACATAGGCAATCGCATAAGGCGGATCGGCCCGCCGCATGACCGAATAGGAGTAGATGCGGCCTTTCCCGGACGCCTCTTGCCAGACCGTGTTGTCTGACATGCAGCCCGGGCAAATGGCGCGCGGATAAAAATGGACTTCGTTGCAGCTGTCACAGCGCTTGACCAGAAGCTTGCCGTCATTGGCAGCCTGCCAGTAGGTTTCGCTTTCCATGGTGATGTCTGGATCAGGATAACTGCGTTCACTCATGCGTCGTTCCTCCCCAGGATGACAGTGCCTGCGCCTGTTCTTTGTGAAATCTGTCCGCCGGTGCCATGCGCCAATGCGAGCCTGCAGTCCGGCACCTGAACCTTAGGATGGGCTTCTCCACGCAATTGGCGCACCGCCTCGATAACCTTGGTCATTCCGCCCCGGTTGGCCGGGTGGTTGTTGCAAAGTCCTCCGCCATCGGTGTTGAACGGCAACTTGCCAACGCCGGAAATTAGGTTTCCATCCGCAACGAACGCCCCGCCTTTGCCCTTTTCACAAAAGCCGAGGTCCTCGATCGTCTCCAGAACCGTGATTGTGAAACTGTCGTATATGGATGCGTAGTCGATGTCTGACGGGGTGACGCCGGCTTCGCCAAACGCAACCGGTCCCGAAACTGCTGCTCCTGTGTAGGTCAAATCGAAACGGCCGCCATTCAGATGTTTGACCGCTTCTCCCTGTCCCAGAACCTTGACGCAGCGGTCTCCGAGAGAAGCCGCGATTTCCGGCCTGACGACGACAAGTGCACCGCCGCCATCGGAAATCACACAGCAATCCAGCCTGTGGAGTGGGTCTGCGATCATCGGTGAAGTTACTACGTCTTCGACCGTCACCACGTCCCGCAGCATCGCATGTTCATTGTGCTGCGCGTGATGGCTGGCCGCCACTTTGACCCAGGCCAGTTGCTCCGATGTCGTGCCAAACTCATACATGTGCCGCATCGCGGCCATAGCATAAAGGTTTGTCACCATTGGACCGTATGGCAATTCAAAACCACGTTCGGGAGCATCTTCCCCGCGTGCCCGAGCACCCAGTTTTTGCAAGCCCTCAGCCCTCGGACGGCCCGCCAGGGTAATCAGTGCGACGTTGCATTTTCCAGCGGCTATTGCCTCCATGGCATGGCCGACATGAAGCACATAGGACGACCCGCCGGTTTCGGTCGTATCCGTGTATTTGAGATTCAGACCCATGTATTCAGCAAGCCCCATGCCGCCGAGGCCGGGAACCGAGCTGTCGCAGAAGTATCCATCGACATCGTCTTTGCTCAATCCGGCATCGGCAAGAGCACCGCGCGCGACTTCGGCATGAAGCTGGGGCACGGTCTTGTCGACGGCCTTACGGGTAGGGTGTTCAAAAATGCCTGCAATATAGGCTTTGGCTGATCGAGCCATGGGTGCTCCTCAATAGGATTTGGGAAGGCCAAGCGCTTTCTCGGCCAAATAACACAGGATGAGTTGCGGGCTGACAGGCGCGATCCGGTGGATCATCGCCTCGCGCATGTAACGTTCGACATGGAATTCCTTTGCATACCCCATGCCGCCATGCGTCATCACCGCATTGGTGGTTGCCTTGAAAGCGGCTTCCGCAGCAAGATACTTCGCAGCGTTGGCTTCCTTGCCGCATTCCTGGCCGGCGTCGTAGACAGCTGCAGCCCGGAATGCCATCAAGTTGGCAGCTTCCAGTTCCGCCCAACTTTCGGCCAATGGATGCTGAATGCCCTGGTTCATTCCGATCGGCCGGCCAAAGACATGCCGGTCATTGGCGTATGTGGCGGCTCTATCCAAGGCGCACCGCCCGATACCAACCAGGGATGCGGCAATCAAAATCCGCTCCGCATTCAGCCCATGCAGGAGATACCGGAAGCCCTTGCCTTCTTCCCCGATCAAGTCTTCTGGCGGGATCATCAGCTGGTCGATGAACACCTGATTGGAATCCACGCATTTGCGGCCCATCTTGGCGATTTCGCGGATTTCGACGTTGTCCCGGTTGAGGTCCGTATAGAACAGCGATAGCCCATCAATAGGACGCTCCACTTCATTTTCGTCGCGCGTTCGGGCGATCAGGAGCATTTTGTTGGCCTTTTGGGCGGTCGACGTCCATGTCTTTTGGCCATTGACGACCCACTTGTTACCATCTCTGACAGCACGGGTTTTCAAGCGCGTCGTGTCCAGTCCGGTATTTGGTTCAGTCACAGCGAAACACGCTGTGTCCGTTCGGTCGATGATGCCCGGCAACCAGCGGCTTTTTTGCTCTTCGGTGCCAAACACCACAACAGGGTTCAATCCGAAAATGTTGATGGCAATGGACGCGAACCCGGCATTGGCGGCACCGCTTTCGGTAATCGCCTGCACCATGGTCGCGGCCTCCAGGATCCCCATTCCCGAGCCGCCGTATTTTTCCGGCATGGCGATACCCAGAAAGCCGCCTTTGGCGATGGCATCGCAAAAGTCATCCGGAAATTGGCCGTCGTTGTCGCGATCCAGCCAATACTGATCATCGAACGGCTCACACAGCCGGGCGATGCTCTCGCGGATCAACATTTGATCTTCGGTATAACCGCTTGGCTCAGCGAATCCCAAAGTCATAATTCCACTCCCAAAATTCCGTTATTCGAACAAAGTCCTCAAACGCCGATGGTGTAGCCGCCATTGACCGAAACATGTTGTCCGGTCATGTAGCTGGCTCCCTCAGAAAGTAGGAAGCACACCGGCTGACTAACCTCGGCAGCGGTGGAGAATCGCTTCATAGGGACTTGTGCCATCACACCATCGCGGAACTTGTCGGAGCGGATCACTTCAGTCATCGGCGTTTCAACGACGCCGAACAGGACCGAATTGATGCGAATGCCGAATTGGGACCATTCGCGGGCTGAACTCATTGTCAGCCCCATGACACCAGATTTTGCGGCGCCATAATTGATCTGACCGATCGTCCCGCGGCGTCCCGCATCGGAACTGATGTTAACGATTGACGCCGGAGAGGTGTCGCCCGCCTCGATACGCTCCAGCATATGCTGGCCAACAGCCTGTAAACAGTAGAATACTCCAGTTAGATTAATGTCGATGACCGACTGCCAGGTTTCCGGCGTCATGTTTTTTGCCATCGCTGCCCGTACAATCCCGGCATTGTTGACAAGGCCATGAAGAGCACCATTACGAGCAACCGCATCGCTCACCATTCCCTGGACGAACTCATAATCTGAAACCGAGCCGGCGCAGACATCCACCCGGCTGCCGAGATCATCAGCAATCGATTTCAGTTTGTCCCCCTGCAAATCATTTAGAACGACATGCGCGCCAAGTTCATGAGCTAGCCTGGCGACAGCCTCTCCGATCCCCTGGGCGGCGCCAGTGATCAGAATGTTGCGGCCTGTCAAATCCATCGGATTAATCATCTCAACTCCCAAACCCTCTTAAGGATATGAATTTCATATATGCGACACTTTTTCTATTATTCGAATTACACACTTTCACTTCAGACTCAAGAGACAAGTTTGACTTCAAAAAAAAACGTCGAGCATCGTGAAAAATATCGAACCTATGTGGTCCGGCTTTTGGACACCGTTCTTCCACTGCTTGAGGCAAGGAAGTACTTGCACAATCAAGCAACTTCAGTGAGCACAAAAATCTGACACGGTTGCGCAGCATTGGCGGCCCAAATCCGAAAGGCGAAAGCAATGGCTGCCCTTGGATGCGCATGGTCGATACGGTCGACATTTGGGGGGGTGCACGAAGGTCCGTCCCGCAGGGCGCGAGATTTATGGTGCTATAGCGGAGTGTCATGACGCGAGGAAGCTCGATGAGCTAGACGCGCTCTTCTATCTTGGAGGAGAGCAACACCATCCCGAATACTATGAATAAATGGTCGGAGACGTCGACAGAAAAATAATACCGTTGCCAATCCCAAGAAGATAGAGATTCGTCACCAAAAATGCAGAACGTGAAAGGGTGCCAATTGCTTCCCCATAAAACAGGCGCATGATCATTAGCTAATTAAGTCATTGAAATTATTGGAGCGGGTGAGGGGAATCGAACCCCCGTCTTAAGCTTGGGAAGCTTCTGCTCTACCATTGAGCTACACCCGCGCAAGCCACATCACCTCAGTTGGTGAATACTGCGCTGTTTGATTTCATCTATCATATCAAATTCGAGAAGCAAATTCGCAAACGTTTGGGTTTGTTCAATTTGCTGGATTTTGATTGTCCAGAACATCCCAAGAAATGCCGGTGGTTGCGCGATAGAGTTCAGATAGTTTGCCGTTTGCAGCCAGGACGGCAAGGTGTTGTTCGACCAAGTCTTTCAAGTCGCGGCGCTGCTGCGCATATCCGGCGTACCCGCGCACCACGGCCACGGCAGGGCGTAAGACCTTGAGGTTCAGATCGTATGTTTCAATGACATATTCAGACCAATAAAGATCTTCTAGCAGCAGATCTGCGCGTCCGGATTCCAGCATACGATAGGGCGTGATTGCCGCCTCCTCCTCCAAAACGGGGGTGTAATCCACCTGTTCTATTTTCCAGCGGGGTTCGAAATCTCGAATGATCGCAGGGTAATCATATCCAGCGATCTGCAAAGCCCGTTTTCCCTGATAGGCGTCCAGGCCAGAAAACCGCTTTTCTTCAGCATTCGCGGGAACAACTGCAGCAATAATCCAATGGGTCAGCGCTGTGCTGCCGAGCAATATGCCGTCTTTGGCGGTATCGGCTGTCAGCCCCATATCCATTTTTCCACTGCGCAGTTCGGCTTGGCAGCGGATGGGGGGCTTGTTGAAGAATTCTGCGTGTAGTCCAGCATTGTGGAGAATGTTTCGAATGAGCTCCGTCACAACCCCTTCGGCAGCACCGGCTTCATTGATCGCGTAATATGGCGGCCAGTTTTCAAAACAAATCCTCACCTGATTATCTGCTTTTGGAGCGGTCGTTAGCGCGAAAACATAAACTGCGCATAAAAGAGTGCGCCATCTAACCACAGTGTTTTCTCTTCCGCGTTGGTGAGTGTTCAAAGGGATTGTTCATGCGGAGTTTTAACATTCAGAAAATGTCAAAAGAATGCAGTCTGCATTTAAACTAATAGTCTGAAAGACTAAATTCCTTCCACGGCAAATACGGCTCCCAGTGCAAAAAGAGCGGCTTGAAACCTGGCAAATGTTGACGCCCACTCTTGCATCCCAGCGGAGAAGTCGCCATGTTCCGCGCGGCGCAAGCGCCACCAGGCGATTTCAGAACATTTAGGACGGACAATGCGGGATCTGGTCAAGGCCCTCGTAACCTCACGCAAATGGGAATACTGGATCATCGGCATCATTGTCGTGAATGCGGTGACCTTGGGTCTGGAAACAAGTCCGGCGGTCATGGCCGTCGCCGGTCCGCTTCTCCTGACACTCGATAAAATCATCCTGATGGTGTTTGTCGTTGAGCTGGCTCTGCGGCTCTATGCCCATGGTCTGCGCTTTTTCAAAGATCCATGGAGCTTGTTCGACTTTGCCATCGTGGTCATTGCCGTCATGCCAACGTCCGGTTCGCTATCGGTCTTGCGCTCCTTGCGGATCTTGCGCGCTTTACGCCTTATTTCCGTGGTGCCATCACTGCGCCGGGTCATCGGTGGGCTGGTTGCTGCCTTACCCGGCATGGGCTCGATCATGGTGCTGATGGCGCTGGTGTTTTATGTCTTTGCGGTGATGGCGACTAAGCTTTATGGCGCAACCTTTCCGGAATGGTTCGGCGACATCGGTCTGTCGCTCTATACCCTGTTCCAGGTGATGACTTTGGAAAGCTGGTCGATGGGCATCGTCCGGCCGGTGATGGAGGTTTACCCACTGTCTTGGCTGTTCTTCGTGCCATTCATTCTGTGCACCGCCTTTACGGTTCTGAACCTCTTCATCGGGATTATCGTTTCGGCCATGCAGGAAGAACATGAAGCCGAAGCTGACGCCAACCGGCAGGCGATCCACGATGAAACGGGTCAGATCCTGGAGGAAGTCAAAGCGCTCAGGGCTGAGCTGAAAGAGCTGCGGCAGCAGGCCATGACCCCGTAAGGTGGAGCATGGGGAACGCTTGCCAAGCGGCAGGTCTGTGCGGCTATCTGGAATGAACCGCGGTCAGCTGGGTCATTTGAACGGATCAAATGTCAACCGGCCGGTTGCGGCTGGGGCGTGAGTTTTCGCTTCAGCGCTTTTATACGTGTGACTGACCGGTCGATCTGATCCTCCTTAAGTCGGCCGTCTTTGACCGCAGCGGCAATGGCCGCATTCAGCCGATCTCCCAATCCCGGATCAAAGCGCTCGAAGCTGGAAAACAGGACAATATCGTTGCCGGCCGCCAGCGCCTTGAGCGCGGCTGCTTCAATCGGAAAATCTTTAGAGACAGCCGTCATCTCCAGATCATCGGTTATGAGGACGGTTTCTGGTCCAGCGGCCGTGCGCGCCGCTTGAATACCCTTCTGTGACAGGGACGCGGGCAGGGTACCTGCATCAGAAAACCTTTGGTGCACCAGATGACCCATCATGATCATATCGGCGTGCCCCATTTGAGCGAGCGCCTTGTAAGGGGTGAGTTCTTGCTTCCGCCATGTGCTATCGATGACTGGTAGCCCGTGATGGCTGTCCACGGTTGTCGTGCCATGACCCGGAAAATGTTTGAGCGCTGTTGCGACACCAAGCGCTTGATGGGCTGTGATGAAGCCAGCTGCGCAGCGGATCACTGTTTCCGGATCTGCGGAGAAGCTTCTTTTTGATTTGCCGATGACGGGATTATCAGGATTGAGGTTGAGATCGACAACAGGACCGAAATTCACATTGATATGATGGTCTGGCAGAACTTGAGCATGGCGGTCGTAGTAGGCGCGGACGGCCTCTTTAGAACAGTTATCCGTTTTGCGGGAGAGTTTTTCAGCGGAAAGCCAGGAGGCGTTACCGCCCAGGCGGCTTAAGCGCTGAACACGCCCGCCTTCCTGATCGACCGCAATAAAAACTGGCACACTCTTATTTTGCCGTGCCAAATGCTGTGTAAGGACTTTAAGCTGTCGGCTAGTCTGAATATTGCGGGATAGCAGCATCACACCGCCGATTTTGCCATCGGCGAGTTGCGCGGAGACGGCCTTGACGCCGGGGTCCTTAGGTTTGGTCCCGTTGAAACCGACCATGATCAAGTGCCCGATTTTGCGTTCAAGAGCGCTGGTCGCAGGTCTGTCCAAAAGGAGAGTTGCCGGCGGCTCACCTTCGTCCAATGTGAGCCAAAGACCGCCAAGAAGGGTAAAGATCAAAATCAGGGCACTGATCAGTGCGCCTGGGCGGGTCTGCATTGTGACGTCTCCCGGAGGGCGGATACATACGGAGCAACGTCCGGATTACACATCAGCTTACCGTGAGTGGGGGCAATCAAGAAAGATTTGAATGCGGAACGAAGTGGCTTCCCGTCATTGCCCGGCAAGATAGGTCAGCGTTTTCAGGCTGGGTGCAAAAAAGATTGCCAGGCCCTTGTACCGGATGAAGTCGGAGAGCGGCAGTTTTAACGGCGCCACCCCGTTTGTTGAGGGGATGTAGCTGGTGGTTTCCGCCCTCGGTTTGTCCCGCAACCCGAACATCATGTCTTGGCGCCGGTTGCCGCGCCGGATCGTGTCAAAATGATCGCTGAATTCCGTCCGCTGGATCCAACGGAGCACGGTGTAGAACTGTTCGTTGATGCGGGCACAGGCAAACACCCCGATCAGGCCCCGGTCTTGGCCGTCGTCTTCTGTGCCTTCCAGCGGCGGACCATACGAAAAGCCGCGCCGGACAAGGCGGGGAGGGCCGGCGGCGAACCGGCTCTGATTGGCCGCGCTTAGAGCCTGATCCCTCGGATTGCACACCCGGATATGCGAATGCAGCGGCGTCGTTTCGCCATCACCATCATTGGCATATCCAAAATCATTCGATAGATCTGCTTGATCAGGGCTCTCATTGGGATGTGTTGCGAGTGCCGACCCGTTGCGCCAGCGCCCCATCAGTTTTGCCGCAAGCCATTCCTCCGGATCGGCTGATCCGCTTTGAGTTTCGGCGGCGGCGCGATTGTCCTTCAGGAACCGGTTGAAGGATGCAACATCCTGATAAAGCCAAGCCAAATTCAAATACGTGCCATCACGGACAAAGTCGTTCCATGGTCCTGGGTTCACTGGGTTGGTCGGATAGGTTTCGTTGCTATAGCCCAGCAGAACTTCCCGGAAGTCGACCTTGCCGGGTTCTCCGATGTCCTTCCAGTCAATGTCGACCTTCGAAATACCGTCACGAAAGCCAAAGTGCAGAATGCCCTTATGCGGGATTTTGCCGGAAAGCGCCTTGTCTTGAAATGATGGAAACTGCCATTCTGTAAGGCCGCTCTCCGCGGCGGCTGTGCGAATGGCGGCCAGCTGTTCCGTTTTTTGCGCCTCGTCAGCGAAATAACACAGCATGGCAATATGGAAAGCGGATTGATCAGTGTCTGCTGCCCACCAGTTTTCTGGCGTGTTGAGCCCATTCAAACTGAGGTCGTCAACGGTCGATGGCGCATAGGGCGCATTGTCTTCCCGGGTGAAGAAAGTTTCCAGATCCGTGCCGATAGCATCGGGGTCAAGTCCCATGGTCTGGCTGTTGCGGGCTTTTAACAGCAGCGATGTGCCTTGCCAGTTGAAGGCGAAGTGATAGACCGGAGCGAGCGGGCTGCCGCTGGTATCGGCATAAGATCCTTTTGGTGCCTGCCCGCCATTCACGGTGGACGCCCAATGGCTCAAGAAGGATTGAGCCGCAGAAGGGGAGCCGATGCGGAACAACAGAATAACCCTGTGTTCGTGCCGGTAGCGGGTAATGAACAGGCTTTGCACATTTTCCGGCTCCGGTCGCATTTTCGCCTCCCCCTCGGTTTGAGTTTATTCGGCAGCTTCCGCGTGGAGTGCGCCGAGCACGTCTTTCACTTCGGCATGGTCATAGGCCGAAAACAGCCAGCCGGATTGGTCTCCGTTCATGTCCTTCGCACCATCCGTGGAGAGGCCTAATGTGCGGACATTGGCGTTTTTCGAAAATTCGAAGAAGGCGGCCGGATCGGTGACATCGGGCACGCCATCGGCGAGCGAAAAGATCTTGGCAAAAACTGGTGTCAGTTCGCGGCGAAAGAATTCAGTGTATTCGCGGTGGCCACCGTCATACTCGGTGATGACCTGGATATATTCATTGTCGCCAATGACAGCGACACGCGCAAAATGCACCAACTTGGATTTTCTGAGTGCTGCCTCGATCAAAGGCTGAACGTGCTCAGCAAAACTATTTTTGAGGTCTTCGAGTGCCGCGAGAGTTTGCGGATCTTGCTTGATCTTCAGGGTCAGTGTCAAAGGATGTGTCATAATTCCCTCCCTTGTTGAACGCTGCGGTTTTGGGTGCCGGTTGCCTCACTGTATGGGAGGCGGAATGCGCAGCGGAATTTGGTCTTATGTCAGGCAACCACGTGGATCTCCTGGCGGAGACGTGGAGCGGGTGCTGCCGGTCCTGGGACGCGGGGCTATGGTAATGAAGTGTTTTTAGTTCGTTTCAGGCGTTCCATTTAGGAGCGCAGAGTATGTGCAATGCTATATATTTCGAATTCTTCTCAGTTAGAGAAGAGGCGGCGGCAGTGCTGGGTTAAGTCTAAAAAATGTCAGTATTGATAAGCTAAATGTTCGTGATAGGCGTTTGTGTTCTCACGGTTAGTTGTCGAAATTATTCAATTAATAAATTACCGCATCTCTACTTTTTAATGCATTCCGTAAGGAAATGCAATTGAAGAGTGTGTTTGGATAATGTCTGACGAAGAGGCGACCGGATATGTTGCTGGTCCGGCAGATAATATTATTTCAAATAGAAGTTTTGGCGCCTGGCCAACTCGCGAGCAGGGGCACGGGAGATAGGCAATTGGGCTAGCGAGCATTCCCGGAGGACCAGGAGTTTCCTAGCTCAAGCAGACTACATGGCCTGGTTCGCGCACAACGCGTGATGGTGTGTCGAACTATCTGCAGTGCAGGGCTTTTTCGCGGGCAACCAGCCGGGCCACTTCCCGCCTTTCAGCCGCGCTCAAGGGGATGTTGCCTGCAGAAACGCCCACCCGGCAGCCTGCATTGGAAAATGTCTGGCGGCCGCGGGCGCTTCGAAAACAATAGCCGTTGCGCGCAAATATGGCGTTCCTCTCATACCAGAGGCTGTCACAGCTCTCTTGCGGCAATGAACCTCTGACGCCGACAAAGCGGATCCACTTGGAATGAGCCCAGCCGACCGCCCCGGAAGCTGTCCGCACATTAAACCAGACGCCCGCTTGTCCCAGAACTTGCAAAGGTGTTCCTTCCGGCATTTTGAGGAGCCTTTGTGAAGACGACGTTGTGCCGCTGCGCAGGGCCAGAAATCCATCGCCGTTGGGGTTCAGACCGGCGACTTCATAAGGAAATGCTGTTTGATCAAATTGCTGGGGCTGCGGTATACGCTGCGGCTGCGGGGACGGTGCTGGAAGCTCGCCAATTGTGCTTGGCCGGGAAGGCTGCACTCCGAGATAAATCCGTTCAATCAGCGATGAATTCTCCCAGGGGATCTGGCTGCTGTTTGTGGCTTCGACGACACTGCGGCGGACCTTGCGCATCACCTCATGAAGGTCATCGTCCGCGGAGGGCAGGTATTTCAAGAGGGCTGTTGTAAACGGGCTGTTGCGGCCATCGCCATCCAGCGCAATGTTGCCGGGCTGAGTTGAAAAAGCGATGAACGAGCCAACTCCAGCGTCCACTTTGGCAAGGCCGCGGGCAAAACCGCCGATCGACCGCGAAGCCGCGGAAATGGCAAAGGGATTGTTGCGGCAGGCATCCAGAATGACAATGTTGCGGTCTGCCTTGCTTTCCATCTCCGCCAAAATGGTCTGAAGTTTGACCGAAGTCTGTTTGATGGTGTCCGCATCTTCTCCATGCGCATCTACCGGAATAATGAAATTCTCAGCGCCAATCTGAACCGCATGGCCTGCAAAATAGAAAAGGGCGATGTCATCTGGCGCAAGGGATTTCCGCGTTTGTTGTGCAAGGCTGAGGATTTCAGACCGGCTGAGGTCGGTGCCATAGAGGACCCGGAAACCTAAGCGATTGAGCGTTTGTGCGATGTCGGTCGCATCCTGTGCAGCGTTGGGCAGTTGGGAGACGTGCTCATAGCGCGAGTTGCCGATGACCAGGGCCACTTTTTCGCCCGAGACTGCAGCCCCTACGGAAAAGAGGGAAATGAGGATCCATAAAACCAGATAGCCGAAACGTCCCACTTGGCCACTCCCACACACGTGACGGTGAGGAGTTTTTGGCACCACACCGCCGATACCTGCCTCGTGTTGTGACAAGAGTATATCACACTGGTTGTAGGGTCAGGTGTTTATCGCAGGCGAAGGTGATGATTAGTTGGCCAGGGTGTGTCTAAATGCGTGCCAGATCATCTTCGGGCCCCTCCACCGTCAGATTTACACCTGTTTCTGTATATTCGCGGGCAACGACACTCAGTCCTAGAATAACGATTTGCCGCTCTAACTCAGAGCTGGACGCAAAATTGGCGCTAACTGTCTTTGTCACAAATTTTTGGAACGGGATCAGCTCTGCATTGCTGATAGCGTCTTGGGCAGCGCCCGAATACGCGCGGGCCAGTCCGCCGCCGCCAAGTTTGGTGCCACCGAAATAGCGGACAATCAAGACCGCGCAGTTGATCAGCTCAGCCCCTTGAAGAACACGCAAAGTCGGCATGCCGGAAGTCCCGGCCGGTTCGCCATCATCTTTGCCGCTTTCTTCAATTCGGCCATCGTCCAGGAGGCGTCGGTGGGCGGTGACGATGTGGTTGGCCTTCTTATGCTCCTTGCGCAACTCCTCCAGCCGGGCTTCGAACTGGCCAACTGGCACAAGAAACGCCAGAAATCGGGATTTCCGGTCCTCCAGAAAACCTTCGAATTCGCGGGTGATGGTTTTGAAGGGCATATTGGCGCGTCATCCCGCACGCAGCGAAAGCGAAGATGCGGGATCGGAGAGCTGAATGGATCGTCTATAATCCGCGCCCATTCGGCCGATAATTTGCGGCCTGCCGATCCCGGGTCGCGCTTCGCTTGCCCAGGATGACATTAGGACGGTTACGCATAATGGAAGGCTGATCACTCAACTGCCCGAAAATGCTTCGACAGCTTCAGTGCCTGGCCCTGGTAGTTAGAGCCGATGCCTTCGCCGTAGAGTGTTGCCGGACGTTCGGCCATATGTTCGTAAACCAGACGCCCAATGGTTTGGCCGTGTTCAACGATAAAGGGCACATCGTGGGAGCGAACTTCCAGAACGGCCCGGGAACCGATGCCGCCTGCGCCTGCATGGCCGAAGCCCGGGTCGAAGAAACCGGCGTAGTGAACGCGGAACTCGCCCACCAGCGGATCGAATGGCACCATTTCAGCCGCATAGTCCGGCGGTACGTGGACCGCTTCCTGGCTGACAAGAATATAGAACGCATCCGGGTCGAGGATCAGTTCGGCGTTCTGGCGCCGGTAGATCGGTTCCCAGAAATCGAGCGGGTCCTGTGCACCGACTTTATCAACATCAATCAAGCCGGAGTGATGTTTGGCGCGATAACCGACCAGGCTGCCAGGGCCGGTGCCTTCCAAATCAATAGACAGCTGCACCCCGCCGCCAATCCGCTCATTGCCACCGCTCATCAGGGTTTCTGCCTGATGGATGTTCTCCAAATCGGCATCCGGGATCAGGGATTGTCCACGCCGGAAGCGGATCTGGCTGAGCCGCGAACCGGAGCGCACCAGGATCGGAAACGTGAGCGGCGAGATTTCGGCATATAGCGGGCCGGTATAGCCAGCTGGTATGGTGTCGAAGGCCTGACCGTTGTCGGTGATGACCCGTGTAAAGACGTCCAGACGGCCGGTCGAGCTTTTCGGATTTGCGGTTGCCGAAATGTCGGTTCGCAGCGCCAGGCTTTCCTGCAAGGGAACGATGTAGACGCACCCCGTCTCAAGAACCGCACCCTCTTGCAGGTCTATTGTGTGCAACTTCAGCTGCTCCAGCCGGTCGGCCACTTTAATGTCCGGACCTGGCAGAAAACTTGCGCGCACCCGGTAAGCAACAGACCCGAGCCGCAGATCCAGGCTGGCCGGTTGAACCTGGCCGGTGACCGGTGGCATTTCAGAGGAAATCTCCTGTGCCGCGAACATGGCGTGAATGACGCGCTCGGGCAAAATCCCGCTGGCCTCAAGCAGCGCGCTTCCGGTGGTGGCTGGGTCCGCTGTAACGTTCATCAATTCATCCTGCACTCGTCGTCTACCGTCCTTAGCGGATGCAGCGGGTCAGGCCAACAGACTTTCTGCTTAGATCGAGGAAATCCTTGGCTCAAGATTGACCAATCCGCCGTTTTCGCTTAAGTGAAAGCCAACTCGTGGTGATTTGGGCCGGCCGGCTTGCAGCCACGTTAAATAAGTCGCTAAATAGGCCGGAGGTGCGAACCCCGGTCTTGAGGCTGGGGTTTTTTCGTTTGGAGCGAATATCGACATGACTGACACCAAGAACACCGCCGGAACCAACTGGCGCCCTGCAACCGCACTCGTTCATGGCGGCACCACCCGTTCACCGTTCGGCGAAACGTCCGAGGCCATGTATCTGACCCAAGGGTTTGTCTATACCGATGCGGAAGCCGCCGAAGCCCGATTCAACGGTGAAGACCCAGGATTTGTCTATTCGCGCTACGCCAATCCGACTGTGGCCATGTTCGAAGACCGCATCAAGATGCTGGAAGGTGCAGAAGCCGCAAGAGCGACCGCGAGCGGCATGGCGGCTGTCAATCTGGCGCTGATGGCATCGGTCAAGGCAGGCGATCATGTGGTCGCCGCCAAGGCGCTCTTCGGGTCTTGCCGCTACATCTGTGAGACTTTGTTGCCGCGCTTTGGTGTTGAAAGCACGCTTGTTGACGGCACCGACATTGAGCAGTGGAAAGCAGCAGTCAAGCCGAACACCCGGGCGCTATTTTTGGAGAGCCCGACCAATCCGACGCTGGAAGTTATTGATATTGCAGCCGTTGCGGAAATTGCCAAGTCGGTCGGCGCGCGTTTGATTGTCGACAATGTGTTTGCGACGCCGATGTTCCAGTCGCCACTTGAGCTGGGCGCGGATGTTGTCGTCTATTCCGCGACCAAACACATTGACGGGCAGGGGCGTTGCCTCGGCGGTGTTGTTTTGTCCGATGAAGAGTGGATCACCGAGGAGGTGATGCCCTTTGTCAAACACACTGGCCCGCATATGAGCCCGTTCAGCGCCTGGGTGCTCTTGAAAGGTCTCGAGACCCTGCCGCTCCGCGTGGCTCAGCAGACAAGCAGCGCCGGTCAGATTGCTGATTTCTTAGCCGGAAAAGCGAAGGTCAAGCAGCTTATTTATCCGGGCCGGGACGACCACCCGCAGGCGGATGTAGCCAAGCGCCAAATGCGCGGCGGTTCGACCATGCTGGCGCTGGAAATCGAAGGCGGCAAGGAGGCGGCCTTCAGGTTTGTCAACGCACTGGACCTCATCAAGATTTCCAACAATCTGGGGGACGCCAAAAGCCTGATTACTCATCCGGCCACGACAACCCACCAGTCGATCGGGGAAGAGGCTCGCGCTGAGCTCGGCATCACCGACGGCATCCTGCGCCTCTCCGTCGGATTGGAAGATCCGCAGGATCTTTTGGAAGACGTTGAGAAGGCCCTGGCGGCGATTTAAGTCGTAACCGGGAGAGTGACCTGTTGTCGAAGAAAACTGCGCAGCAAGAAGTGTACGAACGCTTCCTCGAGGTTTTCGGAATAGAGTGCCTACCAGGCGGTCTGTTCTATCAGTTTGAGCACAGCCTCAGGTTCGAACTAGGTGATCCATTGAGTATGGATCAGCCGATAAGGCGTTTTTTGCAGGCGCATCGAAGATCGGTGAAGATAGCTGAAACGGTGTTCGACAAACCCGACAATCTGTACGCTCTTGTTGTCGGCTATGGGACAGACGGAGAAGTCTATTCGAAGTTCAAGTGGCTAAAGACCGTCTTTCCAGATTTTCGCAAGAAGACATATGCGCGAAAATCTGAAGGGACGTCTGATGAGGTGGATGAGTATTGGTACTTTCATCCTATAAGAAGTCGATGGGAAATCGCTGAACTTCTTTGGCTGGATTTGGCCAGGGAGGTCCCGGTCGAACCATCGGCATCGAACACACGAACCTATATTGTAGATTTCGCGAATGCCGTCATTTTACACGCCTATGACGACAGAGGACTCGATCTCGTATCAATGCAGCGCTCTGCGCTTCTAAAGCCTTATAAAGAGTTACGCTCTTGGCTGCTCGATTACGACATTGAAGCGATGGATCGAGCTTTCGGCCCTTAGCTGATCTGCATCGGCGATATTAACCGCCGCTTCCGCGTCACTTCGCGGCAGACAACAGTCCGGCAGCGGCCATCAGCGTTCCGCCGCCGGCCCGGTTGAGCAACTTTGGATGCTGCCGTAAAAAGCCGAGCAGTTGTTTGGCGCCAATGGCGTAGATCATGACAAACGAAAAATCGAGTGCGGCCATGGTCGGACACATAATCGACAGCTGAGGTGCAAAAGGTGCCGTTGGATCAATGAATTGCGGAAAGAACGCTGTGAAGAAAACCAGTGCCTTGGGATTCCCAAAGGCAACCGCAAAACCGCTCGCATAAAGGCGCGCTGGATGGATGGACGGTTCCGGAGTACCCGGTTCCGGCAAGCTGGGCGCTGAGCGCCACATCTTTACCGCCATATAGATCAAGACCGCCACACCAGCCCATTTGATGAGTTGGAAGGCGAATGCTGAGTTGGCAACGATGACGCCCAGGCCAATGGCGACCAGAAGCATCTGAATCATGTTTGCCGAGATGTCACCAAGCGCGGTGAATAGCGTTCTGCGAGTGCCAAAACGCAAGGCATGAACCATACCGAGCAGGATGCTCGGGCCAGGTGTCATGGTCAGGATGAGGGAGGCAGCGACAAAGGCCAACCAAGTTTCCAAAGGCATAATGAGGATCGTCCAAGGAGATTGCTTTTTTTGATGACTTATGGAAATGAATTGAAATAGAAAAATAACCTCAAGTTATATCAAGCCGATGAACTCACAGGACATTCCCCTCGTTGTCGCGCGCGCGCTTCGGTTGATTGCGGAGACTGGGAGCGTATCGGACGCAGCGCGGGCGCTGGGCGTGACTCAACCGGCCGTCAGCAAGAGCATCGCCCAATTGGAAAAACGATTTGGAGTTGCTTTTCTTGTTCGTGGATCGCGGCCTCTGACTTTGACGGATGAGGGGAGTGCGCTGGCGCAATATGCCCAGCAGGCCGACTTGTTACAGGACAAGGCGTTGCGGCATCTGGACGATGTCCGCAAAAACCGGACCGGTACCGTCCGCCTTGGGTCTTTCGGATCGTCCGCGTCCTTTCACATCCTGCCAAAACTTCTGGGAAGCTTCGCGCTGAAATTTCCGGGCATTGCTGTCGAAATTCTGGAGTTTCCGGACGAACAGCTTCAGGCGGTTTTACGCGAAGGCGGTGTTGATGCCGCGATCTTGGCTGATCCGGATGTCGAAGATCTAGAAATTGTTCCACTGGCCGCAGATCAACTGGTTGCTTTGGTGCCAGATCATCACAAGCTGGCTGATAAGGTGGCAGTTCAGGCCGCAGATTTTGGCGTGGACCCTTTTATTCTCACCAAAGGCGGCAGTGCACCGCTGGTAGAAAAATGGTTTGCCGTGGCCGGAATAGCACCTCAGATCAGTCATACGATCCTGCAAGTGAATTCCATTTTGGCATTGGTCAAAGCGGGGTTGGGCAACTCGATCATCGCTGAGCTGGCAGTGCCGGAACATCCGGTCGGCGTGCGAGTCTTACCCCTGTCACCCTCCGCGCCGCGGTCGATTGTTTTGGCAAGGCGGGAAACGGCCCCCAGATCCAAGGCAGCTCAAAGTTTCTGGCAGTTTTGCGAGAGCCAAACGCTGGCTGCGCGCTGACTTTAGTCTTTCAGAGCGTGGTAGCTGATCAGGACGCGCGCGCAAGCCGAGACGGCGCAGATGGCTGCGAACGTCCAGGCGAGAACCGGAAACCAAGCAGGAAAAAGAGCCATCAGCAAAAACAGCGCGATGGTTTCTGTGCCTTCTGCGAGCCCGCCCAGGTAATAAAGCGATTTGACACCGTGCCGGGACGTCGAAAGCCGTCGTTTTTCCGCCATGATGGCAAAGGCGAGAAAGGCCGATCCGTTGGCGTAAAAACTTGCTAACAACGCGGCTGCCGGAAGTGCATTGGTCTCTGGAGACAGGAAGGCAAAGGCAATCGGGATGGCGCCATAGAAGAAAAAATCGAGCGTGATATCCAGATAACCGCCGAGATCTGTTTTTTTGTTTGCGCGCGCAACGGCCCCGTCCAGTCCATCGAAGAACCGGTTCAGCGCAATCAGGATAAATCCTGCAAATGTATATCCATAGGCGATTGCCACGGCGGCCAGAACACCAAAGCCGAATCCAGTGATGGTAATTGTATTCGCGCTGACGCCAACACGGGCCAGGTGCAGCCCGAACATGGTCAAAGGTGGATTTATCAGCGGGCGAATTCGTGCGTCTAACATGTATCAAGCGTCTTAGAGAGAGATTGTTAGGGCGTTAATGCGAAATCCGGCCGCTTTTCACAAGCCACACTCTTTCACGGTTGCGTCAATCGCCCTATAAGCCAACTTAACACGGCCCTTGGGCCAGATTGTCAAAAGGATCAAACGTGTCTGGCAGTTATCGCGCCATCACTCACAGCATCGAAGTCTCCGTCGAGCCGTATTACCTGGATGACGAGTCGAAGCCGGAAGAGCAAGAGTACATTTGGGCCTATCTGGTCGAGATCCACAATGGCGGAGATCAGCCGGTGCAGCTTTTGAGCCGGTATTGGATGATTACGGACGGCTTGGGTCGGCTGGAAGAAGTTCGCGGCGAAGGTGTTGTCGGCGAGCAGCCGGTGATTGAGCCTGGCGAGACCTACGAGTATTCGTCTTATTGTCCGCTGGCGACAGATTCCGGCATCATGGCAGGCTCTTATGAAATGGAGCGGTCGGATGGATCGACCTTTCAGGTCGAAGTACCTGCCTTTTCCCTGGATCTTCCAGACACGATCCGTAGCTTAAACTGAAGTTACAGAGCCAGGTCTGGTCAAATGCTGACCAGGCCACCGGCAAAACCGATCAAAACCCACAAGATCCACTTGCGCCGGTTAAAAGCAGTGAGCAAAGCAACTGCCAGCGCAGCCATCAGCGCATAGATTGCGTGGCCAGCGAGCCCTGTTCCGATGACAATCGCGAAGAGGTCCGGATCCCGGTTCTTCGCAAGCGGATAGTGGTACTCGGCGAACATCACCAGAGACACTGCCGCAACACCGATCAACCATCCAGAGAAAGCGATCAGCATCCGGGCGCCCCAATTTGGTTTTTTGGGTAGCGGTTTTGCTATGAGCCTGACCGGGCGGTCTGCGGAATTTGCTGCCTTTCGGGAAACCTGCTGCTGATGGCGCCTTAAAGGATAGCGCACAGTTGCTTGATAGCCCGGTGAAGGCTTGTTCATTCCCGTCTCCGCCCTGACTGTTTCCAGCTTCTGAGGCGTCATAGCGGGCCGCCGGTTAGGGGCGGGTAAAACCAATCATTCAATTTGGAGCAATCGGTGCGAAAGCACCGTCTGTTCTGATTTCAATACTGAATACTGGAGCTTGAGCGAAGCTATTGCCGTTCTGGCTTGGTTTCCTGAGCGCGCTGATGGATCCAAGTGAAAATGGTATCCATCGCGCAAGGAGTATAGGCTTCCCGCCCTAAAGCGATAAACGCAAATTCGGCCCACACCGGCATCTGATCGGGACGCTGATAATTGAAAACGCTGGCGCGCAGCAATCCGTGGGTGGCTCCGGCAACGACTTCGAAACGGTTCGCCGGATGGGTGTGCTCTAACAACGCGCGATATTGGGCCGAGTTGAAATTCGGATCGACGTTTAGATCTTCGCTGCCGTGAACAGTGAGGAAAGGTTTGGTCGCTGTTTTGAGCGGTACAGTAGCGTTGGACCGCCAGTTTTTGCGGACAAACTGGTAGCGCTGTTCAGACATTGGTGACGGCGAGATTTTTGATTGCCGGTACGCTGTGTAATCTGCACCCTCTCCCAAGAGGGTCTGGTTATGGGCCGATTGTTTGCGGATTTCGGCATCAATATTTGCTGACGAAATTCCTTCCGCCTCCAAGCGCTTGCGGGTGTAATACTGGCCCTGCCGCTGCCAATCAATGGCGCCGCCAACAAGCACCAGAAAATCAGCCCGTCCTTTTGCCTGCGCAAGGTGCGGCAAAACCCAACCTGCTTGCGAAAAGCCCAAGAATCCAACGGCGGAATTCTGGATCTCCAGAAGAGACGTCAAACGCTCAAGCGCTGCCTCGGCAAGGTCTGCGCGGTCTTGCATCGAAAAATCCAGCCAGTCGCCTTGGCTAGCGCCGACCCCCGGCTTGTCCCAGGAATAGACTGCGATTCCGTTGTCGAGTAGCACCCGGATCAGCGGCAGATATCCGCCTCCGGAATACCGGTCTTGCGGCCCGTCACCGTGGACAATCAAGACAACAGGCGGATCTTTTCCTTCCGGCCGGTGCAAAGTGCCTGAAACATTGAAGCCATCGTATTCAAACGAGATCGGCTGCGTTTCGTACCCGGACAGATCAAAGTCGCCGAGTCCGGATAAAAACAGAAAGCCAAAAAACAAAAGTGCCCCTCCGACGAGGGACACGATGGACCAAAGAAAAAGACGCCGTCGTGCGAAACGCACGGCCCTCTGCTCCCTTAGGCTGTCCTGTGGCGGGCGATTGCGCCACGCTCGATGGCGGCAACTGTGAGTTTGTCGAGGCCGAACCGGTCGCGCAGGAGCTGAAGAAGGCGCAGTTCTTCTTTTTCAACGTGCAAATCAGCTGCTGCGACTTCAACTGCCAGCGCATAGGCCGTGTCGTAGAGTTTGGGCGGCAGGATGTCGCCGACAAGTTCCAGCACCAGGAACAGGCCGTTGTCTTCCTGCAGGATGTCGCCGCAGCGCTGAGCTGCCGGAATGACATTGTTCGGATTGTAGTCCTTGAACACCGGCAGGGTTTTGATCATGTCGCCGATCGTTGCCAGCTCGTTGTCGGTCATGGAGTTATCGGAGGCCGATACAATCACCATGATGTAGATGAGGGCTTCCTCGATGCTGATCGGGTCTTGTCCTGACACTTCAAAAATCTCCTTCGCCGCTACCGGGCATTGTTTGCTGCCCCGATGTAGCGGCTCAAAGACGCCGCTTCAAGCATGTTGCGGCCGACAATTGATTGACGGCGGGCTTGCTCTTTTCTAGTGTCGCGCCGCAATATGCGGGACAAAGGCCTAAAGTTTGCCGGTTTCTCCCGCTTTTCTTTCAAAAACAACTGAAACGATCTGAAGAACATGACCGACCAATCCCTGTCTCCGCTTGACCTTTCGCAAGACTTTGTCGAGGCGGCCGCCAAATCCAAGGCCTGGCCATTCGAAGAAGCGCGAAAACTGGTCAAACGGATCGAAAAACGGGATCCGCAGAAACCGGTCCTGTTTGAAACGGGTTATGGTCCGTCCGGTCTGCCGCATATCGGCACCTTCGGCGAGGTGGCCCGCACAACGATGGTGCGCACGGCATTCCGCGTTTTGACAGAAGACAAGATCCCAACTCGGTTGATCTGTTTTTCCGATGACATGGACGGGATGCGCAAGATTCCGGAAAATGTGCCGGACAAAGCGGCGTTGGAGCCTTACCTGCAAATGCCGCTCACCGTCGTGCCGAACCCGTTCGGCGGCGATTATGAGAGCTTTGGCCACCACAACAACGCCATGCTGCGCCGGTTCCTGGATACGTTTGGCTTTGATTACGAATTCGCCAGTGCGACCGAGTACTACAAATCCGGCAAGTTTGATGAGATCCTGCTACGGGCGGCAGAACGCTATCAAAAGCTGATGGACGTGATGCTACCAACGCTTGGGGAAGAGCGCCGCGCGACCTATTCACCGTTCCTGCCAATTTCACCGACCTCCGGCCGGGTGCTTTATGTGCCGATGAAAGAGGTGAACGCCAAGGACGGCACGATCAGCTTCACCGATGAAGACGGTCAGGACATCACACTGCCGGTCACAGGCGGCAATGTGAAGCTGCAATGGAAGCCGGACTTTGGTGCGCGCTGGGCAGCGCTTGATGTCGACTTTGAAATGTTCGGCAAGGACCACGGTCCAAACATGGCTGTTTATGACAAGATCTGTAAGGTTCTCGGCGGAACCGCGCCGGAACATTACGTCTACGAGCTGTTTTTGGACGACAAGGGTGAGAAGATCTCCAAGTCGAAGGGCAACGGCCTGTCGATTGACGAGTGGCTGACCTACGCGCCGACCGAGAGCCTGTCGCTCTACATGTTCCAGAAGCCGCGCACGGCAAAACGGCTGTTCTTCGACGTGATCCCAAAGGCCGTCGACGAGTATTACACGTTTGCCCAGAAATACGCGCAGATGCCGGTGGAGCAGAAACTGCAGAACCCGGCTTGGCACATTCATTCGGGCAACATTCCCGAGATTGAATTGCCGGTGCCGTTTGCCATGCTGCTCAATCTGGTGTCGGCCTCCAACGCGCACAGCAAGGATGTTCTCTGGGCCTTTATCTCCCGCTATGCACCTGGTGTGACTGCAGACACCCATCCGGAACTGGATGCGCTTGTAGGCTACGCGATCCGTTACTTTGACGACTTCGTCAAACCGAACAAGTCCTTCAAAACACCGGACGATGTCGAGCGGCAGGCGCTTGAGCAGCTTGACGCCAAGCTGGCCGATCTTCCAGAAGATGCCGATGGTGCGGCGATCCAAGATGCGGTTCTGGATGTCGCCCGTGCGATTGAGCGTTACCAGGATCCGAAAAAGAAAGGCCCGGATGGCGGCCCAGGTGTGTCAGTGGCCTGGTTCTCTGCGCTGTACCAACTGTTGCTGGGCCAGGAAAAGGGACCGCGGTTTGGGTCGTTCGTTGCACTTTACGGTATTTCTGAAACCCGCGAGATGATTGCCAAGGCGCTGGCCGGAGAGCTGTCCGCTTAACGGCCAACTCTTTTTGAGATGAGAAGTGGTAAACAGTGGCGGCTGATCTCTGATCGGCCGCCATTCTTTTTATGATGCGCCAGTAGCTATTGCTCAGGCAATTCGTCAGTCAGCAGGTCTTCTTCAGGAACGGGGTCATCCAAAAGGGTCGTTGCATCGCCTTGGAACGTGCGAAGGCTCCAGTCGATGACATCAGGAGCAAGATCTTCAGCCGTGAGCGGTTCCTGACCGGTTTGATCGGCCCAGTTGCTCTCCGGAAGGTCGGAATACCAGTCGGTCTGCCATTGTCCGATTTCTTCCGCCTTTGCTTCTTCGGCCAGTTCTTTCAGTCCCTCTGGCGCAGTGTCTAGCGGTTTTGCCCAGCCAAAGCGGACAAGTTGTTTGCCCAGGTCAATTTTTCCCCGTTGGCATTCAGCTGTGATTTTCTGAGGGGCCAAGTCTTCTTCTTTGGAACAAGTCACTTTGAACCGCCGGACAAGCCCGCGTAAAAAGGTCCTTGCCCGTGTGCCACACGGCCACGATGCCCCCATCTCGGTCTTGCATGTCGCGTCCAGAGGCAACGGGTCGATATGTGCGAGCTTCACCGTCAATTGCCCGGCTTTTAGATGCCCACCGTCCAAAACCTCGACATGGACCAGGTTCAACGGCCCCTCTGGAATCGGTTCGACCGGAGGGTTCATGAGTTCCAGGAAGCGCTCGGAAGGTTCAATCCGGGTCAGGTTTCCGGTGACTTCTGGCGCAGAAACACCTTCTGGAGATACGTCCCGGATTTCATCTGGTGGTGGGACTGCTGACGTTGCCGTGCCCGCTTGAGCGGTCGCGGGTTCTGACTGTTTTGTGGATGGAGCTTCCACTTTGGTCTCAGCCGCTTGTGGCGCATCAACCCTGCCAGATGTGTCTGGTGGAGGCGGCGGATCGGCAAGGACCAGCCAGGCGACTGTGCCACCGAAAGCGCCGACAACGGCAAGGGGGATCAATAGCGGGCGGATCTTCATATCCGGGTCTCAACCCTGTTACTGGCTTGCCCAAATGATACGGGCAGTCCATTCGATTGCCGAGTGTTCAAATGCAATCTTCTCAGGCTTGTCCCCGATTGTCTGAACGTTCAATCTCTCCGGCGTTCGCTGAAGGAGAGTGTAGACAGCAAGGTGGTCCTCGGAAGGTTTTATGATAATCCGGTCGCCGCGGCTGACCGCAGAAGATGGCGCAACGATAATAACATCGCCTTGCCTATAAAGCGGCAACAGGTTGTCGCCGGAGACTTGCAATGCAAAAACGCTTTGGTTATCCGCTGCCGGAAACGTCACTGTCTCCCATAGCGTCCCCTGCGGTTGGCCGGTGGGATCGAAAGCAGCCTGCTCGGTAACATCCGAAAGTCCAGCGAAGGGTACCTTGGGAAGTGCCGGCGATGTTACTCTGTCCGGTGTTTCAACACGTGCCGCGAAGCTTTTTAATCCTTCGCCCGTTGCTTCCAGGATTTTTGCAAGGGACTCTGTGGACGGCCAGCGCGGGCGTCCATCTCCTGCAACTCGTTTGGAGCGGTTGAATGTGGTTGGGTCGAGGCCAGCTCGCCGCGCTAAGCCTGATGGCGACAAGCCATTGTGAGACGCCAAAGCGTCAATCGCCGCCCAAACTTTTTCATGCGACAGCATTCAGGCCATCTCCCACAATGCATCAAACAGGAATAAATCCCTTTTTCTGGAGTATGGAAGGTGATGTTTTTTTCGTCAAAATGCAAATACCGCGGCAAAGAGCGCTATAGCCCGCTTGTCTGACCCTTCGGGGCTGAGTAGGTTGCGCGCGTTTACGAACGAGTTCGATGGAAACCCGATCGAGCAAGTCCTCAAAGTACATGGAGCAAGTGCTGCGGATGTCGGTGATTTTTAAAATCGTGCCAAAAACAATGTGGCAGGACGCCGAAACGGCGGGAGTTTTTAAAGGAGCTCCTGTAGATCTGGCCGACGGTTTCATTCATTTCTCCAGCGCTGAACAAGTCCGGGAGACCGCCGCCAAGCATTTTGCCGGACAAACGGATCTTCTGATCGCAGCCTTTGATACTGCGGCTTTCGGAGAGGCTCTAAAATGGGAACCTTCCCGGGGCGGAGCCTTGTTTCCCCACCTTTACGAAGACCTCGATCCAACGTCGGCTTTGTGGGTTAAAGAGTTGCCGGTAGATGGCGATGGGGCCCATCAATTTCCGGAGCTGGATGCATGAGTGTGACTTGGTTGGAACAAGCGGCCCAAAAAGGTCTTCAGCTTTTGGACGCGGAAACCGCTCACCGCGTGACAGTACTGGGGTTAAAGAGTGGACTGGTTCCGGGCAGGAAAATCGCTTCAGATCCACGGCTTGCTGTGAACCTATGGGATCTCAAGTTTCCCAATCCGCTTGGTATGGCAGCCGGGTTCGATAAGAACGGCGAAGTGCCCGATGAGTTGCTCAAACTCGGCTTCGGCTTTGCCGAGGCCGGATCGGTGACCCCGCGGGCGCAAGCCGGCAATCCGAGACCGCGGGTGTTCCGTTTGCCGGGCGATCAGGGGGTGATCAACCGGTATGGTTTTAACAACGAGGGCCATGATGCACTGCGCGCCCGGCTCACTGTCCGGGCTGGCAAACCGGGGGTTCTTGGTATCAATGTCGGCGCGAACAAAGATGCCGATGACCGGATTGCGGACTATGTCGCCGGAATACATGCGTTTTCAGAATTCGCGTCGTATTTCGCGGTCAATATTTCCTCTCCCAACACTCCCGGATTGCGGGATTTGCAGGCGCGCTCGGCACTCGCAGATCTTTTGAGTGGCGTTATGGCCGCGAGAGACGAAAACATTGCCAAGTCCGGCCGGCAAGTGCCGGTTTTGCTGAAGATTGCACCCGATGTGGTCGCTGAAGATCTTGAAGATATCGTCGAAGAGGTACTGGACAAGAAGGTCGACGGCTTGATTGTTTCCAACACCACGATCTCCCGGGAGGGGTTGAGTGGCACGGGGCCTTATCAGGAAACCGGCGGACTTTCCGGCCGGCCACTGTTCCGCAAATCAACCATCATGCTGGCAAAGGCACGCAGACTCGCAGGCCCGGATTTGCCGATCATCGGCGTTGGCGGCATCGACAGCGCGGAGACGGCGTGGACGAAGATTGCGGCGGGTGCTGACCTGCTGCAGCTCTATTCATCCCTGGTCTTCAAGGGCCCGGCTTTGATTGACGAAATCCTGACCGGTCTGATTGCCAAGCTCAATGAAACCGGACTTGCGTCCTTACGGGAAGCCCGGGACGCCAATGTTGATGCCTGGGCGTCCGAAAATCCTTGATACTATGAACTGAAAGTTCTGGCGGCGCGCTTGGGGCAAGCCGCCAGCAAGGTCAGGCCGCGCAATCCCAAAAACAGCGAAATCGCCAGCCATAAACCATGATTTCCGAGAACCGGGAAGAGGGCATAGTAGGCTGCTATATAGGCCGCCAACGACACCAGCATCATGTTACGCATCGTACCGGACCAGGTTGCTCCGATGTAAACACCGTCCATCTGATAAGCCAGCACACCGATGAGCGGGATCACAACGACCCAGATCAGATATGACTTGGCGTAGTCTCGGACGTCTGCGTTGGTCGTCAGAAAGTCGATCATGTGCTGCCCTAGAAGCGCAAACACTATCGCCAGAATCGCGGCCATGGCAAAGCTCCAAAGCGCTGTCAGCTTCAGCGCCCGGTCGAAGGCGGGACGCAAACGCGCTCCAACCGCCCGGCCAGCCAGTTGTTCTGCAGCGGTTGCCAATCCGTCCAAAAAATAGCTGGAAACCATGATGAATTTCTGGAGTACCGCGTTGCTGGCCAGCACGACATCTCCTTGATCAGCAGAGCGGGCCATGAAAAACGCGAAAGCATAGAGAAGAGCGAAAGACCGGATCATGATGTCGCGGTTGAGCGCCATCATCCGCAACAGCAAGCGCTTGTCGAACACGATGCGGGCCGCTGGCCAAGTGCCGCTTTGTGACTGCGTCAGGATGACTATGACCCCAAGGCCGGTCGTAGCAAATTCACTCAAGAGCGTTGCTAGGGCGACACCTTCAACGCTCCAGCCGAGCCCCATAACGAACCAGATGCTCAAAGCAATGTTGAGCCCATTCAAAAAGACCTGCAGGAGCAATCCAATTCCGGCGCGGCCCAGGCCGATAAACCAGCCGAGGATAGCGAAATTGGCGAGCAGGAAGGGGGCGCTGTAGATGCGGATGTCGAAGTAGCGCTTTGTGGCATCTTGTACCTCAGCACTGCCGCCAAGAAACCAGAGGCCTGCGTCCCGGATGGGAGAATGAAACGCGATCAGCAAAAGCCCACCCAAAGCGGCGATAACAAAGGCGCGCAGAAGCGTCGCCCGGATTTCGGTTTCATCGCGGGCGCCAAGGGCCTGAGCCGTCAGACCGGTCGTCCCGGATCTCAGAAAATTGAAAGTGGTAAACACCAGATCGAAGATGATACCGCCGAGTGCAATTCCGCCAATCAGGGCGGCATCCCCCAACCGCCCGATAACCGCCATGTCGATGACACCCAACAGCGGCGTCGACAGATAGCCGAGCGTCATTGGGACGGCTATGGCAAGCACACCTTTGTGCGTGACGGTAAAGCTGGTGTCCGCAGCGTTTTCGGGAATGTTAGGCGATGGCATGAAAGGGCTTTCAGAAGATTATGCTGTCTTCGCCATATGGCGGCGCCGCGTCAAGGGGCAAATCCGCATTGGGGATATGTATCTTTTCAGAAGACCGCAAAAGACTATATTGCGGCCAATGGCCGTTCCATTCGTTCATCATCCCGCCTATTGCGCCGATCTGCCGGCAAATCATCGCTTTCCAATGGACAAGTTCCGGGCTGTCGCTGAGTTGATCCGTTTGGAAGGCCTGTTGGGGGAGGGGGATTTTTTCCGCCCACGGCCGGCTCCCTTCGAATGGGTCGCGCTTGCCCATGATCCTGATTACGTCGATCAGGTATTCAGTGCTGAAGTTCCTGAGAAAATTGCCCGGGAAATCGGCTTCCCGATGCGGACAGATATCGCCCTGAGAGCTCGTTGTGCGACAGGCGGAACGGTATTGACCGGTTATCTTGCGCTGGAACATGGGCTTGCTTGCAACACTGCCGGCGGCAGCCACCATGCGCGTAGGACTCATGGAGCGGGCTTTTGTGTCTTCAACGATGTGGCGGTTGCGATCAAAGTTTTGCAGGCGGACGGTGCTATCCGCAAGGCATTGGTGATTGACTTAGACGTGCATCAGGGAGATGGAACCGCGGACATCTTCAGCGGTGATCCGGATGTTTTTACGTTGTCGATGCATTCTGAAAAGAACTATCCAGTTAGGAAAGTACCCTCCCATTTAGATATTGCCTTGCCCGACGGTCTTGAAGACATCGCCTACCTCCAAAAACTCCAGGACGTTTTGCCGGATTTGTTGAAACGAGAGCCCTGGGACATTGTATTTTACAACGCCGGAGTGGACCCTTACGAAGGTGACAGGTTAGGTCGGCTGGCGCTCACCAGAGATGGGCTCCGTAACAGAGACCGCTATGTCATCGAGACAGTGCGCAGAGTTGGAATTCCACTGGCCGGTGTCTTGGGCGGTGGGTATTCGACCGATATTGATGAATTGGCAGATCGTCATGTCTCGTTGCATAGAGTGGCGTTAAGCGTTGCTGGCCAAACGGGAGGAGAATTGGTTTCTGGAGCTGATGACGTCTATTAAACGACGATATTCGACACTTTTATAGATACCGAAGTGTCAATGCTGATTGAGGATGTGGCTGGCCCGGTGCTGGTCTTAGCCAAGTCAGTTAGTCCGACCCCCAAGGTCTCTTGAAGTGCCGGATCATTGAGATCTTCGTTTCCCGCCTTCAAGGCATCCTTTATTTCCTTCAGGTCGTCCTGCTGGTCTTCATCGTCTTTATCAGCAAGTGCTTCCAGCCAATTGGCCAGCATCTTCAGATCCTGAGCGATCTTACGTAGGTCCTCGTGTTCAGCGCGCATTCCCTCAACCCGCTGATCATGATGGGTTTTATCAGCGAGGTGTTGTTGATCAGCGTAGGCATAGATGGCAGCCTTGTAGTGTTCTTTCTGTTGTTCTCCAGAAAGTTCGTCCTCATTTGGCGGAATACTATTGTTGTTATTGGGTGCTTCCGGCGAGGTCTCCGTTGTTGTGCTCGAGTTTATCGTGTGGGTTGAAGAGGCCTGAGGAGAGGCTTCTGAAGTGCCAGTGGCAACGCTTGTAGCAGGGACGGCGGCAGACGCTGGTTGATTGCCGAGAGTGCTGTCTATAACGGAACTGAATGCATCGGCTGCAGCCGTGACTGCTGAATTCGGCCCGGCCGATCCCAGATTTTCTGCTGCTTTGTTCAAGTCCTTGGCTGCGGAGCTGAACTCCTTGGAGATTTGTTTCAGTTCCTTGAGTAGGCGCTTGGCTTGTTCGGGCGTTGCGAAGCGCATCATCTCTTTCAGCTGTTTTATCCGTTGTTCAATGCGCTCCAGTTTCTCCTTCCGCATTGCGTCTTTGCTGTCCTTCACAGATTTGACTAGCGTGCCGTTAATCCGCGTGGCTTCGGTAAAATCTTTCAGCAGAGACTGGGCGGTCTCGTTTTCTTTTTCAGAAAGCGGCGCACTGGTGCCGGTCAGATTTGTAACCAACGCTTCGGCATTCGCCTGAGACTTGGGTTGAGGCTGGGCCCCGTTGTGCAGGCGCAAATTGAATTGCTGCTGGCTTGCTTTGTTGAGAATAGAAAAGACCGACATAGACAGCATCATCCGTTGGGAGGACGTTTACTCTCCATTAAAATTGGTAAATTTTTAGTTAAATTTCCCGCATAGGGTGTGTCTTTGGTGGTGCTTATCGTCCGCGCCCAACGGAGAGCAATCGCAAAACGACCCAAACCGGCAGTACGATGATCGCACCTGCGACAAGGTATCCGCCTAGGCGCCCAAGGGCATCAAAACCCAAATTCCAAAGATGCTCAACAAAGTCCCAAGCCATATAAACGAGGTCGATTGGGTTCATATTGAGCGCGGCTAAAATAATACCGACCACAAAGGACAGAAACACGAGCCGCAGCAGGACCTGGCCGGGAGATCCTCCCAGAAAACGGTTCAAGCTGCTGTCTGTCATTTTCTACTCCGAAACGGGGCTCCAAATATTCCATGAACTTAGGAAGCCTCCCAGCAGATTGCAACGCGGCATCAATTGGGCTGTTTGCTGGTGCAGCCATATGTTGGATAAATGTTGGGGAAATCCGCTTGAATGATAGCTGATGTCGCAAAACGCTAACATCCGATCATATCCGGCTAAAGACAAGCTAGAGAAACTGGCCTATTGCTAGTTATTGGAAGAGTAACTTAGGCGTGTGCAACTCACCCACACCCGCATACGCTTGGCTTCCACGCCCTGTTGCGAAAGACAACAACCGCAGTCGAGCTGTCTAGACTTGGCTGCCAAAAACCGCATGCAGCAAGGTGTAGTTGGGGGTTGGCGATGCACTCCGGTCGTTTTTCGGCTGGCGTCAATCCGCACCAGTGCCAGGCACGCCAGATGGGGTACCGGGTAAGGGATTGTTAGCGCGGCATGCGGGAGCCCGACCTGCTGCCGCGCTCTATTCTTTTTTGCACTGTTATATATTCAACCGGAACACTGAGTGGTTTTCTGCGTATTGGTATTCCGAATGGCGAAGGATGGCTTCTTTCATTATTTTGGGTGCAGCAGTTTGATCTCAAAATCAGTTTTGAAGCCGCGGTGTGGTCTTGAAATCCGGCCCTGGCGGCACTTGCAATTCCTCTGATGTTTCCGGGCGGTCATCTATCGAGCAATAGTTCTTTGCTGGTTCCGTCAACCGTTCACGAACTTTGCGAGGTGGGGCGCCAAACCACAATTTTACGGCTCTGGAAAAAGTACTGAGTTCTGAGAAGCCAAGAAGGAATGCGATTTCCTTCATTGGCAGAGTTGTTGAGCGCAAGTACCGTTCAGCCGCCGATTTGCGAATCTCTTCACTGAGTTTGCGGTAAGTGATGCCTTCTTTTTCCAGGAGCCGCTGAATTGCTCTTTGTGACATGCCCATTTTGGCTGCGATTTTTGGCAGTGCTGCACCACCTTCCGACAAGCTGGCCGCTATCTCATTGGCAAGGCGCGAGATTGGGGACTCCATCTGACCGAATTCATTCAGTTCCTGAAGAGCGGACTTTAAGATGATCTGGTAGAGATGTGGATCGTTGCGCCGCAGAGGACGGCTCAGCAATGCTTTGGGAAACGAAATCCTGTTTGCCGGAGCGTGAAACTTTATCCGCCCTTGATACTTTTTTTGAAATGTTGAAGTTTTGGCCGGGGGATTTGTGGCCAATTCGATAAGGATTGGTGGCACTGCCATATCGAGGGAATGCTCCAGCTGACGTGCCGCCCAGCCGATACGGGCAAACATGTTTTGCCGCCACTCGCCGCGGCCTTCCAAACTCGGCCACTCGATGTAGGCGCCGGTTTCCGTTTCTTCGTATGTCAGGTGGTAGGCATTCGTCCGGATCTGAATGAATTTTATCCAAGCTTGGCAGGCATCCCTCAAGGATGGCGCACAGGTGAACAGGTAATCAAAAACTGAAAAACTGCCGATATCAATTTTGTTGAATAGATCGAACATAGCTGAATCGTCATCCAGAGCTTCAGCTACATATTCAAAAACGCCGTGCCACGCCGTGACTGACACGATGCCGTGCGGGTCATCGAGTGCTTCCAGATCGAAATCATAGACTTGGGCGATATGGGACCAGTCCAGTCCAGCGTTTGGGCACATGTCCTTCAATACGCGAATAACATCCGCGCGGGCCCACTCTCCTTCCAGCGGCATTTCCCCTCCAAGTGAACCTTACGGTATCTTCTTGCAGCATACTTTGCATGAGAGCGCATTTAGGATCAAGAAGTGTCGTAAATCGCCAAAATTTATTTGATGCGTAAAATAAAACGCCGCCTCATTAAAAGGCGGCGTTCAAACAGTATGGCTGAGCTGTTACCTAGGCGGCGTCTTTGACCGCAACTTCGACTTTTGGCGGGAATTTGCCGTAGAAAGTCTCATCGTTTTTGGCCATTTCACGCAGCAGCTTGTTCGGCTTGAAACGCGGGCCCCACTTGCGGGTGAACTTCTTGCAAAGATCCACAAAGGCTGCCGTTCCCATCATATCGATGTAGCTGAGCGTGCCACCAGTGTATGGTGCAAAGCCAAAGCCGAGAATGGAGCCGACATCCGCTTCTCGAACGTCTGTGAGACAGTTCTCCTCAAAGATCCGCGCAGATTCCAAGGCCTGCATGACGAGCAAGCGCTGCTTGAGTTCTTCGATGTTGAAACTGTCTGCGGACTTCGGCTGACCTACAACGTCCGGAATGCCCGGCCACAGGCTCTTGTCCTTGCCGTTGTAATCGTAAAAGCCCTTGCCGTTCTTGCGGCCAAAGCGTTCCCGCTTGACCACCATCTCTTCCAGGATGTTGTCGAGCGGACCTTCAACGTATTTGACGCCAAGGTCCTTCCGGGTGGCTGAGACGATTTTCCAGGCCAGATCGAGGGCAACCTCGTCACCGAGCGACAGCGGTCCAACCGGCATGCCGGCCATCTTGCCTGCATTTTCGATCATCGGTGCCGGAATGCCGTCTGCCAGCATCATCAGGCCTTCGCGGATGTAGGTCATGACCACACGTGACGTGTAGAAGCCGCGGCTGTCGTTGACGACGATCGGGGTCTTCTTGATGGCCTTAATGTAATCGAGTGCCATGGCGAGTGCGCGATCAGATGTCTTTTTACCCATGATCACTTCAACCAGCATCATCTTATCGACCGGCGAGAAGAAGTGGATGCCGATGAAGTTTTTCGGGCGTTTGGACGCCTGGGCAAGAGACGTGATCGGCAACGTTGAGGTGTTGGAGGCGTAGATCGCCCGGGACTTCATGACTGCCTCGGCTTTTTCCGTCACCACTTTTTTGATGTCGCGGTCTTCGAAGACTGCTTCAATCACCAGGTCGCAATCGGCAAGAGCGTCATAGTCCGTGGTTGCTTCGATTTTGGAAAGGACCTTGGCTTTCTGCTCTTCCGTCGACCGGCCACGCTTGACCGCCTTGGACAAAATGCCATCAGAATGAGCCTTGCCCTTGTCCGCAGCTTCTTGTGTCTGGTCGATCAGGACCACGTTGATGCCAGCCTGGGCGGTGACATAGGCAATGCCTGCGCCCATAAAGCCCGCGCCGAGAATACCAACTTTCTTGATGTTGTTCGGGCGCTGGTCGACCGGACGGCGGGCGCCCTTGTTCAGCTCCTGCATCGAAACGAACAGCGAGCGGATCATGTTGGCCGCTTCGGGGGTCTGCAGGACCTTCGCGAAATAGCGGCTTTCCACCTGAAGGGCGAGATCCATCGGCAGCTGCAGGCCTTCCACAACCGCATGCAGCAGATAGCGGGCGCCCGGGTAGTTGTCGAACGTTTCGCGGCGGTAGATCGCATTGGCTGCCGGCCAGAACTGGAAGCCCGCAGGGGAGTAGACCTTGCCGTTCGGCGCCTTGAACCCCTTCTTGTCCCAAGGTTTGACCGGATCAACACCGGCCTTCAGCATTTTCTTGGCAGCTGCGACCAGCTTCTTGGGCGGGGTGACCTCATCAATCAGCTTGAGCTGTTTGGCTTGCGGCGCGCGCAAGGTCTTGCCCTGAAGCAGGAACTGCATGCCCTGTTGGCCGTCTGCCATGCGCATGACCCGCTGAGTGCCGCCAGCTCCCGGGAAAAGACCGACTTTCACTTCCGGAAGGCCCATTTTCAGGTCTTCATCGGCAACGCGTGCATGACAGGCCAGAGCCAATTCGGTGCCGCCGCCCATGGAGGTGCTGTTGACGGCCGCGACAAACGGTTTGCCGCATGTTTCCAGCTTGCGGTAGACCAGCGTCAGCTTTCGGGAGCCTTCAAACAGTGCTTTGGCAGCAGCTTCTGGATCTTTGGCGCGCTGCACGTGGAAGTCCTTCAGCAGGCCTTCCAACATGGTTAGGTCCGCTCCGCCGGAAAAGGCGTTTTTGCCGGACGTGATAACAGCGCCCTTGATGGCGTCATCGCCAACAACCTGATCAACAACGGCGTCCAGTTCATCCATGACGCTGAGGTCGATGACGTTCATCGACTTAGCCGGCATGTCCCAGGTGATCAGGGCAATGCCATCTTCATCGGTTTCGATCGTGAAGTTCTTATAAGTCATTTTTAGGTCCTCCACTAAAGCCTTAAACGCGTTCGATGATGGTTGCCGTGCCCATGCCGGCGCCGATGCACAAGGTCACGAGCGCCGTGTTGAGGTCGCGGCGTTCCAATTCATCAAGAACCGTGCCGAGGATCATCGCGCCGGTTGCACCCAGCGGGTGGCCAAGGGCAATCGCGCCGCCGTTGACGTTGACGGTTTCCGGGTCGAGGTCGAAGGCCTGCTGGTAACGCAGGACGACCGAGGCGAAGGCTTCGTTGATCTCAAACAGATCGATGTCCTTCTGATCCATCTTGGCGTTTTTCAAGAGCTTCTCTGTGACATCCACCGGACCGGTCAGCATCAGGGCAGGCTCAGAGCCGATGTTGGCAAAGGCTTTGATGCGCGCGCGCGGCTTCTTGCCGATGGAGCGGCCGGCTGTGCTGGAGCCGATCAGAATGGCGGCTGAGCCATCGACGATGCCCGAAGAGTTGCCTGCGTGGTGAACGTGTTTGACGTTTTCCACTTCCGGATGAGCCTGAATACCGACTGCATCAAAACCGCCCATATTACCCATCATTTCGAAAGACGGGTTGAGAGACGCCAGCGACTGCATGTCGGTTTCCGGACGCAGATGCTCATCCTTGGCTAGGATTGTGATGCCGTTGATGTCTTTCACCGGTACCACGGACTTATCGAACTTACCTTCGTCCCAGGACTTGCCCGCGCGCTTTTGGCTTTCCACCGCATAGGCATCGCAGTCGTCACGGGTAAAGCCGTATTTGGTCGCTATCAGGTCCGCGGACACGCCCTGCGGCATGAAGTAGGAGGGGATGGCAACTTGTGGCTCGATCGGCCAGGCACCGCCTGACGCGCCGAGGCCAACACGGCTCATGCTTTCAACACCGCCGGCAACAACCAGCTTGTGTTGACCGGACATGACCTGGGCCGACGCCATATTGACCGCATCAAGACCAGAGGCGCAGAAGCGGTTGATCTGCATGCCTGGAACCGACGTGTCATAATCGGCTGCGAACACGGCTGCGCGGGCAATGTCGCCACCAGCTTCACCGACCGGGTCAACACAGCCAAGAACCACATCGTCTATCTTTTTGGTGTCAAGACCGTTGCGGTCCCGGATGGCTTCCAAAGCTGTAGCGGCAAGGCGGACAGCTGGCACTTCGTGTAGAGAGCCGTCCTTCTTGCCCCGGCCGCGCGGTGTCCGCACGTGATCATAAATATAAGCTTCAGGCATCAGATCCTCCTCGAGATCAGGCAGGCCTCATGCGGCATCCGGCATCGGATGGCCGGGCATGAGGTCATAAGGATGTTTCCAGCCGGACACGGACTTGATCCGCGCCAGCCAGTTATTGACGTTCTGATATTGCTCCAGGCTGAAACCGAGTTCGCCCTCGTAGTACAGGTAACTGCAGAGGGAAAAGTCGGCCATTGTCAGCTTGGTGCCGATGGCGAAATCATTGTCCGCCAGATGCTTGTCCAGAATGGCAAGCGCGCTCTTGGCCCGCCCTTCCAGGAATTTGGTGACGTCGTTTTCGTCAACCTTGATGAGTGTGCGCAGGAACCGGAGCGGCCCGATCATGCCGGAGACTTTTTGGTTGTCGAAAATCGTCCAGCGCAGGATTTCCCGGCGTTCTTCTTCGTTGTCCCAGCCGAATTTGCCGAACCGTTCGAAGAGATAATCCATGATGACCGCGGATTGGGTTAGGAGCTTATCCCCTTCCTCCAGAACGGGCACTTCGCCCATTTCGTTCAACGTGGACCGGAACTCTTCACTCCGTGTCTCTCCATTGAAGAAGTCGACCCATCTGGTATCCCAATCGGCACCGCACAGTTCGAGCATCAGCGCGACTTTGTAGGAGTGGCCGGACTGGGCCATGCAGTGAAGAACGAATTCAGCCATAACGTTAAGAATCTCCCTGGCAAGAAAAGCTGGGGCGAGACTACACCGCCCCGACCTGATTTGCGCGGGTGGAGTGAAGGTCCTGCGAGTGCAGGACCTCAAGGCTTAGAATGCGTCGGTGTTCACCGACATCATGGTGTCGGAACCGGCCGAAATTTTCGCCAGCAGCGTTGCCGTTTCTGGGATCATGCGCTCCATGTAGAACGTGCCGAACGACAATTTGTCGGTAAGCCATTGTTCCTTGCCATTCGCGCCGGACTTGATGCTCTCCTGGGCGGTTTTGGCGATTTTTGCCCACATGTAGCCCATGGCCGTCAGGCCAAACAGGTGCATATAGTCGGTGGAACCGGCTCCAGCATTGTCCGGATTTTTCATGGCGTTGTTCATGAACCACATGGTCGCTGCCTGCAGGTCGTCGACCGCTTTTTTGACTGGGCCGGTGAAGGCTGCAAGCTCTTCGTTGTCCTTGTTTTCTTTCAGGAACGTATTGACTTCGTTGAAGAAGCTCATCACAGCGCGGCCGCCGTTTGCCGGAAGTTTACGGCCAACCAGATCGAGTGCCTGAACGCCATTGGCGCCTTCATAGATCATGGCGATCCGGGCATCGCGGACAAACTGTTCCATGCCCCATTCTGCGATATAGCCATGGCCGCCATACATCTGCTGTGCGTTGACAGCGTTGGCAAATCCAAGATCGGTCAAGACACCTTTCAATACCGGCGTCAGCAGGCCCATCATATCGTCGGAGTACTGGCGGTCTTTTTCTTCTTCAGACCGGTGAGACACATCGCCATGGAGTGCTGTCCAGAGGATCAACGCCCGCGCAGCTTCGTTGAAGGCGCGGATAGACATCAGTGTGCGCCGGACATCCGGATGAACGATGATCGGATCAGCCGCTTTGTCCGGGCTCTTTGCTCCTGTGAGCGAACGGCCCTGGATGCGGTCTTTGGCATAGGTTACCGCATTCTGGTAAGCAACTTCGGACTGGGAAAGACCTTGAACGGCAACACCGAGGCGCGCTTCGTTCATCATTACGAACATCGCCTTGAGGCCCTTGTGTTCCTCGCCAACCAGCCAGCCGGTCGCGTTGTCGTAGTTCATGACGCAGGTCGAGTTGCCGTGGATGCCCATCTTGTGTTCGATCGAACCGCAGGACACGCCATTGCGCTCACCTGAAGTGCCGTCTTCAGCAATTTCATTGCGCGGGACGACAAACAGCGAGATGCCTTTTACGCCTTCCGGAGCCCCTTCGATCCGGGCAAGGACCAAGTGGATGATGTTGTCCGACATGCCGTGCTCGCCTGCCGAAATGAAAATCTTGGTGCCAGAGATTTTGTATGAACCATCTGCCTGCGGAACAGCTCTTGTTCTCAGCAGTCCCAAGTCGGTGCCGCAATGCGGTTCGGTCAGGTTCATGGTGCCGGTCCATTTGCCAGCAATCATGTTTGGCAAATACTTCTGCTTGATCTCATCCGAGCCATGGACCGTCAGCGCTGCAATCGCACCTGCCGTCAGGCCGGGGTACATAGAAAAGGCCATGTTGGCGGAAGAGGCGTACTCGTTGAAGATCGTTGCCAGAGTATGCGGCAGGCCCTGGCCACCATATTCGGGGTCGGCAGACAAGGTGCCCCAGCCGCCTTCACAAAAGGCGTCATAGGCTTCTTGAAATCCCTTCGGAACAGAAACCGTGCCATCGTCGTGACGGGTGCAGCCTTCCTGGTCGCCCGACAGGTTCAGCGGCTGAAGGACTTCCTCGGTGAACTTGGCACCTTCCCGCAGAATCGCTTCCACAAGATCCAGCGGTGCATCGGAAAATCCGGGCAAGTTTGAATAGCGTTCGTATCCAAACACGTCTTTCAACAGAAAAAGGGTATCATCTACCGGTGCGGAATAACTCGGCATGGAAATCCTCCCAGATTTGCCGTCAGAATTGCGCATGACGTTTCCGTAAACGTCACCTTGGAGATCTATATACGCACCAAATCAAAGTCCGGCAAGTGGTGTCGTAAGGGAAGTATAGTTCAAAAATGGACCGGAAAGCGGCCAAATGACGGAATTTTGAGGAGGTCAATCCTCAGAACTGATGCATGACGCTACGTTTTTTGCATTTTTAAGTTAGATGAGATTTACGCTTTTTGCGCTAAAAAAAATTGGAAACAATCGTGATGCGTGCAAAAAAAGCCCGGCAACCGTATGAGAGGCGCCGGGCTGATCTGATGAAAAATGTTGAGTTGCCGGAGGATCAGGCCTCTTCGGCTTCCTTCTGCTTCAGCATGCCGGAGACGATTTCGACGGTCCGGGACAGTTCTTCAATGGCCGTTTCGATATCCTGGCGCTGGTTTTGAAGAACAGCGATTTGCTCATTGAAGCGCGACAAAGCAACACGTAACTGAGTCACCTGACCGTCGCGAAGGTCATACAAATCAAGCATGTCACGGATTTCAGACAGGGAAAAACCGACCTGTTTGCCCATGAGTACCAATTTCAAGCGGGCACGGTCACGCCGGTTATAGACCCGGTTCACGCCGTCACGCTTCGGATTGATCAGGCCTTTGTCTTCATAAAACCGCAGTGTCCGTAAGGTGCAGCCAAACTCCTTGGCGAGATCACCGATGGAAAATTGGGTCTTTTTGCTGCCGTCATCAGCTGCTGAAACCACGTCGACAAGTTCATCGTTGTTGTTCAGAATTGAAAGCGCTTCGCTCATCTTGCCTTGTTCTCGTCTTGTGTACCGCTGAAAGCGGAGTATCGTTAAACCTTGAGAAGACCCTGGGCAGGCTCAGGTTTAACTCTTCCTGAGGACTGCAGTGCCGGTATTCCGGCATGGGTTGTTTCCTATTTCTTGCCCACTGTTTAGCTTACGTTTGCGTCAAGGTCTAGTCTGTGCCGTTGCGCTATTCAGTCTCAAACGGAGATTTGCAACAGACGATTCGGGCGAAACCTAAGCAGTTTTGACCTGGCGGACGCCCGCTAGAGGCCCAGAATCGCATTTGGCAACGCCAATTAACGCCCTGTTTACCCTAAGTCGACAAAGTCTTTGGAAATGCTGGCCCGCTTTCCGGCCCTCGTCGGAGACCGAAATTTGCCAGCTCCCATCAGCGGTCAGAAGACCATAAGCCCAGGGTCAGGATATGCCGGCTAGAAATAAACACGAGGCGGGACGCCGCGGCCGAGTAGTGTATGACAGTCTAGATCGGAACGATTTGCCTCATCGCGAAGCTCCGCGCGCGCGTATTGAACGGTTGACACGCACCGCCACAGCGCTCGGCGGGTATGACCGGGGTCATGATGCCGACATCGGTTCAGAAGAAGATTTGGATGCTGTCGCCGATGAACTCGACCGTCTGTTGTCAGAAAGGTCAGATCGGCCTGCTGCCCGTCCGGCGAAAAAGCGCCGGCCTCGCCGTGCGCCACGCCGCGAGCGAGAGCCAGTTCGCGAGGCAGGTCTTGAGGATGTGATGGGCGCGCTCGACCGCCTTGACCGGCAGGTTCAAGGTCTGTCCGAGCATGAAGACTATGAGGACGAGTACGACCGCGCGCCTCGCGGTCATAGAGCGGGCCGGTATGCAATCGACTCCTTGGACGATCATCATGATCATATGGGTGATGACGACGGTTATTACGATGATCATGGTTATGAGGATCACCGTTACCAAGACGAAGAAGACTATGCCTACCGTCGTGAACCGCGCCGGGCCGGGCCGTCTGCCCGCGACGCGTCCATGCACGTCTACAAAGATCTGGGGCGCCGCATCGATGCGCTAAGAAAACCCCAGGAGAAGGCTTTGGCCCATGTCCGTGAGGAACTTGGTTCCTTGCGCGATGCTTTGGGTGGCCTCGCCAACGGAACGAATGAAACCGTCAGCCGCCAGAATGCGGAACTGCGCCGCTTGACCGACATGGTCGAGCGTTTGCGTAACGATAAGCGGAACGATCAGCTCGCCAAGGACATTCGCAAGGAAGTTGCGGATCTGAAGTCCTTGGTTGGCCAGACGAATGTCGAAGGCGCTTTGCAGACCCTGGAACACGGGTATGCTCACATCCTGCAGCGGCTTGATGAATTGTCGCGCGCCTCGGTCGATCCGCGGGTTTTGCGCGGCGTGACAATGCGCCTCAACGAGATCGAAGACGCCTTTGCAGCTTTGCCGCGCTCCGAACACATGATGGTTCTGGAAGATCGGGTGGTTTCGATCGCGGAGCGTATGGAAGAGCTGCTCCAGCGCAAAGACCATGAGGAAATCGAACCTCTGCGCACAGAGCTTCGGGAAGTGCGTGGTTTCGTCCAGAAAATCGACATCAAAGGTCTGGTCGAAAGCATCGATGACCGGATGAAGTTCGTCTCCAGCCGTCTGGATGATCTTGAAACTCTGGCCAAGGAGCAGCGTGGTCTCGACAGCCGTCTTTCCGCTATGGAAGAACGGATGCCGGAACCGGAGACTATCAATCGTCTTCAAGGACGTTTGGAAGACATCGTCGGCATGATGGCCGATGACCGCGCTGCGCCCTCAGACCAGCAGCACTTGATCCAGGTCGATCAACGTCTCGATGAAATCGTCGATCGTTTAGAGCGGATGGAACAGTCGCCGCCGTTGCCGTCCAACGACAGCGGGGCATTTGAGGCTCTGGAAAAACGGCTGGAGGCCATTTCCGGCAAGATTGATGTCATCGAAAAACGAGCCGCTCGTCCGGTGCCAGTGCTGGATGCGGCTGCCATGCGTTCCGGAAACGGCCCAGATGCCAAGTTCATGGCGCAAATTCAGGATCGCCTGAACGATCTGACCAACCGGCTGGATCAGCCGTCCGATTCAGTAACCACCTCTGATCTCGACAAGCTGCGTACAGAAATTACCGCAATGCGGGAGCGGGTCGCCGAACCAGCCTCGACCGATGCGCTCGAGCAGAGGATTTCTGATCTGGCAAACTTGGTCTCCAAAGGTGGAGGTGCTGCTGACGATAGAGGCCTGGAGATTCTTGGATCCAAGGTTGCCGCGCTTGCCGAGCAGATCGAAAATACGTCCAGCAATGCGCAAAGCTCTGATCAGTTCGCGTCCGTTTTGGAGCGCATTGAAAGTGGCTTGGCGCAAACGCGCTCTGATGTTGCCGGAATTGCCCGAAAGGCCGCCGAAGAAGCTGTCGCAAACACTCCCGCTAGCAAAAACCCGCAATACGATACGGCCATTTCGTCGCTGCAATCGGATCTGAAACGACTGCTCGACGCCGCTGAGGGAAGCGATGAGCGGACCCGCAATACGTTTGATGGTGTGAAATCCGTTCTGGGGTCGATCACCGAACGTTTGGACACGCTGGAACGGGTTGAGCGGCCCGCAACAGACAAGTCTGAAGAAGTCGCAGAAAGCGGCAACAACATGTTCTCGCCGATCAAAGTTGCCGAGCGTCCGCCACTTTTTGCTAAGGCGCAACCGGACATGGCCGATGCCAGAGGTTCGGAAGACGACACCAACCCGCAGCAGCCCGCAGCTCCTGAAATGTCGGCTCGTGACCGCAAAGCAGACTTTATCGCGGCTGCCCGCCGGGCTGCGCAGGCTGCCTCTGCAGAAGCTGCTCAATTGGAAAAGAACAAGCCGGAAACCACGGACGAAGCCGACGAGGAGCGCGGCAAAGCACGGGTTGGCTGGTTGCGCAATGTTTTGAAGCGGTCGCCGTCAGCTGATGACGAAGCGCAGCAGGACCGCGAATTTGAAACCAGTGGAGCAGATCAAGCTGCCCCCGAAACGGACGATGACCGCTCGTCAGTTCTGGCCGGCGACCGGGTCGCACCGGAGCCGGCTCAAGCTTCAGGTGGCCGCCGCCGCGCGATCCTTTACACAGCCGCTGCGGTTGTCCTCCTGATGGCTGGCTTTTATGTCACACGCGGTGCCCTCTTGCCGTCTGATACCACGCCGCAGATCGCAGCGGTCCCGCAGGAAAATGCAACAGAAGGTACAGCTGTGCCTGGCGTGGACATGAACGCAGCACCGGTCGCGACCGCTCCGGCCGATAATCCAGAAGTTTCCAGCGCGCCCATAGTGGTGGAAAGCCCGCCCGCACAAGTGGCTTCTGTTGCGGCTGAACCCGCAGCAGATGCGCCTGTGGCGACGCCGGCGAACATCGACCCGCCAGCGGTGGCTGCTGCAGACCCGGCAGCTGCGCCGGTTCCGGCAGCAGCGTCTGCGCCGCTACAGCCTGAAACCGGTCCTGCCTTTGCGCCGCCAAGCGGAGTTGAAAACAGCTTTAGTGCAGCGCCTGCCGGAGCATCACGGGGCTTTGCCCCGTCTCAACCGGCCGCGTCAACTGAAACACCAGCTGCCTCTGGATTATTGGCGAGCTTGCCGCCTGAGGAAGTCGGTTCAATGGCGTTGCGCAGTGCGGCTGCCAGTGGGAATTCGGCTGCTGAATTCCTGATTGGGGTTAAATATACCGAAGGCGATGGAGTTCAGGCGGATCTGGCAAAAGCTGCGGTTTGGTATCAAAAAGCTGCCGACAAGGGACTTGCACCGGCACAATACCGGCTCGCAAGCCTATATGAAAAGGGCCGGGGTGTTACCAAAGACCTGCCCAAAGCCAAGGCTTGGTATATGAAGTCGGCAGAAGCTGGTAACGCAAAAGCCATGCACAATCTTGCCGTCCTGTTTGCGGAAGGCGGTGGCGACCAGCCTGATTATGCAGCTGCCGCCAGGTGGTTTGAAGCAGCGGCCAACTACGGTGTGAAGGATAGTCTGTTTAATCTGGGCATTCTGTATGCCGGTGGTATCGGCGTCGATAAAAACCTCATCGCCAGCTACAAATGGTTCGCGATTGCAGCTGACCAGGGGGATCCGGAAGCAGCCAAGCGGCGCGACGATGTCGCCAACATGATGGATCAGGAAACCTTGGCCAATGCTCGTCTGGCCGTTGAAAACTTCAAGCTGAAGACACCGGTCGCAGCAGCGAACAAAGTGACACTGCAACCTGATTGGACAGATGGCAAGTCGCTGCCGGCCAGCAAAGCGTCCATCAAGGCAGTCGACAATTCAGCCATGGTCCGCGAGGCACAGGATAAGTTGAACTATCTCGGCTTCGATACGGGTACACCGGACGGCCAGATGGGGCCGAGAACCCGCAGCGCAATCCGGGCTTTCCAGCGTAGCTTAGGACTTCCGGAAACCGGTGAAGTTGATGGCCGCCTCATCGAAGAGTTGAAGAGCCAGGCGATCTGACGAGGCCGAGCGGACGTCTCGGCTACGGAAAGATTTCCAAAGAGCCGATGATACAATTTGAAAGAGCAGAAAATGTTCGGCATTTTCTGCTCTTTTGCTGTCTGAAACGGTCAATCTGGCATCATCTACCTAGGGACATTTATGAGTCCAGATACACCCGATCAACATTGCTTGGTTGACAGATTGGCCGCCACGGGTTTTTAACCATTATACATGTAAATTTATGCAGTCTTCTGCAACTCTCCGGCGTAGCCCTGTGCAATTATACCTTCCAATAGCCGAAATTCCGGTCAATATCTTCGTGATATTTGCTATGGGTGGCGCCGTGGGATTTCTGTCCGGTCTGTTTGGCATCGGCGGTGGCTTTCTATTAACGCCGCTCTTGATCTTTTCCGGAATTCCGCCTGCGGTCTCTGTTGCAACAGTGACTACACAGGTTGTTGCGTCTTCGGCATCAGGGGTTGTCAGTTATTGGCGGCGCAAGGCCATAGACTTCAAACTCGCCGGTATCCTGCTCGCCGGAGGTGTTTTCGGGTCCTTAGTTGGCGTAATTCTTTTTGACATCCTGCAAGCGGTCGGCCAGCTCGATGTTGTCATTTCGCTATCGTATGTCACCTTTCTCGGGACCATTGGCGGCTTGATGCTGTTTGAATCGGTCCGGGCAATCCGGCGGCGCAAATCCGGCGCGCCTCCCAGCGCCCGTAAGCCTGGCCAGCACAATTGGATCCATGGCTTGCCGCTAAAAGTCAGGTTCCGCAGATCGAAACTCTATGTCAGCGTCATTCCGGTGGTTGGGCTTGGCGCGGCCATCGGCTTTCTAGGGACGGTTCTAGGTATTGGCGGCGGGTTCATGATGGTTCCGGCGCTGATCTATTTGCTGCGCGTCCCGACCGGCATTGTCATTGGTACCTCGCTGTTCCAGATCCTGTTCACAATGGCGGCGGCGACCATATTCCATGCCATGGGTACCAAGACCGTCGATATCGTTTTGGCGATGACCTTGATGATCGGCGGTGTGATCGGGGCGCAGTTTGGCGCCCGGATGGGGCAGAACTTGCGCGGCGATCAGCTGCGTTTGCTTCTTGCGCTGCTCGTGCTTGGCGTGGGAATGCGGTTTGCAGTCGATCTGCTGCTTGTTCCTGAAGACCTTTATTCCATCGTGATCCGCAAGGGGGCAGGGCTGTGATCCGCATTTGCCTCCTGTTTGCGCTTTTGTTGTTCTGGATAAGCCATCCGGCGGCGGCGAGAAGCGGCCGGGATCTGGTGACATCGCTGTCTTCGGACGTGGTGTCAATCCAGTCGAATTTTACCGGTACGGAGATCGTGATTTTCGGGCAGGCTCAACATATCCAACGGTTGGACAACGACCCTGAAGGATATGAATTGGCAATTGTCGTCGAAGGGCCGCCGCAAGATATCACCACCCGCCGGAAAGGGCGTTTCTTAGGGGTCTGGGTAAACCGGGAATCAGAAACTTTCCAAAACGTTCCATCTTTTTATGCCGTTGCCAGCACTGTGGACATTGGGGCGATGGCTGAAAGAAACGTTCTCGATGATCTTGGCATCGGTCTCAATCACATAAATCTCGCCGTTTCGGGGGAGTCCAATGTGCCGCTGGCCGACAGGGATGACTTCCGGAAGGCCTTTGTGCGCTTGCGCCAGGAGATGGGGCTTTTTTCCGAGCAAGAAACATCAATTGAGTTCCTGACAGATACGATGTTCCGGACAAACATCCCCCTGCCTGCCAACATTCCGGTCGGCAACTACAGCGTCCAAAGTTTTCTGTTTCAAGATGGCGTGCTGGTGTCACAAACCGAAGAAGTGCTGCGCGTTGGCAAAATCGGCTTTGAGCAAGTGACCTTTGAACTCGCCCGCGAGTACTCGCTGGTTTATGGCCTGCTGGCCGTTGCCCTTGCCATCTTCACCGGCTGGCTGGCGGGCGTGATTTTCCGGAAAGACTGATCACGGCCTTAAGCGGTGGTTTTGGCTTAGGGGCTCGGGCGCCTGAGGGCCTCAAGGTATCTATTGGTGATTTCGAAGACCGTCCCTGGATCGTCGTGTGCGCCTTAGGCGCAGAAGTGTCGTGTCCCAAATAGATGCAATGATATCGCAATGGGTTGAAGTAAGAACTGGCTTCAAAACCGCCGAATGTCATGTAGGCTGCCACAACGAGAGTGGTGTCGTTCTCCAACTCGATCGCGACAGGGGCAACATGACCGATCAATCTACTCCAGAACCAACATCTAACTTGGGCAGCAAAACGGAGTCTTCCGTAGATGCGCGGGTGATCGATATCGCGATCCGGCTCGGGGTTCTGGGTGTATTTGCCTATTTCTCCCTGCAACTTGTCGCGCCGTTTTTTGCCTTTCTTCTCTGGGCGGTGATTCTGACTGTCGCGCTTTATCCGGTCTATGCCTGGCTTGCGGAAAAACTTGGTGGCCGGAAGGCTATCTCGGCCACAGTGATTACCTTGACCGGCCTGGCGATTGTCATCGGCCCGGTCGCTGTTCTCGTCGTCAGTCTCGTTGAAACGCTTCAAGGGCTTTATCACGGCATTACATCCGGCGGCGTCGCTATTCCCCCCATTCCTCCAAAACTGGCAGACTTGCCCGTTGTCGGTGAAAAGATCGCCGAGTTTTGGCAGCTGGCCGGCCGCAGTCTGGAGCAATTCTTGACCAAGATTGGTCCACTGGTGGCGCCCGCTGGTGGCAAGATCTTGTCGGTTCTGGCTTCTTTGAGCGGCAGTGTTTTGTTCTTCATTGTGTCGATCATTTTGGCTGGCTGTTTGTTTGTCCCGGGGCCGGCCCTCGCCTCTGGCGCAAAACGCTTTGCAGATCGGATTATCGCTCCGCGCGGCGCTGAATTTGTTGATCTGGCAGGCGCTACAATCCGCAACGTTTCCCGCGGTGTAATTGGCGTTGCCGTAATTCAGGGGCTTTTGACAGGTGTGCTGCTGATCCTGTTTGCCGTTCCGATGGCTGGGCTGCTGACCTTCGCCGCTTTGATCATGTGTATCGTCCAAATCGGACCGGCACTGATCATCTTGCCCACAATCATCTGGGCCTGGAGTTCCTGGGAGCTTCTGCCTGCGCTGCTGTTCACCGTGCTGATTGTTCCGGTGATGCTGGTCGACAATGTGCTGAGACCATTGTTGATGTCGCGCGGTCTGGATGTGCCGATGCTTGTGATCCTAATCGGCGTTCTGGGTGGCACACTTGCCTACGGCCTGATCGGCATGTTCCTCGGGCCGGTCATCCTGGCGGTTTTCTATGAGCTGGTGATTGCTTGGGTGAAGGCCGGGGAGGAAACTTAATCCCCAACCAGCCGGCTGGCGGTAAACGGGAACAGCCGATCATTACCGAGCATGAAGACTGAATACTTCCGGCGTTCGAAGATCTGCCCAAAAGCGTCGTGGGTCACATTCAGCCCGCCGGTGAGCGCACCGAAAGCGGGCAGGACGAGGCGGCTGCCGTCGGTGACAAAACAGGCACGGCGGATGGATCGGCCGAAGCGGCGCACGCGGGCGGCCGGATGCAGGTGGCCACAGATTTCGCCGCGGGTTTCATCCGAGCCGATTGTCTCGATTGGTTCGTGGCGGAAGGACAGTGGACCGATCGTGATTTCATCGACCGTTTCGCCGCACAGGCGGACCGGTGCAATCGGGTCATGATTGCCGGTGACCCAGATCCACTCCCGGTTCAGCTGCAAAGTGGTCAGCATGGCCCGGTAGGGGGCGGGTAGGCGATCGGAGCCGTCGGCATCGTGAAAGCTGTCGCCCAGGCAAATGACCCGGGCCGGATCAAAGGCGTCCATGACGGCTGCCAGTTTTTCCAGCGTAGCCCCGGTGTCATACGGCGGCAGCATGATGCCGCGCTTTGCAAAGCTGGAGCCCTTTTCCATGTGAAGGTCGGCGACAATAAGTGTCGATTCATCCGGCCACCACAGGACGCCGCTATCGTGCAGGCCGACCAGCTGACCGTTGATCTGGATGTCATGGCACACCGGCGCGGCCGTATATTTGCGCAAGTGTGACGAAAGGGCAGTCATTCCATGGCCTCCAGAAGCAGTTCCGACGCGGCCTCCTCCAATAGGGACTCTATCGCCTCGCCGTAAACAGGTTCCTTGCCAATTTCAAGAAGGACCGGCACGGCAAGAGGAGACACGTGCTCCAGGCTAGTATGCGTGATTCGACCGCGGATCCTGGAAAGAAGATCGCCCAATCGCGAGATATCCAAAAGTCCTTCCGCGGCGTCGTTCCAGGTTGCCTGCAAAAGGATGTGATCGGGCTCGTGGCTTCGTAAAACATCGTAGATCAGATCCGTAGACACCGTGACCTGCCGGCCAGATTTCTCTTGTCCCGGATGTCGGCGTTCGATCAGGCCGGCAATGACTGCGCAGTTCCGGAAAGTTCGTTTCATCAGACTGGATTCTGCCAGCCAAGCATCCAGATCGTCCCCCAGAATGTCCTGGTCAAACAGTTCATTAAGCGGGATTTTTCCGGACGAAAACAGCAGCGACAGATCGCCAAGACCCCAGATCGCCAGAGCATAATCATTGGCGACAAAACCCATCGGACGGGCGCCCATGCGTTCCAGCCGTTTGGTGAGCAGCATGCCGAGGGTCTGGTGCGCGAGCCGACCTTCAAAGGGATAGCAGATCAGGTAATGTTTGTTGGATCGCGGGAAGGTTTCCACCAAAAGGCCGTCGCGGCTTGGCAGCAAAGATTTGTCTTGCTGGATCTCCAACCACTCACGGACCTGACCCGGCAGGTCTTTCCAGCTGTCGGGTGTCGCCAGCATGGTCCGGACGCTTTCGGCCAAATAGGTGGAGAGTGGAAACTTGCCACCCATATAGGACGGGATCATCGGATTGTCGGTCTGGGCGCGGGAGACATAGGCTTCGTTTTCCCGCAAGCCCTCAAAACGCAGCACTTCGCCGCCAAAAATGAACGTATCGCCTGGCGCCAGTTGCTCGATGAAATACTCTTCGATTTCGCCAAGCAACCGGCCGCCTCGGCCTATGGGTGCCCGCCGCCCGGCGGCCTTTGATTTGACCAACCGCACCTTCAGCATCGGCGCTTCGACAATGGTGCCGACATTTAGGCGGTATTGTTGTGCGATCTTCGGATGGGCGATCCGCCAGAGCCCGTCCTTGCCTTTTCGAAGTTTGGCATACTGCTCATACGTCTTGAGCGCGTAGCCGCCGGTTGCAACAAAATCGAGCACCTTTTCGAAGGTCTCCCAGTCAAGCCAGCGGTAGGTTTCTGAAGACCGGATTTCATCAAAGGCTTGTGAAGGATCCAGCGGGTCGGCACACGCAAGGCCCAAGATATGCTGGGCGAGCACATCCAGCGCGCCTTTGCGCAAAGGCGGGGTGTCCTGCTCGCCCTTTTTCGATGCGGCCAAAGCCGCCTGACATTCCAGAACTTCAAAGCGGTTGGCCGGAATCAGGATTGCTTTGGACGGCTCGTCCATCCTGTGATTGGCGCGGCCGATCCGCTGGGCCAGACGACTGGCGCCTTTGGGCGCGCCGATGTTGACCACTAGATCGATATCGCCCCAGTCGATGCCCATGTCGAGAGAGCTTGTGGCGACGACCGCGCGCAATTGTCCGGACGCCATGGCCGCTTCCACCTTGCGCCGCTGGCCGACGTCCAGCGAACCGTGGTGGAGGGCAATTGGCAGCGTGTCGTCGTTGATCCGCCAAAGTTCCTGAAACACCATCTCGGCCTGGCTGCGGGTGTTCACAAAAAGCAGAGAGACATTGTGCTGTTTGATCAGCTGATAGATATCGCCAATCGCATACCGGGAGGAATGCCCGGACCAGGGGAGCCGTTCCTCCGAATCCAAAATGGAAATATCCGGTTCCGCTCCACCGCTGACTTCTACCAGCGAGGAAAGCGTGCGTTTGTCTTCCAGTGGCTGGCCAACCAGATAGGCGCGCAAATCATCCGGCTCTGCAACGGTCGCCGAAAGGCCAATTGTCCGCATCTCCGGCGCCAGCTGGCGCAAGCGCGCAAGACCGAGCGCCAGTAGATCGCCGCGCTTGGAAGTGACCAGGGCGTGGAGTTCATCGAGGATCACCGTTTTCAGCGAAGAAAACAGCTTCGCCGAGGCTGGATCGGACAGGAGCAGCGCAATTTGCTCCGGCGTGGTCAAAAGTATATCCGGCGGGTTGAGCTTTTGGCGCTGGCGCTTGTGGGAGGGCGTGTCGCCGGTCCGGGTTTCCAGCCGAATGTCCAGGCCCATCTCGGAGACAGGGGCTTCGAGGTTGCGCGCAATATCGACAGCCAGCGCCTTGAGCGGAGAAATGTAGAGTGTGTGAATTCCACCCGCCTGACCCGGTTTACGTTTTCCTTGTGTTTCCAGTTCCACCAGGCTGGGCAAAAAACCGGCGAGGGTTTTCCCGGCGCCGGTCGGGGCGATCAGAAGTGTCGATTGTCCCGCACTAAGGTGATCCACCAGCTGCAATTGGTGCGCGCGCGGGTTCCAGCCTCTTGAGGCAAACCAGCTTTGAAATCGGTTGGGAAGAAGCGCGGCATCCATAATCCTATTCATAAGTGTGTCCGCGTGCTTTTACGAGAGCTGGCCATTCAAATTCCGCGGCCTATAGTCAGCTCAATGACTGAGCTTCTGACCCTGCCCCCTGAAGGGCTTTATTGTCCTTTGGCCAAAGCGCACATCGATCCGGTACGGCCTGTCGAGAAGGCCATCATCACTCATGGTCACGCAGATCATGCCCGGGCCGGGCATGGTGCCGTGCTGGCAACCCGGCAGACCCTCGATATCATGGCGGTCCGCTATGGCACTGATTTTTGCGGTCAGGCGCAGGCCGTCGGCTACGGCGAGACGCTGACAGTGGGCAGCGTGGAGGTGTCGCTCCATCCGGCAGGTCACGTCCTTGGATCCGCGCAGGTTCTCCTGTCGGCCGGTGGCGAACGTACGGTCATATCCGGCGACTACAAGCGGCAGGCCGATCCCACCTGTGCTCCGTTTGAACTGGTGCCTTGCGACACCTTCGTCACTGAAGCGACATTTGGTTTGCCGGTGTTCCGGCACCCACCCGCACAGCAGGAAATCGCCAAGCTGATCTCTTCATTGGATCTTTTTCCTGAACAGACCCATCTGGTCGGCGCTTATGCTTTGGGCAAGGCGCAGCGGGTGATCGCCGAAATCCGGGCCGCTGGTTACGAAAAGACCATCTACCTGCACGGCGCTTTGGAGAAACTTTGCGTTTACTATCAATCTCAGGGTGTGGATCTTGGGCCGTTGGAATTGGTCGGTGACCGCGGCAAGGAACTTCAAGGGGAAATTGTTGTGTGCCCGCCCGGCCAGCTCAGCGACCGATGGTCGCGGCGTTTTGGCGATCCGGTTGCCGCCATGGCGTCCGGCTGGATGCGGGTGCGCGCAAGGGCGCGTCAGCGCGGCGCTGAATTGCCGCTGATCCTCTCAGATCATGCTGATTGGGACGACCTTTGCCGGACAATTCTGGAAACCGGCGCAGAACGAATTTGGGTCACTCATGGCGCCGAAGAAGCTCTTGTGCATTGGTGCGATTTAAATGGACGAAAGGCCCGTCCGCTCAATATGATAGGCTATGATGACGGAGAGGGGGCTGACGCCAGTTTGCTGGATGTGAAAGGGCAGGCAGCTTCTTAAACCGGACAAAATTGAAACGCCGGATCGCAGGGGGCAGACATGGCAGACAATGGCGACTTCCAGCAAACCGGAAATGACAGTGGCAATGGTGCGGACTTGAATGGCAATGGTGAAGCGGAAGAAACCATTGCCCAGCTGTTCGATGACTATCAGGCCGGTTTCAACGATTATGACATGGAGCGCATCTGCGACTGCTTCGCGCTGCCTGCAATCATCTGGCAGCATGAGAAAGGTCATGTCTTCAACGACGATGAAGAGCTGATCGAGAACATTGAAGCGCTCTTGAAAGCCTTAGAAAAAGAAGGTGTTAGCCATTCGGAGTTCCAAGTGGTCTCCAGCCATGTCAGTGGCACGACCGCTTTGGTTACCCTCGATTGGAGCCAGGAGAGCACCGATGGTGAAGCGGTCTTCGAGTTCACTTGTCACTACCAGCTGATCCAGGACGGCGAAGACTGGATGATTGCCGGGATCGTCAACGAGTAGCGGCTCAATGTGGCGGAACCGCTGTAGCGGGAGGCCTCAAACAACCCATGATGCTGTGAACCAAGTGGGCTTTGATAGCGTCTGGGTCATCGACAATCTGTCCGCCCGATATTGCACCGTGAAGCACGGAGCGGATGAGATTTCGGATAACAAACCCTGCTGCCTCAAGATCTTGTGTTGCGATTTCCCGGTGTCTACTGCTTAAGAAAGTGCGGGCGGCGGAATCCATCTTCTGATGGAACATCTCCTGGTCGGACTGCACTGTGTTTGCCGGGAGCACTTCTTCAAACGCAGCATTCAACCGTGGCGCATCCAAGTGCACCTGGAAATTTGCGTCGACGATGCGCCGGATAGCATCAGGAAGTGGCAGATGTTCTGAGGACGCCATGGCTCCCTCCACAGCGTGAAGAATCTGCGCACGGTGCGCGATTTTCAGTTCCAGGATCAGAGCAGCCTTGTTTGGGAAGTACTGGTACAAGGATCCAATGCTGATGCCCGCCCGCTCGGCAATCAGATTGGTGGTCGACGCCTCATAACCATTTTGATCAAAGACTTGAGTTGCGGCTTCTAGAATGAAGCCGACCATCTGCCGCGAGCGCTGCTGTTTCGGCCGCCGCCGGCGTACATTGTTCAACTCCATATAAAAAACGTCCTCCACCGCACTGCGCGCTCACATAGAGAGGCAGATGGGTCAAAAATGTGACCAGAACGCGAGTGTGTTCATTTCGAAAGGATAGATTTGTCCAGGAGGCAAAAAAATAACTTCTATATTTCCTATACTTATCCAGTGTTTGCGTCACTTTTTAGCGGCAGCGTCTAGTTCCAGAAACGCGAGTTTTGCATTGCTTAGCAGCGGTTCACTTTCCGTGTGCCGGTCGAATAAGAGACGGCCGGATTTAGACGGAGGTTGTGACTGTGTTCATGAACAAAGGATGTTCCTTTGGGGCGTTGGCCTTATTTGCTGTCGGAAGCTGCTCGCATGTACCAGCACTTGCAGCGGATTTAAGCGGCAGCAATTCGGTCGGCTGGGCCGACCTGGGCAGCCGTGCCGCGCAAGGAGTCCATGGAGTTGCGGTGTTTGGCGCAGCAGCTGAGCCTGAATACGAGGGCGCCAAAGAGTACATTCCGATACCTCAGTTCTACACCAACTTGAGGGCAATGGGGTTGGGTCTGGAAATCAAAGGACCGGAAGCGAGTCTGAACTTGCGCCCAGATGCGGCCTTCCAATTTGGCCCGGCTGTGAAGTACCGAATGGGGCGGGACAATGTATCGAACACTGTAATCGACAGACTTGACGCCATCGATGGGGCCTTTGAGGCGGGTGGTTTTGTTGCCTACCAGTTCAACTCCCTTCTCGCGCAATCGGATGTTTTCGAGGTTTCTGCAGAGCTGATGACCGATCTTTCCGGTGTGCATGAAGGGACAAGCGGCAAAATCCGGGCGGGATATCAGTTTTCCGCGACTGAGAGACTTGGCGTTGGACTGGAAACAGAAGTTGGCTTCGCCAGTGATGGCTACATGAATACATATTTCGGCGTGACCGGGGCTGGTGCGATAAACTCAGGCCTGGCAGCCTACACAGCCAATGGAGGTGTGAAAGACGTCGGTATCCAGGCAACCATGACATATAAGATGACCGATCGCTGGGGGCTTGTTGGCCGGGCATCTTATACGCGTTTGTTGGGTGATGCGGCGGACAGTCCAATCGTCAAGGATGAGGGGTCCGCAGATCAGTTCAAAGCTGGTGTGGGGTTGTCATTTGCCTTCTAGACGAGGAAGACGACCGAAAAAAGGAAAAGGCCCACGCTTAGGTGGGCCTTTGACTTACTTCGCGCGGTCCGCCTTGCGCTGGGCACGGGACGGTTTATTTTTCTTCGGCGCCTTCTTTTTGGCCCCGGCCGGTTTGCCGCCGGCTTTCGGTTTGCCTTTGCGTGGGGCTTCACCGTCGGTATCGCGTGGCTTACGGGCTTTGCGCGGGGCATCACCGTCCCGGTCGCCGGAGAGTGCCTTCATATCCAGCGGTTCATAGGCCGGATGATGTGGAGCGGCATCACCGTCGTCCCGGCGGCGCTTTTTGCCACGCGGACCATCGAAGTCGCGCTTCGGGCCGCGTTTCGGCCTGTCCGGTTTCAGTGTGTCTTCCCGGCCCATCTCTTCATAGTCCGGGGCATCGCCTTTGCGCGGCCGGCGGTTCTGGTAGCCGCCGCGGTCGCCGCGATCACCGCGGTCATTTCTGTCTCCGCGATCTCCCCGGAAGCGGTTGCCTCGATCCCGATTGCCACCGCCCCGGAAGTTGTCTTCCTTCGGCGGTTGCGGGATTTTGCCGCCACGCGCATCGAGAAGCGTGATGTTGACGTTTTCCTCGCCGGTACCTTCGCGTTTGACAACTTCGTTGAAGCGTTCGCCGTGTTTTCCGTCTATTTCAAAATAGAGCTGGTTCTGGAAGATCTTGATGGCACCGACTTCACGTTTAGTGACGTGACCAGCACGGCAAATCAGTGGGAGGATCCAACGTGGTTCTGCGCGCTGCCGATGTCCGAGAGACAATGAGAACCAAACACCGTCATCAAATTTGCCGGTGATTTCGGCGCTGCGGCCGCCACGTGCGCCGGCGTCGCGTCCTTTGAGTGATGATTCATTCAGCTCACCAACATCTTCCGGTGCAGGCAAGCGGGATTGACGCAATTTGACGAACGCTGCTGCCAGCTGCTCCGCACTGTGAAGTGCCAGAAGTTCTACGGCAATTGCCCGTTCTTCTTCTTCCAGTTCGGCGGACAAGACCGGATCGGCCAGCAGCCTTTCCTTGTCCTTCGCGCGAATTTCATCCGACGTCGGTGCGCCTTTCCAGGTGGCCGTGATGTTTGCAAAATGAAGGGTGCGTTCAGCCTGACGGCGGCGTGGGAACGGAACCATCAGCACGCAGGTGCCTTTGCGGCCCGCGCGGCCAGTTCGACCTGATCGGTGAAGGAGGGCCGCTTTTCCGGTCGGCAGATCAGCGTGAATCACCAAGTCCAAATTTGGCAGGTCGATGCCGCGGGCGGCGACGTCGGTTGCCACACAAACCCTGGCCGTGCCGTTCTTCATAGCGGTGAGAGCGGCTGTCCGCTGCTCCTGGCTGAGTTCACCAGAAAGCGAGACAATTGAGAAGCCTCGATTTGCAAGCCGGGCGGTTAGGCGGCTGACACCTTCACGAGTCTGGCAGAATACGATCGCCTTTTCTGCTTCGTGCAGGCGTAGAACGTTGATGATGGCGTTTTCGCGCTCATTCGGTGCCACGGGGTGTGCCACATAGTCGATATCAACATGCTGCTCACGGGCATTGATCGTGGACAGGCGTACGGCATCTTTCTGAAAACGCTTGGCAAGCTCGGCAATCGGCCTGGGAACTGTCGCGGAGAACATCAAGGTCCGGCGCTCTTGTGGCGCTGCGTCCAGAATGAACTCCAAATCTTCACGGAAGCCCATGTCGAGCATTTCATCGGCTTCGTCGAGCACGACAGCGCGCAATTCTGAAAGATCGAGGGCTCCGCGTTCAATATGGTCGCGCAGACGACCCGGAGTGCCGACAACGATATGGACTCCCCGGTCCAAGGCTCGGCGTTCGGTACGCGGATCCATGCCGCCGACGCAAGACGCTGTGACTGCGCCAGCTTCGCCGTAAAGCCAGGTGAGTTCTTCCTTCACCTGCAGTGCAAGTTCACGTGTCGGAGCAATCGCGAGTGCCACTGGAGCGCCGGGTTTGCCGAGCGTTTCCTCTTCGCCGAGGATGGTCGAAGCCAATGCCAGGCCAAATGCAACGGTTTTGCCTGAACCGGTTTGCGCGGAGACAAGAAGATCTGCTTCAGCGGGGGCTTCGCTCAGGACACTTTCCTGAACCGGGGTGAGGCTTTCATAGCCACGTTTCGCCAGCGCGGCTTTCAGCGCCGGGGCGAGCGACATCAAATCAGTCATAGGAATCTTTCAACTGCTCCGGATCATCTGCATACCAGTCAGCAGTCTACCGGATCGGGCCATCACCATGCCGGCCCTTATGGAGCGCGGCTTATACAGGCTTTCATCTGCCGCGTCTACCTGCAGGAATTGCACGAATTTTTTGCAGAGATGTAAAAACTAACAGTGTTGTTTAGGGGTGTTTCGGCTGTGCCTCGTAGATAATATCAATGGTATACGGTGCGACAATTTTTCATCCTCAGGTTTATATATTTTCTTAACTTTACCTAGCGTTATTTGGGGCGGGTTTTCTGTTTGGGGATTGTTATGTTCAAATCAATTCGTGCTCAGATCGCGTTGCTTGCGATTGTTCCGCTGCTGGCTTTTTTATTTCAAAGTTTCATCGCACTTTATGAAGCGCAAAATGAAAGCCGTATCGCATCTGATATCCTTCCAAAAGCAGTGATGGCGGAACGGTCGGAAGCAGTCATTCACGAGTTGCAGAAAGAGCGTGGCCGGACGGCGGTGATGATCGCGACCGGATATGCGGACAACCCCAAAAAACTCTTGGCAGAACAGCGGAAAGCGACGGACAAGGCTGTTGAGGACTTTCAGACCGCTGTTGCTGGTTTCTCTGTTCACAACAAGGTGGTTTTGGAAAAGGCCCGGGAGATGGCAAATCACCTTAATGCCATCGGTCAACACCGCAGCGGGATTGATAACAAGAGTATCAATGGCTCCAAGAACCTTGCATTTTATTCAGGCAACATCCGCCAATTGGTTGCTCTGATTTGGGCGGGCGTTCAAGCAAGCGCAGACAGTGAATACGCGCAAGATATGTCACCGTTTCTCCTGTTAACGGAAGCTATTGAGGCGGGCGGCCTTGAACGTGCGATTGGTGGTCAACTGTTCACGATTGTCGGAAAAACCGGAGACGTGCCAAAAGAACGGTTTTTGGCATACTTCGATCGCTTGTCAGTTGAAAACGCCTTTCTCAAAGACTTCAGAGAGATCGCCTTCCCACACCATATTGAGTTGTTCGACCAGATGGTTTCAGGACCAGCGGTTTCTCAAGTCGTAGAATGGCGCAAGGTTCTTCGAACCTTACCGGAAACAAAAGATGGACAGGGTATTGATGGCTCGGTCTGGTTTGGTAAGGCAACCGAACGGCTTAATTTGATGCGCAATGCGTCTCTTGAGATGCTTTACGCAGGCGAAAAACGGGCCCAGGAACTTGCTGACAGCGCCAACCAGCACTTCATGATGGTGGTCTGGGAAACGGTTTTTGTTGTCCTGCTCACTCTTGGCCTTTGTGTCTGGCAGATCCGCAAAGTAAACAACACTTTGGCGAAACTGGCCGGCAAGTTGGTAGATATCGCCGAAGGTGCTTTGGACTTTAAGATGCCGTTCTTGAACCGGGCCGATGTTATCGGCGATCTCGCTCGAGCCGGCGAAGTCTTTCAGGAAAACGCCCGAGTGCGTGCAGCCCTTGAAATGGAGGCGGCCAAGGAACGTGATCGCGAACGGATGCGTCAAAACCACGTCGAGGAGTTGATAGAGAAATTCCGAAACCTGATGGCGAGCGTTACCGGAGACGTCGACGATAAGACCAGTCAGATGACGGATATTGCTTCGCGCGTCCGTCATATCTCCCAGGATGCGTCTTCCGCAGCTGGTGAAGCAAAAGGGGCTTCTGAATCGTCATCTAACAATGTGCAGACGGTTGCAGCCGCCGCCGAGGAAATGTCGGCTGCCATTCAGGAAATTCTCAATCAAGCCGGACGGGCAACCGATGTTATCAGCGACGCTACTGGAATAGCCAAGCAAACGGATGGTAATGTTTCCAGTCTGGCGGACGCGGTCGAAAAAATCGGTACGGTCGTTGAGATGATCCGGGCGATTGCAGAACAAACCAACCTGTTGGCGCTCAACGCCACAATCGAAGCCGCCCGCGCCGGCGATGCTGGTAAAGGGTTTGCAGTTGTCGCAGCAGAAGTGAAAGAGCTGTCGACACAGACGGCAAAAGCGACAGAAGAGATATCCAATCAGATTTCTTCGGTCCAAGGTTTGACAAGCGAGGCTGTTGACTCCATTCGCAAGATCTCTGGATCCATTGAGCTCATTAGTGAAGTCACAGGCGCCATCACAAGCGCTGTTGATGAGCAAAGCATTGCCACGCACGAGATTACGCAAAGCATTACAATGGCTGCCAGTGAGACTGCAAATGCGGTGACAAGCGCAGAAACCGTGGATCAAGCGATTCAGGCGACTGCAGGTGAAGCGCAAACGGTGGATGAAATTGCAGTGGCTGTGAAAAATGTCGCGGACCAGATGTCGACCGGTATCGAGGGGTTCCTTGAACAAATGGCTCACGATGTCGAAGAACGCCGCCGGGCGAGCCGAAAGCAGGAACAAGGACAGAAAATCACGTTAATCTCCGAAGATGGGTTGGAACATTCTACGCGGTTGGTGAACAGCTCGGATGGCGGAGTTGGCGTTATCGTTTTTCCGGGAATCAAAGAAGGCATGCGCCTAACATATGTGGACTTCTCAGGCGCGCAGGTGCCGATGGTCGTGAAATGGATCCGCGAGGATGCCGCTGGCCTGCAGCGCATTTCAAACGAAGTTGCCTTAAGTGATGCGGCCTGATCCCGGCACTTGATCTGGAGACTGTCAAAAACATATAGCCGGTAGGGGTTTTGACCGAGGCCCCGATCCGGCTATGTGAATCCATGCGTGCTTTTTCTCAACTCCTGGACCGGCTGTCACTGGAACCAAGGCGCCTTGCAAAAGAAGCGCTATTGGTCAGCTATTTCAAAAGTGTTCCCGATCCCGACAGGGGATTTGCGCTTGCAGCGTTGACACGCGATCTAAAGTTTAAACACGCAAAACCCGCAGTTTTAAAATCGCTCATAGGGGAGCGCTCCGATCCCCAGCTCTTTGCGCTCTCTTATGATTTTGTCGGAGACTTGTCAGAAACCATCGCATTGATGTGGCCGTCTCCAACTGGTGTGGACACGGAAAAACAGACAGACGAAGTAAAACTGGCTGACGTGGTTGATGCGTTGGAAAATGCGGGCAAGACCGACGTACCGCGATTGCTGACCAATTGGTTGGACCACTTGGATGAAACCGGGCGCTGGGCGCTCCTCAAGTTGGTGACCGGTGGGCTGCGGGTCGGTGTCTCAGCGCGGTTGGCTAAAACGGCGCTTGCGGGCCTTGGAAGATTGAAAGTTTCAGATATCGAAGAGGTTTGGTTCGGTCTGAAGCCGCCCTATGAAACCCTATTTGCCTGGGCCGAGGGCAAAGGAGAGCGCCCGGACAATCTGGACCCAGCACCCTTCCGACCCGTCATGCTGGCCCACCCTCTTGATGCAGATCGAGACCCAGATCAGCTTGAAGCAACCGATTTTGCCGTTGAATGGAAATGGGACGGCATCCGCATTCAGGCGGCGGCAGGGCTTGCGGAGGATGGGACAGAGGTTCGCCGGTTGTTCAGCCGGACCGGAGACGACATTTCGAGAGCTTTCCCAGATGTCTTGGAGGCGATGACTTTTGACGGCTGCATTGACGGCGAGTTGCTGGTCATTGCAGACGGTAAAGTTCGGCCTTTTGGCGACCTTCAAAAACGTCTCAACAGAAAGACGGCGGGCCCGAAACTTCAGCGTGAATTTCCCGCGGCAATCCGTGCATACGATCTGCTGACGCTGAATGGTGAAGACCTGCGCGGGTTCTCATTTGCGGACCGGCGGACAAGGTTGGAAGGTTTTGTTGAAGACATATCGCATCCCAAGATCGATATTTCGCCACTCGTAAATGTTAATACATGGGATGAAATTACAGAGGCGCGCAGCAATCCCGACGCATTTCTGGGCCCCGATGATGCCGCAGCAGTTGAAGGGGTAATGCTCAAGAAGCTTGATGCGCCCTATGCCGGTGGGCGCCCAAAAGGCCTCTGGTTCAAGTGGAAACAAGATCCGCATCTTATCGATGCGGTGTTGATGTATGCGCAGCGAGGGCATGGCAAGCGATCATCGTTTTATTCCGACTACACGTTTGGCGTCTGGCGGGATGGTCTGGAAGGTGAAGGGCTGGTGCCCGTGGGCAAAGCCTATTTTGGATTTACAGATGAAGAGCTGCAGCAAATTGACCGGTTTGTGCGTGCCAATACGACGAACCGTTTCGGCCCAGTTCGCGAAGTGCGATTTGGTCACGATTTCGGGCTGGTTTTGGAAGTTGCATTTGAAGGTTTGAACAAATCCAGCCGTCACAAGTCCGGCGTGGCGATGCGTTTTCCGCGAATTTCACGGATCCGCTGGGATAAGCCTGCTGGCGAAGCTGATCGTCTGGAAACCCTTGAAAAGTTGCTCGATCACCGGTCTGATGTGGCAGGTTGATGTATGTTCCCGGTGACAAACGTCTAAACTGGCCGTGCTTTGGCCATGGAAATGTGGCAACGGTAGTTTGATCGCGCCAAGCGGCGTGTATCTTCAAACAGTTTTTAGGAGACACGTATTATGGCTCGCGCATACTTCTCGGCAGCCATTTTGGTTTTAGCTGGTGCCGGAGTTCTCGCAGCAGGACCTGTTCGGGCGGAAACAGAAGTTACGCCTGAAGCTGTTGAGGCGGTAACCGAAGGGGATAGCGACCGTTTTTCATTGGTCGCTGCCGACGGCGATATTCTCCGAGTGGACCGGCAAAATGGAACTGTCTCGATTTGCCGGCAAAAAAATGCCAACTGGCGGTGTAATCCGGTCCCGCTTGCGGAAGAGGCTTATCTTGCGGAAATCAATGCGTTGGCTGCTGAAGTGGAAAATTTGACAGCACGTTTGGAGACGCTGGAAGCTGGCAAAGAAGACAGCGGCATTCCATTGCCCCCTGGATCTGCGGTCGATCGCCCCGTGGACAAAAAGATTCCAGAGGATGGATCCTCAAAACTGACTGCTGAAGACGAAGAAGAACTTGATAAGGTGTTGAGTTTTACTGAAACAGCCATGCGGCGTTTCTTTGGCATGGTGCGTGAGCTACAAAAGGATTTGGACAGCAGCGGCAACTAATCAGTTACCGCTTTCTGAGCGTTTGGCTCAAATCAGCATTTTAAGCCAAATGTAATCGCCTATTTCAGTCTAGCTGTATTTTTGCAATCGCCTTGCGCGCTGCCTCAGGCAGTTCAATCGCTTTCCGGGCATCAAGATCCATTGCCAGGGCAACGACATCCAATGTTGCAGCTAACCGGCTTGTGCGGCTTTCATATATGTGGTGCCGCATACCGAACGTCTTTGCCTGAGCGCCGGTAAAGCCGGAGGCGACAACGATAGCGTCGCCCGATTTAAGTGGCGTGTGCCAAATCAGCTTCATCTCCATTGCGACACGGCCGAGATTATGTTCGCTCAGATAGGTGTGGGTCAGTGGGCTGCGTTCCCATACATGAGGGACTGCATCTGTACAGCAGGCGAGCGCGAATTGATCATCTGCCTTCCCGTCCGCATTGACGTGCCGTGGAAGCACTGTTCCGCGGAAGCACAAACCGCCACCGTTCTGCAAAAGCTTATCCAAAGCCGGTTTGTTGTTCGCCGGACTTGCAGGCAGACCGCGAGGTGAGGCCAGTTCGCTCATGGGACATTGGTGATCCTTGAACCTCTGACGCAGAGATTTGACTGTGCTGGCGCTGGGCTCATAGCCGTCAATAGCCGTTGCGCTCAAGTCACCGGTTCCGGCATTTCGCAATTCGTGAACGACCGTCAGCATATGCGGCCCATCGAACGCGATGCCTGAATGAACGGTGATCAAATCACCTGTGCGCAGCTCCTTATGATAGCGCACATGCCGAACCCTGCGGGCACCTACCAGAGCATCGCTCAGGCCGGTGATCAACCGGAATTGCTGATCAGCTTCATCGAACCGGCTGAAGTAGAACTGAACGTTTAGATGATCGTTTTCATCGCATTCCCACCGGTTGGTGAAGGAATAAAGGGTTGGGTGCAGCGCCATGGTATCGAAGCTTTGATCTTAAAAAAGGAATTTCTGTGCTGAGAAGCTATTGTAGTTTCAATGGTTTTTGAAGTGTTTATTCGAGAGGCTCGTCTCCTGTGGAAAAATGAGTTGTATTCCGCAGCGCTTATGTCAGTTTGCTTCTTGGTTAATCTGTGCCAACCGTAGGCTCCAGTTGCGTTCCGCAGGGAGTTTCCCGTATAAGGGGAAGTATAGTTGCGTTGAATTTTATATAACGCATAGCAACCCTTGGGTGTGGTAAATTGTGCGTCATGCGGTGTGGCTTAGATTCTAGGCCTATAGAGGGTTTGACTTTCAAGGTCTGAATGAGGCACATACTTTCAATAAATACAAACCACGCGGCCTACTAGACGGTATTGGAACGTTACCTGTTTGCGCCAGGAGGATGCGCAAGCTCCGGTTTGTTCAATACTGCCTTCGAATAGGCGGCACTGGGAGGAATAGAACGTGTCGGCGCCAACATATCGCTTTGTTATTGCAGATGATCATCCATTGTTCCGCGGAGCTCTGCGCCAAACGCTCGAATCTCAATATCCGCAGGCTTCGATTGTTGAGGCAGGCGCGCTTGAAGATGTCACCGCACTGTTGGAAAAAGATGGCGACGTCGACCTGATCCTTTTGGATCTGACCATGCCGGGAATGCGCGGATTTTCAGGCCTGATGTATCTCCGGGCCCAATACTCCGGTGTGCCGGTTGTGGTGGTGTCCGCCAATGAAGATCCACAGGCGATCCGGCGGTCGATGGAGTTCGGTGCGTCCGGGTTTATTCCGAAATCGCATGGTATTGAAGTCATTCGTCAGGCGATTGCAGAAGTCATGTCAGGAAGCGTTTGGACACCTCCGGATGTCGATCTCACAGCTGATGATGGCGCAGGCGACTTGGTGCAAAGGCTTGCAACACTGACTCCGCAGCAAGTCCGTGTTCTGATGATGTTGTCAGAAGGGTTGCTGAACAAGCAAATCGCATATGAGCTGTCGGTGTCTGAAGCGACAGTTAAGGCGCATGTGTCGGCTATCTTGCAAAAACTAGGTGTCGAAAGCCGCACCCAAGCCGTGATTGCTGCCTCCAAAATAGAAGCCGGTCAGTGGCAAATCGGCGGAGAAACCTCAGAAGCTGCCGATCTTTAAGCGAGAAATCAATTGTTGGCGGATTCAAGCCTGCAATTTGACGGCTCGTTCGCCGTATAAGCACATACTGTAGGCGTTTCGCCACTTGTGACTGCAGTCGTTGGCCTGCGGCAAGAGCCGCAGGGATGGCCATCTTATATACAATGCTCATACTTTCAACTTTTGGGTAGGGTGTGGGTTTTTCTATTTTCTAAGTTGCTGCAACCGTGTTTCCGCAAAGGTCTCTTTCGGAACTATTTGTTGAATACTCAAAAATATTCTCCTGAGGTTGCTTTCCTTTACCGTAATTTCAGAGGCGGCCATTTAGGCTGTGTATGCGCCTGAGGAAGCGCAGGCATTTTGGGGTGTAGTAGCGGAGTAAACATGCGGTTGGCCGCACACTGGAAAACCATTCTCCAGGTGATTTTGCTGGCGATTTTGAACCCGGCAAGACAAATCTGGCGTTTGAGCCGCCGGAGTACGCGGCGCAAGGTACTCCCTTATCGAAAAACACCAATTCGGCCGTTTCTCATGGCGTTCGGATATCCGGTCGTAGACGAAGCCGTGATGCGGCGGGTTCGTGCCGCTCAAGTCTCCAACGTCTTGCGTTTAACGCCACTGATGATTGCGGGCAATCTGATCAACGCAATGGCGTTGGTTGCCGTCGGATTTGCTGCGGTTCCAATCGGACTTGTTCTCGCCTGGTTCTTGGCCGTCGCTGGTATTTTGTTTCAGATGGCGCTCCAATGGCGCAAGTTTAATCGGCGGCCAATTGAACAAGCTTCAGCGAAAGTCATTGCCCGAGCCGTCCGGCATGCAACGATCCTCAGTGCAGTGTGGGCCGTCGTCCCGGTCGCCGCTTTATCCTTTGGAGATGTTTTCGAATTCTGGGTGTCGTCCATTGTGACGATTGGAATGATTTGTGGTGGTGGTTTTGCGTTAGCGACTGTGCCGCAAGCAGCCTTCCGTTGGCTTCTGGTTCTTTACAGTGTCGGTGTAGCGTGTCTCGTCACAGCCGACATACCGCAGCCTTGGGTTCTGATAACCCTTCTAACCAGTTTTGCATTGATTATCATCGGCAGCGTCGCATCGACGAGCTGGCTTTTCACATCAAATTTTCTCGCCGAAAGCGAGCTCCGTCAGCGCGGCGATCTGATCTCGCTGATGATGAACGAGATTGAAGAAAAAGACAGCGATTGGCTTTGGGAAACCAATGCGTTGGGACGGATTAGCAACATCTCCATCCGGTTCTCAACAGTCGCCGGCCGCAGTTTCAAAGAACTTCGAGCCATGCAAATCACCGATCTGGCAAGTTCCTTAAATTTGCCGGAAGCGCACTGTGCTGCGGAAACTTTGTCGGCTGCAATCGAGAGCAAGTCCGCATTCCGGGCGCTGGAAATCGGTGTTGACGTAAAGGGTGAAGAGCGTTGGTGGTCTTTGGCAGGGGCGCCACTTTATGACGATCAAGGAACCTTCTGCGGGTTTCGGGGGGTCGGCTCCGATATCACTGACGTTCGCCGGGCAAATGCCTTGATTACCCAGTTGGCCGAACAAGATTCCCTGACTGGAATTGCCAATCGCAGCTGGTTCTTGAACCGGTCTGAAGAGATGCTCGCCGAACAAATGAAGAGCGGTGATAAATCGCTAACATTGTTTCTTATCGATCTCGATAACTTCAAAGTTGTCAACGATACAAGCGGACATCCCGCCGGCGATGAGCTGCTGAAACAGGTGGCCAAACGGTTCACATCCATTAGCGAAGGACGGACGGTTCTTGCCCGTTTTGGTGGCGATGAATTTGCAGCGCTCGGTAGTTTCGCCAGCGATGAGGAAGCACAGGCTTTTGCCGATGAACTTGTCCAGGTTGCCCGCAAACCTTTTTCCATTTGCCACCGGGAATTCGCTGTAGGCGCGACGGTTGGCTTTACCCGTCTCTGCAATGCAAACGGTACCGTCGACGATTTGATGCGTGAAGCGGATATTGCGCTTTATAAAGCAAAGGAAACCGGCCGAGGACGGGCTTTGGCGTTTGCCGAGGAAATGCAACTGGAAGTGCGCGAGCGCCGGGAGCTGGAAACAGATCTGCGAGAAGCGTTTGAAAACGGCAAGCTCGATGTTGAATTCCAGCCGATTGTGGACGCCCGATCGGGCAAAGTCATCTCAAGTGAAGTTCTCGTTCGCTGGCAGCACCCACAACGAGGCGATGTCGGACCAGATGTTTTCATACCGATTGCGGAACATGCAGGCTTAATTCTGCCCTTAGGTGCTTGGGTTCTGGACAAAGCGTGTCGAATAGCGGCGCGCTGCCCGGATCTCGAAACTGTTGCGGTCAACCTGTCTGCGGTCCAGTTCATGGACCCAAATCTGGTGGAGACGATTTCTGACGTATTGATGGAAACTGGATTTCCCGGAGAGCGACTGGTGCTTGAGATCACGGAATCCGTTTTTCTGAAAGATGTTGGTTCGGCATCCGACAAATTGCAGCAGTTGAAGGATATGGGTATCCGGATTGCATTGGATGATTTCGGCACAGGGTATTCATCACTCCTCTATTTGCGCCAATATAACTTTGACAAAATAAAGATCGACAAGTCCTTCGTTGATGAAATTGGAGAGCAGAGTGAAGGGTTGGCGATTATCTCCGCGATAATTGCTTTGGCCCACAATATTGGCCTGGAAGTAACGGCTGAGGGCGTGGAACGCCAATTCCAGGTAGACGCATTGCGTACCCTCGGATGCGACAATCTACAGGGTTATTACTTCGGCAGACCGAATGCCGACCCGATGAAAATCACCGCCGTCAGAAAAGAAGCCTGGGAAGACAGGGCACCTAGTACAGCGCCAGGCAATCGCAAAAGGGTGACAGCTGGCCAGGACTAGCCCCCAGCAACGCGTGAACAGGCGTCCAGACCGGGTGTTTTTGACCGTACTATCTCAACAGAAACCTACTCAGCGGCTGTTTGATCAGCCTGACAGCGGCCCAAATGGGCGCGCAGGGCCGCCGGCTTCAGCGGCTTGTTGAAGAAAGCAATCCCCTTGTCTGAAGCCTCTGTCCGCACCGCTCGGCTTCTGTCTGCTGTAATCAGGATTGCTGGAATGTGGCTGCCAAACTTCCAGCGAAGTTTGACGATTGCCTCAATACCGGTGCCATTGTCGAGGTGATAATCTGCCAGGATCACATCCGGCGTAAAACCGGCATGATTGAGCAGCGTTGCAGCCTGTGCATCATCACATGCCGTCACCACTTTACAATTCCAGTTGGTGAGTAGGTGGCGCATGCCTGAAAGGATGTCTGGTTCGTTGTCGATAGCAACTACGCAAAGACCGTCCAGCTGACTGACACTCGCACTTGGTTGCGGGGCAGGTTGATGCTCGGGCACCGGCGCCGTGCGCGGCAACTCGACTGTGAAGCAGGAGCCTTTTCCCAGTTCCGACTTCAGATCCACGTTATGTTTGAGAACATGGCTGATGCGTTCAACAATGGACAAGCCCAAACCCAGTCCTTTTGCGACACGCATGCCGTCGTCAAGACGATGGAATTCCTGAAAAATCGCTTTTTGTTTGGTTTCTGGAATGCCGAGGCCGGTATCATGCACCTCCACCAAAACCTGGTTTTCCTTAAGCCGGCAGCCGACAAGAACCCGGCCCTCTGCCGTATATTTGATAGCATTTGAAACTAGGTTTTGCAGTAGGCGACGCAACAAGCGCCTGTCAGTCCGGATCGAGGCGCTGGTGTGCACGATCTTAAGGTCCAGTCCCTTTTCCGCGGCGATCGGTTTGAACTCCAGCTCCAAACCTTTCAGGAGGTCGTCAAGGCGGAAGACGGTTGGTTCCGGTTTTAAGGCACCTGTATCGAGGCGGGAGATATCCATCACCGCGCCGAGAATATCCTCGACCGACTCAAGTGCCGATTCCACGTTCTTAACCAAGGTGCCGTTGTCGCCGTCTGAAAGCTTGTCGACAAGGACCGAGGAGTAAAGCCGGGCGGCATTGAGTGGTTGCAGGATGTCATGGCCCGCAGCTGCAAGGAACCGCGTCTTGCCAATATTGGCTTCTTCAGCCGCGTGTGTCGCTTCAACAAGGCGGTCGTTCACATGAGTGAGTTCTTCCGTACGTTCCCGGACACGGCGTTCCAAGGTTTCATTGGCTTTGGCAAGCGCTTCTTCCGCCATCACCCGTTCGGTAATGTCAGTGTAGGTCGTTACGATCCCGCCATCAGGCATCGGGCTGATCCGGACTTCCAGAACTGTCCCACTCGCGTGCAGCCTTTCTTGATAGGTTTCCTGGACAATGACAAGTTTCTGAATGCGGTCCTCAACGATCACTTCAACCGGTCCAGAGCCATGTTCTCCACGCTCGGCGTTGTAGCGTAAGATCTCATCGAGGGCGGTGCCAACCTGGCCATATTCCGCCGGCAGCCCTAACAGATCGCGGAATTGCCGGTTCCAGCAGATCAGCCGCAGATCGCGATCAAAAACGCCAATGCCCTGACGGACCTGATTAAGCGCAGTTTGCAGCAGATCCCGGTTGTGCTGGATCGCCATGGAGGCATCATCAAGCAGTTTAACCGCGCCTTTTGTCGACGGATCGTGCCGCTTGAGCATCAAAGTCAAAACCAGCCGAGCGGAGGCTGCGCCGATGGCGCTGGCTAGGAGTTGCTCGGAAAACCGCAACAGATTGGCATCTGCAAGCGTGTTGGGTTCAACGGATATACCGCGCTCTCTTGCAAATCGCCGGAAGGATCGGGCAGTGCGTTCCTCGCCAAGATAGCGGGCAACTGTGGCCTGAAGATCGCCGGCTGTGACAGTTGTGCGCCAGTACCTGAGGTTTGGAGAGGGAGCCAATTCGGCCGGAACAAAGACGTTTGCCTGCAATGTTTCTGAGGGCAGCGGTTTGCGCAGCAATGAACCTGTGACGAACAAAAGAAGATTGATGCCAAGGCTCCAGAGGGTGCCGTGAATAAACGGATCCGCGTTAATTCCGAACAGGGATTCCGGTCTCAATCCGCTGATGCCAAAGGGACCCGAAAAAAGGATAGTGTCGGAGATGAGGCCGGACTGCGCGAATGTTGGTAGCAAAAGCGTGTAGCCCCACAGGAAAAAGCCGCCGCTTAGTCCTGCGAGCGCACCGGTGGCCGTTGCCCGGCGCCAATAGAGCGCACCAACAAAGGCGGGTGCAAATTGTGCGATAGCAGCAAAGGATAAGAGGCCAATAGAGACAAGAGCCGCGGTGTCACCGGCAGCCCGGTAATATGCATACGCAAGGAGCAGAATCGCGAAAATCGCCAGCCGGCGGATGGTCATAAGCCGCTTGCTCAAATCACGGCCGCGCACGTTCACCAATTCCTCTTCGCCATGGCCGCGCAACATCAAGGGCACGACAATGTCATTGGAGATCATGATTGCGAGTGCGACGGCTGCCACGATCACCATAGCTGTTGCCGCGGACAGGCCACCGATAAAGGCGAAAAGAGCAAGCCATTGCTGGCCCGCATCCATTGGCAAAGCCAAAACGAAGGTGTCAGGATTGACGTCTTGGCCAAAGCGCAGCAATCCGGCAGCCGCGATGGGTATGACAAACAGGTTGATCAGAACCAGATAGACAGGAAACAGCCAAATCGCGCGGCGCAGTTCACCGTCTGAGTTGTTCTCCGTGACGGTCACATGAAACTGCCGGGGCAGCAGCAGAACCGCAAATGCGGAGAGTGTCGACATCACCACCCAATTGCTCATTTGGATGGGTTGGTCGAATATCGCAGCAACTTCTGGTGCTTCAGTAATGGCGCGAACGAGATCGAATGGACCGCCAAACAGACCGTAGGTCACCCAAATACCAACAGCGAGGAAGGCGATCAGCTTGACAATCGCTTCCGCGGCAATCGCCAGCATCAACCCTTCCTGGTGTTCGGTTGCGTCAATATGACGAGTGCCAAAAGCCCAGCCGAAGATCGCCATTCCAAGCGCGATCAACAAGGTGATGTCATCAAATACCGGGATTAGAAAATCGGACGGTGAAATCAAGGGCCCGACCATTGTGGTGATCGAGAGTGACACTGCCTTAAGCTGCAAGGCGATGTAAGGAATAATGCCGATAACCGCTATCAGGGTGGCAAGCGCAGCTACGGATTGGCTTTTGCCATAACGCGCACCGATGAAGTCAGCGATTGATGTGATGCTTTCAGCCTTGGAAATATGAATGATTCGGCGCAGCAAGGGGTAACCGAGCGCAAAAACCAGGATGGGACCAATATAAATCGTTAGAAATTCAATGCCGTTTCGGCTGGCATTTCCGACCGATCCGAAAAACGTCCAGGATGTGCAATAGACGGACAGAGAAAGCGCATAAATCATAGGCCGCCCACCAGCGCGCAGGCGCGGAACCTTTCTTGCCATGCGGTCGCCATAACTTGCTATGGCAAACAGCAACAGGATGTAAACTCCTGCAGCCAGTATAACGAGCCATCCGTGCAACATAGTCTGGCGGTTTTCCTCCCGGGTGGCGTTTGAGCGATTGTAACCTAGGAATTGCCGCCAACGGTCAATTCAAGGCTTTTTTGCCACTGTCAGCGGGATCGGACCACAGCTTGATGGCGATGTCTATTCGCCATGCGGCGAAGGAGCCGTTGCGGTTGAAGTTTAGTTCTAGTTTTCGAGGAACAATCAGCCTTTGTGAAGTTTAGTTCAAAGCATTTCATGAGTTCTTTGCGCGCATTGCGGCTAAGTTAGGAATGAATCCCAAGCCTGCAGAGGACCACAATTTGACTGCTCTATTCGACAAGTTGAGCCCTGAGAGCCGGCATGCGCCGGAAAGCGGTATTGTTGAAGTGTTCAATGCCGGATGGGGGCGGGAAGACCTGATTCCGCTCTGGGCAGGTGAGGGGGATTTGCCGACACCGGACTTTATTTGCGCCGCAGCCAAACAATCGCTGGACGCTGGTGAGACTTTTTATACATTTCAGCGCGGTATCCCGGAGCTCCGCGAAGCTTTGGCCGACTATCATCAGGCACTCTATAGCCGCAAGTTTTCAGCCGAACGCTTCTTTGTGACCGGATCTGGTATGCAATCCATCCAGCTTGCTGTCCAGGCGCTGGCCTCGGCCGGAGATGAAGTGCTCGTTCCAACTCCGGCCTGGCCCAATATTGAAGCAGCCGTAGGATTACGGGGCGCCGTGCCGGTATCAGTGCCGATGCGGCTGGAAAACAGTGGCTGGCGTCTGGATATTACTGACCTGGAAGCGGCCATCACACCTAAGACAGTCGCGATTTTCTTGAATACCCCCTGCAATCCCTCTGGTTGGGTTGCCGATGAAGAGTCGCTGAAGGAAGTCCTCAATCTGGCCCGCAAACATGGTTTGTGGATCATTGCTGATGAAATCTATGCGCTTTTTTATTATGGCGCAGGCCCTCGAGCGCCGTCCTTTTTTGACATCGCCGAAGACGATGATCAGATCATCTACGTGAATTCTATGTCCAAGAACTGGGCGATGACTGGATGGCGGGTTGGCTGGATATCTGCGCCACCGGAGCTCGGGCAGGTAATTGAGAATCTTATTCAGTATTCAACTTCCGGAGTGCCCGCGTTTTCCCAAAGAGCTGCCTTAACCGCTTTGCGCGATGGACAGCCGTTTTTGGATAAACAGGTACAACTCGCGCGTGAGGGGCGGGATTGCGTTGTCGGCGGACTTGGCGCGTTGGATCGCATCAAGTTGTCTGCGCCACAAGGCGCGTTTTACCTGTTTTTCTCCATTGATGGGATTACAGATACGCGTCAATTCGCGATGGATTGTGTACGCCAGACCGGTGTTGGGCTGGCGCCGGGTACAGCTTTTGGCGCTGGGGGCGAAAACCATATCCGCTTGTGTTTCGCCCGCAGCCGGGGTGACCTTGAGGAAGCTATTCAGAGAATTAGCGTTTGGTTGCCAGAGATTTAGATTAAAGACGGGTTGCTGGACTAAGTGAAAATCCGTAAAGCTTGATGGGAGATGAATTCCATCGGGGTTTTGGGATGGCTGAAGACAGTGTGATCGACAGAGGTGATGTTGCCGCGGCAATATCAGAAGCACGCTTGGACAGCGTGTTTAATACCGCTGTCGATGGCATCATTGTCATCAACGCCAAATGCCAGATTTTGGCGTTTAACAAAGCGTGCGAAAAGCTGTTCGGGTTTTGCGCTTCAGAGTTGCTCGGCGAAAATGTGACCCGGATTATGCCGTTCGACTACGCTAACGCGCATGACCGCTATGTCCAAAACTATCTTGATACGGGTCAGAAGAAGATCATCGGCATCGGCCGGGAAGTGCAGGGTCAACACAAGGACGGCACAGTATTCCCCGTAGAGTTGTCCGTCGGCGAGGCGTCGACACCTGAAGGCCGGCAGTTCATCGGCATTCTCAGAGATTTGCGTCCGCGAAAACAAATTGAGGATCGTTTGCAAAAAGCGCAGGCCCAGTTGGTGCATATGACCCGGCTCAGCGCTCTGGATGAAATGGGCGCGGCAATCGCTCATGAACTCAATCAGCCGCTCACGGCGGTTATGCTCTATCTGCAGTCTGTCTCCCGGAAGGCAGCGTCTGACGACAGTATCTCGCCGCAGATCCTTGATGTGATTTCAAAAGCTGTCCGGGAAGCGGAGCGGGCGAGTGAAATCATCCAGCGGATGCGTCAGTTGGTCGAGCGAAAAGCCCCGGAGCGCACAGCCATTGATGTGGCTGAGCTGGTGGCGGCTTGCTTGGAAATGGCGGAACTGGGCAGCGGAGAAGATTCTTCGGTCCTGGCATCAGAGGTTGAAGACAACTTGCCGCCGCTCATGGCGGATCCGGTTCAAATTCGCCAAATCCTAATCAACCTCATACGCAATGCGCGGGAAGCGATCGCGGATCAAGAACATAAGAAAGTGACTTTGTCTGTCCGATTGGGCGGTGAAGGATTGGAATTCCGCGTAAAAGATAATGGTCCAGGGGTCTCTGCAGAGGTCGCAGAAGTGCTCTTCCGGGCATTTAGCGGTGGCAAACACAAAGGTGTTGGCCTGGGATTGGCGATTTCCCGGTCCATTGCACAAAATCACGGTGGAGACTTGAGGCTTGAGCAGACAGACCCTGGCGAGGGGGCATCCTTTCTCTTAACGCTGCCAGTCATGTCTGAAGAAACCTTGCAGGAATAAGTGCCGCCAGCCGGTGCGAAAGGCAACAAAAGGAATTTTTTCGATGAAAGCGAACGCAGATGCCATTTACATTGTTGATGACGATGCTGCGGTGCGTGATGCCTTGTCAGTTCTCTTCAACATGGAAGGCTACATAGTCGAGACTTTCACGGATGGAGATGCATTTATTCAGTCGGCCAGCAAAACGGTGCCGGCGTGTGTCATGCTTGACGTTCATATGCCCGGCCGGTCCGGAATTGAAATTCTGAAGGCTCTGAACGCAGAAAACTATCCAGCTCCCATCTTCATTATCTCCGGGCAAGGCGACATTCCAATGGCTGTCGAAGCGATCCGCAATGGGGCCTTCGACTTTATTGAGAAGCCGTTCTCCGCCGATTCGGTTCTGGAAAGAGTCCGCGACAGCATTGCAACCATGAAGCAGCGGCAGTCGGGTGAAGAAACATTATCGTTCCAAGGGGCTGACCTTTTGACCCGGCGGGAACAGGAAGTTTTGAAGGAAATCACCGGCGGCGCGTCCAACAAGGAAGCCGGGCGTTCTTTGAACATTAGCCCACGGACGGTTGAGGTTCACCGGGCACGAATCATGGAAAAACTTGGTGCCCGCAATGCTGCTGACCTCGTGCGCATAGTTTTGGGTCATGGTACAGCCGGTTAGCAGCAGTTTTCAAAGAAACTTGGCCGCTTAAGTGTACGTATTCGTGCGACAACGTATTACTGCGTACATCAGCTGAAGAGGAATTCGCGTATTTATAGATAGGGGATGGTAATAGGGCTAGTCCCGAAGGAATTTGCTTGGTGGTTGTACACATTGTTGAAGATGATGAAGCAGTCGCGGATGCGCTAGCGATAGTGCTCGGTGAACTCAATTATCATCCAGCAGTCTACAGTGATGGCGAAACGTTCTTAACCGAGGCAGAAGTGTCGGCGGATGACTTGGTCATTCTCGACCTTGGTTTGCCTGGTATGAGCGGCGTTGAGGTTGCTCGACAGCTTAATTCCCGCACCGAGCCTCCCCGCATAATAGCCATATCTGGTAAGCCGCAGGCCCGATTAAACCGGCATATGCAAAACCTTCCTGGCATGACTGTGCTCCGCAAGCCGCTGTCAATAGAGACGCTGGCCGACGCTGTGTCATAATGGCCTGCGTCGGAATTACTCATATGTAGTTCCTCTTACGCAGACACCCTAATTTCTCCTTCAAGATCTGATAGATAGAGTTCAACCTGCAAATTGCGGAACGTCGGACGGGACGTTTTGCAGAATGGTTGGGGCTATGGTCCGCTTGGCGCTATCCGAGCAGGTCATTACAACACCGGCCATTGTCATAGCCAGAATACGGCGCGCGGATCTGCGCGAAGGAGGGACAGATGGCATATACTGATGCAGGAAGCTACGGACACGGCGCAGGTGCGAGCCGGACGGCTGCTGCGATGTGTGCAACCGAGCAGGCATCATTTGAGGATTTCGGCGCAAAGCGGGCTCATTTCGAGACACATGCTGTAATCTACTATGAAGGCGATCCAGCCAAGCGCCTCTATGAGCTGGTGAGTGGAACGGTGATGCTCTACAAGCTTTTGCCGGACGGCCGCCGCCAGGTTGTCGAAGTGTTGCGTCCAGGTGACCTATTTGGTTTCTCCGGGACAGAGGAAAACGATTGCACGGCCGAAACGCTCACCGACGCGCAAGTTAACGAGATTTCGCTGAAACAGGTTGAGAATTCTTCTGAATTGCAGCGCCTCCTGACCAAAAGCCTCACCAATCAAATGCGGCTCCTGCACGAACACGCCGTTTTGCTTGGGCGGAAATCTGCAGTGGAGCGGGTCGCCAGTTTCCTGATACACCTTGTTCCTGATCGCGGCGGACTTGGATGTGTTGGGCCGAATGATGGTTCGGCAGATGGATTCGATCTTCAACTGCATATGACACGTCAGGAAATTGCCGATTATCTCGGATTGACCATTGAAACCGTCAGCCGGGTGGTGTCGGACATGAAGCGCCGCGGCATTATTCGTGTCGACCGCTCTGACAAGATCCACCTGAACAAAGTGTGCGGTCTGTGCCAAATGACTGGAATGCACTAAGTTCCTATTTCAGTATTTGATTGAAACAAAAAGGCCGGTGATTTTCACCGGCCTTTTTGTGTTTGCTACCAGCTCACCATTTAAATTGCCGCTGAATGGCGCGCTGTACCGCTTGCCTGGCTATCCGCCAAATAGGCGTCGAATGCGGCGGCTGCGAGCCGGACATAGGGCCGTCCCCGGTCAGTCACCCGCACTTTTGTGCCATTGCCGAATTCCCGGTCGATTTGCACCAACCCGTCTGCTGCCAGTTCATTCAAGGATGTGAGCGACGATTCCAAATCCTGAAGCCCAGTGTCGAAGGTGGCGCAGACCTCGTCGAGATCACAGGCATAGCTTGTCATCAGTTCTTCGATGATTTTGCCGCGCAGACGGTCATCGGTGGAGAGCGCCAAACCTTTGGAAACCGGCAGATTGCCGGCTTCGATTGCCCGGTGCCAGCTGCCGACATCCGGCAGGTTTTGTACAAAGCCGCTGCTTAGCTTGCCAATAGAGGAGACACCGAAGCCGATAAGTTGTTCGCCCTGATCAGTTGTGTATCCCTGGAAGTTGCGTTTCAGAGAACCGTCGTTAAGGGCGATGGCCATGCTGTCATCCGGCCGGGCGAAGTGATCCAGCCCAACTGCAACATAGCCAGCATCCAATAGTTTTGCGCGTGCCAAGTCGGCAAGTGCGATCCGCTCAGCGGCAGACGGCAGTGTCGCTTCATCGATCAACCGCTGATGTTTGCGCATCCAAGGGACATGGGCATAGCCGAACAACGCAATCCGGCCCGGCTTGAGAGACAAGGTCTTTTCGACCGTATCAAGTATGGTCTCTTCGCTCTGGCCCGGCAGGCCGTACATCAGGTCGAAATTGAGCGCATCCAGACCAGCATCTCGTAAGTAGCCGGTTGTTTTTGCGACCACTTCGTAGGGTTGAACCCGGCCAATCGCCTTTTGTACGTCTAGATCAAAGTCCTGAACGCCAAGGCTGGCCCGATTGACGCCCACCTGAACCAAAGTTTCAGCAAGTGGTTGGGTAACCAGGCGCGGATCCAGTTCAATGGCATGTTCAAGTTCTGGGTCGAACGTAAACAGCTTCCGCATCAAACCAGTCAATTCGACCAGACTTTCCCTAGGCAAAAGGCTTGGAGTGCCGCCGCCCCAGTGGATGTGTTTGACTGGGCCGCTCTGCTCTAGATGCGTTGCAGTCAACTCAATCTCACGGCACAGCGTATCTGCATAGGCCTTCAATGGGGCGTCCTGGCGGGTCGCCTTGGTATGGCAGCCGCAATAATGACAAATCTCCCGGCAGTAGGGCACGTGCAAATAAAGGGAAAGCGTATCTTGAGGTCCGATGGATTGCAGCCAATCGGCATAGACATCGGCCGAAACCCCACCGTGAAAATGCGGTGCGGTTGGATAGCTGGTGTAGCGCGGTACGTTGCGCATGGCGTAGGAGAGCGTATCTGTCGTCATGGCGCCACTATCGAATGATCTCTCAGGCTGCGCCTTGATATCCCTCAAGCGGCCGCGCTGCAGTTTTCCTCAAGTGAATCTGGCTGACGAATGGGTTGCAACGATCTTCAGAGTTCGTTTTGTGTTCATTGTCTAAATAGGGCGCGATGGCATTAAGGTCCCGGTTTCTTTAGAAAAAAGGTCGGATAATCGGCAAATATATGCCTGGAATAAATAGCAGGAGGCAATTTTAAAGTTTTACATCTATATGTATTTATCGACAATATTTGCAATTAAAAATTGAATGATATCGCTCAGCTCGTCTTTTGATTTGATTCTCAATTGGAAGGGCTGAACATGACACTAAATTCGGAAGATTTTCGCATCCAAACCGAACAGACCGAGACGGGTTTGGAGGCATTGATCGATATCGACATCCGCTTGGATTTGGCGAGTTTGTCTGCTGGTCTGGATGCGATGACCGGCAATGCCGCAGCGCTGCTCGAGGAGCGGGCAGCGGGAGCTTCGCCTGTGGCTAGCGCACCAGCCATTGAAGGGGAGCTGGCTGAAGAAGAAGCCGCGTTTGCAATGATGGCGCCCATGGCAGCGATGTCTTCGGGGGGCAACAGTGCGCCGGTTGCACAGGCGACATGGGCTGTCGCCAATGAAAATGGAGGAGATGTCGTTTTTACACCTCTTTTCACGGATTCAGACCCCGAGGACACACACACCATTACATTCGATCTCGGCTTTAGCCTGTCCGCGACACTGGTATTGGACAACGGCGATGGTACGTACACGTTCCAGGCAAATGATTCCTATGATTATCTGACTGAGGGTCAATTCGCGTACGACAATTTCAATTTCACCGTCACTGACAACTCAGGTGCCAGCTCAACGAATACACTGACCATCGTTTACTCAGGTGAAAATGATGCGCCGGTTGCCGTAAGCGCATTTGGATCAGCCCTTGCCTCTGACGCGACAGCGTCCGTTCCGCTCCTGATCACCGATGCTGATCAATTTGATACACACACTGTCGCATTCTTCGATCTGGCGACTGGCCAGTCCGCCGATCAATATGTGACCGGAACGCTAGGAAATGGGCCGTCCCTCTATACCTTCACCCCGCAGCAGGACTACAGCTTCTTGGCGGCGGGGCAGAGTGTGACGGAGGCTTATCGCTACGTCGTTACAGATTCAGCTGGCGGGACCTCCGAAGCGCTTGCAATGGTGACTTGGGACGGTGTCAATGATGCGCCGGTCGCGCAGGATATGACGGTGAATGTCAATGAGGGGGATGGTCAGATCACCTTTGCCCTGAATGGCATTGATCCGGATGCCGGGGACTTTTTAACCTATTGGGTGGACCCCTGGGCAGGTCCGGACGGGCCAATTGGTCCGGGCACTTTGACATCTCATCCGGATGGCACTGTCACCTATGATTTCGGCGATTTTTACGATTATCTGGGAGCCGGACAAACTGCCATCGAGACGTTTTTCTATTCGGTAACCGATAGTTTTGGTGAAAGCAGCATGGCGACTGGTACGATCGTCATTCAGGGAGAGGGCAGTGCGCCAGTTGCAGGCGATATCTATCTCTTGGCCTCCGAAAACGATACGTCTGCCAGTGCGCTGCTACCGAGTGCCGGTACTGGCGGCATCGACACGATCGAATTCTATAAGGTCGAAGGCGGTATGCGCGGCGCCCAAGTCTTCCCGTCCGAGACACCGAGCGGTGCAGAGACGCTCTACGGCTTCGATAGCCAGATGAATTACGACTACCTCCTGCTGGGAGAAACGGTTACTGAGATCTACGAATACGTGCCGATCGAAAACGGTGTGGAGGGTTCAAACCAGCAGATTTATGTCACCTATGAAGGTGAGGACGATGCGCCTGTCGCCAATAACTTCGGCATTACGGTTTCAGAAGATGATCTGGCGTTCAATTTCACACCGGATTTCCTTGACCCGGATGCCAATGACTATCACACGGTGACGTTCATGCCGGGTGGTACGCATCCACCTTCCGGGTTGACCGATGTCTACGATAACTTTGACGGCACATTCAGATATGCCAATGATTTTGATGCTTTTGGCTATTTGAATGATGGAGAGACTGCAACGGAAACGTTCGAGTTCACCGTTACCGACAGCAATTGGCAGTCTTCAACAGCGATCATGACCGTCACGATTGTGGGCCAAGAAGATCCCATCATCTAGGGTCCAGACCATCTTACGGCGACATTGAAAGAAGAACAGCCCGGCCGAAACGGCCGGGCTTTGTTTGTTCTGGTTGGGGGGGCTCAGAGCCGATTTTCGACAAGAGGATATCTTGATCGATACAATCAATCATGAACGGCACGGTCTGGAGGTTTATAGTCGGTCACCGGACCAAAAGGGTGACAGCGAATGAATTCAACCTCCGGGATTGTAACAGTAAGGCGGTTTTTGGTGACGGTGGCCATCGCGGCAATCGGCGGATGGTTGTTTCATCTTGCCGGTCTTCCTGCGGCCTGGCTATCCGGTGGGATGGTTCTCGTTGCTGTCATGACACTTGCGGGCGTACCCACGGTGATGCCGGCCAAAGTCCGGGACGGGTTGTTTGTGCTTCTGGGGATTTCCATGGGGGCCGGTGTACGCCCTGAGGTGGTCGACCGGATTGGTGAGTGGCCGTTGTCGATGGCGTTTTTGCTCGTTGCCGTCATATGCATCACCGCGGCCGGATACACAGTTCTTCGCTACATTGCTCATTGGCCCAAGGAAACCGCCTTCTTTGGCGCGATACCAGGAACACTGTCTTATGTGATTGCATTGGCGACCGAACGTGGCGCCGATTTGCCACGAATTGCGTCGACACAATCGGTTCGGCTTTTTGTGCTGGTTGCTCTGCTGCCATATGCGCTCATGTCGACGAATGGAACACAAACCTCGTTGGCGGAAACAGTTTTGGAACCTGGCCTACAGGATTATCTGATCGGGGCACCGTTGTGCGTCCTGGCAAGTGTCCTGGCTGTCGCTGCTCGTGTGCCAGGCGGTTGGATGACAGGGGCGTTTTTGATGAGCGCCGGGTTGAATGCGTCTGGTTTGGTGACCTTAGCTCTGCCCGGACCGCTCATGCTGGTCTGTTTTATGATGATGGGCGCTCTGATCGGATGCCGGTTCAATGAAATGACTTTCCGGGAATTCTTGCGTGTTTTGATGGCGTCTATAGCCGCATTCACTGCAGCCTTTGCCACATCGGTTCTGTTTGCGACTGCAGTGTCGCACATGATGGAGATCCCCTTCGGTCAGGCCCTTCTTGCCTTTGCGCCTGGTGGATTGGAGGTTATGACGCTATTGGCCTTTATGCTGGACCTGGATCCAGCGTTTGTTGCAGCTCATCAAATCGTCAGATTCACAGGAATGGTACTGTTGCTGCCCTGGGTGACCAGCTTGTTTTTCTGGCGGACGTCTCCGTCTCAAAACTAGGTCTGGCTAAGAGAGCCCGCGAGGGGGATTTAATACCGGTTAAACTTTACCGCGAACCCACTTGATCATAAGGCGATTTTCGGCGCTAATAACCAAACGTCATTCTTGAGGCTGATTGAGGGGTATGCTTCGAGTGAAGACAAGTTGCTTTGCGTCGGTTTTGTTTGGAGCAGCCGCCTGGGTCGGGGGGGCGTGGCCTGGGTTTGCCCAATCTACGGTTCTGGCTCCTTCACAACGAATTTCATCAGCATGGGAGTTTGTAGTTGCTCCCTATTTTGTCGGTGCCAACATCACCGGCGAATCCCAAATTGGCCGTCTGCCAGCTACAGATCTGGATGTCGACACCGGGACCATCTTAGAAAACCTCCATTTCGGCGGCATGATCCGGCTTGAAGCGCTCTATCAGCAAAAAGTCGGTGCGATGGTCGACATCGCCTATATGAAACTTGGCGCTGCGAAAAACACACCTCTCACTTCCGGTGGACGAGCTCGTTTCGGAGCTCGGCAACTGATCGTCGAGGGCATGCTGACCTATCGGTTGTTCCAAAACGAAGCGACTTGGGTGGAAGCGATTGCTGGTGGGCGATACTGGGATGTCTCTCTGGATATCAATGCCACAGGAACAATCGCTGGAAATTTTGTCCAGGATTGGGGTGATGATTGGCTGGACCCGATCATCGGAGCGCGGGCGATGCATCGTTTTAATGACCGGTGGTCCGGAAATCTGCGTGGAGATATCGGTGGCTTCGGGCTTGCGTCAGACTTCAGTTGGAGTTTGCAAGGTGGGGTCGGATATCAATTCAACCCCACCTGGTCTGCCCACCTACAATACAAGGCGCTGAGCGTCGATTATGACAACGGGAAATCCGGCGCCACAAGTTTTGCCTACGATACCATCACACACGGACCTTTGATTGGGGTTGTGGCTCGGTTTTGAGGCGGAACCCCGGGAGCTGAAAGCCGGATCCCGGCGGCAAGCGAATGACCAAAAGAGAAAAACGGTCTGCAGCTTCGCCAAAGGAAGCATGTGATTCTTGATATGGATCAACGCGGGCATTTTCACATCGTGCGCAATGTCGTGCCATCGTTGGCACCTTGTAACGATTTCTAAAACTGGGGCGCTAAAAATGGCACAAACTAAGACCAAATTGGTCTCGCTCGAGGAGGGCGGTTTCGCTTTCTTCCTCGTGCTGCTTGCATTCGCCTGCCTGATCGTGGCGGGCAAGACCTTTGATCAGGTCATGGCATTTCATGCTAGCGTTGGCGCATTGTTCGCCGCCGCTGGTGTGTTCTTCATCTTCAAGAACTACTTCGATGACGGCGGACAGGCGATTCCGCAGGAAATCGATGGCAAACCCAACTACAACATGGGACCGGTCAAGTTCGGCACCGTGGCTGCAATGTTCTGGGGGATCGCCGGTTTCACCGTCGGTCTGATCATTGCGCTTCAGCTGGCTTGGCCAGCGCTGAACTTCGATCTTCCATGGACCAATTTTGGCCGCCTGCGCCCCTTACACACATCCGCTGTGATTTTTGCTTTTGGCGGCAACGTGCTTCTGGCAACGTCCATGTATGTGGTTCAGCGCACCTGCCGCGCGCGTATGCCGGGCAAGATCCTGCCCTGGTTCGTGATCTTGGGCTACAACGCCTTCATCGTGATTGCCGGAACCGGCTATCTGCTAGGTGCGACGCAAAGTAAGGAATACGCCGAGCCAGAATGGTATGCCGATCTGTGGCTCACGATCGTTTGGGTGTTTTACCTGCTTCTGTTCATGGGCACGCTCTGGAAGCGGAAAGAGCCGCATATCTATGTGGCAAACTGGTTTTATCTGGCGTTCATCGTCACGATCGCCATGCTGCACATCACCAACAACCTAGCAGTCCCGATCTCCATCTATTCGACGAAGTCCTACATCGTCTGGTCTGGTGTTCAGGATGCAATGGTGCAGTGGTGGTATGGCCACAACGCGGTGGGCTTCTTCCTGACCGCTGGTTTCCTGGCTATCATGTATTACTTCATTCCGAAGCAGGCTGATCGGCCGGTATATTCCTACCGTCTGTCCATCGTTCACTTCTGGGCGATCATCTTCCTGTACATCTGGGCAGGTCCGCACCATCTGCACTACACGGCTCTGCCACAGTGGGCATCGACGCTCGGCGCGACCTTCTCGATCATACTGTGGATGCCGTCCTGGGGTGGCATGATCAACGGTCTGATGACCCTATCCGGGGCTTGGGACAAGCTGAGAACCGATCCGGTTCTACGCATGATGGTTGTGTCCGTCGCCTTCTACGGCATGTCCACCTTCGAAGGCCCGCTGATGAGCTTGCGCTCGGTCAACTCCCTGTCGCACTACACCGATTGGACCATTGGCCACGTGCATTCCGGTGCGCTCGGCTGGGTTGGCTACATCTCCTTCGGCGCCTTGTACTGCCTGGTTCCGTGGCTGTGGAACAAGAAGAGCCTTTATTCGCTGAAGCTGGTGAACTGGCACTTCTGGCTGTCTACACTCGGTATCGTGCTTTACATCACCGCGATGTGGGTTTCCGGGATCATGCAAGGCCTGATGTGGCGTGCATATGACCAGCTTGGCTTCTTGGAATACTCCTTCGTGGAAACCGTTGAAGCGATGCATCCCTTCTACATCATCCGTGCTCTCGGCGGCGCACTCTTCGTGCTCGGCGCCCTGATCATGGCCTACAATCTCTGGATGACTGTCCGTCATGGCGAAGCTGAAGAAGCGGAAGCCACGCCGGCTGGCTCCCTGGCTGCGGCTGAATAAGGGGAGGGACAAGAATGTCTGCATGGAAAAAACACGAAATCTTCGAGAAGAACTCCATTGTCCTTGTGATCGGAATTCTCGTTGCAATCTCAATCGGCGGTTTGGTTGAAATCGCACCGCTCTTCTATCTGAAGAGCACGATTGAGAAGACAGAAGGCATGCGTCCTTATACGCCGCTGGAACTGGCTGGCCGGGACATCTACATCCGCGAAGGCTGTTATCTGTGTCACTCACAGATGATCCGCCCGATGCGCGATGAACTGGAACGGTATGGCCATTTCTCGCTGGCTGCGGAATCGATGTACGACCACCCGCACCAGTGGGGCTCCAAACGAACCGGTCCTGACCTGGCCCGTGTTGGCGGCAAGTATTCGGACGACTGGCATGTGGAACACCTGGTCAACCCGCGTTCGCTGGTGCCGGCCTCCATCATGCCTGGTTATCCGTTCCTGGCGGAAAACGAGCTCAGCACCCGGGATATCAAGAACCATCTGTCCGCAAATGCCATCGTCGGTGTGCCTTATACCGATGAGCAAGTGGACAACGCCGCGACCGACTTGATCGGCCAAGCGTCTCCGGAATCCGACGCGGCATATGAGTTCGAGGAACGTTATCCCGGCGCATTGATCCGTGATTTCGACGGCAATCCGAGCAAAGTCACTGAGATGGACGCTATGGTCGCCTATCTCCAGGTGCTCGGAACTATGGTCGACTTCTCGATCTATGACGACAAAGCAAACCTGAGGTAAGCGCTATGAATGAGACATATTCTGCGTTCGCGAGCTTCGCGCAAACTTGGGGCCTTCTCTACTTCATGATCCTGTTCGGGTTCGTCTTGGCCTACGCACTGTGGCCAAAGAACAGCAAAAAGTTCGACGATGCCGCTCAGATCCCGTTCCGCGAGGACTAATTCATGGCTGATATACACGACAAGGAAGTCGACCAAATTTCCGGGGTCGAAACCACCGGCCACGAGTGGGATGGCCTGAAGGAACTCAACAACCCATTGCCGAGATGGTGGCTGTACCTCTTTTATGTCACCATCGCCTGGGCTGTGATCTATTGGGTGCTGTATCCGTCCTGGCCGCTGGTCTCCAGCTACACCACCGGTGTTCTGGGGTCCAATCAGCGGGCCGAGGCATTGGCCGCGCTTGAAGAAGGGATCGCGGGCCGGTCGGAGTTTGCGGACAAGATCGTTGCGACCTCTTTGGAAGACATCTCCAAGGATCAGCAGCTGCTGCAGTTCGCAATGGCCAATGGTAAAGCGGCTTTCGGCGACAACTGTGCACCATGCCACGGCAATGGTGGTACAGGTGCGGAAGGCTATCCGAACCTTCAGGACGATACCTGGATCTGGGGTGGTACGCTGGACGACATCCACACCACGCTCCTCTACGGTATCCGATCTGACCATGAAGACACCCGGATCGGCGACATGCCGTCCTTTGGCAAGGACGAACTTCTGGACAAGGAAGAAGTTGCTCAAGTGTCCAACTTTGTGGCCTCCCGTGCTGGTCTTGAAACCAAGGACGGTGTCGACCTGGCCGCAGGTGAAACGCTTTACGTGGACAACTGCGCGGCCTGTCATGGAGATAACCTTGAAGGTATCCAGGAGGTCGGCGCGCCGAGCCTGATGTCCGCCAGCTACCTCTATGGCAAAACTCTAGAGGACATCACGGCCCAGGTGCACACCGCCCGCAATGGCGTCATGCCGCCGTGGGTTGATCGTCTCGACGAGGCGACCGTGAAATCCCTGGCCGTTTATGTCCATGCCTTTGGTGGCGGCCAGTAAACTGTTCAGATTGGTGCGACAAATGTGCCTTAGACAGTGACAATTTGATCCGGCGCAAAGAGGAGATCTTTGTGCCGGATTAGTTTAAGCCCATGGTGCAAACCACCATGGCATTTGGTTTTACGATCCTATTGGGGCAGGGTCGGTCAAAGAGGACGGACGGTATGTCTACCGACACCCATACGCAGGGGGGCGGCCACGACGACGAGTGGTTCGCATCTGCCAAAAAGATCTACCCAATGGCGACGCATGGCTTGTTCCGCCGGATCAAGTGGACGCTGCTCTTCATTACCCTTGGGATCTACTATTTTCTGCCCTTTATCCGCTATGACCGCGGTCCCAATGCGCCAAACCAAGCCGTGCTCATCGATATGGAAGGGCGCAGAGGTTACTTCTTTTTCATCGAGATATGGCCGCAGGAAGTCTACTACCTGACCGGCCTCTTGATCATCGCGGCTGTTGCTCTGTTTTTGATGAACGCTGTCGCGGGCCGTCTTTGGTGCGGATATCTATGCCCGCAAACAGTCTGGACCGACCTGTTTTTGTGGGTTGAGCGCAAGATTGAAGGCGACCGCCGCGAGCGGATCGCACTGGACAAAGAAAGCTGGACCTTCGGCAAGCTGGGCAAACGCGCCACAAAGCACTTCTTCTGGCTGATGATTGCCTGGTGGACCGGCGGGGCATGGGTGCTTTATTTCAACGATGCACCAACCCTGGTTTGGCAATTGCTGACTTTCCAGGCGCCGATGATCGCCTATATCTGGATCGCGATCTTGACCAGCACGACCTATCTGTTGGCCGGGTTCATGCGCGAGCAAGTTTGTATCTACATGTGCCCGTGGCCCCGGATCCAGGCGGCCTTGACCGATGAAAAAGCGCTGAACGTCACTTACCGCTGGGACCGCGGTGAGCCGCGGGGATCACTAAAGCAGAACAAGAAACTGGAAAAGCAGGGCATGCCCGCCGGCGACTGCATTGATTGCTTCCAATGTTTCCAGGTGTGCCCGACAGGTGTCGATATCCGCAAAGGCGCGCAGATTGACTGCATCCAGTGCGGCCTGTGTATCGACGCCTGCGACAACATCATGGCAAAGGTCGGAAAACCCTCTGGCCTGATCGGTTACGACACCGATGAAAACATCGAACGGCGCATTGAGGGCAAGGAACCGGTTTACGAAATTGTTCGCGGCCGTACGATCGCATACGCAGGTATTATTGCCGTGGTTGGCGCCATCATGCTGGCAACACTGCTGAACCGGGAATTTGCAGATATCAGCGTCCTGCATGACCGCAATCCGGTTTTTGTCGAACAATCCGATGGATCTGTCCGCAATGGCTATACGGTTCGTTTGTCCAACAAACGTCGGCATGACCGGCATTTCATGCTGCATGTTGAAGGCATGCCGGCTGAGACAAGAGTCGAGGCCGTTGGCGTTGAAGAAACGTTCGCCGGACGCCCGATCATTAACGTAGGGCCGGATACCACCCGTGAAGTGCGTGTGCTTGTGACGTCTCCACCGGGATCCGAGTTGCCGCATTCCACTCCGGTGACTTTCCGGATCACCGAAAGTGTTATGGGCGAGGTGGTTACGACCCAAGATACCTTTAAGGCGCCGGAGCGGGACTAGGCCCGAGCTCGATCAATGATGAAAAAGTCCCGCTCTTGTGGTGAAATACTAAGCAAGAGCGGGACACCCAACCAGAGACAAAGATCTCGGCGGTCAACAGGACGGTTTGACCGGGTAACGCTCTAAGGAGACACGTATGGCCATGGCCGAAATGAACGCAAAAGAACCGAAACCCTTTACAGGCAAAACCGTTTTGGCTTGGCTGTTTGGCTTTTTTGGCGTGATCTTTGCCGCCAATGCGGTTTTTCTTTACTTGGCTTTTGGTTCTTTCCCCGGAGTTGTCGTCGAGAGTTCCTACAAAGCCGGGCAGTCCTACAATCAGGAGATCGCCGCTGCCAGAGCTCAAGAAGAGCTGAACTGGCAGATTTCCAGTGAAGTCGTCAAAAGAGATGGAACTGGTGGCCAGCTTGTTGTGACTGCGGCAGATGCGAACAATAATCCGCTTTATGGCATTGACTTGCGGGCAACTCTGAAACACCCGGCTCAAGGCAATGCAGATATTGAGCTGTCGCTGACTGCTGACGGAGTTGGTCGCTATATTGCCAAAATGGAAAAACTCCCCGTTGGCAGTTGGAACCTAATTCTCGAAATTGATCAGGACGGAACGCGCAAATTCAAGTCCGAGAACCGTGTGTTCGTGAAAGACTGAGGCTGGCGCCGTGACAGTTCATCAGCGCGACTGGCAATCCTTTGTGACACCCGCCGAGGATGGCGCGGTACATATGGATCTTGCCGTAGATGGCATTACCTGTGCAGCTTGTATGGGCGAGATCGAACGTGGATTGAAGCGGCTACCTGGCATCCGCAAGGCGCGCGTGAACTTGACGTCCCAACGGCTGGCCGTCGATTGGGTTGAGGATCAGACAGGCGCTGACGAAATCGTGGCTGAACTGGAAAGACTAGGTTACGCCGCACACCCGTTTGATCCGGCTAGCCAGAAGGAGCGTCAGGACAAGACTGGAAAGCAACTGCTTCGCTGTTTGGCCGTCGCCGGTTTTGCCGGGATGAACATCATGCTGCTGTCGGTCTCTGTTTGGTCCGGCAACGCGAGTGACATAACGCCTGAAACGCGGGATTTCTTTCACTGGATTTCTGCATTGATCGCCTTGCCGACAGTGGCGTACTCCGGGCGGCCTTTTATCAAAAGCGCATTTCGGGCTCTAAGTTCCGGCCGGTTGAACATGGACGTGCCAATCGTGATCGGAGTCGGCCTGGCGGTTGCGTTGTCATTGGTCCAAACAATCCAGCACCATCACCATGCTTATTTTGAATCGGCCGTAATGCTGTTGTTTTTCCTGCTGATCGGACGTTATCTCGATCACAATATGCGGGGGCGGACCCGGTCCTTTGCCGAGAATATTGCTGCACTGAAAGCGGAAGTCGCGGCGCGGATCAATCTGGATGGAACGGTTCGGGAAGTCCCGGTATCCAAGATCGTTGCGGGCGACCTTGTACTTGTGGCCGGCGGAGAGCGTGTTTCGGTTGATGGTGTTGTTGAGACCGGTATCTCGGAAATCGACCAGAGCTTGGTGACCGGGGAAAGCGTTTTGGTGCCGGTCAATCCCGGACAACGGGTTTATGCAGGTACGCTCAACGGAGCTGGTGCCTTGCAGGTCCGCGTTGAGGTGGCGTCCGGCGCGACATTGCTGGATGAAGTAAATCGTCTTCTGGAAGCAGCTTCTCAAGCAAAATCCAAATACGTACAGATCGCAGATCGAGCTGCCCAGCTATATGCACCGCTGGTTCATGGTGCTGCTGCTTTGACTTTTTTGGGATGGCTGGTTGCCGGGCTGGCGTGGCAGCCGGCTCTGGTGATCGCCATTTCCGTGCTCATCATCACCTGCCCATGCGCGCTTGGGCTGGCCGTTCCGGCCGTCCAGGTGGTCGTGTCCGGTCAGTTGTTCAAATCTGGCATTCTTTTAAATTCCGGTGATGCGATCGAACGCCTGGCCGCGATTGACACCATCCTGTTTGACAAAACTGGAACCTTGACACTTGCCGAACCGGATCTTGTTGGCGCGATTGATCCGGAAGACGAAGTCTTGATCTTGGCTGGCCGGCTTGCTCTTGCAAGCCGTCATCCCTTGTCGATGGCTCTGGTAAAAGCAACGGGTGCATTGACCCCGCTGCCCGATGTTACAGAAACTTCCGGAGCTGGCCTTGAAACACATGTGAACGGCACAACACTGCGTCTTGGCAGTCCACTGTTCTGCGGGGCGGATGCTGCTAGTGTTGAAGCCCGCTTTGCCGACGTCCCTGGAGCGTCACTGCTTGCTGTGCGGTATGGAGATGAACCAGTGCGCTTGCTGGCGTTCCGCCAAAGCTTACGCCCGGATGCAAAGGCTGTCATCAACGAGTTGACGAAACAGGGCTACGCTCTGGAAATCCTGTCCGGGGACACCGAACCTTCCGTTCGCTCCTGCGCTGAAGTTCTCGAGATCCAAAACTGGCAGGCTGTAATGACACCCTCTGCCAAAATCGCACGGTTGGAAGCCCTGCAAGCAGCAGGTCACAAGGTCTTGATGGTTGGTGATGGTCTTAATGACGCGCCGGCGCTGGCTGGTGCCCATGTTTCGCTGTCACCGGTCTCTGCGGTGCATCTCAGCCAAGCGGCAGCAGATGCCGTCTTTTTGGGACACAAACTCCAGCCGGTTGCTGATGCGTTGCGCCTGTCGATCAAAGCCCGGAGGGCCATCGAACAAAACCTCTGGATTTCGACAATTTATAACATCATCGCCGTGCCAATTGCCGTTGCCGGTTTTGTAACACCGCTGATGGCAGCGGTTGCCATGTCGGCTTCCTCCCTCGCGGTAACCGCAAATGCCCTTCGCCTGCGGATTGGTGATGGAAAAAAGACTACCGTGGCCAACTAGGCATTCACGATCAGGAAAAGGAGGTGCAGGGGTAGAAAATGGACGTCCTTATTTACCTAATACCGATCGCGCTGTTTCTTGGGGGCCTTGGATTGGTGGCATTTCTTTGGTCTTTGAAAAGTGGCCAGTATGATGATTTGGAAGGGGCGAAATGGCGCATTCTGGATGATGATGACTTGCCCGAGAAGTAATGGGTCTTAACCCCGGCAATCATATTTAGGACCTAAAATGGCTCAAAATCTCAAAAGGCGATTTTGTCATATGAGAAGGACAATTCAGACACTGCGATAACCGCCTTGGTAGGATGCATCGCCAGCAGCATGAAGTTCTCTGAGATGTGCGCTTTTAATGATTTCCCAGAATCCGCCGTGGTTAGAATTCGGCCTGAAAGACATCAAGACAAGATGCTGGACAGAACCATTCCGGTGGCAATCAGCAGCAAGCCCAAACCAGATAACAATAGAAGATTGCCACGGTACCGGCCGTTGTTGTTCAGAAAAATGCGTGGTTCTTCCGGTAACTGATCATCATTCTGGTCGCTGTTGTCATCTTCGGACATGTATCTGGTGGTCAAACGTGCGACCCCTCATTGCTACAAATTGATGCTGAAAAGCATGAAGATGCAGTTTGAAGGTCTCGTTAAAGCAACTGCCGTAAAAAACTTAACTCCGCGCAACTTTACCAAGACGTAAAAGAAGAGCTCCGGAATTAACCAGTTCCCAAAGAAAATGATTCATTGATCCTTAGAGGCGCAAAACGGCGCGGTCGATCGTAACTAACGCATTGTTCAGATTTTCATGTCAGAAAAATACATTAACAAAGGAGGATTTGGTGAGCCTGGATCTGGCCTCATTGACGTTTTTGCTGGTTGAAGACAGCGCTTACATGCGGACCATCCTGCGGACTATGCTTCAGGGGTTCGGAGCACGCCGTATTGTCGAAGCCGAAGACGGTGCATCCGGTCTGGAAGCTATGGACCGCGCCAATCCGGATATTCTGATCCTAGATTGGGTGATGCCGATCCTGGATGGTGCGGATATGGTGCGTATGATCCGCAGTCCAAACAATCCTTTTGCCTATATCCCGATTATAATGGTGACGGCGCACACAGAACGTAGCCGGATCGTTGAAGCCCGCCGCCTCGGTGTGCATGAACTGTTGTCAAAACCCATTTCAGCCAAAGCACTGTATCAGCGGGTATCCAGCGTTATTCTGCAGCCCCGGGATTTCATCAAGACCGCGACCTACTTTGGTCCAGCACCGCGGGAAATTCGAAATCGCCAGAAGATTTGGCAAGGCGCACCCGGTCAGCCCGGCGAGCAAGGCAATGATGGTGAAGATCAGAATGTTACGGCTGTCGGTTAAGATGAGGATCCGCTAGGTCAGGCAGCAGATTGTGCCGAATCCGATGTCCCATTCCCACTCAGGGCTTCCCCTTGAGAAACTCCTCCCACAGCGTCTGTGAACTGCGCAAGCAAATCCAGATCCACCGTATAATTGTCCAATAAGAACTGCGAGAGGACGTCTATCGAAAGATGCTGGTAGCCCTCAATTGCCTCGTTGAGTGCTTCGAGAGTATCTAGTCTTTCACGAAGTTTTATCATGACGTTCCAAGTCAATCTCGATTCGTAACCCAGCTTCAATAGCGTAGTTAATAATCCCTAAACTTTCCAAGAGCAATAGGGTGTTGCTAATCATTATGCAATCAGAAAACGTATTCGATTGTTGTTCACAAGATACTTGCGAACTTGCTAAAACGGATGCACTCAAAGTTGATGAAATTGCCTCCGCAAAAGGGAAACGGCCATGATGCCTGTCGCTTATGTCCTCAACGGACCAAACCTCAATCTGTTGGGCAAAAGGCAGCCGGAGATTTATGGCTCGCAGACGCTGGATGATGTCCGTGACTTGTGTATGCGAACTGCCAAGGAATGCGCCCTTACTGTCGAATTCCGCCAGAGCAATGCAGAACATCTGCTGATCGACTGGATTCAGGAAGCGCGGGAAACGGCCGCAGCTATCGTCATCAATCCGGCCGCTTATTCCCATACATCGGTTGCGATTTTGGATGCGCTGAATATGTGTGAGTGCCCTGTCGTGGAGGTACACATCTCCAACATTCACAAACGGGAGGAATTCCGGCACCGCTCGTTTGTCTCTTTAAGAGCCGATGCAGTGATCGCGGGATGCGGCATACAAGGGTATGAGTTGGCACTCCGCCATGTTGCATCCAAGCTAGGTTTGGGACAATCCTAGTATGGCCCGCCTCTGCTTAATAGCAGGCATTCTGGTCAGGCGCCGCTGCCTTTGAAAAACTCGCGGATGATCGTCCGGGCGATGATTTTGATATCAAGCCACAAGCCGGTGTTTTCGATGTAGGCCAGATCGTATTCTAGGCGTATGCGAGCAGCTTCCTCATCTGAGGCATCTCCGCGGTAGCCATTGACCTGAGCCAACCCAGTGATCCCAGGGAGAACCCGAAGCCGATCATAATAGCGGTAATCCAAGCACTCATAGGCAATACCACCCGCCTGCATGCCCGGCACATAGGGCCGGGGTCCGACGAGGGACATTTGTCCGCGTAAGACATTGATCAACTGGGGAAGTTCATCAAAGCTGCTCCGGCGCAAAAAACGTCCGACTGCGGTAATCCGGGGATCGCCAGCAACCGTATGTTTGAGGCCGGATGCATCACACCGGTCCACATACATCGTCCGGAACTTCAGGATCGAAAACGGCTGGCCATTCAAGCCCAAGCGGGTTTGCCTGAAAAACACCGGTCCTTTGCTGGTCAGTTTAACTGCCGCAGCCACACCAATCAGCAACGGAGCCAACAGGATGAGACCGGCCAAGGAGGCCAAACCATCAAAGACCCGTTTCACTGCGACCTGAAGCGGACGCTCTTGATACTGGGGCCGCGAATCCACAGAGCGAAAAGAAGCCGCTTTCCGCAGCCTACGGGCCGTACGGATCCTTTTCGCTGCTCCGCTTCGCGCTTTCCGTACTCTACTCGCAGTATTCTGTCTGAGTTTCGCTGAGGACGAGACAGTCAGGCTAACCGGAGAATGTTCCTGCAGTTCCTGTCGATCGTCCGAGAGCGTCTCGTCTGCCATTGTACTCCAACACTCGCTTTGTGATGTTGCCCATCAACAAATCGGACCATAGATCAGATGGTCAGGGTGATCCAATTAAATATTAGTAAAGCGTTAACGATGTGGTGAATTTCACTAAGTTGCTGGTTGTATGACGTTATTACTGTAAGCCGGCCAGGGGAAAGCCATGGATTGATACTTTTTTCCCCGAACTTTTAGTCATCGTGGTTAAGCGTCACAAGCCTGCCGCCACGGCGGTGTCATAGTGCTATTCTTGATGTTGCAACTTCAGATCAATAGGCGCGGCCAACACTCACATAATCGAACCCGCGCTCGGCCATATAGTCGGGCTTGTAGATGTTTCTGAGGTCGGCAACCTTTGGCGTTTTAGCGAGTGACTTGACCCGGTCGAGGTCGAGAGCCCGGAACTGATCCCACTCGGTTACGATGACAATGACATCGGCGCCTTCGATGGCATGATACGGCCCATCGCAGAACATCACACCCTGCATGATTTGAGCTGCTTCTTCCATGCTGGCCGGGTCATACGCACGGATTTTGGCACCGGCGGCCTGCAGCTTCTCAACGATATCGATGCTGGGTGCTTCGCGCATGTCATCCGTGTTTGGTTTGAAGGCCAGTCCGAGAAGAGCGATGGTTTTGCCGGCAACATCCCCGCCCATGAAATCAATAACCTTGTCGGCCATCTTCTTTTTCCGTTCGGCGTTCACCTCAATCACAGAGTCGACGATTTTCAGTCCGGAGTCGGCCTCTGCGGCAATTTTGGACAAAGCAAGGGTGTCCTTGGGGAAGCAGGAGCCGCCATAACCCGGGCCTGCGTGCAGGAATTTAGCGCCGATCCGGTTGTCCAGGCCGATGCCACGGGACACTTCCTGGACATTGCCACCCACCTTTTCGCAAAGGTCAGCGATCTCGTTGATGAACGTGATCTTCACTGCCAGGAACGCATTGGCTGCGTATTTGATCAGCTCGGAGGTGCGCCGCTTGGTCACCAGGATCGGTGTTTCATTGAGGTACAGCGGCCGGTACAGTTCGCGCATGACATCGACGGCCTTGGCGCTTTCGGTGCCGACGACCACACGGTCTGGGCGCTTGAAGTCTTCAATGGCCGCGCCTTCGCGCAAGAATTCAGGATTGGAGACGACGGCAACGTCCGCATCCGGACGCGTTTTGCGGATGATCGCCTCGACTTCGTCGCCGGTTCCGACCGGAACCGTGGATTTGGTAATCACTACCGTAAACCCGTCGATCAGGCCGGCAATCTCTTCGGCAGCTGCATAAACGTAAGAGAGGTCTGCATGGCCATCGCCGCGCCGGGTTGGTGTCCCAACGGCAATAAAAACGGCATCTGCGCCTTTGACAGCTTCAGCCGCGTCGGTTGTGAAAAACAGGCGCTCTTCGGCAACGTTTTTGGCAACAAGCTCTTGAAGGCCGGGTTCGTAGATCGGGATCTCGCCCTTGTTGAGGGCATCAATCTTGGATGCATCCTTATCGATGCAAGTCACTATGTGACCGAAATCGGCAAAACAGGTTCCTGACACCAGACCGACATAGCCGGTTCCAATCATTGCAACGCGCATCGTTTATCCCAGTTATTCAAGACCAGGACAGCTGCCCCGTCTCAGAAGTGGCTAGATGCGGAAATCCGCTTAGCCGAAGAAGAAATCTTAGCGCGTTGGTAATGGCTTTCTGGCGGGTGTCAATCCGGTGAAGGCAGCATCTCGGTCAATTGCGCTTGGTTGCGGCCCTTATGCCGCACTTTCCGGCACAATATTATGACGGCTTTCTTTCTTGTTTTGGATTGTTGCAGTCGTCAGCGCGATCACACTGTTAGATAGCGGCGAACCTCTGTTTCAGACAGATTCTTTCCTGCACCCGATAGGACGATCTCGCCGCGATCCATGACGGCATAGTCGTCCGCCAGATCACGGGCGAATTCAAAATACTGTTCGACCAAGACAATTGCCATCGTACCCTGATCTCGGAGCCAAGAAATCGCGCGGCCGATGTCCTTGATGATCGACGGCTGGATGCCTTCGGTTGGTTCGTCCAGAACCAGAAGCTTGGGCCGGGTCACCAATGCCCGCGCGATGGCCAGTTGTTGCTGCTGACCGCCAGAGAGGTCGCCGCCGCGCCGGTGGAGCATGTCTTTCAAGACCGGGAACAATTCGAAGATCGTCTCTGGAACATAACGCTCCTTGCGCGGGATTGGTGCGTAGCCTGTTTCCAGGTTTTCCTTCACGCTCAGTAGCGGAAACACCTCACGGCCTTGGGGCACGACTGCGATGCCTTTTTTCGCCCGGGCATATGGGGCAAGCGATGAGATGTCCTCGCCGTTCCATATAATGTTGCCAGCGCTGATGCCCTGCTGACCTGCAACTGCGCGCAAAGTCGAGGTCTTGCCAACCCCATTCCGGCCCATAAGGCAGGTAACCTTGCCCGTTTCTGCGGTGAGCGAAACGCCTTTCAGCGCTTGGGCAGCCCCATAGTACAAATCAATATTGTCGACTTTCAGCATGCTTCACCGTCCGAGATAAACTTCAACAACCCGCTCGTCGGCGGAAACATGGTCCAGAGACCCCTCGGCAAGGACTGAACCTTCGTGCAGAACCGTCACTTTGACGTCGAGTGAACGGACGAAGTCCATATCATGTTCCACCACCACGACAGAGTGGTCCTTGGCAATGTCTTTCAGGAGTTCAGCCGTTTCGGCTGTTTCTGCATCGGTCATCCCGGCGGCTGGTTCATCGACGAGAAGCAGCTTCGGGTCTTGAGCGAGCAGCATGCCGATCTCCAGCCATTGTTTCTGGCCGTGAGACAGATTGGCGGCTAGTTCGTCACGTTTATCGCCAAGCCGGATCAGGTCCAGGAGTTCTTCGATCCGCTTTTTCTCCCCGCCAGTGATGACATGAAACAGGGTCGCGAATGGGCCACGTGGGGCTTTCAGGGAGAGTTCGAGATTGTCCCAGACCGTGTGGCTTTCAAATACGGTCGGTTTTTGAAACTTGCGGCCAATGCCAAGTTCGGCAATGGAAGCTTCGTCCTCAGATGTCAGATCGATGGTTCCGTCAAAAAAGACGTCCCCTTCATCGGGCCGGGTCTTGCCGGTGATGATGTCCATCATGGTTGTCTTACCGGCGCCATTCGGACCGATGATGGCGCGCATTTCACCCGGATCGATGGTCAGCGACAGATCGTTGATCGCTTTGAAACCATCAAAGGAAACCGAAACGCCATCGAGATAGAGTTGGCTTGTTGCTCTGGCCATGAGTTACTCCGCAGGTTGGGGTTCGGCTGAAAGAGGTGTACCTTTCGGCGCCGCTGCGACGTTGGCAGGTGCTGCCGGACTTTGTGGTGGTGCGACCGGAGGTGTACCAGAGCCGCTTTCCGCCTCCGCGGAAATCCTGCGTTGCTTTAGGGCTGTCCAACCTTGACCGATGGTTCCGACGATGCCTTTCGGCAGGAAGAGGGTTACAACAACAAAGAGGCCGCCGAGGGCAAACAGCCAGACATCGGGCAGGACGGCTGTGAACCAGGTCTTGGCGAAGTTGACCAGGACCGCGCCAAGGACTGCGCCGACAAGCGTGCCGCGTCCGCCAACAGCAACCCAAATCACAACTTCAATGGAGTTGGCAGGAGCAAATTCGCCCGGATTGATGATACCGACCTGCGGCACATAGAGCGCCCCGGCAATCCCTGCCATCATAGCTGAAATGGTCCAGACAAATAGCTTGTAGTGTTCGACCCGGTAGCCAAGGAAGCGCGTCCGGCTTTCCGCATCGCGCACGGCAACCAGAACTTTGCCGAGTTTGGAGCGGGTGATTGCGCGGCAGATGAGGTAACACAGTCCCAGTGTGATCCCGGAGGTAGCGAAAAGTGCGGCCCGCGTCGTGTCCGCCTGAACGTCAAACCCCAGAATGTCCTTGAAGTCCGTCAGGCCATTGTTGCCGCCAAAGCCCATGTCATTGCGGAAGAATGCAAGGAGAAGGGCATAGGTCAGCGCCTGGGTGATGATCGAGAGATATACGCCTGTAACGCGGGAGCGGAAGGCGAACCAGCCGAAGATGAAGGCCAAGGCGCCGGGAACCAGAACCACCATCAGTGCGGCAAACCAGAACATGTCGAAGCCGTACCAGAACCAGGGCAGGGCATCCCAGTTCAGGAACACCATGAAGTCCGGCAGGACCGGATCGCCATATACGCCGCGCGTACCGATCTGGCGCATCAGATACATGCCCATGGCATATCCACCGAGCGCGAAGAAGGCCGCGTGTCCGAGTGACAGAATTCCGCAAAAGCCCCAGACCAGATCCACGGACAACGCCAGGAGGGCATAGGTCAGGTATTTGCCCATCAGCGCGACCGCATAGGTTGGCACATGGAACGGAGAGCTTTCCGGAACCAGTAGGTTTCCGGCCGGGACCAAGAGAATGACGGCAGCAAGGATCGTCAGGAAAATCCCGGCCCGGGCGTCCATGGCGCGGAATAGAAAGGAGGTCATCATGCTTCGACTGCCCGGCCCTTGAGGGCAAACAGACCCCGTGGACGCTTTTGAATGAATAGGATGATGAAGACGAGCACCAGGATTTTGGCGAGAACCGCCCCGGCATAAGGCTCAAGGAACTTGTTGACCACACCGAGTGTCATGGCGCCGACGAGTGTGCCCCAGAGATTGCCGACGCCGCCAAAGACCACGACCATAAAGCTGTCGATGATGTAGCCTTGGCCTAGGTTGGGCGAGACGTTGTCGATTTGGGAAAGGGCAACACCCGCGATCCCTGCAATGCCGGAGCCCAGGCCGAAGGTCAAAGCGTCGATCCAGGGCGTGCGGATGCCCATGGAAGCGGCCATCCGCCGGTTCTGGGTGACAGCCCGTGTGTAGAGGCCAAACGGCGTTTTCTTCAAGACAAGCAGCAGACCGGCAAAGACCAGAAAGGCAAACAGGATGATCCACATCCGGTTATAGGTGATGGTCATCTGGCCGAGTTCGAACGCACCGGACATCCAGTCCGGATTGCCGACCTCACGGTTGGTTGGCCCGAAGATGGAGCGGACAGCTTGTTGCAGGATCAGCGAAATGCCCCAGGTGGCGAGCAGTGTTTCCAACGGGCGGCCATAGAGCCAGCGGATCACACCGCGCTCAATGGCAATCCCGATGCAGCCGGAGGCCAGGAAAGCGAGCGGCAGGGCGATGAACAGAGAATACTCAAAAAGGCCCGGCGCGGAAGTCCGGATCAGCTCCTGCACGACAAAGGTGACATAGGCCCCGATCATCACCATTTCGCCATGCGCCATGTTGATGACGCCCATCACACCGAAGGTGATGGCCAAGCCAATAGCGGCCAAAAGAAGAACAGAGCCGAGCGACAGGCCATACCAGACGTTCTGCGCGGCATCCCACGTTGCAATGGATTTCTGGATTTTCGCGACACCCGATGCGGCGGCGGTTTTCAGCGCCCCATCAGAGCGGGCTTCAACATTGATCAGCAAGGACAGGGCGTCGCGGTTGCCCATTTCTGTCAGCGTTTCAACGGCCGCCAGTTTGTCAGCATCATCAAGATCTGAATTCAGAATGGCAGCCGCCCGGGCCTGCTCCATGACAGTGCGGACCGTTTCGTCGGTTTCCGTATCAAGAGCAGCATCCAGCGCTTCGATTTTTTCAGGATCTTGAGCTTTGAAAATTGATTGGGCGGCGGTCATGCGAACCGCTGGATCAACCGCTTGCAGTGTCAAGGAGCCAAGCGCAGCACGGATGACCCGGCGCAGCTTGTTATTCACCTTAATCTTCTTGACCTCGCGCTTGCCAGCGATTCCGGCTGTTTCCAGCGTCAAAGGGTCTGTAAGGTTGAAGGACTTGCCGTCCTTTTCCGCGATGAAGACCAGATTGTCCGATTTCCGGTAATAAAGGCTGCCAGCGCCGAGCGCCTCAAGGGCAGGAGCAACAGCAGGATCACCGGTCGCGGCGAGTGCGCCAATCTGCTGTTCGGTTTCCTTGTATTTTCCCTTGGCCAGTTCGTTGATCAAGGAGCGAAGCGTTTCCGGAGCACTTTGTGCGGAAGCTGAGGCAGAAAACCCAGTCAGCAGGCACAGAAGAACGAGAAAGGATTTCAATAAGGACATCGGCCCACCGGCATGAGTTTTTTATATCTGCCTCTCCGCTTGAGAGGCCGTGTAAGCGTTTTGGCTTTCAGATGCTCGCTAAACGGGTCTGAGCCTTACCTCACACTCAGTCGTCATCACCGGATCTGATCCGGTGATCCATTCCGTTTCGGTTCCGCAAATTCAGCCGCGCACGGTGCCAGGAAACGGAATGGATGATCCCCGATCAGGCCGAGGGCAGGCATGGTCAAGCCATGGCATGAGGGTGTGAGTTAGAAGAAAATCGGGGCGGGCCCCCATCAAAGCCCGCCCCAACTCCGTTTCCTCCCTTAAGAGCCGGAGCCGCCGCATTTGCCGGTTGCGGTGTTGAAATTGCCGCAGGACATCGGAGCTCGCCAATCGGCGATCAGATCCTTGGAGCCTTCCAGATAGTCGGACCACGCGTCACCAGCGACCAGACCGGAGGTTTCCCAGACGGTCTCAAACTGTCCGTCGTCCTGGATCTCGCCAATCAGCACCGGCTTGGTGATGTGGTGGTTCGGCATCATTGCAGAGTAACCGCCGGTCAGGTTCGGCACAGACACACCAACGATCGCGTCGATCACAGCATCAGAGTCTGTTGTACCGGCCTTCTTGACGGCCTCGACCCACATGTTGAAGCCGATGTAGTGGGCTTCCATCGGGTCGTTGGTAACGCGGTCTTCGTCGCCAACAAATGCCTGCCATGTTTCGATGAACTCGGCGTTTGCGTCGGTGTCAGCGGACTGGAAGTAGTTCCAGGCAGCCAAGTGGCCAACAAGCGGCTCGGTGTCGAGGCCTGCGAGTTCTTCTTCACCAACGGAGAAGGCAACAACCGGGATGTCTTCAGCCTTGATGCCAGCGTTGCCGAGTTCTTTATAGAACGGAACGTTGGCGTCGCCGTTGATGGTGGAAACCACAGCGGTCTTCTTGCCCGCCGAGCCGAAGGTCTTGATATCGGAAACGATCGTCTGCCAATCGGAATGACCGAACGGCGTGTAGTTGATCATGATGTCTTCTTCAGCAACACCCTTGGACTTCAGGTAAGCTTCCAGGATCTTGTTGGTTGTGCGCGGATAAACATAGTCGGTACCGGCTAGAACCCAGCGCTCAACAGAGCCGCCTTCTTCGCTCATCAGGTAGTCAACAGCCGGGATAGCCTGGGTGTTTGGAGCCGCGCCTGTGTAGAAGACGTTGCGCTGAGACTCTTCGCCTTCGTACTGAACCGGATAGAAGAGCAGGGAGTTCAGCTCTTCAAAGACCGGCAGAACGGATTTGCGGGAGACAGACGTCCAGCAACCGAAGACAGCGTCAACACCGTTCACTTCGATCAGCTCGCGGGCTTTTTCGGCAAACAGCGGCCAGTCGGATGCCGGGTCAACAACAACAGCTTCCAGTTTCTTGCCGAGAAGGCCGCCCTTTTTGTTCTGCTCTTCGATGAGCATCAGCATGGCGTCTTTCAGCGTGGTTTCAGAAATCGCCATCGTGCCGGAGAGCGAGTGCAGAATACCGACCTTGATGGTCTCTTCAGCTGCAGCGCCACCGATCATGGTGGAGGCCATCAAGCCTGTAAGCGCGAGCTTCTTGAATGTAGATGTCATCGAATTTCCCCTCGTCTATGACGTCACCGGGCCCCATGCCGGTGAGTGGCGGCTGGAAGGAGTGCCGCTGTCGGGAAAGGATCGTGCGCCGGATTGCTGCGCTGCGACATACGTCAATTGACGTAAGCCCGCTTCGCTTGGGACGAGGCAATCGGCAATACGGTCGTATTTCAACCGCCCATTGTCGCATTGGTTTGTGGGGCCGTTGCAGCGGTGTGATTTCCTAATTGCAGAAAAAGGCTGAGTGGTACGCGGTAAGCCCAGCGTGCTTGAAAACAGCTAAGAAGCTGAACGTTGAAGCGGGAGGACGCTTCAGTCAGCGGATGTGCACTGGCCCAAATATCTTGGAGAACCGACACACCCAAGGGGGAGTTATGTCTGTAGACAATGACACCGGCTACAGAGCCGGTCAGCATAATGTGAAATTTCTGGGACTGGATGTTCACAATCCGGTTTTCATCATCTCGGCAGCCGTCATCGTTTTGTTTGTGCTAGCCACGTCTCTTGCCCAGGAGGGGGCAACAGAGTTCTTCGGCTGGTTGCGCCCGACCGTGACCGAGTATTTCAACTGGCTGCTGATCATAGCAGGCAACGTATTTGTTCTGTTCTGTCTGTTTTTGATCGTATCTCCTTATGGCAAGATCCGCCTGGGCGGAGCAGATGCAAAGCCGGACTACAGCTACTCCGGCTGGTTCGCCATGCTGTTTGCCGCTGGTATGGGCATCGGTTTGATGTTCTTCGGCGTGTCGGAGCCTATTTCCCACTATTCATCCAGCGTAGCCGACAACGCGGGAACTGCGGAAAGCTGGGCACCGTTAGCAGGCGCTGCTGGTGATCAAGCCGAGGCGATGCGGCTTGGTATGGCCGCGACCATATTCCACTGGGGCCTGCACCCCTGGGCGATCTATGCGGTCGTTGGTCTGGCGCTTGCGTTCTTCTGCTATAACCGCGGCCTGCCGTTGACGGTCCGTTCGGCTTTCTATCCGATTTTCGGAAAAGCTGTTTGGGGACCGCTCGGTCACCTCATCGACACATTGGCTGTATTTGCAACGCTCTTCGGCTTGGCTACCTCCCTTGGTTTTGGAGCAGAGCAAGCGATTGCCGGTCTGAATCATCTGTTTGGTGTGCCGGTATCTGCAACGAGCAAAGTTGTCCTGATCGCTGCGATTACGGCAATTGCGCTGGTTTCGGTCATGGCTGGGCTGGATGCCGGGGTGAAACGCCTCAGTGAGATCAACATGGTTCTGGCTGCGCTGTTGCTTCTGTTTGTCATCATTGTTGGTCCGACGGTTGCCATCCTCACCGGGTTCTTTACCAACCTGGTCGCCTATGTCGAATATCTTCCGGCGCTCAGCAACTTTGTCGGCCGGGACGACACCAACTTCTACAACGGCTGGACGGCCTTTTACTGGGCCTGGTGGATCTCCTGGTCGCCATTTGTCGGCATGTTCATCGCCCGCGTGTCGAAAGGACGGACGGTCCGTGAGTTTGTCACCTGTGTGCTCCTAGTCCCGTCGCTCGCATGCGTGTTGTGGATGACCGCTTTTGGCGGAACAGCTTTGAGCCAGATCGTCAACGATGGCTACACTGCCGTGACTGAAGTCGATCTGCCTTTGAAATTGTTTGCCATGCTCGAAGTTCTGCCGCTGGCAGCCGTCTCATCCTTTATCGGGATTGTGCTGGTGATCGTGTTCTTCGTGACTTCATCTGATTCCGGCTCGTTGGTGATCGATACAATCACAGCTGGTGGTAAACTGGATGCGCCCGTGGTCCAGCGGATATTCTGGGCAGTCTTTGAAGGTCTGGTGGCGATTGTTCTGCTTCTTGCAGGCGGCCTGGCCGCGCTTCAGGCGGCAGCAATCACGACAGGGATACCCTTTGCAGTCGTGCTGCTGCTCATGTGTTTTGCCCTTTGGAAAGGGCTGCATCAGGAGCGGGCAAAGGTTGGCGCTTTGGCACAAACATAAGAGCATGGGTCTCAAGCGGAGTAATCGAACTTTGCTGAGGTTTGACTAACAGATGACCGGCGGGAGAGCATGGCTCTCCTGCCGGTTCCATTTCAAAGCAGTGGCAACAATCGGCTAGGCGATTTCTTGCAAGGGGGCCGGAGCGTTCGTCAGGCCCAGCATGTCTTTCAACTCCGAAGAAGTAATGATCCGCACATTGCGGTAGGACAGGCGGTGATAGACCAGGTCGACCTGCTCATAAGTTCCCAGGGCCTTTCGGCTGCCGCCGGGCACCAGCGGGTCGGGTATCGTTAGAGAATCTTCCAATCCGACCCGGATGCCGTCGAGGTTCAGCGCCAGGGCAACATCCACGATGAGAGCCTGCAACGGGCCAGGCAGCAAGATTGAAATCATGGCGTCCGAGAAGCGGCTGCGGATTTTGTGGACGGCCGGCTTCAGCCCATCGATGAGCAACTGGGCGGCTTGCTCGGCTTCAGAAACTCCGCAGGTTTTCAGAAGCCGGATGGCTTCGTCCTTGATCGGACTTGGGATCAGGGAATCGTCGTAAAGACCGCCGTCTGCATGTTCGCCGACTTGGTCGACACCGGCGACCAGCATGAAAAGAATTGGTTCACCGCAGGTTTTCAAAAGTCCGGCACAAGACCCCGTCGCCCGCTCCAGGATTGTCTGGTTGAACACCTCGACTTCTGGTCGGATGCCAAACTCCCGCAAATGTGCTGCTTGATCGGCAAGGAAACCGGGATTGTTTTCGTAGCCGCCTCCGGCTTTGAAACGCACACTGCCGGGACTGAAGGTTGCGATATCAGGAACACGCTGGGCGACATCGTAGCGCTTAAGCGCCGAACGTCTTTTAGGACTGTCAAAATCAGACCGGCTGCCACGCACACTTGTGGAGATGTTCAAAACTCCTTCCGGGAAATGTCTCGAGACCGCAGGAATGATTTGATCGTACTGCGGAACATCTATGCAATTGGCTTGCTGAGACAGCCGCGCAGCCACAGAACCGTCCGGTGACCTTAGAATGATTTCGTCTTGCATATCACGGGTGTGCAGATGGACGATGGCCGCACCGGCCTGAAAGCACGCCAAGGATTCCCGGACAATGTCTTCCGGTGAGACCGGCAGGTACGGGGAACAGCCTCGGCCTGGCTGCCAAACGCCTACATCGCAAACGGTCCAACCGGCCTCTAGTATTTCGGATTCGGCATTTGGTATTGCGCGAATGTCATTGGCCATTGACGGCGGGATGTAGGAACTGCCGCCTGGGCGGCCCCATGGCCAGAAGAGTTTTCCCTGGCGGTCGGAGCGCCACCCTTGCGTGAACAGCAAAGAGGCGAGTTTAAAGGCCGAAGCGCGGGGCAGGTTTGCAAATACGGTCTCAGGAAGGCTATTTGCCGGATGCATGGCGGTGAAGCTGATATGAAAACCACCAGAGCCGACCGTCTCCCAGCCATTGTGTGTCAAGAGATCCTGCAAAGAGGTTTCCGCCTGCGCTGCATCGACGGTCAATTGCGCAAGGGTATCTTTGGAAAGGAACTTGGGATCTTCGGCGTTCAGGCGTTTCGGAACGGCGCCTACGGGGGCTGCGGTGATGAACATAGACTTCTGCATGTGTACCTCGGCTCTCTCTTTGCTGTTTTAGTGTCTTGGCGTTTGCCTCACCTATAGGTTGATAGATTTCGTATTTTTGTTTCTTCATTGGGTAACGTTTGATATGTAAAATAATTTTTGTGATACAATTAGTATAAAACTTCATCGTGTGAAATTCTATAAGTATAATTATCACGAAGTGTAGATATACTTTTCATTTGATTCTTTATTTCATATATTATGTTTCATGATTCAGTTTTTAAAACATGAACAGGTAGCGTATTTGGATAATATAGAAGATAATTTTTGTTATTAATTGTGAATATTGTCAATGCAACTTGAGATAGTTATCTCTTCCTCGGGTTGAACTTTAAAGTTTTAAATATGGCCCGCTACACCACTGGTATTTCGGCTGTGGCGCGGAAATTGCTTTGCTTCAGCCGACGAAACACAAAAAGGTTATTGTTGGTGTGATGGCGTCTGATGACTGCCTGGCGAAGCGGCAGCTGAACAAAAAAGAGGCAGCTCAGTGACGGCGCGGCAACGCATCGTGCCGATCCGCCGTCAATACAATAAGTGGGTCAACAATCAGACCCTTGAGGACTATGCACTTAGGTTTACCGCAAAAAGTGCCCGTAAGTTTTCGTCCAGAGCCATCTCCCAAACGGCAATCGGAGCCATTTCATTTCTGGCTCTAGAGGCGATTGGCGGCGCGATTACGTTGTCGCACGGAACGGCAAACGCGTTTCTCGCCATCTTTGTTGGCAGTTTTGTACTGCTGGTGGTTGGACTGCCGATCAGCCGTTATGCGGTGCGTTATGGCGTGGACATCGATCTGCTCACCCGCGGCGCGGGGTTCGGTTACATCGGGTCAACGGTTACGTCGCTGATCTACGCCAGTTTCACCTTCATCCTGTTTGCAATCGAAGCTTCGATCATGTCCGGGGCGCTGGAGTTCGCTTTCGGCGTGCCACTTTGGCTGGGGTACATCGTCAGCGCCGTGGCCGTCATTCCGCTTGTGACCCACGGCATCACCTGGATCAGCCGATTTCAATTGGCCACCCAGCCGTTCTGGATCATCTTGAACATCCTGCCGTTTGTATTCATCGTGTTGACCGACTGGCAGGCCATCGGAACCTGGCTGAGTTTTTCAGGTATTGATCCGGCAACAGGTACCTTGAAAGCTCCGGACAGTGGCTGGGATAGTGTCAGCCTTGTCAGTTTCGGAGCGGCATCAGCCGTCATTCTCGCGTTGATGGCGCAAATCGGTGAACAGGTCGATTTCCTTCGGTTCCTTCCATCCAAGGAATATGCGCGCCGTCGGCACAAACTTGCCGTGTTTCTGGCAGGGCCGGGTTGGGTGGTGCTTGGGGCGCCCAAAATGCTGGCTGGATCTTTCTTGGCCGTTCTGGTGCTCTCTCATGGCGTTCCAGTTGAGCATGCTGATGATCCTTCCCGGATGTACACTGTTGCCTTCGGGTACATGATCCCCAACGAGACTGTTGTTTTGTTGCTAATGGCCGCTTTTGTGGTGGTCGCGCAGCTGAAAATCAACGTCATGAACGCCTATGCCGGGTCGCTGGCGTGGTCGAATTTTTTCTCCCGTCTGACCCACTCTCATCCCGGACGCGTGGTGTGGCTGGTGTTCAATGTCGGCATTGCGCTCTTGTTGATGGAGCTTGGGATCTACCGGCTCTTGGAAGAGACACTAGGAGTCTTTTCCATCATCGCAATGGCGTGGTTGTCAGCCATTTCAGCGGATCTTTTTATCAACAAACCGCTTGGCTTGTCGCCACCCGGGATCGAGTTCAAGCGCGCACATCTTTATGACATCAACCCGGTCGGCACTGGTGCGATGCTGCTGGCGGCAGGGATCGCGCTTGTTGCGCATTATGGTCATTTTGGAGAAACGGCCGCAGCTTTGTCGACCTTCCTGGCAATGATTGTTGCCTTTGTCGCTGCACCAGTGATTGCTTGGGCTACAAAGGGCAAGTTCTATCTGGCCCGCAAGCCGCGTCAGAGCTGGCAAAGCATCGACCAGATCGCCTGTTCGATCTGCGAAAATCCCTTTGAGCCGGAAGACATGGCCTATTGTCCGGCCTATCAGGCGCCGATCTGTTCTTTGTGCTGTTCGCTCGATGCCCGTTGTCATGATTCCTGCAAGCCCAAAGCCCGCCTGAACCACCAGCTTGGTACGGTGGCGGCGGCCGTGTTCCCGGTGCCCGTGTTGGAGGTCTTCCGAACCCGGCTCGGCCGTTATGCGCTGACGGCTATGTTCGCGATTGCGGCAATTGGGGCTGTGCTTTGGATCATCTATTCCCAAGCTGCCAGCCGTCTTGGAGATCCAGCCGGGATCCTTGCCGAAATCGTCGCTCTGATCTTCTTCGTTTTTGCTATTGCAGCCGGCATAGCCTCTTGGTTCCTTGTACTTGCTCATGATACCCGCCATGTAGCGGAGGAAGAATCCGCCCGCCAAAACGCTCTTCTGCAAAAGGAAATTAACGCCCATAGGGTGACCGACGCGGCGCTCCAGACAGCCAAGGAAGAGGCCGAAGCGGCGAACCTGGCCAAAAGCCGCTATGTGGTTGGTCTCAGCCATGAATTGCGCACACCGCTCAATGCGGTTTTAGGGTATGCCCAAGTGCTGGAGCGTGATGACAGCTTGCCCCCAGCGCGCAAGCCTGCCGTCACGACCATTCGGCGCAGCGCCGAACACTTGTCGGGCCTGATTGACGGCCTTCTGGACATTTCCCGGATCGAAGCCGGCCGGCTGCAGGTCTATTCTAATGAAATCAACTGTCATGACTTCCTTGACCAGATCGTCGATATGTTCCGGATGCAAGCGCGGGCCAAAGGGCTGGAGTTTCATTTTGAACGGTCAGACAGCTTGCCGGCGATTGTGCGCACGGACGAGAAACGGCTCCGCCAGATCCTGGTCAATCTTTTGTCGAATGCGATCAAGTTTACCGAAAAGGGGAGTGTGTCCCTAAAGGTGTCCTACCGGTCCCAGGTGGCCAGCTTTGTGGTTGAAGACACCGGGCCGGGCATTGCCTTGGGCGAGCAGACAAAAATCTTCGAGCCTTTCGGGCGCAGCGAAGACGCCAAGACAGACCGGACCCCTGGTCTTGGGCTCGGGTTAACTATCACGAAACTCCTGACTGAAACGCTGGGCGGAGCCCTTGCATTGTCGAGCAGCGAAGGCGCAGGTGCGCGTTTTGAGGTGCGCCTGATGCTGGCCGCTGTCGACAAACCCGTGGGCGCGGTACGGCGGGAAAAACGGATCAGCGGTTATGCGGGGCAGCGGCGGCTCATTGCTGTGGTTGATGACAACCCCGATCATCGTGCTCTGGTGCGCGACATACTCGACCCGCTCGGATTTGCCGTCCTGGAAGCTGCAAGCGGGCAGCAGTGTCTGGAAGCGATCCTGCCTCTCCATCCAGATCTTTACCTGGTTGATATCCTGATGCCCGGGCTGAACGGTTGGGAGCTGGTGGCAAAGCTCCGGACCCAAAAAGAAACGGCGCCGGTGATCATGTTGTCGGCAAATATCGGCGATCAGGCGCTCCGGCCGGAGGGTCCTGATCATCACACAGCCACCTTGGCCAAGCCTTTCGACATTCACCAACTTCTAGATCTCATCCAGCAGCACACTGGGGTGGAGTGGTCGGAAAAGGTTCAAAGTGAGCCGGCAGTGGCTAAGCCGTCAAACGAGACAATTCAGTCCCCGGGGGGGCGCCATATCGCTGATCTGTTGAGCCTGGCGGAAATCGGGTACGTCGAGGGCATTGAGGCCAAACTGACTGAACTTGCCGGTGATCCCGAAAACTCAGCATTGGTCGATACGCTGCAAGAGCATCTCAGCCGATTTGATTTCGACGGATATAAGGACGTCTTGGGCGCATTGGAGGAGCAGGATGGATAACCGCCGTGACACGGTGCTTGTGGTGGATGACAGTCCAGACTCCCTCGGATTTGTGACCGAAGCCCTGAAGAAAACCGGAATTGCCGTGTTGGTGGCCACCAGCGGGGAGGCGGCCTTGTCTGTTTGCGAAAGGGTGACACCGGACACAATCTTGATGGATGCGGTCATGCCCGGACTGGACGGATTTGAAACCTGCCGCAAATTGAAGGACCATCCAGGCCTCAAGCACGTACCGGTGATCTTTATGACCGGCCTGTCTGAAACCGAACATATTGTCAAAGCGCTGGAATGCGGCGGTGTCGACTTTCTCACCAAGCCGATCGACGTTGACGAATTGAAGGCACGTATCAAGGTTCATTTGAAAAACGCGCGCTCAGTGCAAAGCGCGCATGTTGCCATGGACGCTTCCGGGCGCCATCTGGTTGCGGTCTCTTCAGAGGGCGCAATTCTTTGGACAACTCCACAAATTCAGACACTCTTAGCGCGCACCGGAGATGCCGATGCGAGCCTGTTTCAGCTGGGCCGGGCATTGGGCGATTGGATGGACAGCGGCCAGGAGGCATCCCGGCGCACCAACTTCATGCTCGGATTGTCTGAGGATCTGGCTGTCCAGCTCCACCCGCTCGGCCGGGTTGGCTCGGATGAGAACCTCTTCCGGGTAACAGCGGATGATGAAGATGGGCAGGTAAACGCACTTCAGCAGGAATTCACGCTGACACAGCGGGAATCCGAAGTGCTGATCTGGATTGCGAAGGGCAAGTCGAACAAGGATATTGGTGAAATTCTGAGCCTTAGCCCACGCACGGTGAACAAGCATCTGGAGCAGATTTTCGTGAAACTCGGTGTTGAAAACCGGGCTTCGGCAGCCGTCAGAGCCGCCGAAGTGATGTTTGCATTTTGAGACAACCTTTCAGCGGGCTGGAATGCCTTTTTGCTGGTCTGCTGGTGCATCTCGCTGGGTGACACCATCCACGAGAATGAACGCAATGGAGCAGGGCTCCGTTCCCCGGTTTGACCAAGCGTGATTGGTGCCGCGCTGGACCACAACGTCGCCCGCCTTCAATAGTACTTCGTCCTCGTCGAGCAACATGTAGATTTCGCCAGTCATGATGACCGCGTAATCGACGCTGTCGGTCCGGTGCATAAATGGGTGGCGCGCACCCTCGACGATGTTGGCGCCGGCGCCCATTTCGGCAAAAGCGGCCTTTCCATCCAGTTTGGCAAGAACCTCCGGATCCTCCGGCATGAATTCGACCACCCGGAATACGCTGCCACCTTTCGGCGGATGCAGGATAAATGGTCCGTCACAGGTTTCCGTGGGGCCGTCGTATTCCGCAGGTGTGCTAGCGGACAGCCAAAAATTGGTGAGTGTCACGCCGGGCCGGTTGGGCCGCTGCAGCCGGTGGGTCGCGATATTATCGCTTTCAACAACCGCCACTCCGTTCTCATCATGCCCGGTGACAACGCGTCTGAATTCTCTCGCCATGTTTATTCCGTGTATCGTCAGGATTTAAGTGAAATTTGTTTTTCTGACCGCTGCTGAAACAACAGCCAACCAAGCAGAACGACGCCGACTGCGGCGGTCGGTATCGTTTGCATCAGCAAGCAAAGTCCGGCGGCGATTGCGATTGTCCGGTTGAGTGGGCTGAGTGGCGAAAGCAAACAACCAACGACACCTGCGGCTACACAGGCGACACCGGCAAAGCCAGTGACGACAGCGCTTATGTTGTCTGTAAATCCACCTTGCATCAAAAGCCCGGGACCAAAGACAAAGGCAAACGGCAGGACGAAACTTGTTGTTGCGTAAGAGGCAGCTGTCCAGCCGACCTTATTGACATCCGCACCTGCGATGCCGCCTGCCACATAGGAGGCAAGGGCGACGGGAGGTGTGATCGTCGAGATGCAGCCGTAGTAGAAAACGAAGAAATGCGCTGTTAGCATCGGCACGCCGAACTTCACCAGCGCGGGCGCAACAACCGTTGCCAGGATGAGATAGGCAGCCGTTGTCGGCAGTCCCATACCTAAGATGATTGAGGCAACCATTGTGAAGATCAACGCCAGGAACAATTGACCGTTGGCCGCGATGTCAATCAACAGCGCGATCTTCGATCCTAGGCCTGTGATGCCAAGCGTCCCGGAGATGATTCCCGCAGCGGCACAGGCCGCTGAAATCGTGATGACATTGCGCGCACCGTCCGAAACGCTTTGAGCAATTTTTTTGATCAGCTCCAGATCAACCTTTCGGGATCGAACAATATCCAGTGCGATCAACACAGCCATCGCCCAAAGGGACGCCTTGAAGGGAGAAAACCCGACAAGCATCAGCGCTAAAAGGATGCCAAAAGCACCAATGAAGGGGGCGCCTTGCAAAAGCACAGCTGATATTGGCCGGCCGTCGCTTTGGTCGGTGTCGGCCGGTTCAATGCCGGATTTGACTGCCTGCATATGGACGACAAAAAACGCGGAGCCGAAGAATAACAACGCCGGTAGAATGGCGACTGCCATCACGCTGGTATAGGGAACACCGACAATCTCGGCCATGATGAACGCTGCGGCCCCCATGACCGGCGGCATCAACTGCCCTCCAGTAGAGGCGACGGCTTCGATGGCGCCTGCCTGATGCGGTGCGTAACCTTCGCGTTTCATGATCGGAATTGTGACCGTGCCGGTGACCGCAACGTTCCCTGCTGCAGAACCGGAAACCATGCCGATGAGGGTTGAGAAAAGGACGGCCGACTTGGCACTGGCTGCCCGCAAGCCTTGCGTCAAACGAATTGAAATCTCGAAGAAAAAGTCGCTGGCGCCAAAACGTGACAACATCGCGCCGAAGATCGTGAAGACGATGATGTAGGTGGCGGCAACTCCGATCGGAATGCCGTAGACGCCTTGGGTGTCCGTTGTCAGGAACAGGACCATCCGTTCAAAGCTGTATCCACGTCCGTGAAGGAGACCTGGGAGGTAAGGGCTGAGGAAGGGATAACAGAAGAAGGTCAGAGTGATCAGTGCCAGGATGAGGCCAATGCCGCGCCGGGCGGCTTCAAAAACCAGAAGAAGAATGACAGCTCCAGCATAAAAATCGCCGTCTGTTGTCAGGCCACCGCTGAAGGCAATCGCTTTCCAGCGGGAAATCAGCCACAGGCTTGCAGCTAAGACTGCCGCGATCAACCCGGCCGACAAGACCTGGTTTACGCGTGTGCCGCTCAAACGCTCGCTGACCGGTTTCAGCGCAAACAGAAGTGAAAACGCGAGGGCCACGTGAATGAGCCGCAAGGGCATGGTCGAAATAGAAATCAAACCCGAAACGGTGGCCAGATGGAAGGCTCCAAGGCCGAAAGCCGCAGCTGCGATAAGATTGGTCCCATTCACAGCGGAGAGTCTGGAGAAAATACTCGGCACGTGATTGCCTTTGAAAAAAAGGAGCACGCCTCCCGCCAATTGGAGACGTGCTCAAGTGGTACCTGGGAGTTATTTTTTGAAGTAGCGTGCTGCGCCTTCATGCAGCGGGATGGCCAGATTCAACGAGTTGGCTGGATCGATCTGCTTTGCGTTAGCGTTCTCTTCTTGAAGCTCGCCAAGATTATCGAAGACGGCGGCGACGATCTTCTCAACAGTGTCGGCGGACAGGCTATTGGGTGCGATCAGCATGTTGTTGACGCCGATCATGTTGCCCGCTTGGGCAGTGCTATAAACGTCCGCGGGGATTTCGACAGCCTTGAAGGCTGCGTTTTTCTCAAGCGCCTTGTCCAGCATGCCGTCGGAGAAGTTGATGAAGCGCAGTTTGTTGCCTGCTGCTGCCTGCATGACCGCACCGGCTGGATAGCCTGATAGGGCAAAAGCTGCATCAACATTTCCATCGCTTAGCTGGCTGAAGCCATCCGAATAGGACAGGAAGCTGGGCACGATGTCGTCCATCGACATGCCGTGCAGCGGCAGAACAAAGTTCATGAAACCAAGGGTCCCGCCACCCGCTGGACCAACTGCGACGCGTTTTCCCTTTAAATCTTCGATTGTTTTGATGTCGGACCCGTCCAAAACGATCATATGCAGAACGCTTGGATGCAGCGCTGCGACAGCGCTCATATCGATAACGCCGCTTTTGTAAGGACCTTTGCCTTTGGTCGCCAAAACAGCCAGGTTGTTGTTGGTAATAGCGATTTCGACTTCACCGCTGTCGATCAACCGCGGGTTTTGAACCGAACCGCCGGTGACCACAGGAACCATGGACAGATCGCCGCCAGCATATTTGTTGACCATGTTCGAGATGCTTTGCCCCATCGGATAAAAAGCGCCGCCCAAGCTCGCAGTACCGATCCGCAACTCTTCCGCCTGTGCAGCTGCCGCTATAACCAGCATGCCCATCGCAAGGGTTGTTGTTTTTAAAGTCTTGTACATGGTGTGTCCTCCCGCGAATTTTCTTCAGAATATGCGATATTTAATTTGAATCAACAAATATATCGATATTTTTAAGAATGAGGGGGTTTTGTATAAATCTAAGCAGGGCGTGTTGGTTTGGACGGGGTGTGATTACAGCTCGTTGCAAAAAGGAGGCGGGCGTTGTTCATCCGTCTTCCATCTAACAGTAGAGGAAGCGGGCGGGTCGACAGGTGAACGAAATCATGACAAGCTCACTTCGAAAAAACAGACATAAACTAACAATCGTATATGACGTCACTTTACGCCGGTATGGTGTCCAATCTTATGAGCGGTTATCAGGAAGCCGGATTTGATTTGGCTGATGCTTTGCGCGCTGCAAAGTTTGATAGGATATCGCCGGAAGCAACAGTGCAGGATTTTGTCCGCCTGAGCCGCGCAGTATCTCTGCTGATGAATGATGAATATGCCGGCCAGATGGAACGGGCGCAAAGAGTTGGAACACTTGCACTTCTAGCTGCGCATGTCTCCCATGGACGAACTTTAGGTGACGGGTTTCAGCGTTTGTCCGACTTCATGAACATGCTGGACAACACATTCACTGTCTCGTTCTTTACAAACGGAGCCGAGTGCAGATTTCAGCTTAAACGCATTAATCCGAAATTTCCCAGATCGGAATTTGGAGTTGAAGCGGTTCTGATCTTGATGCACCGGCTCCTGGAGTGGATGTCAGCGTCTTCGTTGCCGGTAAATTCTATCTGGTTCGATTATACCAGGCCTGATTGGGCAGGGAGTTATTCGCTACTGTTTCCGAATGCGGAGCCAGCATTCGCAGCCTCTACAAGCGGATTTTCTATCCCATTGGATGAGTTGTCCCGGCCGCTTTGCAGAGCCGAAATTGCGGCCAAGGCTTGGGCACGCCGAACACCAATGGATGCGTTTTTTCCTGTCGAGCATTATTTAGGGACGTCTTTGGAAATCTCCAGCTTGCTAGAGAATGCGATCAAAGAAAGCCGAAAGCTGCCCTCCATGGAGGATTTGGCAGAACATCTGGAAATGCCCGTCTATACGTTGCGCCGGCGCCTGAAAAAGGAAGGCTGCGCACTTCCCGCTATTCGCCTTCAGGTCAAACGGGATCACGCTTGCCGTTTGTTGGCCGAAACGGATCAAAGTGTTGAGTCAATTTCGGCTCAGTTGGGGTTTAGCGAAACAAGCGCTTTTGTCCGTGCATTTAAGGATTGGATCGGTGTCACACCCCGAACCTATCGTCAGGCAGGTCTGCCGCAGGTCATCGCTTCGGCTCATCGAACCTTCAATTAGAAAATTGACAAAACATAACAGCTGGCCCTAGGTTGCCGCAAACGTCAGTTTCGACTTGGGAGGTTGTCTTGTCCGTTTTTTCCGCCACCGCATCCTGGCCTCAGGAAGAACATCGCCTGTTTTATGATGCAGCGTCCCGCATGCTGGACGATGAAATGGTGCCCAATATCGAAAGCTGGAACGATCAGGGCGTCGTCGACCGCTCGTTTTGGACCAAGACGGGCGAAGCGGGAATTCTGGGGGCGGCCCTTCCTGAAGAATTTGGTGGTGCCGGCGGTCCGGTCAGCTTCGATGCGGTGACCGCTTATTTGCAGGGCCGGAAGGGCGAAAGCAGTTGGGGCTTTTCGATCCAATCGATCGTCAATCACTATATTGCCGGATACGGTACCCCGAGCCAGAAAGAACGCTGGCTGCCCAAGCTGGCGTCCGGCGAGTTTGTCGGTGCGATTGCCATGACGGAGCCGGGTACCGGATCCGACCTTCAGAACGTCAAAACCGTGGCTGAACGGGTCGGCAATGATTACGTTCTCAATGGTTCCAAAATTTTCATCACCAATGGCCAGACAGCTGATCTGATTATCGTTGTAGCCAAGACCGACAAGACTAAAGGTGCCAAAGGGGTGTCGCTGATGGTTCTTGAGACGGACGGGGCGGAGGGGTTCACCCGTGGCCGCAATCTCAAAAAACTCGGCTGCAAAGCCAATGACACCTCGGAACTCTTCTTTGAAGATGTTCGCGTCCCGCCGGAAAATCTCTTAGGCGGTGAAGAGGGGCAGGGCTTCTATCAGCTGATGAAACAGCTGCCATGGGAGCGCTTGATTATTGCTTGCCTCGCGCTGGGCGTGATCGACTTTGCCATCGATGAAACCGTCAAATACGTGCAAGATCGTAAGGCCTTTGGTCAGCGGATCATGGATTTCCAGAACACGCGTTTCAAACTGGCTGAATGCAAGACCAAAGCTGAGGTGCTGCGCAGCTTCGTCAATGACTGTATCGCGCGTATGGACGAAGGCACTTTGGATGCGGCAACCGCGTCCATGGCCAAATACTGGAGTACGCAAGTCCAAAACGAAATTGCCAACGAATGCCTGCAACTGCATGGCGGCTATGGCTATATGATGGAATATCCAATTGCCCGGATCTATGCCGATTCCCGGGTGCAGATGATTTACGGCGGGACCAACGAGATCATGAAGGAGCTGATTGCCCGTTCAATCGATATCTAAGCTAGGTGTTTCTCTCGACGCACGAAGAGCTGGCAGCAAGTGAAGCAAAGCCTGCTGCGAATGCAGCTTAGCTCAAGCACTTTAGAAGGGCGGCGGCCACGTTTTTTGGCTTCTGCAACATGGGATAGTGGCCGCAGTTCTCAAGAGAAACGATTTCAAGGTTCGCATAATAGGGGGCGAATTTTGGCTCGAGCGAGGGTTTCCGGTAAAACGGAAGATCTGCCTCGCCGCAGAAAATGTACGCCTTTTCCAAAGCCGTTTTTTGTGGCGGCATCGATAAGGGTGCAAGGAACATTTTCAAGTAAGCGCGCTTGGTCTCAGGGCTTGATGCCGTCCAGGCGATCTCTTCCTTGCGGTCCAGCCATTCGTCACTTTCCAGATGCCCGCCACGAGCCAGGATCGCCTGACGAATTGCGGAGCGGTCATTGGAGACGCCTTGCATTTTTTCCTGGTCGGCTGCGGACGCTTGGAAACCGCCCGGCGGTACCGGGCAAAAGAAGATCAGGTTTTTCAGACGCTCCGGCGATGTCACGCCAAGCTGGTGACCGATCAAGCCGCTCATGGAGTGAACGACAAGAGAGAACGCCGCTAGGTCCCGGCTGTATGCATATTTCAGGATTTCCTCCGCAATTGCGGCAGCTGACGGTTCGGGTGAATGAGGCCCTGAGTTGCCGTATCCGGGGAGGTCCAAACAGTGAAATTCAAACCCTTTTGAATTGCAGAACTCCAGCATGGGTTCCCAATTCCGGTGATCTCCGAGCCATTCATGCAATACAATGACCGGAGACCCTTTGCCGTAAATTTTTGCCTGCATATTGCTTCTTGATTAAATCCCTGACATCCGCAGGAGAACAACGCTTGCGAGCCCCGCAGAAACACTGACGATAAGGGAAAAGCGGAGCGACAACAATCCAGTGACCGCGATCGCAATTGCCTCAGCCGGGCCTTTGGTCGTTGCTGCCGGGGCAATAAGCGCCGTCAGAACTGCCACGGGTACGGCGTTGAGAGCGGCTTCGGCGCGGTGGTGCAAATTCCCGAAATTGGAAAGCAGCAAGTGCCCGCCGGTCCGCGTGAGATAGGTTGCCGCAGCACACAGGCAGATAATCAGGACCGTGTTATCCATGGGAAGCTTCTCCTTCCGGGCGGCTGGTTGCTGCTGCAACGGCCAGGCCAGCAATACCGCCAAGCGTGATGTGCCACGGGCTGCCGACAGTGTAAAAGGCAAGGATTGAGGTCAAAGCGCTGGTCAGCAAAATGACACTGAACCCGGGCCGCTTGTGAAAGCCCGCCACCAGGCCAGCAAAATAAAGCGGCAGGATGTGGTCCAGCCCCAGAGCCTCCGGGTTGGTGATCAAGGATCCAAATGCTGCTCCAAGGCAGTTCGACGCGATCCAAGTGATATAGACCGAACCGGCGAAGGCAAAGTAGTAAGCTGGCCGCAGTCCCTGGTTGCCAGCACGCCGTTCAGACGCTGCATATTGTGGATCGACCAGGACGAAAAACGCAAGCGCCTTCTGAAAGCCTGAGAAGCCGTTCATATGGCGACCGATGGCTGCCGAATAGAGCACGTGCCGAAAATTGATTGCGAATACGGCCAAGACAATGGACCAAGCCGGAACGCCCTGAACAAGCAGATCCACCATCACATACTGGCTGGCGACCGCATAGATGGACATAGAGGCGAGCAGGAGTTCTGGGACGGTTAAACCGTTTTCCAGGGCGATGGCCCCGAAGACGGCAGAAAAGGGGACCAGCGCAAATAAGATCGGCATGGAATCCTTCACGCCGTCGGTCATGTCAGAGCGGAAGGTGTCTCCCGAACTGCCGGTAACGAGGCCGGTGCTTTCTTCGCTAACTGCGTTCATGGTATCAGCTCAAAGTGAAGTGGTGCGTTGCGGTGTTGTTGACAAAACGCTCTGAATTGTTCGTTTTATAGAACGTTGTTCGTAGAAATGAACGATTTAAGAGTGTTTGTCAAATCGAACGACTGAATGATAAAATGAACGCTTGTCGAAGTGAGCAGGGTAAAATGACGCCAATCGATCTGATTGCCAGATCCATCCAGCGGGAACGGGCCAAGGCGCATATGAGCCTCTCCGCTCTTGCCAAAGAGGCAGGACTGGCCAAATCGACCCTCTCTCAATTGGAGGCCGGGCAAGGCAATCCGAGCGTTGAAACGTTGTGGGCGATTGCCAATGCCCTGAACGTTCCTTTCAGTTTCCTGTTTGAGACGGCATCGCCGGATAAGACGCTCATTCGGTCCGGAGAAGGCGAGCCTGTCTCTTCAGAAAGTGCGAGTTTTTGCGCAACGCTCTTGTCAAATTGTCCGCCCGGACGCCGGAGGGATCTTTACCGGACAAATCTGTCCGGAGGCTCCATCCGGAAAGCGGAGGCCCACCCTGCGGGAACCGTCGAACATGTCTTTGTGGCTCAGGGGCAAGTGCGGGTCGGACCTCTCAACGAACTGGAGACGCTAGACGCTGGCGACTATTACCGTTTTCCAGGCGATGTCGCGCACAGCTACGAAGCTTTGACGGACAAGGCAACGGTTCTGCTGGTGATGGAAAGTGTTATGTAGAATTCAGCTTTCGAACCTCCTTTTCCTCACGAGGCTAGGCGAGGACAGGGAGCCGACGAGATGAAACATCACTGGTTCGGGACGAGCTGGCGCTGCATCCAGAAATCAGATGCAAGTTACCCCAAGATCCAGTCACGTCCTTCTGCAATACCGAAACTGAGCCAGTGGCTTAAAGGATCAAGGCCGGCCAGGGCAACGTCAGTGTTTTTTTGAAGGTAAGCGGCGCCATCGAAATGCTCTGACGGGTTTCTGCCTTCACTCCAGCCGTGCGCCAGATAGTGCTCAAGCGGGTTGAGATTTGCGGCCGCTACATCTGCATTTTGTTGCAAATACCAGTCTGTATCAAACCAGCCATTTGGATCGCGCCCTTCGCGCCACCCATGCGCCGCATAGTGATTGGAGCCGTCCAGTCCGGCCGCTGCAAGGTCCGCATTTTCGCGAAGGTAAAAGACTTCATCAACGCCGCTGTCCAGAACGGCGGACGTGCGGATGCCGGCACCCTGCGTCAGGCCGGTTTCATCACAATGGTTGGTACCTTCGGGATTGGTGAAATTGAAATTGGTGAACCCGAGGCATTTTAGCTCCAGCTCAGCTTCTTCAAGAAATTGCAGAACCGGGTTGCCGTCGGTTGGACCGGTCGCGACATAGTCATAGACTTCACGGGCCGAAAGCAATGTTGCGCTTGACGACGTGGCAGCTGCAGTCTTGAGACCGTTGAGTGTCAGAACCGAGGTCAGAACCTCCCACTCCACACGGCTGGTTTGCTCGTACTGATACAAGATGGCATCCCGGATCGGCGCCATGATCGCCAAGGTCCGGGCGTATTCAATTGTATTGGTGTCGGTCAGCGGTGTCGTCAGCAGGGTGAGTTGTTCGCCGCCGGAAAATGGCGCTGCTGCAGCGGCTTGCACGGTGCCGTTGCTGTCGGTGACCTGGTTAAACCCATAAGAGATCAGGCTGGTATCAAGTTGGTGTTCGCCGCCTTCGAAAATCAGCGGTTCACCCGTACGCGCGCTGATGAGGCCAAAGGCCCACAGGCCTGATAGGTCTGAGGTGCCGGGCACCGGATCTGACAACGCCTGTGTAGCAGTCTGACGTTCTTCCATATCCTTCCGGCTCCGCTCTGCTGGTCTGAGTGGTGATCCTAGAGTACCCGGCTTGATCAAAACGGATACTCTAGCACCACATTCAGATCATACAGCCGGAGGAGAGCAAAGCCTACCGAAAGGCTTTTTTGCCAGAAGTGTTTGTCTAAAGCGGTGGAGCAGATGCGGGAAAGGCAAGGCGGTCTGCAACTGCGTCAGGCTAAGTGAGAGCGGTCAGGAAGTTGGTGTTGCTATGCCAGATCAACGTAGTAGGCCACGCCCTCGTAGTTGTAATGGCCTAGGGTGTTGATTGTATTGTCCCGTTCTGTCTCGGACGTTGTGTAGAAATGGCTGCCGTTCTGAGTGTTATAGAACCGGTAGAGCGCTGTGCCGCCGCTATCCGCAGACGTATGAGCGTAGTAAACAATGCCTTCGTCATTGAACTGAGGAAGATTGCTTCGGATATTGGCCGCTTCATCTGCGCTCGCGGTGTAAAAATGCGTCCCAGTGCTGGTGTTGTAGAACCGGTAGACAGCAGTGCCGCCGTTTGACGCCGTCGCATTGGAATCAAACGTATTGCCCTCATAGGACATGGTCGGCGAGTTGGTAATGAGTGAGTTGCGTTCTTCGATACTGGTCGTAAAGAAGTGCGACCCCGTCAAAGTGTTGTAGAACCGATAGACCTGATAGGGGCTGCTGTCGGCATCCGGTGTATCCACGGGAAGGGTCACGTCTGGAGTGTCCGGTTCGTCCGGCACCTCCGGAATGGCCCCGACATGAGGATAAATTTCCAGGCGGAAATCAACTTCGCCAGGAACACCTCCATTGGTGATGATTTGATCTGTTGAGCCATCGTACTCGTAGCCGGTCACCTGAAGGATCACAGTTTCACCGGTCAAATGCCAGATTGCCTCTGAATCGGGAAACTCGTTAAGTGCGGTTGTCGCTGCGGATGTGTCAATCTGCGAGTATTCGGACCGAATTCCCTCGGCAAACAGTTCGCTGACTTGGACAGTGGTTTGTCCGAAGGACGAACCTGTATGTTCACCGCCGGTCCATACGCCGTTAATATCGCCTTCAATCCTTGAAACACCCTGAACAGGAAAGACGGACACAAAGTTTGCATAATCCCCGACCGTTCTGCCATGAAAGGTCACCCGGACAGAGGCAAGCTGATAAGGATTAAACGAGTAATAATCGTAGATGTCGTCGCTGATCGGCGGGGATGTAACCCCAAAGACACCGTCGGTCTCCCAGACATTTGTTTTTGCAATGACGTCTGTCGGCAGATTGCTTGCAAAAGCCAGTGTTCCAAGATCGGTAGCCGTTCCAGGCGTGTCGTTCTTAAAAATTTCGACCATATTTTCCCCCACTGTTATACGTGTCTTATTTTCAGGGATGTGAATTTAGGTCCTTGATTTTTCTCAAGGTTATTGAGTTCACGAAATAAAAAAATGAAGGATTGATCTTAGTGCTTACCAGAACTTGCAGTTGGCCAGTGTTTCAATTGCGACTCGAAAGGCAATGCCTGAACAAACAGTGCCAGTTTCGTTCGATAATTGTCGCAAACGAGGCCGGAGTCTTCAGCTGAGGTGCCCAGAGCTCGTAGACCTCCTGAAGCGATATTCACTGTGTTCCTTTAAGCGAAACAAAATTCATTGATCCTAAAGGTATCCCGGTATTCGATCCGTCCATAAGTGACCCCGATCACTGCTGACACCATTCGAATACTTTAATTCTCTTCTTGCTGAGTAATGGTGGGATCATAAAATAATGTCTGACAATTCAAACGTTGTAGATTTCGATTTTGTTGATACACGGCTGGATAGTCATCGTGATGCCGACAAATATTATGGTGAATTAGTCGCCGCAACTATGCTCGGCGAAGTCGAGATGACCAGCGTGAAACAAGTGATCGACCACATTCTGAAAAACCTAAAACCAAACCAAAAAATCGGTGTTCTTCGCATATTTGATCATGGAGACTCTGTTGCTCAGGAGTTTGGCTCAGATGACGTTAGTCATATGGACCTGCTCGACAGGGCAGGTAAGAAATCCGCTTGGCGCCAAGAGTTTCTTCGTCTGAATGGCCGATTTGACAAGGACGGGTATATTCATCTCGCTGGATGTAAGGTCGGACAAGCAAAAGAATTGTTGATGGAAATCTCTAAACTAACCGGTACACGTGTATTTGCTGGTACGGGGTTGCAAAATGCCTTTCGTGTGAACAGTAACACTTACGTGATGGCTGATGCTGCTTGGTCAACGCGTCGATACAAATATGACTGCGACAGCCCGTCGTCCAATGCGAGATACACTGGTATCGCCTTTCCAATGAACGAACCGGTACCACGATTGAGACCAACGGATTATTACAAAAGGAAATTCAATTTCGCTCGGAAGCAGGTAGTTTTACAGGTTAGGAGCGTATTTGAAATGCTGAGGGAGTTGGACTGACGTCCTTATCAGTCATATATTTTCAATTATACTTTCCGATCTCTTCTTGAAGGAAGATATCGAAAGCCCACTACTTTCCAGCTTCAAACGTCTTTGCCGGTCTTGTTGTGTCAGCATGGGCATACCGCATAAGCATGTTGAGATACTATATTTTTGAAATCGAGGCGACTTCCGGAACGGTTAGTCCCATCTCAAAGAACCAGTTTATGGCCTCACATCTTAGGTCATGGACGTGAAGAACTTTGATGTCCGTTGACCAAACCCACGGTGAATATCGCGTGACAGCAGCGTGTCCATAGGGAAATCTATTGGGCTTGGATCAGGTATTTAGACAATTATTTCAACTGTCTGGAAATGGTGCTGCCGGGGAGATTTGAACTCCCGACCTCTCCCTTACCAAGGGAGTGCTCTACCCCTGAGCTACGGCAGCATCTGGTGGGTACCTTTTCGGCGGACCCGCGTCTGCAAAACAGTTTGTTTTGGGACGTCAATGCTTGTCCCGAGCGGCGATGCCGTCCGGAATGAGGGGGCTTTTGCCATAACAGGTCTCAGGACGCAAGCGCCGTTTTGGTTTTTTTTGTTTCCCGCAATTCCGGTATTTGAAGTAGGGCACGAATTTGTCTTGAAGGTGCAAGAAATCCCGCCGTTTGCCGCACTCTGAAGGTTGTGGATAGTTCCTAAATGCAGCCATCAGGCCAGCTCTATTTGTCTCGTGGCCCGAACCAAGCAGGAATGGCGGGCAATGTTTGCGGCCTGACCTCAAAAGCTCAAACTCTGGTGGGTTTCTCTTTGCCGGACCCGGGTTCAGTTGATAGGTTGCAGCTCACATTGAACGGTTCAGATACGGTCATGAGCGAAAAAGATAAAAAAAGCCAAGATCTTGCGGTGGGTGACGCTAAAACGGCCGCGTCGGGCCCGCGCAGCAGCCAAAAAAATGACGGGCAAAGCCGGGAAGACCGGCTTGCAGAAGCCTTGCGGGCGAATTTGCGGCGGCGCAAGTCCGCAGCACGCAAGAGCAAGGCGGATTGATCCGGCAGCTCTGCTTTGGTGCTGCGTCAAGTTTGCCCGAAATCGGCGATATCTGTGCCTTGCAAGGGCCATAAGTTGGGTGTAGACGCATCGGCTGATGTGAATTTCTAAGGGAATGCCGCGATTTTTGCGGCTTGGGTTCGGGGATAAGTATGGACAGTATAAAAGTCACCGGCGGTGCTGAGCTGAATGGGGTAATCCCGATTTCCGGCGCCAAGAATGCCACTTTGCCGCTGATGATTGCTGCGCTGCTGACCGATGAAACCCTGACCTTGTCGAATGTGCCGCGCTTGCGCGATGTCGCCCAGCTGATGCAGATCCTGTCCAATCACGGGGTCGATTATTCGGTCAACGGCAAGCGGTCCGGCCAGGATGATTTGGCCGGACAGACGCTGAACCTGACTGCCCGGGAGATTGTCGACACCACGGCGCCTTATGAGCTTGTCTCCAAAATGCGGGCCAGTTTCTGGGTGGTTGGCCCCCTGGTTGCGCGGATGCACGAAGCCCGTGTCTCGCTGCCAGGCGGCTGTGCCATTGGCACCCGGCCAGTGGATTTCTTCATCCAGGGGCTGGAAGCGCTGGGCGCTGATATCGAGATCGATGGCGGCTACGTCGTCGTAAAAGCCCCAGGCGGCCTGAAAGGCGGCCGCGTCGAGTTTCCGCGGGTGTCGGTTGGCGCGACCCACACCATCATGATGGCGGCAACCCTTGCCAAAGGCGAAACCGAAATCGTCAACGCGGCCCGCGAACCGGAAGTCGTTGATCTTGCCAAGTGCCTGAAGGCCATGGGCGCGAAGATTGAAGGTGAGGGCACATCGACCATTCGCATTCAGGGTGTGCCGCGTCTTCATGGCGCCCATCACGCAGTGGTCGCGGACCGGATCGAGACCGGAACCTATGCCATGGCGGTTGCCATGACCGGCGGTGAAGTTCTGCTTCAGGGCGCACGCACCGAGCTTCTGGATGCCGCACTGGAGACCTTGCGCCAGACGGGCACGGAGATCACGGACACCGAAGACGGCATCAGGGTGTACCGCAATGGCAACGGCATTCAGCCGGTTGATGTAACCACTGAGCCGTTTCCGGGATTCCCGACCGATCTGCAGGCGCAGTTCATGGCTTTGATGACCAAAGCGGGCGGCACCAGCCAGATCACGGAAACCATTTTTGAAAACCGGTTCATGCATGTCCAGGAATTGGCCCGCCTTGGCGCGCAGATTTCCATTGATGGCCGGACAGCTACCGTTGAGGGCGTCTCCACGCTGCGCGGTGCACCTGTGATGGCGACCGACCTGCGCGCGTCCGTATCGCTGGTGATCGCCGGACTGGCGGCGGAAGGCGAAACCACCGTCAGCCGGGTCTATCACTTGGACCGCGGTTTTGAGCGGCTGGAAGACAAGCTGACCCGCTGCGGCGCCAAGATTGAGCGGATTTCGGGTTAATCGCTAGTCGTCCGGCAAAACCCGGACTGACACTGTGTTTAACGCGGTGAAAAACCTGAATGTCGGTCTCGGGGAGACCACCGGTAAGCTAGCGCGCGATCCCAAATTCAAACACCTGTCGCTCAGCGATCTGCAGTGGCTGGTGCTGCCCCCGCTAGCAGCCAATCAGGTTCTGACTCTGCGCGGTAAGGTGAAGGACAAAGACGGCCAGGAAAACGGCCTCAGCGTCCCGCTCTGCCTGGCGCTTTGGGCCAAGGTCTCCGAAGGGGTCGATCAGAAATTTGACGCCTAGAAAAAACGGCGCCCCGTTGCGTCTTGCCCCGCAAGACTGGACCAGCGGTGAAATCCCGTGGGTACTGCTGATAACAGGCCCAGAGGAACTCACACCCAAGTTGCAAGACAAGCTGCGCTGTGTTCTTGGTGAAGACGTGGACACAATGGCACCGTGCGGACCGCGAATAGTGGATGGAAATGCAGAAGTAGATCTTAGCAAAGTCGGGCGGGTTTTAAGATGTTTTCAAATCAATCAATACTTGTGACTATACTGCTAGCGCTAATAGCCTCAGGAATTGCGCTTAGATTTATTCGCACTCATCTTTTTAGTAAAGTGGATCCAGATCAAAGGCATCATAGAGTAAACTGGAATGGGTACTCTGATTTCAATCCTTGGAATCCGGAAGTTCCAATTAAGATGGTAGAAATACATAGATTTACATCTAGATTAACCTATTTAAATTTTGGTGCCTTGGTTCTTGTTTCTATTTTGATTGCTGGTCTTTAGATGACGTAATGACAAATGCAAAATATTATGTGGGTGGGTGTCCTTCCTCGGAATGAGCGGGGACTACGTCTATTACTGACCTTCGGTCTTCCGGCTGATCACCCGCCCTCGGGACGTAAACGAGGGGCCAGGTGTGCCGGGTCCGGTCACCATAATGGCTTCGGTCAGAGGACTGAGCACCGCCGTTTTTGCAGTCCACTCAACCAAAAAGTTCGCGCCAACTCCGCCGGTGGTGTCATTGCTGGGAACCAGAAAACTGGCGGACTCCAGAGGCTTGAGAGCTCGTGGGGTTTCGAGGAAAGACCGTAGCAAGGTTCCTGTTTCGTCGTGGTAATCAATCCGGCTCAGCGTCAGGCTGTTTTCCGGATCAACGTTGTGGACTGTTAGTGTGGCGGCCAGCAATTCCGAGCGGTTAGGGAAAGAGAAAATCCGCGAATACGCCGGGACGTAGATGAGTTCGCCCCAAGCCCGCTCCAGCTCTGCGGTCAAGACAGGGTGGGACGGGGTTACGGCAGTCAAGACTGCAAGAACGAGAATTTTTGCGATAAAGCGCATCTATGGATCCAATCATCTCAAGCGATTTGCAATCTTGCAGGTTTGCCAGTGGTTGAGAAGGGCTTCCATAGGGAGAAACGGGCGGAGCCTTGGATCTGAGCTGCATTGGAGCGTATGGGAACACGTTCCTTTGTTGCCAAAGGCTGCAATCCCGGTTAGGTCATCAGCCTTGGAGTTGGACCTCGCCAGTCCTACATGCGGGCTGTGACAAAACAACACTTGGACGACCAATTGAGCACTATGGATCAGCTAAAACTCGCCGCCCTGGATGAGGAAGACCTTCAGGTTCTTTCTGCTCATCTTCAAGATGCGGTCATAACGGTTGCGGACATCCGCTATTTGCCGAAAGAAAACAAAGCCGTTTTCATCATGAACCGCTTTGTCTGGGACAAAGAAGCGGACAAACGCTCAAAAGAACACGAGCGGCGCCGGTCTGCTTTGGCCGTGTCTCGCGTCAGCGGTATGAAAGCGCAGAACATACAGCAGGACGCGAAGGGTGTTGTTCTGGAGTTGTTGGCGGTGACTTTCGAAGAAGGCGAAACGCCTGCTGGTCAGATCCAGTTGGCTTTTGCCGGCGGGGCCAGCATTCAACTCGATGTGGAATGCATTGAGGCGCAACTGTCCGATCTTGGCGCCGCCTGGTCGACGCCCAACCTGCCGCAGCACGATCTTACCTGACAAAACTACGTTTGCCGGCGCACTGCGCCAATCATGATGGAGAATTGCGTGGTTCTACGCCTGTCGAATACCAGCGCCGATTTTGAAACCCAGTTTGCCGCTCTTCTTGCCGGTAAGCGGGAGGCATCGGAAGATGTCGATCAGATCGTCCGGGACATCCTGGAAGATGTTCGAAAGCGCGGTGATACGGCGGTGCTGGAGTATACCGCCAAATTCGACCGGCTGAACGCCAAAGAGATGGCGGACTTGAAAGTGTCCGCAGCTCAGATTGATGCGGCTATGGCTGAGGTTCCGCAGGATACCTTGGATGCGCTGCAGCTGGCCCATGATCGCATATACGCGCACCACAAACGTCAGCTGCCTGTTGATGACCGGTACACCGATCCGATCGGGGTTGAACTTGGCTCGCGGTGGACAGCTGTCGAAGCCGTCGGCGTTTATGTTCCGGGCGGACTGGCAAGCTATCCGAGTTCTGTTCTGATGAACGTGGTTCCGGCCAAGGTGGCGGGCGTCGAGCGGATCGTCATGGTGGTGCCGAGCCCGGACGATGTTTTGAATCCGCTGGTATTGGCGGCTGCCAAGATCTCAGGCGTCAGCGAGATCTACCGCATTGGCGGGGCGCAAGCTGTCGCAGCTCTGGCATTTGGCACAGAAACCATTCAGCCGGTTGCCAAAATCGTTGGGCCGGGCAATGCCTTTGTCGCCGCCGCCAAGCGCCGGGTGTTCGGGACTGTCGGCATCGACATGATCGCCGGACCGTCCGAAGTTCTGGTGGTGGCTGATAAGGACAGCAACGCGGATTGGATTGCTGCTGACCTTCTGGCTCAGGCCGAGCATGATCCGGTTGCCCAGTCGATTTTGATTACTGACAGTTCTGAACTTGCGGATCGGGTAGCAGATGCCGTCGAAAGCCAATTGAAAACCTTGCCGCGAGAAGAGGTGGCACGCGCAAGTTGGCAGGATTTTGGGGCGATTATTCTGGTCGACAGCCTGGACAATGCGATGCCGCTGGCCAACCGGTTGGCCCCTGAGCACTTGGAACTTGCTGTGGCTGATCCAGATGCACTTCTGGAAAAGGTCCGCAATGCCGGCGCTGTATTCATGGGCCATCACACGCCGGAAGCAATTGGCGATTATGTTGGCGGCTCGAACCATGTGTTGCCGACGGCGCGTTCCGCACGGTTTTCCTCCGGTTTGTCCGTTTTGGAATTTGTCAAACGGACGTCGATCTTGAAGTGTAATGCGGAGAATTTGCGCGTCCTCGGACCGGCCGCGATTGCACTTGGTGAAGCAGAGGGCTTGTCGGCGCATGCCCGGTCTGTTTCCATCAGACTGAACATGTAGGCAGAGAATCAACGGCGAGGCTTTGACAGCATGAACGATGCACAATCGGAATGCCCTCAACAAACGTCAGGCGGCCGCCTGGTGGATGTGGTGTTGGATGAAGCCTCAATCGCCCGCTCCACACCGGAAGTGGAGCATGACCGCGCTGTAGCGATCTACGATTTGATTGAAGAAAATGCCTTTCAACCGGTTGGGCATCCGGTCGCCAAATTCGTCCTCAACCTCTCCGTCATTGAGAAGAAACTCGTATTTCAGATCCAGACAGAAGATGAGCAGGACGTCGTCACCCATGTCCTGTCGCTCACGCCATTGCGTAAGATCGTGAAAGACTACGATCTGATTTGTGAAAGCTATTACGAGGCCATCCGCCACGCGACACCGAGCCAGATCGAGGCGATCGATATGGGGCGCCGCGGCGTGCACAATGAGGGCTCGACGATCCTCATGGAGCGCCTTGAAGGAAAAATCGAGGTGGACATGCAGACCGCCAGGCGGTTGTTCACTCTCGTCTACGCCTTGCACTGGAAAGGCTAGAGTAGGTGGCCGGGCCGGACCTGCGTCCGACTGCGGTTTTGTTTGCGTGCGGGATGAATTCCGTCCGCTCGCCGATGGCTGAGGCCCTGACGCAAAAACTCTTTCCCGGCCAGATATATGTCAAATCGGCAGGCGTTCGCGCTGGCAAGCTCGATCCGTTCGTTGATGCGGTCATGGCCGAAATCGGGGTTGATATGAGTGCGCATCGGCCGAAAAGCTATCTGGATTTGGAAGAGAGCGGCTTTGATCTGATCGTCACGCTTGCGCCGGAAGCCCATCACTGGGCGCTCGATCTGACCCGTACGGATGCGGTCGATGTTGAATACTGGCCGACGATGGACCCGACGCTTGCGACCGGGTCTCGCGAGCAGATCCTCAACGAATACCGTGCAGTCCGGGACATGTTGATGATGCGGATCAAGAAACGGCTCAACTGGACACCGCCGCCAAGCGGATGATAAGCGGGCTCCCAGTATTGTTAGGAATTACAATATTGTTAGGAGTTACAGTGTCCCGTTCTTTATCTCCATTGCAAACCGAGCGCCTTATTCTACGCCCCTTTGAGCGGAGTGACGCCGAAGCGCTTTTTGAATACCAGTCTCGCGAGGACATTGCCCGGTATCATTTTTGGGAGCCGAGAAGCCTGGAGGACATCCATAAAAAGCTGGATGACTGGATTCCGATGACATCTTTAGAGGGGGAGGGAACCTGCGCGTCCGCGATATGTCTGGCAGAAGACGGCAGGCTGATTGGCGATGTTTCTCTGCGCGTGACGGACGCCGAAGCCGGGCAGGCCGAAATTGGGTTTTCACTGAACCCGGAATTCCAGGGCTGTGGGTATGCATTTGAAGCTGCCAGCGCTTATCTGCAATTCGGATTTGAACAGCGCAAACTTCACCGCATTTTCGGGCGTTGTGATGCCCGTAACACCGGGTCCTGGAAACTGATGGAGCGGTTGGGGATGCGCAGGGAGGCGCACTTTCGCGAACACGCTCTCTTCAAAGGCGGCTGGGACGAAGAATTCTACTATGCGATTCTAGCTCGTGAGTGGCGGTCATTTCCCGATAGGGCGCTGCAAATCGAAGCAAAACCGGCCCTGGCCGGAGGCGAATAGCCGGAACGATAGTTTCTTTGACTTGGCAAGAAAGAAAGGTTCACATTCCGGGCCTAATCCGTTAGGTTCCGCGGCACCTGCGGGCTAGACTCGCCACAATCAGGATATCAAATGGCTAAAGAAGAAGCTCTGGAGTTCCCGGGCGTCGTAACAGAACTGTTGCCGAATGCGACGTTCCGCGTAAAACTTGAAAACGATCATGAGATCATTGCCCATACGGCTGGACGTATGCGCAAGAACCGGATTCGCGTTTTGGCGGGTGACAAGGTTCTTGTTGAAATGACCCCATACGATTTGACCAAAGGTCGGATCACGTACCGCTTTAAATAAGCGGCTGGTCGCATTACGCCGGCAGGAAAGCACGCGCATCCATGACGAATGCCCCGCAGTTGATTTTGGCATCCGCGTCGCCGCGCCGGCTCGCGCTGTTGCAGCAAGTTGGGCTGGAGCCGGATCATCTCCTGCCTGCAGATGTCGACGAAACACCCAAAAAGCATGAAACGCCCAGGGCGTTGGCACTTCGCTTGGCACGCGCCAAAGCTGAAGCCGTGCGCAAGACGGTCGATGCATCAGAAGAGATGCGCGATGGGGTGGTGCTGGCGGCCGACACGGTGGTTGGCGTTGGACGGCGCATACTGCCAAAGGCTGAAGTGACTGACCAGGCTTTGATGTGCCTGTCCATGCTGTCGGGACGTGGCCACAGGGTATTCACCGGTGTTGCGGTTGCCGAGCCTAATGGCAAGCTGCGTACTAAGCTGGTGGAAACCCGCGTCCGTTTCAAGCGCCTGTCCCGCCAGGACATGGATGATTATATTGCATCTGGTGAATGGCGCGGAAAAGCCGGGGGCTATGCCATCCAAGGGCTAGCCGGCAGCTTTGTGGTGAAACTGGTCGGCTCTTATCCGGCAGTGGTTGGCTTGCCGCTTGCTGAAACTGTAAACCTGCTACAATCAGCTGGTTACCCGGTTCACAAGAGCTGGGCGAGCGCCTGAGCGTTCTTCGGGATTGGTTCCGGCACGCATTTCGATTGAACATCAAAGGAGGCTGTAGTGTCCGATCCGACCAGTCAAAAACCGGAACGGCGGATGCGGCCATGTCCGATCTGCTCCAAGCTTTCCACACCGGCTGACTATCCCTTCTGTTCCGACCGTTGCGCAAAGGTCGATCTGAACCGCTGGTTCTCCGAAGGATATTCCATTCCGGTCGTTGAGACAGATGATCTCGATGAAAATGATTTCCCGGATGAAGCATAACGGCCTGCGCAGAATATCACCCGATTTAGACAGAGTAGGTGCGCCATCACGTCCGTGACTGTCCAAAATTCTGCAAAATTCTTTACCTGGCAAAATTTTTTTCACTTTTGAGCTCTCAGCATCTTGCAGCTGTTAAAAATCTCGATCACTATTTGAAGAGTGGAACCCGGGACGGCCAACAACTGCCGGCCGGGTTGGCTTTGCATTCCGTGCCGCGGGAGGCAGCAAAAAAGGGCAGAGCCGGCCGCGCAGTCTGATCCAGCAGGTTCAGGCAACAAAAACACCATTCAAAATGGGTGAGGGTCAGATGAACAAACGTTTCCTGAGTGCCGCGGTGCTGTCGCTGTCAGCAGCTTTTCCAGCAACCGCATTTGCCGACTATTCCCTGACAATTCTGCATTTGAACGATCTGCATTCCCGGATCGAGTCGATTAACAAATACGATTCCACCTGCAATGCTGAATCTGAAGCAGAAGGGAAGTGTTTCGGCGGAATTGCACGGATCAAGACGAAGCTCGACGAACGCCGTGATGCCTTGGCTGGTGAGGGAAAGAATGTCCTGACTGTGGACGCTGGAGACCAGTTCCAGGGGTCACTGTTCTATACGACTTACAAAGGTGAAGCGGCCGTTGGGTTCCTCAACGACATGGGCATCGATGTCATGGCCGTCGGAAACCACGAATTCGATGATGGTCCTGAAGTTCTTGCCAAATTTATTGATAAGGCGAATTTCCCGGTTCTCTCCGGCAACATTGATGTCAGCAATGAACCGTCTCTGAAGGGGAATGTACCGGGCGTTCTGATCCTGGAAGTGGGCGGTGAAAAAATCGGCATTGTTTCAGCACTGGCCGAGGACACAACCGAAACATCTTCTCCGGGAAAGAATGTCCGCTTCATTCAGGCGGAAGATTACCTCAAGGGGGCTGTCGAGGGGCTGGAGTCTGCCGGGGTCAACAAGATCATCGCCGTCACCCACATGGGGTTGCCGCGGGACATGGAGATCGCAGCAGCTGTGTCCGGAATTGACCTCATTGTCGGCGGTCACTCGCACACCCTGCTGTCCAACACCCAGGAGCGAGCCAAAGGCCCTTATCCGGTCGTTGTGAAAAACCCGGAAGGAAAAGAAGTCCCGATCGTCCAGGCCTACGCCTATGGCAAATTCCTGGGTGAAATCAATGTCACCTGGGACGATGCCGGGAATGTTGTTTCCGCGGAAGGAGAACCGATCCTGCTGGACGCCAGTGTAACCCCGGATGCAGGGTTTGCTGACCGTGTGGCTGAATTGGCGGCGCCGATCGAGGGACTGAAGGCGAAAGTCATCGGGTCCGCGGCCGCGCCGATTGGTGCGGACCGGTCGGTCTGCCGGGCGCAGGTCTGTGAAATGGGCGTTTTGGTTGCCGATGCCATGCTGGATCGGGTCAAGGATCAGGGCATCCAGATCGCCATTCAAAATGGCGGCGGCCTGCGTGCATCCATTGATGAAGGTGAAATCACGATGGGCGAAGTTCTGACCGTCCTGCCGTTCCAGAACACTCTGTCCACCTTCCAGCTCAAAGGAGCAGATGTCGTTGCTGCGCTCGAAAATGGTGTGAGCCAAGTGGAAGACGGCAAAGGGCGTTTTCCGCAGGTTGCCGGATTGAAATACACCTTTGATGCATCCAAGCCGGCCGGAGAGCGGATTTCCGATGTAATGGTCGCCGACGGGGATGATTTTACGGCATTGGACCCAGAGGCAGTCTACGGCGTTGTTTCCAACAACTACATGCGCGGCGGCGGTGATGGTTACAAGATTTTCGCGTCCAACGGCATGAAGGCATATGATTTCGGACCGGATCTTGCCGACGTGGTCGCCGAATTCCTGGCGGAAAAAGGCGGTTATACTCCATACACCGACGACCGGATCACGGTGAAATAACCTCGTTTTCAGAAGCGGTACGAAAAAACGCTGATTTTGAGATCCCCTCAAAATCAGCGTTTTTGTTTGGCTATCCTGCAGTCTGATCTGGCGTGTAATCACTGTGTGACCGAACGCTATGAGACGTGTGGAACCTCCACCAGGCATGGACAAGGGAAGTGGCCTGCGGTAGGTGTGTTAACGTATTTTTAATGTTTAGAAATTTGGCGGTAGAAGCTGGGGCTGTGGTTATCAGTAATGTGTTTTAGGCTTCAAAATGTGGCTGCGCTCCTGGTGTTTACGGGGGTGATACTATTTCCTGCCCTTGTTCAGTCGCAGGACGCTGGCGAGACACCTCAAACGTTTGAAGCCCTGCTGGCCCGTCAAACCGCGCTTCTGGTGCAGGTTTTGGAACGTCCGGCTGACCTGGACCTGGCCTTCGAATACGCAACGGTCTCCGTTTTGGTAGGTGACTATGAAGCTGCGATCTCAACGTTTGAACGCATGTTGATTTTCGCGCCAAACCTACCGCGTGTGAAACTGGAACTTGGTGTTCTGTATTACCGGTTGGGGTCTCTGGAGACAGCGCGCTATTACTTCCAGGCTGCCCAGGAAAGCCCGAATGTGCCGCCGGAAGTTCAGCAGAAGGTGGAGACCTATCTGGCTGCGATCGCGGCGAAACAGCAGCCGACCCAATTCCGTGCGGACCTCATCATTGGGGCACGGTATCAAACCAACGCCAATGCAGCGCCGGGCGGACGCCGGGTGACGATTAATGGACGCGATTTTATTCTCGATGATACGGCAACCGGCAAGGCGGATTTCAATGCGTTTGCTGCGGGGCGGGCCTATGGATCTTATGATCTTGGCACCCAAGGAGATCTGATAGAAACAGACCTTGTCTTTTATGCTGCGCGTTTTTCCGATCAGGTCCGGCTCGATACCGGATTGGCGGAAGTAACCATCGGGCCGTCTTTCAATATGGCGCGGTTTAATTGGGACAATGCGCAACTCGGTTTGTATGCCGTTGCCTCCGGAGTCCGGCTCAATCATGCCAATTACAATGGGGCACTTGGTTTCGGCTCCCGGCTTGTGGCCCGTCCGGACGTCCAAACGGAAGTGACCGCGAAGGTGGAATGGCGGCAGCGTTGGTTCAATGACACATCCGAATATCCGACGGTTTCCGACCGGAATGGTTACTACCTCCAATTCGCGTCAAAAATCTCCAGACAACTGACCAAGGCTTTGCGGACGCGGGTCCTGGCATTGGCGGATTTTGAAGAAACAAGCGCGAAGTTTCAGCAAAGCTGGGAGGCGGGCGCGGGGATCGGTGCGACTTATCAATTCGCCTCGCCGATCAAACAACTGCCGCACCTCTGGTCTTTCGATTTGGAAGCTGGCTACATTTACCGGGCCTATGCAGCGCCGGACCCGCTGGTGAATGTTTCGGAAAAGCAGAAAGACCATGAAGGCTGGATACGTGCTGCGCTGAATGTTCCGCTGAAATACAATGTGTCTGCCGGTTTGGTCGGCGAATTCCGGCGCCAATATTCGAACTATGATTTGAGCAGCTATTCGAATGCATCTGCGATGTTCTCGCTGCGAAAAGCGTTTTGATAAGGGGGGAGACAATATGGATAGCGTTTTGCCTACTCTCAGATTTCGGACAACAGTAGCGGCTCTCTTATGCTCCGCCGCAGCTGTAACATGCTTCCCTTCGAATAGTCAGGCAGCAACAAAAGTCGGGACCGCCGCCGCCGTCAACACAGATGCCTTTGGGACGCCGCCTGGAGCGGTCCGCGAAGTCAAGCTGATCGGCGACAACGTCGTCTACAATGAGCGTATCGAAACCTCCAGTTCCGGCCTTGTTCAAGTTCTGCTGAACGATGGGTCGACATTCACAGTCGGCGCCAATTCGGATTTGGTGATCGACGAGTTCGTTTATGATCCGGATGCGGGGACCGGCAAACTCGTTGCGTCCTTTGGCAAAGGTGTGGTGCGCTTTGTTGGCGGGAAAGTCAGCAAGAAAAAGGGGGGCGTCGCGGTCAAGACACCCGTCGGCACCATCGGTATTCGTGGCGGCGTTGCCAATCTGAATCTGAAGGGCGGCAATCCAGTCTTCTCCCTGTTGTTTGGCGATGATCTGACGTTTGAAAGCCGAAATGGGGCGCGCCAGCGGATCTATCAGGCCGGTTATTCCTTACAAGTTGATTCTACTGGTTTGAGCAGCGGTGTGCGCCGGACAACACCGTCCGATCTGTCTGCTGTTCAAAAGGGACTTGCTGCGCGCGGGGGACAAACGGGCGGAAATCCAAATCCGCCGACCGGAGGGCAAATAGCGAAGTCCGGTGTTCCAAATGTCAATTCAAACCTTGGCCATGTCCGCACCGCGCCAATCCCCAAACCGCAGGGGATCCAGTCGACCGAGCTGCAGCATGCGGAAACCAAATTGGTGCAGGTTCAAAAGACTCAGCAGCAACGCACCGTGGACCGGATCGACAAGGAAACGTCCGACAGTACTGAAACGCCGCCGCAAGACAATACCGATAATGAAACTGTCACCACGACGGCGAATGCCCGGATACTGACTGCAGGATCAAGTTTTTCGCCCACATGGGACGCCAGCCGGACGGTGAGCGCGCCAGGGGAGCAAGGACTGATTGGGGGAAGTTCTGGCGTCGACGAGACCGTCGCTTTTTCGTTTGCAACAGTCATCTCCGGCAATGCCACCGGGCTTTATAAAGCCGAGGTTGAAGGCAACAAGATCTATCAATTCGCCTTTGATGGTGATGGGCAGTACTTTTACGCGCAGACCTACACGGATCAGGACCATGTTGCCCAATTGGGTGAAAATGGCTTTATCCCGGTGGCTCCGGCGGTCGATCCCGATACCGAAGGAAATGTCAGCTCCTATGCGTGGGGCGCGCAGTTTTTCCATGAAAACTTTGCGGCTTTTGCGCACCTACCCAATGTAACCCCCGGCAGTGCGACACCGTTCAATATTGAGGATATGGTTTTTGGTCTCCACGGAGTTGGGACAGATTTTTCCAATTTTGGTCAGGGAGCGAGCGAACCCGCTGTTCGCATCTATAACTTGGCATCAGACCCGAGCTTGATGTTCTCACTGGGGACGGCTGGCGGTGGCACAACCTTTACACCGCTCATGAGCAATGCGCTGTTCGTCAATCCACTGGCTGCCACGGAGCTTGGCAACAGCTTTATGTCGGCGGTCAGTTCCACCGACCTGAAAATGATCGAAGACAGTCCCTCGACTTTGAACGGGGCGCATTTTCTGGTGAGTTCATTTCATATTGACGGCGCAGGGACCGATCAGAAATCCTTGATCTCTGTCGCTGCCGGAGAAGTTTATCAAGCAAGCGATGGTGTTGTTGTCATGGACACCGGCCGCCGTGGCGGCCACCGGATTAATGGAAACCAGGGCGCAGCGCTTTACAGCGGGCCGGTTGGCACCATTGCCGGCCCTGACGGCGGGCATTTTTTCGGCAGCAACGCTCAGAGCTTTGTATTTGGCAATGTCATGTCCGGGGAGGCATTGGACGACCCTTACAACGACAATTACATTAGCCGCCCAAGTGTCTTTGAAAACAGTGATACGGTGTCTGCAAGTCTGCATGTCGGCCGTTTTAATGGGACAGATCAAACAAACATGTCGCGCACGGACCGGACTTTGAGCGGCTACGCTGCAGGCGTCGTTGAAAGCACCGTCAACTTGCTCAGTCAAGGCGCCGGCTCCATCGCGTTTTCAAGCAGCAGCGCGTCCGACCTTTCGGTTTCCTTTGACAGTTCGGAGCATTCGCTGGGCGGAGCGCTGACGATCCGCGATACGCGGCAGATCGATCCGGAAATTGGAAGTTACACGGTTCGCTTCGGCTTCAACGAAGATAAATCGGGGACACACCGCGCAGCCTTTATCGACGATGACACCTATGCTGCACGCGATGCCACCAATGTGGCAGAGACCTATCTGACTGTTGATACGGTTCAATCGCCTGACCCAATTCCCATTCAAGATCCGCCAGATGTTTCAGATCCGGCGGGCGGAGGCGGCTTTTATGTCGTTCGAGATGCCGCAAGCCCGGCCGTTTCCGGTCTGACAAGCGCTGGTGCCCAAACAGTGCAAGCAAATCCGAATGAAACGCCAACCACTTATTTTGTGCCCAATACTCTGGTTGGTGCCGGTGATGACGCCATAATGGCCGGAGTTACAGAATGCACCTGCGCGTTTCTGGAATGGGGCTATTGGGGCACAAAAATGTCCTATGACGACACCAGCGGCGCCCTGTCGGGCTCCGGTCAACGGCAAGATGCTGTGCATCTGGGGACCTGGGTTGCAGGCGATGTCACCAATTCCGCCAATTTGCCAACGACCGGAAGCGCAAGTTATGCCGGTCACGCTGCGGGCAATGTGATCAACAATGGTGCGCAATATCTGGCGGCCGGGGATTTCAACATGACCGTCGATTTTGCGCGCCGGACTGGTTCGGCGAACATTGCGAATTTTGACGGCCGGGTATTTGGAGCCGATCTCACCGAACAAGCTGTGGTTTCAGGGAATCAGTTTTCGGGGACGCTGGCAGGTGGGACACTCACCGGAACTGTGAACACATCGATTGTTGGTGGCCCCAATTCAAACCATCAGGGGGTCATCGGCAATTTCAATGCGGCCGATGGGGTTTGGTCGGCGACCGGGATTGTCGCTGGAGAGTTGCAGTAAGAAGCGATTGCTGCGCTCAAAATTTAAGCCCTGATCTGTGCGGTTCTCGCGGACTGGTGTGCCCGTCAATCATGGGGACACGCAGCAAACAGGCGCTGAAGGGATAGATTTTTGTAGCCAGCCTAAGTTCTTAAAATACTGATCTTAATTGCAATGAGACCGGTGAGGCGCGGATTTATCCATTGGCATTTTTACAAGTTGTGAAAAAACTTTGCCGGGGTGCTGGACAAGGGGCAAACGAGCTTCTATAAGGGCCGGGCTTTCGGCGGACGGGGCCTGCCTCCTCCCAAATCAAAGCGCGCCCAGATAGCTCAGTTGGTAGAGCAGCGGATTGAAAATCCGCGTGTCGGTGGTTCGATTCCGCCTCTGGGCACCACTCTTCTTCTTGAAATTGCTGGTGTTTCTCCGTTGCATGTTTTTTGCTCCTTTCGGGTTTGACACTTTTTTCGGAACGGTTTGACACTTTTTGCTGTCTCCGTTCGATTTCTCCTTCAAATACGGACGCAATGTGACCCATTTTCTGGGTGATATCGGCGCGCCAGGAATAATGCCGCGCCATGGTTTCAGTGGTCTGTGCTAGGGCGTCTGCAATGCTTCTGTCATCCATTCCCGTTTCTCTTAAGATCGTCGCGACGGTGTGGCGGAGGCCATAAAGAGTTAAACCCGGCGCGATGAGTTCGCGGCGTTCAAGGTCAATCCGGAATTTGTTCCAGGATGCGCGAAAGCCATCGACAGTCCAAGAGCGCCCGATTTTGCTGGCCACCAGGGTCGACGCTTCGTGTGGTGGCGCATTGTCTAGGATTTCTTGAAGCTGCCTGATCACAGGCCAATAAACGTAAGTGCCGGTCTTCGCGCGCCGAGTTCTGACCGCACCATTTTGCAAAGCTTCTTTGGGCAAACTCAGCGCATCCCCTGGGCCAAGGCCGGTAAACATCATCACCGCAAGCGCCCCAAGGAGCTGCGGCGGGGCATGTACGAGGACTGTTTGCTGCGCGCCAAGAAAGCGTAGGTCCTCCGGCTACTCGCTGAGCCAAGGCAGCTGTCATCCTCTTGATCCCAGTCTTGGCCAAGAGAACAGCTGGTCTTCCGGCCTTACCCTCAGCTTGAAGCTTTGTTCTTCCGGCGGTTTCGAGTGCTGATTAACCAAGTTTTAAGGTAAGTTAAGACATTCTTAAATTAACTGTTAAAGTTGCATTAAATTTGCGGTTGCAGGACGAGGCCAATTTCCGGCAGCCAGCGCTTGATCCAAAACGGCGGAGTTTGGAATGGACGCGTTTGAGTTTGTTCAAAGTATTTTTGATGCCAACCACTATCTTGCAAACAATTCGGACGTCGAGCAGTCCGGGTTGGAGCCGTGGTTTCATTTTGTAACTTTCGGCATTGAGAGCGGCCGGGATCCGAGCCCCTATTTTGATACCGATTATTACCTGACGCAGAACCCCGACGTCGTTGCCTCCGGCATGGATGCGTTTACGCATTTTCTGGAGCATGGGCTCTTTGAAGGGCGGGTGCCGTCGCCACTGTTTGATGCGGATTATTATCTCAGCCAAAATCCGGACGTGGCTGCGTCTGACTTGACCCCCTATTACCATTTTATCGTCTTCGGCCAGGAGGAAGGCCGCTTGCCGATGGAGAGCGCGCCGCTTGACGCAGAAGCGCCCTCAAGCGGGGCAACTGACAACCTTGATGAACCGCTGCTATTGATGGGGACGGATCAGGCCGATCAATTGCTTGGCGGGGCGGCCAATGATGTTCTTGTCGGTGCGGGGGGCAGCGATGTTTTGATCGGCGGCGACGGGCAGGACATTTTCGGGTTTGCCCCTGGATTTGGCCAGGACGTCATTCAGGACTTCAATGTCACTGAAGACATCTTGAGGATGCAATCCCTGGATATTGGCAGCTATGCCGATCTTCAGGCGGCCGCCGTGGTTGAGACGGCCGGTGATGATACCTTGATCAGTTTTGACGACGGGTCCAGCCTCACGCTCATTGGTGTGACCGACCCCAGCGCCATAGAGTTCATGCCACTGCCGCTGATTTAAGCGGATCTGGCGACGAGGGTTTGTCAGGACCTGGACGTTTGGCGGAAGCAAGGTGCGCTTCCGCCGATTGGCTTATCCGCCAGTTGTTTTATCCGCCAGTCGTGCAATTACATCTCAATATAGAGCTGTGCGGCGGAGAGGCTCATGCCTTGAACGTCGACAAGATCCGGGTTTGCATCCAGGAACGCGGCCGCATCAAAGGTGATCCCGCGGCCCTCTGCCAAGCCAAACTCGAGATAGTGCAGCACCCCGGCTTCTATATCTGCGCCATAGACCTCAATGAGATCGCGGTGAGAGGCGATATAATCCAGAGCGGAAAAGTCGATTGTCCGGCCTTCATTAAGCCCGTGTTCCACCAAATGGGTGTAGAGCAAGTCCTCATCGGTACCAAACGCTTCAGCGACGTCCGCATGACTGGCCGCATACTCCAGAAGCGAGATGCTGGTCTGGCTGGCAACGTCCACATCGGTATCGGCAAACGAGATGGTCTCGATACTTGTGAGTTGATCAGTGCCTTGAGCGCTGTGAATGACAATCGGGCGCGTATCAAAGACATAAACCGTGGCAGCGTCCTGATCGGCTTGGATAACAAAGGTGTCCCGTCCTGCACCGGCATCAACGACGTTGTTTAGCGCGTTCCCAAGGATGACGTCGTTGCCTCTGCCTGTCACCGCGTTTTCGATATCAGCGCCAAAAGCGATCGAGATGTTGTTAACAAGGCCAGCCGTGCTGGAAAATCCGCCGGGATTGAGATCCAGAACCGTATCTTCCGAAAAGCCGCTGAAATCGAGCGTGTCGATCCCGGCAGCGTCCCAGATCGAGAGGACTGGTTCTCTGTTTTGCGCAAAATCGAACAACGGAGAATCCGTGTTTGAGTTAAAGCCGTAGACGGTATCCCCGGTGCGCGTTTCCATGTTGGCGCCATACTTGGCTTGGATCGCCGCAATATCATGAAGCATTGGGGTTTGAGCATAAGAGGTGCCGTACTCTGCACCCGTGTTGTCTTCATCCCAATAAGACATGATGGAATATTGCTGGCTGTCTTCCGCGTATTCGGCGTTCCGTGCGTAGGACAACCGGCCGCTTCCGGCGTTGTAGTCACCTGGATGCAGCTGCCCGATCGAGTGACCGAGTTCGTGGACCAGAACCTTGAAGCCGTAGTTCCCGACTTCTGGATTGATGTTGAAGCCAACGGTGCTGTTGACCCAAACGTCTCCAGACCACGCGCTTGTGCCGGGCAGATAAGCGTGCGCGGCGGAATAATAAGCGAGACTGGACGAGTTGGCGAAACTGATATCCCCAACGCCGCCAACGGTCTCTTCAAAGGTGATGTCAGCGACATCGCTCCAGGTCGACAAAGCCAAACGGGCCATGCCTTCCTGTTGCTCGGAAAATGCCCGGAAGCCGGTGTACTGATCTTCGCCAAACGCGTAAGCCGGCAGGGATGTCGCAAAGGAATACGTAATCGGGCCGGATGTTGTCCAGGAATAGTCTCCCCGGTTCAACTGAGTGATAATCTGGTCGATTGGCGTTCCGGAATTGGACGCAGAAGTCTCGCTGTCATTTCCAGAAGATGCCCGGAAATGATCGACGCCATCACACATTGGATGGTGACAAAATCCACACATGAGCCATCGTTCGGAGAAAGTATTCTCCGTCCCTGTATCGGAATTCTTTAAGTAAATTCCTGATTAATTTTTGATGGGCTCATCATGTCAGTTGTTGTGAAAATAAAAGTGAACAAAAAGCAGATAGAATACGTATTGGAAGTTGTCGTTAATATAATTTGAATTGTGAATTAACGTAAAATAAACTTAAAAAACTACTACTCGTGTTAGGTATTCGTTATTGTAAATGGAAATTAATAGTAAAGGCGGCATTTACTATGTGCAGCCGATCCAGAGGCAGAACACCTCTCAGGCGAAGCTCATGGGCGGATATCGGCCCGGAATCACTGGAAAATTCGGTGAAGAAACCGTGAGCCGGAGCGCAGCCGGAAACCGATTAGAGGGCCTATAAACAGCTGTGCCTGAGCTGTGGTGGTAACCAAGAGGCTGCGGAAAGTTTGGCGGCTTTGGCCACCACTCTCCTTAATGAAATTGATGATGTTGTTTGATTGCAGTTCTTGCTTTGTCGCGGGCTTTTTCGTTTGTCGCTCATCCAAAGGCTATTATTGGCTGCTCCAGCACGCGCAATGCACAGTTCGTTTGCGGTGCCAAAGTTGTTCATAGGTATCGAACAGTTCAGCGGGGCACATGTACCGGTTCTTCCTAAAAGTGCCTTACGGTACTGGCGTCTGTCTCTTCAAGGTGCTTCGTGCAGGTCACAAGATCAGCCAGATCGCGTTTTGTGATCTCGCCTAGGCGCATGATTTGATTTTGGCATCCAATGGTTTCAGTTGGTTACGATAGGCTTTGTCGTTTGAGCACTCCCCGATAGTGAAGGTTTTTTGGGGGGGCGCTAAGACTTTGTTGCATCAACCGGATTAAGAGGTGGCAGGGGTGTTTTGGACCTTCGCCGGATATGCGTTTTCGCTTGATGACGGACATCGGCGGCAGAGGTCTGGATCTGGGTCCAGGCATTCCGGATTTCTGTGTTGGATGCCGGGCTTTTGCTGCCATAAAGGGCCATGCCCAAAGTGGTAAAGGCATGTTCAAGTGGCGTCCAATCAGGTCGAGCCCCGACGGCATCCAGCCGGTTTTTCCAGTCGAGTGCCTTTGCCATGGTCGCGGAATAATCCTGGGTGTTGATAGCCTTTTTGAAGTGCCGGTAAGCAAAATATTCGGTCGCCTCATACTTTACCTTTGCTTCATGGAACATAGTCACAGCTTTTGGGCCGAATTTGCGCAAAAGCCACGCCAAGAGGCCCATCAGTAGCAGCGTGGCAGCGCCCCAATACGCAATTGACCGCCAGTTCAATGCCTCTGATTGGGGTTCTGCCGCCACCGGCGGCCCGGTCACCGTCAGATCGATCGCCGGAACGCTGGCGGTCTCGACCTTGTCGCTGGTGAGGTTGTACCAGAAGAGTTTCTGTTCAGGGATCTGATAGGTTCCGGTGTTTTCAGCGATGATTGTGACGGTTTCTGTGCGGGAGCCGGATAGCTCTCCACGGTTGTCCGTTTCCTTCAGACCGGGGGAGGTAGGATAATAGCTTAGGCCTTCAACCGGGTCTCCGGCTCCCATGGGAGGGACAAACATCGGGGCAACACCAGTGACCTTGATTGTTGTCGTGACTTTGAGTGCGTCTCCTGCAGCGAGATCCTCTGGCGTACCTCCAACCTGACGGGTCAGTGTCAGAGCGTTTGCGGCCAGGAAGGGCGTCAGCTCCTTGGCGCTATCTGGCGCTTCGCCAGTGATCGCAAAAGGTGCAACGTCAACCTCCGCTTTGATTGGCTGTCGTGTATCCGGATCCGCATATGTGATTGTAACCGGGCCGCCGGGGACATGGAACGTGCCCGGCACCATGGGATAGAGCCGGTAGGCGCGTGAAACCCCGGACCAGGTGTCGCCATTGACCCGCTCGCTGGTTGGACTTGAAGCGCGCGATGGCAGCCGGACAACAACGTTTTGTGCTTCGAAGCTTGGAAACACCGGCGGGGTCGGCATCCAGGTCGGCACCAGAATGGTCACGCGAAAGATCAGCGGCTGGCCAGGGATTGCAGTGTCCTGTTCAAGCGTCGTCCGGACGATCGGTTGCGGCGTTTCCTGAGCCTGAACGGCGGCGGAAAACAGCAAAAGGCAAAGGGCGAAGATGGCGCGGATCATTGCTGCCCCTGTGCGGCTTCAAGCGCAAACCGCGACCGCAGAAAGTCGCCCGTGCTGGTGTCCACCGTGCGCATCCATTGTTCGGCGGTTTCAGGAACGGTTTCCGACGTGCTTTGTGGTGGCTGCTGGCTGTCCGTGCCGCGTCCCGCTTCATTGTCATAGACTACATCGTCCGCGCCGATGCCGCTTTCTTCGCCGGTATCGGACTGTTCACGGGTGGTTTCAATGTAGTCGAGAATGTAACGGGCAAGCTCAAGATTGTGCTGAGCCGACTTGTTCTCCGGATCCCGTTCCACGGCTTTTTCGAAAGCCGCAATGGCTGGCCGGTAAGAGCGCGATTTGATCAGCGACAAACCTTCGCCCATCGCGGCATCTGCACTTTCCTGCCAGGCATAGAGCTCTGCTGCATCTTCATATTTTCCGGCCCGGTAGAGCGCGGTCGCCTTCCACATGGGATCTTCGAAGAGATCCGCTGCCCTTTGATAATCCTTGTTGTCGAAGGCCATCCGGCCTTGCTGATCAGGGGTGAAGAACCAGTCTTTCCATCCCTCGGCGCGCGCCTCTACGCCGGAAAATGCAAAACCGGTCGCAACCAAGACCACCGCCCATTGCATGGTCCAACCCCGGCGGAACCAGAAGAGCAGCAGGACCGCAGCGGGCAGGGTGAATATCCAGCCTTCATCGCGCCAGTGCTGTCTTTCATCCTGGGCAAGTGCGGCCTCATAGGCAGATTTGATTTGGCGTTGGATGGTTGCGACATCGCTGCGGTCTGTCGTCAGCTCGACAACGGTTGTTCCAGGTATCTGGTTCAGTTTGTTAGCTTCATTATCGTCGCGGCTGGTAAGCCAAAACAGGACCGGTGCACCGCCTTCAGCCGCGTGCGATCTGAAGGCGGGCAGATCTGCGTCGGTGATCCGGTCGAGCAAAAAGAGGATCGCCCCGGGCGCCTCCTGGGCGGCAAGGATTGCGGTTGCCATGGCAAGGGCTTCGCGCGCTGCTTCACCTTCGTCCGGCATGACACGCGGATCGAGACCTTCCAGGAACGGTTTGGTGACTTCTGGGTCTTCGGTTGGCGGGACAACCTGATGGGCGGTTCCGGAATAGGCAACGAGCGCGGTTTTGGCGCCTGCGCGCTCTTCCAGGAGATCCAGCACCTTGTGTTTGGCTCGCTCCAGCCGGCTGGGCGGAATGTCGGTTGCCGTCATCGACTTGGAAACCTTCAGGACGACGACGAGAGGCGCGGTGTCCGCGACAAGTGGGTTTGCAATTCGCGACCAGGTCGGCCCGGCTGCGGCCAAGACCAAAAGAGCCAACAGGATGGCGACACCATCGATCGGGCGCAGGTGGCGGTTTTCCGGTCTGCCGACGGTAAGCGCTGCGGCCAGATGCGGAGCGATGGCATCTGGTAAGTCAATGCCTTTTGCCGCTGCCCGGCGCACCAGCCACCAAAGAGCGGCGATAGGGACAAGCAACAAAAGCCATAAAGGGCGGATGAAATGAAAAACGGCTAGGATGTCGGTCAGATGGTCGTTGGTCATGCGGTCCTCCGCCGCGCCTTTTGGGCGTGAAGGATGGCAAGCGCACCGATGCCGATCAACGCTGCCAATATCAGAAGCAAATGGCCAAGCGGTTCTCTCGGGCGGAACGAGCGGGTTTCCACTTCCCGCGGTTTTTGCGCGTCGATCCGGGCATAAATCTCAGCAAGGCCGTTCTCATCTCCCGCAAAGTAGTAGGTTCCGCCTGCCGCGCCAGAGATGCTTTTCAAAGTGCGTTCATCCAACCGCTGGTCGCCGGAGCCTTCCGGATCGCCGACGCCGATGGAAATTATTTCTATGCCTTCCCTGGCTGCAATCGCCGCCGCGTTGACCGGGGTCATACGGCTGCCGGTATCGGCGCCGTCGCTCAGCAGGATCAGCAGCCGGTCTTCAATCTCGCTCGCCAGAAAGGTCTTGATCGACAGGCCGATCGCATCGCCCAGAACCGTGTGCGGCCCAGCCATGCCGACTTCGGTTTGTTCAAGCAGCGCACGGACCGAAGCAAGGTCTTCGGTAAAGGGCGCCTGGACGAAGGCCTTGGCGCCAAAGACGATCAGGGCGATCCGGTCGCCATCACGGTCTGAAATGAAGTCACCAACGACCCGTTTGACCGCATCCAGGCGCTGCGTGCGTTCGCCGTCTTGCGAGATGAAGTCGACCTGATCCATTGAGCCGGAGATATCGATGGCAAGCATGACATCGCGGGCCGCCTTTTCCTGAATGATCGGCTCGCCGACACGTTCTGGCGCGGCAAGCGCCGTGACCAAAAGCCCCCAAATCGCGATGGCGGCAAGGTTTTGCAGTGTGGTCCGCCAGAAGATGACCGAACCGGCTTTTGGTGCCTGACCGGCAACCTCCGCAAGCCGGCGGAAGAATGGAAACCGCAACGCCGAAACGCGTTCCTGGTGGGGCGGCACAAGGACATAGACGGCAAGCGGCAGTGGCAGCAGAAAAAAGGCATAGGGGTGGGCAAATTCGATCATGCTGCGGCGCTCTTGTGCGTTTTGATCCAGGTCCGGATCAACGGCTTCAGATCGGCGCCATCACCGGTTTTCTTGTAAGGCGCTTCGGCGACGGCCTTTCCCGGTCCGTCCGAAAAGCCAGTTCCGCCATACGCATGATCCAGAAAGGTGAGCCAATCCGGGCCATGCAGTGCGGCCACGTCCTGACGAACATAAGCTGAGAGGGCTGTCCGGCGCAGAAGTTCGGCAAGCCGCTGCGGATCGTTTGGGCAGGTTGCAAGTTCGGCAAGCGCCTCACGACGGTAGGCCGTCTTCCGGCGCCAGAGCAGGAATTTCCAGTAGCCGACACCAATGAAAACAAGCAAGATTGCACCCAGCCAAAGCCATCCGGCCGTTTGCGGCATCATGGAAATGGGTGCGGGGTCAGGCACTGGCTCCAGCAGATCGATCAGCTCGGCAAGATTGAGGCCTTTGCATTCGTCCGTCATGGCTTGACCAGCTTTTGTGCCGGCGTAAGCCCGGTCAGGCGGCGGACCTGCGGAACGGTTTCTTCACCCGCGCTCAACGGCAGAATCGGGAGACCATATTTTCTTTGCCAGCCTAGGATTTCAGAGAGGCGCCCGGAGGAGAACTCGGCAAGGCGTTTGTGGATCTCGCCGCTGGCCGTATCGAGTTCGATTTGGAGCTCGCCGTCGGAAACGACCAATTTGAGACCAGCCGGGATTTCTTCGGCTATCGGATCGGTTACCGGACACAATATGAGGTCATTGGTGCTGGCAATTCGCCCAACCAGGTGACTGGTTTCTTCGTTGATGCCGTCAAAATCCGAAATCAAGATAACGAGGTGATTTCTCCGGGCGATCCGGGCAGCTGTCCGAAGCGGTACGTTCAAGGACATCTGCGTGTCGATGGCAGGGGCGTCCGCCTGCAACATCTGGTTTGCCCGTACTATTGCCGTCAAGAACTGATCGCGCGCGGAGCGGTTGGCTTTGGGTTTGATTTCTGCAGCGAATTCATCGCCGAAAATTATTCCACCAATCCTGTCGCCTTGGTCGAGAATACGAAAGGCTGCTAGCGCCGCAGCTTCCGCAGCAGTGACCGACTTCATGGCGTGCTTCGTTCCAAAGAACATGGACATGCGCTGATCGACAAGGATCAGGGCAGGGTGGTCCCGCTCTTCGCTGTAAACCCGCACATGCGGCTTGCCGGTGCGCGCTGTGACTTTCCAGTCAATGGTGCGTGGGTCATCACCTGGCAGGTAATTCCTGAGTTCTTCAAAGTTGAGCCCGCGTCCACGCAGGCGTGACGCATGCCGGCCGTTGAAGACGCTAGCAGCGGGCTGTCGCGGCAAAAAACGCAAACCGCGTGCCTGGCTTTCAAGGGCGCGGAGTTGAGGGAGGGTGACATGAATGCGCGGGTCCGCACCGTCTGCCTTGGCAGGCGGTTTGGAATTTAAACCTGACCGTGATCTGGCCGCGCGGTCGTGCATCGTCCGTTTCCTCTCTCTGTCCCCTATGTCAGAGCGACGGTCTTGATGATCTCCTCAATCACTTTGTCCGGGGTGACGCTGTCGCCTTCGGCTTCAAACGTCAACGTAAGACGGTGGCGAAAGACTTCCGGCGCGATCGCCTGAATGTCGAGCGGGTCGACGTAATCACGCCCGTTCAGCCAGGCATGGGTGCGCCCGCATTTGTCCAGTGCAATGGATGCACGCGGACTGGCACCAATCTCAATCCATCGTCCCAGGTCGTCGGAGTACGCAGCCGGTGTCCGCGTGGCATAGACAAGATCGGCCATGTATTTGGCGATTGCCTCGGACACATGGATCGCTGCGATTTCAGCGCGGGCATCGAAGATTGCCGATTGAGGGATTGCGCTCCGCTCCTCCGGTTGGTCCGTCTTTCCGCCAGTGGATTTCTCCGATGTGCTGGCGAGGGCTTTTTGTTCCTCAGCCCGGACCAGTTCGATCACCTTGACTTCGTCTTCAACCGGCGGATAGGTGATCAGAACATGCATCAAGAACCGGTCCATCTGGGCTTCGGGGAGAGGGTAGGTGCCTTCCTGTTCCACCGGGTTTTGTGTCGCCATGACCATGAACAGCGGTTCCATCTTGTGGGTCGTGCCGGAAACCGTCACCTGGCGTTCTTCCATGGCTTCCAGAAGCGCAGCCTGGACCTTGGCAGGTGCCCGGTTAATCTCATCAGCCAGGACGATGTTGGCGAAGATCGGTCCCTGTTCGAAGCGGAACGTGCCTTCACCGCCGGCCTGATGATAGACCTCGGTGCCGGTGACATCAGACGGCAGGAGATCCGGGGTAAACTGGATGCGGCTGAAATCAGCTTCCAGGTTCTTTGCCATTGCCTTGATCGCGCGGGTTTTTGCCAGCCCCGGCAGGCCTTCAACAAGCAGATTTCCGTTGGCCAAGAGCCCGATGATCAGCCGCTCGATCACCTCATGCTGACCGATGATGGATTGCTGCATCCGTTCTCTAAGCGATTGAATTTGTTGAAGTGGAGTTGTCATCGAACGGTCCGCGATTGATCTGAAAAACTATTGTGACTGCAAAACCTCGTCGAGGACGGTACCGCGGGCACCGCTGGGCGCCTTGATCCTCAGGTAGGCTGCAACGGTTGGCGCCAGATCGACGGTCTCAACCCGGGCAGAAACGCGGCTCGCCGCCACGCCGGGCCGGGAAAAGATGATCGGAACGTGTGTGTCATAGGTCCAGGGTGAACCATGATGGGACGCGACATGAAGGCCGTCGAAATCGCCCACAAACCAGTGGGGCTCGAACACAACATAGATATCTCCGGACCGCGAGGCATGAAAATTTGCCAGGACCGCATCGCTGACAGCCGTCTTGGCAATTGCTGAGCTCGCCAGATCTTCGCTGGAGATGGCGTAAGCAATCGCGGGCATCTTTTGCAGCTCCCTGGCAAGGGCTCTGGCAACGTCTGCCTTCTTCAGCCCCTTGTCCATAATCAGCTGATCGTTGAGATAGACGTAGGGCTGTGAAAAGGAGGCAATAAGCTCCTGAGCCACGCCAAACTCGGCAATCAGAGCTTGGGCTGCAGGTTCCTTGTCAATGTTATCGAAATTGAAGTAGCCAGCCGGAATGCCGAGATACTCCAGATAGCCTGGGACCTCGGCAGCGCCATGATCAGCGGACAGGACAACCAGCGTATTCTTTAGGCCTATCTTTTCATCCACGTGATCCAGCAGCTGACCAATTGTCTGGTCCAGCCGACGGAGATTGTCCTCTGCCTCCAGGCTGGATGGGCCAAAGATATGGCCGACATAGTCCGTTGATGAAAAACTGACTGACAGGTAATCGGTGACATCATCCGCACCGATCCCTTCACTATCGATCAGCGATTTTGCGAAGGATGCCGTCAGTTCATCGCCCGCCGGGCTGAGTGTCAGGAATGTTGTGTAATATTTGCTGTCCCAAGCTCCGAATGGATGGGGAAATGTGCGGCCGAACCCCGGAAAATTGGTTTCCCAGTTCGCGTCGTCAAATTCGAAAAACCGATAAGTATCTTTTGCGTCGGACAGATTCCAATCGGTAAAGGCATAGGCCAAAACATGGCCAGCATCGTTCCAATGGTCGACCCAATTCGGGTAGGCATCCATGTAATAGCTGGACGTCACGAAACGGCCTTCGCTTTTTGAAAACCAGTAGGCGGTGCCTGCGTGTCCAGCCATGGAAATGGCACCGCGGTCCTTGACCGAAACACCAAATACCTTTGACACACCCGCATTGGCGATCGCGATTTCATCGGACAGGGTTGAGGACAGGATCGAGGCGGGCGAACGCCCATCGGACGTTGCAGCCCGTTGGGTCGGATCGATTTCAGTCGATTGATCTACGCCGGACTTCGCTAGTAGCGGATAGTCGGGATCTTGGACATTGTAGAAGGGTTTGCCGGTGGACCGGTCATACCAGAGATTGGCAACCATACCATGGACTGCGGGATCAGTACCGGTTGCAAGCGTAGTGTGGCCCACAATCGTCTCGGTGTTGGCATGCCGATGATGGGCGTTTGTATAATAGATGCCGTTTTGAAGCAGGCGTTTGAAGCCCTTCTCGCCAAAGTTGGCAATGTTGCGGTCGATCAAATCGCCCCGGAGCTGGTCGACGGTGATCTGCAACACCAGCTTGGGCAGCTCTTCAGCCACAGCCTGTAAAGGCGCAAGCGCACATGCCGCCACCGCACCCAATGCCGCCCGTCTGTTCGTCATGATCAGAGCGCTGACTTGATCTTCTTGAAGGCTTTCGCCAGCTCGTCGCCGAGTAGGGAGGTTGCTTCGCCGATGTTTTCGGCAGACTCGCCAAGCTTTGCCTTGGCTTCGAAGGCGTCCCACTTACCTTCAAGTTCATTCCACTCGTCCTGAAGCTCCTTGGAGCCCAAATGGATCTTGAGTTTGACCTCATCGCGGGTCTGTTTCAGTTCATTGATCAATGCGTTGATATCGGCCACGAGATGCGCCTCCCTTTCGAGCAAAGGGGCAACGGACGTTGCCCCTTTTTCTCAGATGTTATTTTGAACCAGTTGAGTTCACCATCATGTCCATCACCTGATCGATGGAGAAACTTGCCGGCTTTTGCCGGGGCGGGAACTCTTTGAAGGTTGAGAGAAAACTCGCGACATAGGCTTGAGCGGGAACCAGGAAGAAAATTCTGTCGATCATCCAATCATAATAGGTGTTGGATGTGACATGAGCCCGTTCATAAGGATCCCGGCGCAAATTCGTGATGAGCGGAACGCGCAAGGGGGTCCATGGCTCGATCCAGGCCCTAAGTGTTGCGTATTCCTTTTGCTCCAGGAAGATCGCTTTCCAGTCTTCGTAGCGAAGCGCGGTCAGTTCACCCGTATCTGCGAAATAGAAGATTTCTTTTCGAGGCCCTTCGTCAGTCTCGCCGGTCAGATGCGGCAGGAAGTTATAACCATCGAGGTGAACATTATATTCGCGGCCAATGGCCTGAACGCCGCCCGCTTTTAGTTTTTCCTTGATATCCGCATCACCTGCAGCTGCCAGGAACGTCGGCAACCAATCCATATGATGCATGATTTCGTTGGAAATCGAGCCGGCTTCAATCCTTCCAGGCCAGCGAACCATGGACGGCACCCGCCAGCCGCCTTCCCAGTTGGTGTTCTTCTCGCCGAAGAACGGTGAGGAGGCTGCATCCGGCCAGGTGTTCATATGCGGGCCGTTGTCGGTCGAATAATGGACGATGGTGTTGTCCGTAATGCCGAGCTCATCCAGAAGGTCAAGCAATTGGCCGACATGGCCGTCATGCTCCAGCATGGCATCGCCATATTCATCTTGGCCCGAAATGCCCCGGATTTCGTCCTTGATGTGCGTGCGGAAGTGCATCCGCGTGCCGTTCCACCAGACGTAAAACGGTTTGCCCTGATCATGCGCCCGGCGGATGAAGTCGATGGCGGCTGTGATGGTTTCATCGTCAACGGTTTCCATCCGCTTTTTGGTCAGCGGGCCGGTGTCTTCGATCGTGCCGTCAGCCGAAGACTTGATCACACCACGCGGGCCGAAGCGCTCCCGGAACGCCGGGTCTTTCGGATAATCCGGGTTTTCCGGCTCTTCTTCCGCGTTGAGGTGATAAAGGTTGCCAAAGAATTCATCAAAGCCGTGGTTCGTTGGCAACATCTCATCCTTGTCTCCAAGGTGGTTCTTGCCGAACTGGCCGGTCATGTACCCGTGGGGTTTTAACAGCCCGGCAATCGTTGGATCCTCAACCTGCATGCCGAGGTCCGCACCCGGGAGCCCAACCTTGGAAAGGCCGGTTCGGAACACGCTTTGACCCATGATGTAGGACGACCGGCCGGCGGTGCACGATTGCTCACCGTAATAGTCGGTGAACATCATCCCTTCCTTGGCGATCCGGTCGATATTGTCGGTCCGGTATCCCATCAGGCCGAAGGTATAGGCGGAGATGTTGGATTGCCCGACATCGTCCCCCCAGATCACCAAAATGTTTGGTTTGTCTGTTTGTGCCAAGGCTGGCAGGGCGCCTGCGAGCGCAATCGCGCCAACAAGACCCGCAGTCAACCCTCTGGCCAGAAAACGCATTCCAAATGTCATCATTGGTTCCTCCAGGCTGCGTAATGTCCGTCCGAAAATGAAAAACGCGATATTTTTGAAGATTATGAGAAGATCAGATGATCAAATCAGCTTTAGGTCAATGGATAAGGTCAAACTCTATTATTGCCGATTTTGAAGCCGGTCCAAGAAGACCAAACCAATGTTGATGATGCCAAAGACCAAAATGGCTCCGAAAACAATGGCACCGAACTTTTTGGTCTCAATACCAACCGGGATATTGAACAGGAGCACTGACATTCCGGCCAAGGCGAGTAGCATAATCAATGTGATCATCGTGTCTCTGAGATTCATGAGGTACCTGCTTTGGTTCGAGTGCTTGTCTTTCTCTTTCAGCGCGTCAAGCTCGGTGCGCAGTTCTTGAATTGCAGTTGGAATGGCATCAGTCGCAGGGCTCGCGGCACCATTCCAAGGATAGCTGTTATTGCTTTGGGCAGCGCCACAAGCGGCTACGCTGGCAATCAACCGGATCGCTCTCAATCAACATACCCTGTTTATCTGCCACAACTAGAGCGCTAATTGTCAGCAACATGTTTCATCTTTCGTATTCGGTTTTCCAATTCGTCTGGTGAGGATAAGCTGAAATTTGCGCACGTGACCATTGGGGAGCCTTATTTTGTCCAAGTCAGTCCTGTTGCTGAATAAAAAACACTGCATGCGCGAAGACCTAACGGTGGCCATCAAACAAGTTCGGGCCGAAGGTTATGATTTGGACATCTCCATTCCCTGGGACATCAATGACATCGGCAAGCTGTTCGATGATGCCATGGAAAAAGGTGCCAGCCGGATACTGACGGCCGGCGGCGATGGCTCGTTAAACGGAATAACAAACCTGATTTTGGACCGTGGCGCAGAGCGCGAAGTCGCGTTAGCGCTGCTGCCTCTTGGGACGGCAAATGATTTTGCAAGAGGCGTGGGTATACCGAGCAATGATTTAACCAGCGCCCTGCGTTTGGCGGTTTCCGGCGGCGAACACCTAATTGATGTCGGAGTGGTCAATGACCGTCATTTCGTGAATGTCGCCAGCGGTGGCATTGGCGCGGAAATCACGTCGACAACACCTGTTGAACTCAAACGCCTTTTGGGTGGCGCGGCCTATTCGATAATGGGGCTGATCAAAGCCACCCAACTTCAGCCTTATAGTGCCCGGATCTCGCTTCCGGACGGGCAAACCGAGGATGGAGAGGTGCTCGTCATTACCATTGGCAACAGCAAGTATGCTGGTGGTGGTTTCGAAGTTGCGCCAAAAGCAAGCCTCACGGATGGCTTGCTGGATCTTGCCGTTGTCACCAAGCCGGAGAATGAAGGGTTTGATCAACTCGTTGAGGAGTTGAACGATCCGTTCAACGAAGACAATCGATCGCTCCACTACCGGCAACTGGCGGAGTTTGTCATTGAGACAAAGCAGCCGTTGCCACTAAATTTGGATGGCGAGCCCATGCTAGAGACACGATTTGAGTTTGGTATCAAACCGAAAATTCTGAGAATGGTTCTGCAGAATGTCTTTTGAGCCTTTATTCGGACCTTTCCGACGGACGCCGCGGTTTTCACAGAGCCGTAGTTGGGTGCCTTAGCCAGTTTCCGCAGGTGAGAGCGCGCCTAAAACATGATGACTTGCTCACCTGTCCCTCTCCGAAACAAGCTGTTTTTGATGCTGGCAAGCCACCGACTGCATGACCCTAACTTGCAATTTTGGGTTCGAAGCTGCGACTAATACTCTGAACTAAGCAAATGATGCTGGAGGAGGTCAGGCATGCATGTGCTGGTAATCGGCGCGGCCGGCATGGTGGGGCAGAAGATTTTGGCTCGACTGGCGGACGACCCGGCTGTCTTAGGAATGGAGATCAGCCGTTTGACGCTGGCTGATGCCATCGCTCCAACAGTGCCTACAAGTCTGAGTGACATCGCCAAGACAATGGTTGTGGATCTTGCAAAGCCAAAAGCTGCCGAGGCTTTGATTGCAGACCGACCGGACTTGATCTTTCATCTGGCCGCAATTGTTTCTGGCGAGGCGGAAGCTGAATTCGAAAAAGGGTATGCCGTCAATCTGGATGGAAGCAGGCAGCTGTTTGAGATCATCCGCACGGCTGCACTTGAGGCGCCCTACTATCCACGACTCTTGTTTGCATCTTCGCTGGCCGTTTTCGGCGCTCCGTTTCCTGAGAAAATTAATGACACGTTTTTCACAACACCGCTGACCAGCTACGGCACGCAAAAAGCAATTACAGAACTGCTTTTGGCGGATTACACGCGCAAAGGCATTTTCGATGGGATCGGTTTGCGGCTGCCGACGGTCTGCATCCGGCCGGGCAAAGCCAACAAGGCGGCCTCCGGTTTCTTTTCAAACATCCTGCGTGAACCATTGGCAGGCCGTGAGGCCGTCCTGCCCGTGGACGAAAGCGTACGGCATTGGTTTGCAAGCCCTCGTGCGGCTGCCGGATTTTTTGTTCATGCCGCGCGGCTAGACACCGCTCTGATTGGACCGCGGCGCAACCTCACGATGCCGGGGCTTTCTGCAAGTGTTGGCGATCAGATTGAGGCCTTGCGCCGAGCTGCAGGCGAAAAAGCGGTGGGTCTTATCCGCCGTGAACCAGATCCCGGCATTCAAAACATCGTCGCAGGCTGGCCAATGGACTTCACCGCCGAACGGGCTAGAAGTTTGGGATTTGAAGCTGAAACAAGCTTCGATGACATTATTCGTATCCATCTAGAAGATGACTTGGAAAGCGCGCAGGAATGACGATGACAGGATCCTTCAGCACAGAAAAAATAGCCCTTGTCACCGGCGGCGGAACGGGCGTTGGCAAAGCCATTGCCCGCGGTCTGAGTGCGGATGGTTGGCAAGTGGCGATCACGGGCCGGCGCAAAGACGTGCTTGAAGCAACCGCGGCGCAGCTTTCTGAAGAGACGGGAGCGGAAGTTTTGCCGATTGTGGCCGATGTCAGCGACCCTGCGTCCGTGACCACGCTGTTTGAACATATCAGCAAGACCTGCGGCCGGTTGGATCTCTTGGTCAACAATGCGGGTATCTCCAACGCTCCAGTGCCGCTTGAAGACATCTCTTTTGAGGATTGGAGTGCCGTTGTTGGCGCCAACCTCACCGGTGCGTTCCTGTGCACCCAGCACGCATTTCGATTGATGAAGGCGCAAGACCCGCGCGGCGGACGGATTATCAACAATGGATCCGTTTCGGCAACAACGCCTCGGCCGTTTTCAGCGCCCTATACCGCGACGAAACACGCGATCACTGGCCTCACAAAATCGGCAGCGCTGGATGGACGCCCGTTCGATATTGCCTGTGGTCAGATCGACATCGGCAATGCAGCCAGTGACATGACAGCCAAGATGAACGACGGGGTTCCTCAAGCCAATGGCGAGACCGCTAAGGAGCCGACAATCGACCCGCAGCATGTCGCGGACGCTGTCGTCTATATGGCTGGCCTGCCGCTGGATGCCAATGTACTGACCATGACTGTAATGGCGACAAATATGCCGTTCGTTGGCCGGGGGTGATTTGGTCCTCACCACATTATTCTGGTGGTGCATCCCAAGAATTTGGTCGTTGACTTATCCATCTGTAATACAATGTTTTAGCGCGCGACCGCGGCAATAGCTGCTTGGCCGAGCGATAGTCCGCCGTCGTTTGCTGGAAATTGCCTGGGGAAGAGAACTTCAAAACCACGGCCCGTGAGAGAAACCAGAAGCCCATCGGCCAGGATAGCGTTTTGCAGGACACCGCCTGAGAGAACGATGCGGGAGATGTTGCGCTCGCCCGCGAGTTTCGCGGCGGTGCTGCTCAAGGCCTGTATCAACCCGAGATGAAAACGGGCTGAGACTTGTCCTGGGGCAACGCCGTTTTGGAGGTCTTCGCAAAGCGTCTCCCAAAACGGTGTCCAGGAGAGGACAACGGGGTTACCGGTTGAAACATCTACTGGATAATAAATCCTATCGGCGAGATATGGCCGGGCGAGGGATTCGAGAAGCGCTCCGGTCTGACCTTCGTAGCTTTGCCGGTCCGGGCAGACGCCAACAGCGGCAGCGACTGCGTCAAACAGCCGTCCGGCGGACGATGACAGCGGGGCATTGAGACCCTTGCTGATCATCTGGGAGATCACAGCCAGGTTCTTGTCTTTGAACCGCTGTCGGAGGCTAGTAATTCCTGGTTGATCCTGCCAGTTCTCGCCAAAGGCCATGTGAAGATGGGCGGCCAGGTTGCGCCAGGGTTCGCGAACAGCAGCAGCGCCGCCAGGAAGCGGAACAGGAAGAAAGTGGCCGGCACGTTCAAATCCCTCATAGCCGCCGATGAGAATTTCACCGCCCCAGATCGTGCCGTCGCTGCCAAGGCCGGAGCCGTCGAGGACAATGGCGAGGGACGGATCTGCGCCTGGAGAAATACCGTGTTCAGCCAAACATGCAGCCAGGTGGGCATAGTGGTGTTGGATTTCGATCAGTGGGATGTTTTTGTCGGCAGCCAACCTCCGGCCGATTTGCGACGACAGATAATCCGGGTGCGCGTCGACGGCGATCTGCTCCGGTTCAAAATAATAGATCTGCCGGTAAAGACCGAGGTTTTTCTCAAAGTCTTCCAGCACCCGGCGGCTTTCCAGGTCGCCCATGTGCTGCGAGACAACAGCTTCTCCGTCCCGCAGCAGACAAAAGGTCGATTTGAGTTCACCGCCCAGGGAGAGAACAGATGGCAAGTCTTTGAAACCATCTGCTAGAGCAAGCGGGGCAGGGGCAAGGCCGCGGGCGCGGCGCAGGATCACCGGGCCGGACCGGTCCATCCGCATGACGCTGTCATCCAGCCGGTTGACGATCTCCCGGTCATGCATCAGGAAACCGTCGGCGATTTGCGCCAGTTTGGCAGCCGCTTCCTGATTTCCGATGACCTGAGGATCTTCAGAAAGATTGCCCGAGGTCATGACGATTGGTCCCGACACGGCGGCCATCAAGAGGTGATGCAACGGGGTATAGGGCAGCATGATGCCGCACTGATCGAGGCCCGGCGCCAAACTATCAGAAAGGCCTGGACGTCCCTCAAGTTCCGCCCGCACGCGCAGGAGCACGATCGGCGCGGCTTTGTCTTCCAGGAGTTCGGCCTCTTGATCGCTTACATGGCAATAGGTGCGGGCTTGCTCCACGTCCCGGACCATCACGGCAAGCGGTTTGTGCGGCCGGTGTTTTCGGTCTCGCAAGCGGTCGACCGCTTGCGTGCTGGTTGCGTCCGTCGTCAAATGAAAGCCGCCGATGCCCTTGATGGCAATGATATCACCAGCTGCAATTCTATCGGCCGTCCAAGCAATCGGATCGTCCGTCTTGATGTTCGCGCCGCCCACCTCACACCAAAGCTTGGGTCCGCAAGCAGGACAGGCGTTCGGCTGGGCGTGAAAGCGCCGGTCCGCCGGGGTGTCGTATTCGCTTTGGCACTCGGTGCACATGACGAAGGGCGCCATTGATGTGCTGGCGCGGTCATAGGGAATGCCGCTGACGACGGAGAGCCGGGGACCACAGTGGGTGCAATTGGTAAAGGCGTAGCCGCTACGGCGGTCGGCGGGGTCAAAGATTTCTGCAACGCAATTGGGGCAGGTGGCCGCGTCCGGGACAATGCCGGTGGCGACAGAGCCGCCGGCGCTGGCGATAATTTGGAAGTCTTCTGGTGGCGTGCTTGTGTTTTCTGAAAGGGCTTGTGTTTCTACGCTTTCGATCCGGGCAAGCGGTGGACAGTCGCTTTTCAGCCGGTCGAGAAACCGGTCGACATGAAACGGCGCGCCCCAGACCTCCGCCAAAACACCTTCAGCATCATTGAGCACATGGCCGGTGAGGTTTTCTTCGTTGGCCAAACGCCAGACGAAGGGGCGGAACCCGACGCCTTGCACCAGTCCCTTGATCCGGACCTGGAGCGCTGTCGTGGGAGAAGGGGCGGTTCGGCCAGTCATCTCAATGCACTGTGCAGACCATGCAAGGATCAAACGAGCGGACAATGTGCTGAACGGCAACCGGATCGGTTTCACCTTCCCTAACCGGAGCACCGACCAGCGCCTGTTCCAAAGGGCCCGGGGTGCCGATCCGATCCCGCGGGGAAAAGTTCCAGGTTGTTGGCGCAATAATCTGATAGTTGGCGATCTTGCCGTTTTTAATGCTGAGCCAATGCCCGAGAGAGCCACGGGCGGCTTCTGTGAGGCCGATGCCCTCTGCTTGATCAGGCATGGCCGTGTGATCGATAAACGCCCCGCCGGGCTCCAGCTGGGAAATCCAGTCTTCCATAGCCAGGACAGTGCGCGCGATTTCAAGAAGGCGGGCGACGACCCGTGTGTGCACGGAACCACCATGACGGGCAACGAGATCGCGGATCAAAGGATGGCCGTCGATCAGCTGGCGGGCAAGCGCTCCGGTCTCCATGATCTCACCGTCCAAGCGGGGCGCCTTGCACCAGGAATAGGCACTTTCCTTGTCCGCATCCGGGTCTGTGGTACCCGCTGCCGGAGCTTCAGGGCCATCGGGTTTGTACCAGCTGGAGGTCAGGTCTTCGGCCACCGAATGGGGCGAAAAATCTGTCGGATCACCATTCCGCCAGACACCTTGAGCAAAGAGCGGGGTGCCTGCCATTTGATAAGCGCCGTAACTCAGATAGTTGCCGGAGGACCGTCCCAAGGCAGACAGGTCGAGAGATTCCGATACGTGAAGGAAACGGCCGAAGTCGGAAGTGTTCGGGGCTTTGTTCGCGAACCAAGCCTTAAGCGCCTCTCCACTCTCCAAGGAAACAATCTGTTTAAGCGGAGCGCCGAACAAGGTTCGTTCCAAAAAACGCCGGAACGCGACCAGAACAGCTTTTAGGCGGGCCGTTTCTGCGGCCGCCACAGTACGGGTTGATCCGCCGGGCTGGATGGACAGTGTGTGCGGCCATTTGCCGGCCAGGATCCCCATGATGTGCAGAAACTGGGCCCGGGCCGGCAGCACCGTTTCCACCGCCGTTCCCTTCATCGCGGTGAAGCGGCTGGAAATATCTTCAAACCAGGGTTCGGATTGATACACCGGCCGGGCAAAATCCGGCATGAAGAACAGATAGAAATGGGTCAGGTGATCGGCGATATTTTCCACCGCATGCACCAGATTAACCGCCAGGCTTCCGTTGCGCGGCGGTGTAATATCCATCGCATCTGCGAGCGCATGGGCAGCGGCGACGGATTGGGAAACAGAACAGATCCCGCAGATCCGGGGCGCATAGACCAAGGCATCGAGCGGCGGTTTGTTTAAAAGAATGCGCTCAAAACCCCGGTAAAGCGGCGAAACAACCTCAGCGCTGGTAACCGTGCCATCACCACATTCGATGCGGACTTCCAAGTCTCCTTCGACCCGGTTGAAGGGACCGACAACCAGGCGGCTCATGAGCGTGGTTTCCGTTTGTCGGAAGGCGGCACGGACAGGTGGTCCGCCGTCGCATTGTGTTTTAGCCGCACTGGTGTCGCGGCTTTGGAGAGAGAAGCCAGCGCAACAAACCAGGCTTTGGGCATGTCAGTGGGAAGACCAATGGGAATGCCAGCAACTTTAGGTGTTTCCAGGAAGTCGTGTCCCGGTTCCTCAAACTCCGGTGCTGTGCAATTGATGCAAGGATAATTGCCGTCAAGGCAGGACCCGGAGCCGTTCCAGGCACGGATGTTACAGTCCGCGCGGGCCTGGGTACCCTTGCAGCCGAGGTTCTCCATCATGCAGCCTTGGTCGCACAGACGTTCGGCGCTTGCTTTATACTCATAGAACTCGTTCCGCGCACAGCCGTGATGCACCAGATGCATGGTGTAGGAGAGTGGCCGAGTCCATTCATCCAGATCGGTCGCAGAATAAGTATTAGCCGCGATCTGGTGCAATGTTTCGCACAGCCAGCCCGGATGGATCGGGCAGCCGGAAATGTTAATCACCGGCAGCCCGGCCGCAGAACGGAAATCACCGCCCAGCAGTCCGCCCGGTTTGCGCCCCTCATAAGAAAGCCCGACCGCATCGCCCGGGTTTTCGCCAGCGGCCGTAATGCCGCCATAGGCGGCACAAGAGCCGACCGCGACGACATAGCGGGCCTTTTCAGCCAGTTGCCGGATCCACTCCATCATCGGTTTGCCGGTGCCGGGCATCATATGAAATCTGCCAGTGCCATTCGGTCCGGACATCACCGACCCTTCTAGGCACAAGATATCGAGCGGTTTGCCGCCGCCAGCGAGGTCTTCCATCAACGAGACAACTTCGCGGCCGCTGGCCTGGCTGAACGAGGGATGCCAAAGGACGTCGATATTGGCGGCCTCCATGGAGGTCATCAAATCCGGGTTTTCAGCGCCCAAGGCCGATTGTGAGCAGCCGCCGCAGCCGCCCGATTGAAGCCAGAAGAGGCTCAACGGCGCCTTTGAGTCATTGGGGCGAAGAGACATGTACCGGGATCCTTAAGGTAAACTCCGCCCCGCCATCTGGGCAATTGGCAGCCTGCAGATCACCGCCTTGTTTCAAGGCCATGTTGTAGCTGACATAAAGACCGAGCCCCGTGCCGCTGCCGATCGGCTTGGTCGTGAAAAAGGGTTCGAACAACTTGTCCATCGCCGCCGGTTCGATGCCGGATCCGTTGTCCGCAACCTTGATCGCGATCATGCCGTCATCGTTTTCGCAGATCACCCGGATTTTGCCGTCAGAACACCCTGAAAGAACGTCGGCAGCATTTTGCACCAGATTGACCACGATCTGATGGATGTGCCCCTTATGGCCGGTGACATCCAGGCGGTCCGGTCCGATGAATTCGATGGCGGGTTTGATCCGTTGGGCCTTGATCACCCAATCGACGGCGGTGTGCACCAGGCGGATGATGTTGAAGGTTTCCGGTGCTTCTTCCTGGTTGCTGGAAAACCGGCGCAGATCTTCCACGATATCGCGGACACGCTCGGCGCCTTCCTGGGTGCCGTCGACCAGCGGCTCTATGTCCCGCAGAACTTTGTCGATCTTCAATTCCTTCCGCAAATCATCCAAGTCCGCGCGCGGCAGTCCATCATCACAGGCGGTCAGATACTTCCGGATCGCCGCGCCATAGCGCTTGAGAGCGTACATGTTGCCGAAGACAAAGCTGATCGGATTGTTCAATTCATGGGCAACACCGGCAACCAGCCGGCCGAGCGCAGCCATTTTTTCTGAGACCAACAGGCGTTGCTGGGTTTCGCTCAACTGTTCCTGTGCGGCATCCAAAGCCCGGTAGGCCCGTTGCAATTCGCCGATCGGACGGCCAACCATGACCATGCCGGCGAGACGCCCGCGCGGGTCGCGCCGCGGGGTGCAGCTGAGGGCGACCACGGCCGGAGGCCCATCTGGAACCGAGATTGCGGCATCACAGGGTGCCACTTCCTGACCGCTGATCAGACTGTCCAGAAAACCCGCGACGGTCGGCTGACTGTCCTTGGTGAAGAGATCGGAAAATCGGGTACCTAGGAGTGTGATTTCTTCGCGGTGCGTGATCGTTAGAAGTTGGCGGTTGACCTGTTGAATGCGTCCTCTGGCATCACAAACGATCAGGACATCGGTCATCGCGCCCAGAACGGATTGGATGAAGGTGTCGGCTTCCTCCAACTTGGCGTTTTTTTCTTCCAGCTCCGTTTGGGAATCGACCAGATCGGAATAGACCTCATCCATCTTCTGGATTACATCGATCCAGACATCCTCGCTGGCGCCGTCGGAAGCCAGATTTCCCGGCGGGGCCGCTGTGGGAAGGATTGCGGATTTTGAACGGTCAACGGCCATGGTTTATCCTGTGGTGGCCGTACTCTTGCGCTTTGCCGGCAGGGGCTTGACGTTTTCCAGCCCGTAGCGCTCCAGCTTACCACGCAGCCCGACCCGCGACAGTCCAAGTTCGCGGGCCGCCTTGGATTTGTTCCAGCGGTGGCGGATCAAGGTTTCCTTGATCACTCGGGCTTCCAGTTCCCCGATGCGGTCTTTCAAGGAACCTTCCAAGGAAATTAGGCCGGGCAGCATATCCGGTTCATCGCGGCCAACGGGATCGGCTTGCAAGATATGCCGTGACAACAAGTCGGCGCCCAATTCGCTATCCTCATCCCCCATCACCAGCATCTGCTGGATTTCGTTCTGCATTTCTCGGACGTTGCCCGGCCAGCCGTAGGCTTGCATGCAATCAATCGCCTCTTGCGACAGTCCCGAAACGATCTTTCCAAGCTGGGACATTGCCCGATCAAGGAGGGCGTGTGCAAGCACGGGTATGTCGCCTGGGCGGTTCTTCAAGTCAGGCAAACGGACAACGATCCCGGCAAGCCGGTAATAAAGGTCAGCCCGAAAGCGTCCGGCCCGGACTTCGTCTTCCAGATTCTTGTTGGTCGCAGCAATCACGCGGACATCGATCTTGCGGGTTTTGGCACTGCCAACCGGTCGGATCTCGCCCTCCTGCAGCGTTCTGAGCAATTTGACCTGGAAGGCTGGAGAGACCTCGCCGATCTCATCTAGGAAGACTGTGCCGCCATCCGCACGTTCAAACAAGCCTATATGGTCTTCAACCGCGCCGGTAAAGGCGCCGCGTTTGTGGCCAAACAATTCGCTTTCCAGAAGTTCATCCGGCAAGGCGCCGCAGTTCTCGACAACAAAGGGTTTGTTCCAGCGCAGCGAACCGTAGTGCAACGCGCGGGCGGCCAATTCCTTACCCGTGCCCGATGACCCGGACAGAAGCACGGGCACATCGTAGGGCGCGACCTGGCGTAAGGTCTTGCAGACCTCATCCATCGGGCTACCGGCGCTGCGGATGATGCCGTCATCGAAATCATAATCCTGGCGGAGGCGTTCCTTGTCCTTGGTGACCCTCTTCGAGACCCCCGAGGGCGACATCTTCAGTTCTACGGCCAGCAGCTCGTTTTCCCGCTGGAGGGTGTAAAGCTTGCAGGCGTTTTTCAGCGTTAGGATAAGGTTTTCTGGATGCCAGGGTTTGGTGATGTATTGGTAGATCCCGGCTTCGTTGACACCGTCGATGATGTCATGGGCATCGGTATAGCCGGAAATGATCATCCGGATGGCATCGGGCCAGCGATGGCGGACGGTTTTCAAGAACTCCACACCGGTCTGTTCAGGCATGCGCTGATCACACAGAACGATCTGTACCCATTCCTCTTTCAGGATTTTTGTTGCCTCGCCAACCGTTGAGGCGGTCTTCACATCGAAATCTTCATCCAGGATGCGCGAAATGGATTCAAGCGCGCGGATTTCGTCATCAATCACCAGAATTGTCGGGAGGTCGGTCATGGCAGGGCCCTCGATGTTACCGGCTGGCCGGACGGGGAGGAGCGGTGATGAGCGAGGGAGCGGGGTGTGCGCGACTTCACCACCTTGCGGACAAAATTATACCGGGCGACGTGATAGCTTGGATCGAACCCAAAGAAGTTCTTACGCATTTTGGCAAGTTCGGCGGCTCGGTAGGTTTCCAGCGGTTTGACAGCCTCGTCCCGTTCCCGCGTATCTGCTTTTTGCTGAAGGCGGTCTGTGAGATCTGTCTGTGCAAGTGCGCTGGCCCTTTCACGGACTTCGGCCTCAAAGCTTTTCTGTCCAGCTCCTAAGACCTTATCGGCCAGGCCAAGGGCGAGCGCTTCTTCTGCACCCATGGGCAGGCGGGCTTCGCTGATGCGGGCAGCGTTGTCCGGTCCGGCATATTTGGGCAGGAGATAGGTCCAGTACTCCGACCCATAAAGATTGCCCATATCCTTGTAATGCGGATTGAGGATCGTCTGAGGCCGGATCCAGATTTCATCGGCGGCGCGTGCAAGAAACACCCCGCCTGCACCCGCATTGCCGCGCAGGCCGGAAATGATCCACTTGTCTGTTGTCCGGATCACGGCTTCAGCCAAGTCATCAATTGCCTGAATATTCTGCCAGCTTTCTTCCGCCGGACTTCTGGCCGCTTCGATCAGATTGAGATTGAGGCCGTTTGACCAGTGATCGGACCCACCCATGAGTATCAGAACCTTGGCCGGGCTTGCAGCTGCTTCTTCAAAAGCGTCTTTCAAACGGCGGCAGGCATCTGTGCCCATGGCGCCGTTGTAAAAATCAAAATGCAGATAGCTGACACCGTCCTCGATCTCAAAGAGGATGTCCTTGTAACCATCCGGCAAGTCCGGAAGGTCTACACATTCGTCTTCGAAGACTTGTGTCATCGGTAGTTTGATCGATGTTTCCGAGGTCTTCTTGCCGTGCCCGATCCAGAGCGCACCGTCAGTTGTCTTCAGCGCGAGCGCCGGACCGGAGCGGGCGAAGGGTGTGCCGGGTGTGAGGGAGCAGGGAATGGGCCCGTCAAACGGCCGTGCATCGAACAGGCGCACGGGTTCATCGAATAGATTGTCCAAAAGGCCGGGCATGCCGTCGGCTGAGCGGATCTTTTGCAAGATGGTTGCCGTCGTATCTATTTCCCAGTTGATGACCCGTTCACTCTGCTTGACCGACGGCCGCCAGCGGGAACACGCCGAATCCAGAGGTTCCGGCTGGGCGCCAGCTTCCAGCTTCTCCAAGGCTTCAAACACGGCTGAAGCGGCCGCATCGGTAACCTCGTGCCTGTAGAGGCTCGACTTGGAGGCTTTTCGAAGCGGGAAACTCCGATGTGCCCAGATAGGCCCGGCATCCAGGTCTTTGACCGCCTGTAAAACGGTCACGCCCCATTCGTTCTCGTCCTCAAGGACCGCCCAATCGAGCGCGCTGGGGCCACGGTCGCCAATGGGGCCTGGATGAACGATCAGGCACAGGGTCTTTTCGAAAACTTCCGCTGGGATTGCCCGTTTCAGGAAAGGCGCCAGAATGAGATCGGGCTGAAACAAGCTGACGGCTTCCGCTGTCACGGCATCATTGACGTCAAACTCTACCGACACCTCATGCCCGGCCGCGCGCAGGTCGCAATGAAGGCGTTGGGTGAGGGAGTTGAAGCCATGACAGAGAAGCAGAATGCGCATGGCTCAGCAGATCCTCGGAAGCTGTTCGCCGGAGAGCCAGTCGACAACCCGCAGACCGCCGATACCGGTTTCCATCTCAACCAGATGTGCCGCATCGTCTGTGACGGTGCCGATCCGCGCGGCGTCCTTGCCGAACGGATGGGCTTTCATGGCCGCCAGCAGTGGTTCGGCATCCTCCGGCTCGCACAGGCAGATGAGTTTGCCTTCATTGGCGACATAAAGCGGATCAAGGCCGAGGAGTTCGCAGGCCGCGGCCACATCCGGTTTGACCGGGATGGCCGCCTCATCCAGATGCATGCCGACTTTTGCGGCCCGTGCGATTTCGTTCAAGGTTGCAGCCAAACCGCCTCGGGTCGGATCTCTCAAGACCGCAATGCCGGGTGCCGTGGCCACCATATCAGCCACCAGTGTGTGCAGAGCGGCGCTGTCTGAACGGATTTCGGTCTCGAATTCCAGATTCTCGCGTTTTGATAGGATCGCAACGCCATGGTCGCCAATGCTTCCGGACAGAAGAATGGCCTGGCCGGGCTGGGCCCGCTCAATGGAGACATGAACGCCCTCCGGCACCACGCCCAAGCCGGTCGTGGTGATAAAGACACCATCGCCCTTGCCCTTTTCGACCACCTTGGTGTCACCGGTCACGATCGGAACGCTTGCTTCCCGCGCAGCGTGGGCCATGGAGACGACAATCCGTTCCAGATCGGCCAACGGGTAGCCTTCTTCCAGAATGAAGCCGGCGGTGAGGTAGAGTGGTTTTGCGCCTGCCATAGCGACATCGTTCAAGGTGCCATGAACGCTGAGCGAGCCGATGTCGCCGCCGGGAAAGAAGATCGGCGAGATCACGTGGCCGTCGGTCGACATCACCAGCCGCCCGGTCGGTGTGTCCAACAAGGCCGCGTCGTTTCCCTGTGCCAGGATCGGATTGCCGAGGTGTTTTTGAAACAGACCGGTGATCAGCTCGGCCATAGCCCGGCCACCACCGCCATGGGCCATGTCGATCGTGCCTTTCCGCCGCGAAACAGTGGTGTCGATGGCGTTCATGCCGCCGCTTCCTTCTGCTGACGGGCGGTTTTGTCGCGGTAGCGGCCATAGGTCCAATAGGCGGCACAGGCGCCCTCCGAAGACACCATGCAGGAACCCATCGGATTGTCTGGGGTGCAGACCGTGCCGAAAAGCTTGCAATCGGTCGGTTTTTTGACCCCGCGCAAGATGGCTGGGCACTCGCAGGATTTCACTTCGCGGGACTGTTTCGGCGAGACCTCAAACCGGCGTTCTGCGTCGAAATCTGCATAGTTTTCGCGGATCTGCAGGGCGCTGTAGGGCACGGGGCCGAGGCCGCGCCATTCAAAGCTGGTGCGCAGTTCAAAAATATCGGACACCAAGGCCTGAGCCTTGAGGTTGCCCTCCCTGGTCACGACCCGTGTGTACTCGTTCTCGACCTCATGGCGGCCCTCGTTGATCTGGCGGATCAGCATCAAGGTCGATTGCATGACGTCGAGCGGTTCAAACCCGGCGATCACGACCGGTTTCTGAAATTCCTCGGCGAAGTATTCATAAGGTTCGAAGCCGATCACCGAGCTGACATGGGAGGGGCCTAAAAATCCGTCAATCTGCACGGTGCCGAGTTCGCGGACTTCCGGAGATTGCAGGATGTGGCCGATGGCGGAGGGCGTCAGAACATGATTGCAGAAGACGGAGAAATTCTTCAGGCCTTCTTCTTCCGCCTGTTTGATCGCAACCGCAGTCGGCGGGGTTGTCGTTTCAAAGCCGATGGCGAAAAAGACAACCTCGCGCTCCGGATTGTCGCGCGCGATCTTCAGCGCATCCAGTGTGGAATAGACCATGCGGATATCGGCGCCGTCTGCCTTCGCCCGGATCAGGCTGCGCTGTTTGGTGCCGGGAACGCGCATCATGTCGCCATAGGTGCACAGGATCACATTGTGCCGTTCGGCGATCTCCACCGCATCGTCCAGGCGCCGGACCGGCAAAACACAGACCGGACAGCCGGGGCCATGCACGAAATGGACATTCTCCGGCATCAGGTTTTGCACGCCATAGCGGAAGATCGCATGCGTGTGCCCGCCACAAAACTCCATAATGTTGTAGGTGCGGCCTGGCTTGGCTTCACGCTGGATCGCAGAGGCAACCGATTTTGCAAGGTCCTTGTCGCGGTATTCAGCTACATATTTCACTGGGCACCTCCCGTGATCTCTTCCAGCTCTTCCTGCAGCACACCGGCTTCGGCCATCATCTTCAACGTGCGGGCCGCTTCCTCTGGGCTGACCTTGTGAAGCGCATAGCCGACATGAACCAGCACGTAGTCGCCGACTTCCAAATCTTCGACGAGCGCGGTCGAGATTTTCTTTTTGACGCCTTCCAGGGCAACGACGGCCATGTCGTCACCGGAGAGTTCAGTCACCTTTGCTGGGATCGCCAGGCACATTTGTCTCTCCTATTCCGCTGCATTGAGGGCCGGATTACCGGCGAGCTGCATGGCGCGAGCCGCGTTTATCCAACTGATCCAGCCGTCGAGGCCTTCGCCGGTCTTGGCGGACACTGTCAGCACCTTGATGCGCGGGTTGATTTTGCGGGCGTTTTCCGTTGCCGCCTCAACATCGAAGTCGAGATAGGGCAGCAGATCGACCTTGTTCAAAAGCATCAGGTCCGCGGCTGCAAACATGTCCGGATATTTCAGCGGTTTGTCCTCGCCTTCTGTCACCGACAGGATCGCCACCTTGTGCGCTTCGCCAAGATCAAAGGCTGCCGGGCAAACCAGATTGCCGACATTTTCGATGAAAACGCAGCTGCCGTCATCGGGCGTCAAGTGCTCAAGCGCATGGCCGACCATATGCCCGTCCAGATGACAGCCCTTGCCGGTGTTGATCTGAAGGGCCGGGACACCTGTCTCGCGGATCCGGTCGGCGTCATTGGCCGTTTGCTGGTCGCCCTCAATGACATAACACTGCCGGGTTCCGGCCAATGTCTTCAAGGTCTCAACCAGAAGGGTCGTCTTGCCGGAGCCCGGGCTAGACACAAGGTTGAGGGCAAAAATTCCGCGCTCGGACAAATACCGCCGGTTGGCATCGGCATAGCTGTTGTTTTTGGACAGGATGTCCTGCTCCAGCTGGATCATCCGCGACTGGCTCATTCCCGGAACCGACGCCCCGGATTCGCCTTCGCCATAGTGGTGATGATGGTGGCCATGCGCATGACCATGATGAAGCCCGTCATGGGGATGGCCGTGGTTGTGAGCATGATCCTTGGCATTTCCGCCTTCAATCCGGGTTTCGCCATCCCCGCATCCGCACACCGTACACATCAGGACACCTCCAGTTCTTTGATTCGCAATTCTTCACCGCTGGTGACTTGCAATTGATGCGAGCCGCACTCGGGACAGGGATCAAAGCGTTCATTGATGGAAACTGTTTTCTCGCAGGGCAGGCACCAGGCGGCCACCTGCGGTTCGATAATGTCGAGTCTGGCCCCGTCCGCCAGGCTGCCGCGCGTGACCACATCAAACCCGAAACGCAGGGCTTCGGTTTCCACGCCGGACAGCGGCCCGACCTCCAGGCAGACGCGGTCCACCTTCGAGAACTGTTGGCTCACCGCCTGGTCCTTTAATATCCCGAGGATGCTTTCACACAGCGACATCTCATGCATCAGTGGATCCTCACCTCATAGGCAACACAGGGATCAATGGCACCGACAACCAGATCCGCATGTTTGACACGTGCGCTATCTGGCCCCTTAGGGATTGCATCGAGATAGCGTGTTGCAACACCACGCGAGGCAAAATTCCACCGGGTCGGCGATATGATTTTGTAGTTTGCCACCTTGCCGTCTTGAAGGTCCACGACATGAGTCAAACGGCCCCGCGCTGTTTCTGCAAATCCGACACCAGGCTTTACTGTATTATTCGTCCTTGAGGCCGCCGAATCGACATCCAGAAACACTTGGTAGAGCTCCTGTGCCGTTTCCGCCAAATCGATCAACCGGGCGAGATACCGGTCGGCGAGGGTTGGCATTCCTCGTTGTGTGAGAATGGGATGAGACCGGCGACGCTCATAAGAAGAGGTCTCTGGAACTTCTTTCACCGTCTCCAGAGGCTCCGTGAGGCCGCTTTCGGAAAGGAAGAGCGGGCGGTCCGGCGCCGGCTCTTCGCAGCTGCATTTGAGCACAGATCCCAAAAACCGTGCAGCGCCTGTCGGAATTTGCTCTGTCCAGCAAGCCAGCGCGCTGCCGTCGTGCCTGTTAAGCCAGGCGGGGATCGTCTCACCAAGGATACGGTTTTCGATCAGGCTGATGAGGCAGGTAATCAGCGCGCTGCCGTCATCGGAGGCTCGCCAGTTGCTCACCGGCTCAGAAAACGCACACCCGTTTTGGTCTATCGCCTGACGGAACGCCGGCAGCAATTTCAGCGCGGCCTGTGCCGTTTCCGTATCCGGTTCTGCTCCAACAATTTTTTGCCAGACGAGGCTAATCCGCAAAAGATGCTCGCGTGCCCGTTCCATCAAGACCAAGCAGTTTCGTATCTGATGTGTCGCTAGGTCGGGTTCGATTCCTTTAGCCGTTTCTGCCGCTTGTATAGCGGCTGCGGCATGGGCTGTTCCGCACAGGCTAAACAGCGTAGGGATGAGTAGACTGGCTGCTTCTGGCGAGCGGCCGATCAAAAGCTTTGTGATATTAGCCGGTTCCTGCAGCTCAATACGAATAGGAGCATCGGTGTCACGTGGCAGTACAATGTCCAAATGTCCTTCAAGGCTCATGACGAACCTCGGCAGATCGATTGCCAGTAAGCAAGCCACGGCGGCTCAATCCGGCAGGGGTAGTTTCAGCTTCGTTTGAACCGGTCTCAGATGAGAGGCCTTCTTTTGAGTGATCAGCTGGCGCATCTTCGGGTTTAGCAGCGTCCGCAGGTTCGGCAGTTCCAGCCAACTCAGCAACCTCGGACAATTCTCCGCGCCAGACTGCGGCCATTCCCGCCTCAGAGTCACTTGGGGCTTCGGCGGCTTCAAAGAGTTCGCCAAGCGCGGACAGAGCACAGGCTTCGGCTGTTTCCTGATCGGTAAATTCGAACACCGGAGAAAAAAGCGAGCACATCCAAAAGGGGCCGATGGCAGGTTCATGGCCGCGTATGAATTCAAATGACCCTGCGGGGAAGCGAAACGTGCGTTTGGTTCCAGAAGCCAGAAGAGCGTCGTCCGGCGTTTCTGGCACCAAAATGAGGTTCATGAACCACGGCGTCAAAAGCGTTCCGAGCTGAAAACCCTGCCAGGCGCGCACCCCAAGAAGGCGGACAGCCAAAGCCGTGTTCAAGACCGGTACGCCTTCCATCCGCGTCCGCTGGATGGTGGAAAAGGTGGTCTCAACAATGGCTGTCAGCTCATCCGCATCCCGCATTTAGATGTCCTCCAGCACCATGAAGCCGTCCTTATGCGCGTCGCACTCCGGGCAGCTCCAATGATCAGGCAGGTTGGCAAACGGAGTTCCGGGCGGGATTTGCCAATAATCGTCCCCCTTTGCCGGGTCGTAGACGTGCCAGCAGATCTTGCACTCCAACCGTGTCGCCGTCCCAATCTTGCGGTTATCGCCGCCATAAGATCCGCCAAAAAAGCCGTCACTCACCGGTAGACCTCCAGGATCTCGCCGAGACGCTCTGCTGAATCGGCTATGTCTTCTGAAGCCGCACAAGCAACGTCGGGCACCGGGCTGATTTCGATCGTGTTGAGGATCAGGCTGTCCTGGGAATTGTAATATTGCACCCACCAGGTGTCGGCCGTTTGCGTGGAGGTGATCCGGCAGTTGCCATATCCGCGCGACAGGATCGTCACGCTGCCCCGGCCCAGCCGCTCGTTGAGGAATGTGAGATCTTCTTCCGTATGTGGAAGGAGAGACAGGTTAATCACATGCGGCACGCCGGTCTTGCGCGGGATACCGAGATGCTCGTTGATTTCAGGGATCAAGGGCGGTGCGTTGAAGATGTTTGGCCCGGCTTTTTCTGGCATCACCACGTGGTCTTGGGCGTCCTTGAAAACCGTTTCCAGGATTTCTGAGGGAAAAACACCTGCCTCAATATAGTCGGCTTCGGCCTGATCACCGTCAGCTGACCGCCGCACTCGCCAAACACCGGCTAAAACCGCTTCCTGGGCCTGAATTTGGCTGCCGCCAATCACCGAGACTTCTCCCTCGCCAAGAACCTGATTGACCAGATCCAGGTTCTTTGGGTCGAGATGCGTGAGGTCATGGCGTGCCGGTGCATCGGTTGTGGTGAAGGTTTCAAGGCTTTCAAGCAGCTGGTCCAGTACCGCCAATCCGTTTTCCAGACCTGTGGTTTCTTCCGGTTCCGGTAGGTCGGGCGCAGCGAAGGTCATCATGCCTTCCGGCATTTGCATGTATTCCAAGGTGCCGCCATCGGCATCCTGGGGTTGGCTCCCCGGGCCGACAAGCGGCCCGGGGAGGGACGGGCTGAAAGGGTCGATGGGATTGCTCATGTGCTTATCTCCTAACAGCCAGGTCAGTGGGCTTGGGCCGGAGGCGCCACACCGCAACCTTCCGGGAATTTGAAGGGCGGCGGGTCTGTCGGGTCTTTCGTCAGGATTTCGGAAATCTCCAACAGATAGTCGGCCCAATCGCGCACGCCCTGAATGGTGCCGAGGTAGTCGCCCTTGCGCAGGAAAACGAGACTTGGAAAACTGTTGAACCGGTAGCGGCGCTGCAGATCGCGCTCTGCATCCCGGGCAACGACAAAGGCAGTCACATTGCCATCAAAGGCTTTGACCAGTTCCGGCAGGATCACCGCGACATCGTTGCTCTCGCTCAGCCGGTTGGCATCGCCTGGGAAAAACACCATCGACAAGATGGTCTTTCCAGCTCGGCCATCCAGGCCGGCTTCGTCGACGACCTTAAGACCTTCCCGGTCAATGATTGACGTCAGCAGCGGCGAAAACATTGCCGGTTCCTTCCCTTTTTTCTGTATCCCTTGCCTCTTCTGAGGCTGAAGCGCGCTGGGCGATCAGATCTTCAAACAGGTGATCGACATTGGTGTGGCCGTCCGCCACCAGCCTCAAAGCTTCAACGGCGTCGGCGGTGCGTTTGGCGGTCTCCGCATCGAGAATGTCGCGGGCCGCGCCCAGAAACGTCAGCACCCAGGTGCCGGGTTCGACAGGGCCAACCAGACGGACATCGATGTCATGTTCGCCGTCGTCTGCCCGGCAGCGGGCAAAGCCGAAATCCGACGAAATCACCTGCATGGGGATGCCAAGGCACATCAGCGCGGCTCCCCAGTGCGCGCCACCATTTCGGCGACCTCGGCGTCAAAGTCGTCCGGCCCCGACCAGCCATCACCGGCAAGAACCCGGCTGTCGCCATGCCGGAAGGCATTGACGGCGTCCGGCCGGCCGCCTTCATAGCGGCCAAGGGTCATTTCCAGGCTGGCGATGGTGTCGTCTTCGCCGAGCTGGTCGCAGCGCATTTCTGCAAAGACGTCGTGTTTTTCCAGAAAGGTCAGGGCGGCATCAATGGCTGGGGCGATTTGTGCTTTGACAGCCGGGCGCAGGCTGCCGCCGTAGTCTTCCAGTTCCACAGGCTGCACACCGATCAAGAGGAGATGTTTGGGGTAGTCGCCGAGCATTTCTGCCATGGCGAGAACTTCCTGAAAGCCGGTCTGATGCAGGGAAATCTTCTTGGCGCCGAGAAACTTCGGCACCTCGTCACCGTGAACGAGTTTCAAGGTACCTGGGGGGAGGCCGTAATCGACTGCATCAAAAACGATCAGGATGTCGGCGTCGCGTATATGCTGAACCAGATAGACGCCTTGCGTGCCACCGTCCATGACCTTGACGTTGTCACTGAAACAGTAATGCTGATGCAGGGTTTCAACGGCGCGCACGCCAAACCCTTCGTCCGCCCAGAGCAGGTTCCCGATCCCGAGAACCAGCACGGCGGGAGTTCCCTCTCCCATGGTATTCCTCCCGCGCCAAGCCGCCGGATCGGCTGCTGGCGTTGTATGCAACTGTATGCGTCCCTTTCGTTTCTATTGAGCAATCGCTGTGCCAACTCGCCGCATGAGCTGAAGTGGCGGATTTATCAGTGTTTTAAGTTTGATGCCCAAAGAAAGGTGGATTATAAGTTTCCATAATGTTTGATTATTGGAAAGAAAGATTACGCGTCAGGGACGGGCGCGAATAGGAAATGGCAGTTTTCCATGCGAACTGTCAGCCCGGATGTTGTCTTGGAAAGCAGGCAAAAAGAAGCGGGCGCTAGCGCCCGCCGAAGATAGTGAGAGGGGCCGCGAGCTTTGTACCCGCGGCAAACATGTCATTCGTCCGCGATCGGCTTGTCATCGCGAAAGGTTCGCCAACCGGAGAACATCGATGACATGATCGATTGGCGGGACATGATGTCTTCTCTAATAGCCGCATAGATGTGGGTGATTGCAAAACACACGATCACCCAAAGGCCGACATGGTGCCAGGTATGCACATCCTGGCTTTGTCCAAAGATCGGGATGATCCAGCTTGAGAAGTACTCGAACTGCCAGCTGCCCATACCGGTGCCCTCGCCGTAAAGCGCAAAACCGGTCAGTATCATAAACACGGTGCACCAAACGAACATTACATGCATCGTCAGGGTCGCCAGCGGATTGTGCCCGGCATATTTCATCGGTTCCTTGGTGAGCATGGCGTACCACTTCACTTCGTGGAGCAGCTCGGTCCAGAAACTGCCGCGCCACACTGGCGGCAGAAAGATCTGCCGGGCATGTTTGTTGCCGACAAACGCCCAGTAAACCCGGAAAAGGAAAGCGACCGTAAAGATGTATCCGGCTGCAAAATGCAGATACCGGATCCAGCCGAACAGGTAACTGAAATAGGCTTCTCCGCCGACAGACGGTGGTGGCGAGCCAATCAGATATCCGGTAATCCCAAGCGCCAGAATGGCGAAGAAGTTGACCCAGTGCCAGATCCGGACCGGCGCCTGGTAGATGTAGATGGCTTCTTCCTTGTGGGGCGCGGTCGATGGGCCCGTTGAGTTAGCCGTTGCATCGGCGGAAGGATTGCTGACATTTACATTCATATCCGCCTCCTAGGTGAGCGCCAAAGCAAGGCCGCCTGCTCCAACAGCAAGACCCGCAGCCAGACGGCCATGGCTGACGGCTTCCAGCTTCCGCCCCAGGGCATATCCAAGGCCGTGAAGTGCGGCGCAGCTGGCCAGGAAGGCCGTCAAATAGACTGCTGACGCTCCGGCGGCTTCCATGCCGTGAGCGGTGCCATGGGCCAACCCGAAGAGCGCAGTCACACCAAGGGTGAGTGGCAAGCCAATCCCGCGTCCTGCTGCAATCAGCAATCCGAACACCACAAGCGAGACCAATGTGCCCGGTTCCGCAATCGATGTCGTCAAACCTGCGAATCCAGCGAGAGATCCTGCTGCGACCGCGGCCAAGAATGCGGCCGGTAGGGTCCAGCTTGTTTGCAATGGACGCTGCTGGGCAGCCAGAATGCCAACCCCGATCAGGGCCAGCAGGTGATCCAGGCCCAGGACGGGATGCAACAGTCCGCCGGCAACAGTCAGCTGGCTGCCCGTGTGCGCCATTGCTGGCCCGGCTGCGAGAGTGACGGCGCCCACCAAGATGGCTGTTTTGGTAAGAATTTTCATGATCGTCCTCCCGCTTTAGCGCACTTTAATTTCGGCCAGCTCTTCGCCGTCCGGACCCATGACATGGGTGGAACAGGCAAGGCACGGATCGAAGCTGTGCAGGGTTCTGAGGATTTCCACCGGCTCTTCGGCGCGTTCCACCTTGGTGTTGAGGAGCGAGGCTTCGAAGGCACCGATGTTGCCGTCATTGTCCCGCGGACTGCCGTTCCAGGTGGTTGGCACGACACATTGGTAGTTGTCGATCTTGGTGTCCTTGATCTTGATCCAATGCGCCAGTGCACCGCGCGGGGCTTCTGTAAAACCGACGCCCTTAACCTCTGTGGGCCAGGTTGAAGGGTCGAATTTCTCCTGATTGGCAGTCGATGAATCGCCGGCTTTGATGTTGGCGATCATCTTGTCCATGAAGTAGCGCTGTTTGTGCGCCGCCCATTGGGCTTCAAGTCCGCGGGCCGCCGTCCGTCCGAGTGTCGAGAACAGAGCGTCAATCGGCACATTCAGCGCCGACAGGGTCTTGTCGACCTGGTCCTTAATCTCTTCATGGCCTTGCATATAGCCGATGACATAACGGGCGAGCGGGCCGACCTCCATGGCATGGCCGCGCCAGCGCGGCGCTTTAATCCAGGAGTACTTGGCGTTCTCGTCGATGTTGACGATGTTGGTGGACGTGCCGACCAGATTCGGGCCGAGCGCGTAGTTGGGTTCCGTCACTCCGTCCCAGGGATGCAGGCCCTTGGCTTCATCGGCATATTTGTACCAAGAGTGGGGCACAAACTCCTGAACCTGCTCAGGATCCCGCAGATCGACTTCGTGCACTTCCGACAGCTTGCCGTTGATGATCGCGCCGCGCGGCATCATCAAGTTCGCCGCCGAATAGTCATTGGCACGATCCGGGATGTCGCCGTAGGACAAGAGGCTTTGGGACGACAGGCCGCCGCCATAGAGCCAGTCCTTGTAGAAGCCGGCAATCGCGATCAGGTCCGGAATATAGACGTTTTCGACGAACTCGATGGTGCGGTCGATGACGCCGGAAACATAGTTCAGCCGGTCCATGTTGATCGGCGCACCGGCCGACTGGTCACCGTCCATGTTGATCGCACAGGGAACGCCGCCCACTAGCCAGTTCGGATGGGTGTCCTTGCCACCAAAAATCGTGCGGGTGGTCATGATCTCCTTCTGGAAATCAAGCGCTTCCAGATAGTGAGTGACAGCCATCAGATCGGCTTCCGGCGGCAGCTTGTAGGCCGGATTGGTCCAGTAGCCGTTCTTGAACGGGCCAAGCTGGCCGGATTCAACGAACTTCTTCAGCCGGTTCTGGATATCGCGGAAATAGCCCGGCGAGGACTTCGCGTGGCGCGGCGATACCTGCTGTTGCAGCGCTGAGGTCGCTTTCGGGTCCGCCTTCAGTGCATTCACCGGGTTGACCCAATCGAGCGCATGCAAGTGATAGAAATGCACCAGGTGATCATGCACCTGTAGCGACAGCTGCATGATGTTGCGGATCGAGTTGGCGTTTTCCGGAATGTCGATGTTGAGCGCATCTTCCACAGCGCGTACGGAGGTCAGCGCATGGGTGCCGGTGCACACACCGCAGATCCGCTGGGTGAAGGCCCAAGCGTCACGCGGGTCGCGGCCTTTCAGGATCACTTCCAGGCCGCGCCACATGGTGCCGGTGGAGACTGCATTGCGGATCATGTTGTCTTCATCAACATTCACCTCGCAGCGCATGTGGCCTTCAATGCGGGTGACCGGATCGACAACAACGCGCTTGCCGGAGGTGTCCAGATCAAAGCCGTTGGGGGTTGTTATGGTGGCCATTATTCGTCTCCTCCCTTTTGGCGGGCGCGTTTGACAGCGCTCGCGGCCGCATGAGCGGCGGCAGCGGCTCCGACGACAGCAGCGGCGGTCCCGCCGATTTTGTCGGCATTAGCTTCAATGCCGAAGCCATGGATGTCGGTCAGCCGGTCATAGAAGCTGCCCTTGTCCCAGAAGCCGTCTTCCGAACAGCCGAAACACGGATGGCCGGATTGGATCGGGAAGGAGAGGCCGCCGTTCCAGCGCACCGTGGAACAGGCGTTGTAGGTGGTTGGGCCTTTGCAGCCGACCTTGTAGAGGCAGTAGCCCTTCTTGGCGCCTTCATCGTCGAAGCTCTCGACGAACTGGCCGGCATCAAAATGCGGGCGCCGGTAGCACTTGTCGTGAATGCGCTGGGAATAGAACATTTTGGGCCGGCCCTGGCGGTCGAGTTCCGGGAACCGCTCGAAGGTAAGCAGATAGGTGATCACCGCCGTCATGACTTCCGCAATCGGCGGGCAACCGGGAACCTTGATGATCGGCTTGTCGATGGGAATACCAGGTGCTTTGTGGATCGGCACGGCTTGTGTCGGGTTTGGTCGCGCTGCCTGGACACAGCCCCAGGAGGCGCAAGAGCCCCAGGAAATGATGGCTTTGCAGTGAGCCGCAGCATGTTGCAGCTGCTCCAGATACGGTCGGCCAGCGATGATGCAGGACATGCCTTCCTGGTTGAGCGGCGGATTGCCCTCACAGGCCAGGATGTAGTTGCCGTCGTATTTTTGGATAGTCTCTTCGATGATCGCTTCGGCCTGATGGCCGGCGGCGGCCATGATCGTGTCGTCGTAGTCGAGCGAGATCATCGACAAGATGACGTCTTTGGCCAGCGGATGGGCCGAGCGGATGAAGCTTTCCGAACAGCAGGTGCATTCCAGACCGTGAAGCCAGAGCACCGGTATGCGCGGCTTGGTCTCCATCGCCTCGGCGATCTTCGGAGCAAAACTCGGGCCCAGCCCCAAGGCTGCAGCCGTCAGTGAACAGAATTTTAAAAAGCTGCGCCGGGTGATGCCTTGACGCCGCATCACATCATAGAAGGTTTCGGTCATACCTTCTTTCCTCCCCCATTGTTTCCTGTGCGGGCCCAAGCCGGCACTTGGGACATGGCAAAGCACAAAGCGGGCCAAACTTTTAAGTATCTGAAAAGGTTCAGTTTATAAGAAATTTTTGGTGCGTGACGCCGATGAGGTGTAACCGGTCAACCGTTCCAGCCTTCCAAGGTGGAAGAAAACTATCCAGCCAGAATAAATGCGCTTTCAGGTTCAATATCTGTGATCCAGCACGGGTCGTTTCCTGTCCTGTGCCCTTGATCCGGCGGCCAAGGTGCTTCAAGAAGACGGCACCATTTTCATTTCTAATAACTGGCGTGATGAATGAGCGATGCTGTTGAGTTGACCGGACCGCGCGGGGACCGGGTGAAAGGCCTCTTGAACCTGGCAATTGCGGCTGGCGAAGAAATCCTAAAAATCTATGCAGAAGATTTCAGCGCTATGGTCAAGGGGGATGGGTCGCCGGTCACGGTGGCGGATCAGGCCGCCGAAGATGTTATTTTAAAGGGCCTCGAAGTTCAGTTCCCCGGCGTACCGGTGGTCGCGGAAGAATCCGTTGAAGCCGGCCGTCTGCCGGAGGGCGGGGATCGGTATTTCCTGGTCGATCCGCTCGACGGCACCAAGGAATTCTTGAAAAAGAACGGTGAGTTCACCGTAAACATTGCTCTGATAGAACATGGTGCTCCGGTTTTTGGTGTGGTCTATGCGCCTGCTCTGAATGAGATTTTTTGGGGTGGTACACTTCCCGGCGGAGATAAAGATACGGGCGCTTACCAGGCCCGGGTTGAAGGGACAGAAATTCTTGAGGCGCAAAAGATCTCGGTTCGCTGCGCCCCGGATGCCGGATTAAGCGTACTGGCCAGCCGCTCGCATCTGTCGGAGGAAACCGAGGCACTGATTTCCAAATTGAATGTCGCGGAAAAACTTTCTGTCGGCTCGTCTTTGAAATTGTGCTGGGTCGCGGCTGGGCGCGCGGATCTTTATCCGCGCATGGCGCCGACCATGCAGTGGGATATCGCGGCGGGCGATGCGCTTGTGCGTGCGGCGGGCGGCCGGGTTGTCTATGCCGAAACCGGGCAGGATTTTGTCTATCGGGTGCCTCAAGGGGCAACCAAGGACGATCTGCGCAATCCGCATTTCATCGCCGTTAGTGATATTGCGCTGCTGCCTTGAGGCATTTGAGCGGAGTAACGAAACTTGAACCGCTTATAGGCAAAGATGCCAAGGTCAAATGGAAGGAGGGCGGCTTGTCCGCTCTAAAGAGGCGCGGGCATTAACCCGGAAAGGTAAGTTCTGAAATGACGATCCTGATCACGGGTGGGGCTGGTTACATTGGGTCTCATTGCTGCGTCACGTTCCTGGAAGCTGGTCATGATGTCGTCGTCGTCGACAATTTCTCCAATTCCAGCCCGGAAAGCCTTAATAGGGTTGCTTCGATCACTGGCCGCAAGATCGCGTTTGAAGAGGCCGATATCCGGGACAGGACCGCGCTGGAACGCATTTTGAAGACCCATCAGTGCAGTGGAGTTATTCATTTTGCGGGGTTAAAGGCTGTCGGTGAATCCACCGAAATCCCTCTAGAATATTACGCCAACAACGTCACCGGCACGCTTGAGCTGCTGGCCGCAATGAACGCTTGCGATGTCCGCCAGTTGATTTTTTCGTCTTCTGCCACGGTCTATGGCGAACCGCAGTTTTTGCCGCTCACCGAAGATCATCCGCTGAGCGCGACCAATCCTTATGGCCGGACCAAACTGATGATCGAAGACATCCTCCGGGATTTGGCAGCAAGCGATCCGCGCTGGCGGTTCGGCATTCTGCGCTATTTCAATCCAGTTGGTGCCCACAAGAGCGGATTGATTGGAGAAGATCCACGCGGCATTCCGAACAACCTGATGCCGTTTGTCTCTCAGGTGGCCAGTGGCCGGCGGGACCAGTTGTCGGTCTTTGGCAACGATTATGACACGCGCGATGGCACGGGCGTACGCGATTACATTCATGTGGTCGATCTGGTCGAAGGTCATTTGCGGGCGCATGAAGCTCTGGCCGCTCTAACAGACGAAACCAACAGCTTCACAGTCAACCTTGGGACTGGCACCGGCTACAGCGTACTGGAGATGGTGAAAGCCTTTGAACGGGCGTCCAACCAAAAAATTCCCTATGAAATCGCTCCGCGGCGGGCAGGCGATGTTGCCGAAGTCTATGCAGATACAAAGGCGGCCGAAGCTAAACTGAATTGGTCGGCTGAGCGCGGCCTAGAAGACATGTGTTCCGACACTTGGAACTGGGCCTGCAAAAATCCGAAGGGCTATGAGGCTTCTGACGGCTGAGGCGCTACGACAGAGTTCCGAAAAAGCCATGCCGCAGCGACCGGCCCCAGCCAGTCCGTTTGTTCTTTTCCGCTTGCTTAGCCGCCGCTTCCCAGTCGTAGGGCAGCATTTTCTCCTGAAAACTCCAGCCGTTTGACCCCTTGCTCATCAGCGCATAGCGCGCGTGCGGGCTGCCGGCTTCCATCTTGTGTTTGTTCGGATGTTCGTCCTCATAAGACGGCAGGCCAACGCTTCCGGGATTGAGGATGGTCTGTCCGGTCTTGTGCAACCGGATGACACGCGGAATATGCGTGTGGCCGCAACAGATGATCGGGGCGGTTTCGCCTTTGATCTCAGCGAGCAGGGTGTCTTCGTCCGGCAGATGACCTTTTGGTCCTTCTATCTTTTCCGTCAGATAGCGGTCGTCATTGTCCGGAGTGCCGTGACAGAGGAAAACCTCTTCGGTCAAGCGGATGGTCGCTTGTGTGGTCTTGAGCCAGTCGAGGCTACTTGATGATAAGCGCTCAGCCGTAAAAGCATCGGTCGGTCCCAGTTTTTCAATGGGATCTTCAATCAGAAACCGGTCATGGTTGCCACGCACGGTCGGCCAGTTGGTCTCGCGCAGGATCGCAGCCGTTTCCTCCGGCCACAGCGGCCCGGAGACACAATCGCCGAGATTGACTAATACATCCGGCATTTCCTGTTTCAGATCAGCAAGCACGGCCTCAAGCGCCAAGACATTGCCGTGAATGTCAGAAAGGACTGCAATTTTCATCTTCTTCTGACTACTTTCGGTGAGCTGGTTCGGGCGTGCTGGATTGGCCACATTTGCGGCTGCCAGCTTACCTCTCCCAGGGGGAGAGGTCGGCGCAAAGCGCCGGGTGAGGGGGCAGGCGCCAGTTGAAACAAGAACAGATTTAGCCCCTCTCCCAAGGGGAGAGGGAACTTAGGGTCGCGAAAAATCAGCTTTCGCCAAACACCCGCTCAAAGATCACATCAACGTTTTTGGTGTGATAGCCGAGATCGAAGCGGTCGCGGATTTCTTCTTCGGAGAGATAATTGCGAACGTCTTCGTCGTTCAGTAGCTCGGTCAGGAAGTCGACCGATGCCGAGCCGGCGACTTGATAGCTGTCCCAGACTTTCATGGCGTTGCGCTGAACCAGACGGTAGGCATCTTCGCGGGAAGAGCCTGCTTGGGTCAGTGCCAGCAGGATGCGCTGAGAATGCACCAGACCGCCGAGGCGATCCATGTTGCCCATCATGCGCTCCGGATAAACAACCAGCTTGTCGATGACGCCGGTAAGGCGGGCCAAAGCAAAGTCGAGGGTCACTGTGGTGTCCGGACCGATCATGCGCTCAACTGAGGAGTGCGAGATATCACGCTCATGCCAGAGGGCGACGTTTTCCATGGCTGGAACAGTGGACATGCGCACAAGGCGGGCAAGACCTGTCAGGTTTTCGGTCAAAACCGGGTTGCGCTTGTGCGGCATCGCAGACGAGCCCTTTTGGCCCTTGGAGAAGAATTCTTCTGCTTCCAGAACTTCCGTGCGCTGCAGGTGGCGGATTTCGGTCGCCAGGCGCTCGATGGAGGAGGCGATGACGCCGAGGGTGGCGAAGTACATGGCGTGGCGGTCGCGCGGGATCACCTGTGTGGAAACCGGCTCGGCCTGCAGACCAAGCGCTTTTGCAACATGTTCTTCAACGCGCGGGTCGATGTTGGCGAAAGTGCCGACGGCGCCGGAGATCGCACCGGTGGCGATTTCCTCGCGGGCGTTCTGAAGGCGGGCCTTACAGCGGTCGAATTCGGCGTAGGCCTGGGCCATTTTCAGGCCGAAGGTCACCGGTTCAGCATGAATGCCGTGAGACCGGCCGATGGTCACCGTGTCCTTGTGCTCATAAGCCCGGCGTTTGATGGCCTCCAGCAGCTTGTCCATGTCTTCCAGAAGAAGGTCGGTTGCTTTCACCAGCTGGACGTTGAAACAGGTGTCCAGAACGTCGGACGAGGTCATTCCCTGGTGCACGAAGCGCGCGTCCGGGCCGACGATTTCCGCCAGATGCGTCAGGAACGCAATGACATCGTGTTTGGTTTCCCGTTCGATCTCGTCGATCCGGTCGATGTCGAAGGTGGCTGATCCGCCCTTTTCCCAAATGGTCTTTGCAGCGTCTTGCGGAATGACACCGAGCTCTGCCAAAGCGTCACAGGCGTGGGCCTCGATCTCAAACCAGATGCGGAATTTGGATTCAGGTGACCAGATATCGACCATGTCTTGGCGGGAATAGCGCGGGATCATCGCAGGTTCAGTCCTCAATTTGGGAAGCGTTGGCTGCGGGATAGCAGAGCGCGCCGGACCCTTCAATGCAAAGTGGCCGTTTTTGCTTGCGGCAAAGCGGACAATATGACTGATTATCGCACACCCCACCGTTTTGATCAGCCGGAGCCTTACATGACCATCTGGCGCCCTGCCAATTTCATCACCGTCAAAGCCCTTGCCCTGATCTGGCAGGACGATGCGCTGCTTTTGACCGAGATTTATGATGACCTCGGGAATGTGAAAGGGATGCGCCCTCTGGGCGGCACCGTAGAGTTCGGCGAACCTTGGCAGGACGCGCTCCAGCGGGAGTTTTTGGAGGAGCTTGGTACCCGCATCACGCTCGGCCGAGAGCACTTTGTGCTTGAAAACATCTATGAACATTATGGCCAGACCGGTCATGAGATTGTTTTCCTGTGCCATGCGCATTTTTCGGACAACCATCTCTACCGCCAGGATGCGATCCCGTTTTTGGAGCATGATGACACGGAATGTCTGGCGCGCTGGATGTCTCTTGCCGAGTTGGAAGCGAAAGGGATTGAGCTCTATCCGGAAGGTTTGCGGGAGCGCCTTGTAGAACCCACGCAAAAAACGACGAGCATTCGTTTGAGTTGAGGTGTTTTCAGTTCAGACTTTGAAGTCGCAGAACTGCCTTTGAGACTGGAAACAACCGCTGAGAGTGCTAGGTGTAGGGTGAGCATTTTTTCTAAGGAGAAATGGCACATTGGCACCTAAGCGAATTGTTCTTCGAATGGCTTCCGTCTTCATCGGCGTTTTGGCTTTTGCCTTGACCACCGCTAGTCCCTCTGTGGCCAATAATGTCCTTCAGAACGTCCAGCATACCCTGAGCCAGCCGGACCGGCTTCCACTCATTGTAGAAAAGCGCAGGCGGGAAATCAGCGCCTTTTACAATTCCGAAGACGGGGACGTCTTGTGGCTGGACACCGGCCGCGCCGCTTTGCTTATAGACGTGATGAAGAGCGCGCATCTTCATGGCCTGCGTTCCGAGGACTACCCGTATGAGCTTCTTGAAACCAAGCTCAAGTCATTGGGAGCAGGGCTTAGCCCTTCAGAAACAGCCTGGGTTGAACTCCTCTTCACAGGACATTTTCTGGACTTTGCCAATGATTTGAGAGCCGGTCGGGTGACGCCCCGGGTGCTTTATCCCGATGCCTATATGCCGTTTCACACGATCAACGGGACAGACGCGCTTGAGCGGCTGAAAGCTGCAGAAAACCTGGCGGAGTTTTTGTCCAGTTGGCAACCGCCTGACGATACCTACCGTTTGCTGCAAACGCATCTCGCGCATCTTTACGATATCAAAGCCGAGAGCGGTTTCACCACGCTTGAAACGGATGTGGAATTGATCCCGGGCGCTGAAGGAGAAGGTGTCCAACTGCTCCGCCGAAGGCTTTTTGAAGACAACCTTTTGCAGGAAGACACCGGATCGGAGCTGTTCGACAAGCGGTTGGCCTTCGCCGTTGCCCAAGCAAAACACCGGTATGTTCTGCCAGTCTCAAGCGAAGTGACCGGTAAACTGGTTTGGGCGCTCAACCTTCCGATTGATCGGCGGATCGAACAGGTCAGCAATGCGATGGAACGCATCCGCTGGGTCCCGCCGGAATTCTCCCGGGTACAGCTCTTCATTAACAAGGGCGAGAACCAATTCCTTTTCTCAGAAAATGGCCGCGTGGTGATGGAAGGGGCGGCCTATGCCAATTGCCCGGATCGGAACTATGCCAATACGGCGACCGCGGTGGAGGCTGTTACCTTCCATCCCACGTGGCAGGTGCCGTGGGAGTTTCTCGGCAAAGAGCTGTTGGCACGTTTGAAGAACGATCCGAAACAGGTGGAAAGCGCCGGATATTATTTGAGGCGCAGCGGGGCCGATGTCCCTTTGGCGTCTCTTCCCTGGCGTCAAGCAACGGAACGATCGATCAAGAAGTTCAGCGGAGAATTCAGGCTGTACCTGCCCTCGTCAGAAGAAAATCCGCTTGGTAACTATGCTTTCCGGCTGCGGCAGGATCAAAAACTGGCCCTGTTTCACCTGGATAGCGCACCGGAGGATGATATCTACTGCAATCCCTACTTGCCGAAGAATGCCTTTGGCATTGTTGATGGCCTCGACCTTCTGGAAAAGGTTATCGAGCCGCGCGTTCTGCCAGCTGGGGGGCTTGAAAACCGGTTGGCCCGTGGGGATACGATCACTTTTCCAGCGCGTTCCGGACTGATGGCGGTGGCCACCCATCAATCCGTCTGGATACAGCACCGAGGGGCGATCCGGTTTGGACACGATCCTTATCTGGAAGATGCCCGTCTGACAGCTGCTCTGACCGGCCGGAAAAAGCCCTGATCTTAAGGCCTTTTCGTGTGTCCGCTTTATGCCGCGCGATAGCGTCGAACAGAGGCCGTTGGATTAGGCCGTTTCGGCTGCCGACCGGATGGCATCAATATTCGCCTTGTAGGCGTCCTGCGTGCCGCCTTTGAAGACTGCAGATCCGGCGACAAGAACATTCGCGCCCGCTTTTGCAACCAGCGGCGCAGTTTCCGGTGTTACGCCGCCGTCAATTTCCAGATCGATCGGACGGTCACCAATCATCTGTTTGATGCGCGCGGTTTTCTCAACCATTGCTTCAATGAACTTCTGGCCGCCAAAACCCGGGTTCACGGTCATGACCAGGATCAGATCGAGCCGGTCCATGACATATTCAAGAACACTTTCCGGCGTGGCCGGGTTGAGTGATACGCCGGCCTTTTTACCGAGGGCGCGGATCGCCTGAAGCGAGCGGTCCAGATGCGTGGTTGCTTCGGCATGCACGGTGATGATGTCCGACCCGGCTTTGGCGAAAGCCTCCAGATAAGGATCACACGGTTCGATCATCAAATGGGTGTCGAAGATCTTGTCCGTATGCGGTCGCATTTTCGCGATTACATCAGGGCCGAAGGTGATGTTGGGAACAAAATGGCCGTCCATCACATCCAGGTGGATCCAGTCGGCGCCGGCGTCCACGACGTCGCGGACTTCTTGGCCGAGTTTGGAAAAATCGGAAGCAAGAACGGACGGGGCAATTTTTATCTCGCGCGGCATGTCGGGTCTCCTGAAGGCGGGATGAGCGCCGGTCATCTGGTGTTGGCGCCGCGCTAGCACGTGTCTGCCAAACCGGCAAGTCAGGAAACAGGACCCTAATCGGTTTATATGTTCAAAGCCTGCCGGTAATTGCCAGAAAGCGACCGTCCGGTCCTTCAAAGCCATGTGTGGCCAGGTGAACAAGAACTGCAATCACAGGCGGCTGCCGGTCCGGGAAAAAGCTGATCACACGACCGATCCGGTAGCCCGTCGCGCACCCTCTGCTCTTGGGGAGCGTTTTGTCCAAATGCCGGACGCGGGCTTCACCGCCATAAATTGTGTTGAGCTGAAATCCTTTGGTGGCAGCGCCAAAACCGGCGCAGGTTTCATCAGGCAGCGGATATTCCATCAGCTGCACTTCCATCGGGTCGTCTGCTGGTGGAACAATGTGGCGGAGATTAACTTTCATGTTGAAAGGGTTGGCCGATAGTTCCGTAACCGGATTGCTGCCGACGGTCTGACCGTGGCCCGCAATTCCTTTGGAGGTCAGCAGCGGCTCCGCAGCTGCCCGATTGGCGGATCGCATGGTTCTCAAAAGGGTTGCGGGATCGAAGCCGTTGGCGTCGTCAACGTCGTCGCGGCGGCGGAACGGCGAGGGGCTCACCCATTTGTCTGCATGAACGTCGATGACGAAGATCTCGGAATATGGAAATCCGGACCCATCCTGAATGCCGAATTGTTCAAAGGCAAAATAACGGCCATCACCGGAAAAACCGAGAATTTCCAGTCGCGCCTCGTCACCTGCCGAAGCCGGTAGGGTCGATAGGGCCAAAATACCCCAAAGAGCTGCGGCAATTTGAAACCAGCGCATGATCATCCTCCCTATGAACCAGAAGAAGACTATCCTTGCACACACGAGCTGTCAGGTCTGCTGTGACGCAGTTTTCAGATTTAGGCGGCAGAACCAGCGGACATAGGGTTTTAGGATCATCGGCAGCATATATATTGGGAACTGGCCGACAGCGAACCAGAGCCAGGTCAGTTCTGGCAATGTGCCGCCGAAGGCAGCCACCATCAATCCCATGTTTCGGGTGCCGCAGGTGTGGGCAATGGCATAAGCATCTTCGCGGTTGGCGGGCGAAAACAAGGCCAGCGTAACCCCGATCTGAACAAATGCCAGACAGAAGGTGAGGGCCGTTAGACCTAAGGTAAAGACTGGATTGTCGGCGAAGCTTGCCGCAACACCATCCATGGCAGCGATGGCGAAGACCAGCAACAAAAGAACGTTGAACCCGCTGATCAAATTGGCGCCGTGCGCGATCCGGTCCTGGCCTGCAATCCGGCGAATGATCAGCGCCACGAAAAGCGCGCCTGCCAAGAGCAGCGAGAGTTTTACCGCAAGGCCGCTGATGCTGAGCGGCAAGGCTTCACCAAGCATCAGCTCGCCAATAAAAGGAGCACTGAGCGGTGTGACGATCATTGCGGCCACCGAGAGCGCCAAACTCAAGGTTCCGTCCAGTCCCAGAAGATACAGGAATGCCGGCGCTGCCAAAACAGGCGGCGCGGCGGTCGCAATGTATAGCGCCAGCACCATTTCCGGGCCGAGGACGTCTGGACCAATCATCGAAATTCCGGCGAAGGCGATCAGCGGAACCCCGAGCATCATCCACAAAAGAGCAGCAATTAGCAGTGTGGGACGCTTGAGCCTCAACTTGATCGCCGCCGTATCGACCCGCAAGAAAGCAAGGACGAGCAAACTGAAGACTGAGACGCCAAGATAGGGGCGCAAGTGCTCCGACAGTGCGGGCAGGGCCATCCCAATGAAGATACTCACAGCCAAGGCGGCCGTTCCATGGCGGCCGACCCATGCCACAGCTACCGCGAGCATCCGAATCATTTAAACTTAACTCCTGAAAATTCGCGTCTGGGCAGACACTTGCGGATCATTTTTATGCGAACTGCCCGCACTTGCCAATCTTGATCGCGGTTTGGCGCCGCTCAGTGGACTATGACTGCACAGAAATCGACGCAGACATTTGATGTGATGGTGTTGGGGGCTGGGATCGTGGGTGTCTCAACTGCCGCGCATTTGCGTCGCCTTGGTTTGGATGTCGCGTTGATCGATCGAAAACATCCAGGGCAAGAAGCATCCGCCGGTAATGCAGGTGTCATTCAACACAACGGGTTTCTGCCCTTTGGGTTGCCGAAGGATCCGATGGGGTTCCTCAGGTCGTCCTTCAATTTGGGCGGGCCCTTTTCCTATCGGCCGCTCACTCTGATCCGCATGCTGCCCTGGATCCGCAAATACATCCAGTCAAGTTATGGAGAAGCCGCCGAGGCCTATTGCAAAGCGATCATGCCGCTGCGGACCCTGGCCGTGCAATCCCACTTGGAACTGGCGGAAGCCTCCAATGCCGGGAGGTTTTACAGGAAGGGTGGTTGGATTCATCTCTTTCGTGGCCAGACAAGTTTTGATGCCGGTGACCTGGAGCGCTATTACGCGCGTATATATGGCGTCGACTACCGGGAAATGGATGGTGAAGCCGTCAAGGCGCTGGAACCCGGCCTTATTGTGTCGGGCATACGGGCTGTTCATTGGACTGAAAGCCGGTCGGTCTCCAATCCGGCAGCCGTCGTCGACGCCTTCTGGCGGGGATACATCCGCGATGGCGGGCAGTATTTTCGGGCGGATGCGAAAAAGACGATCCGCAAGCGGGGCGGCTGGTCTCTTGAAGGTGAGCGCGGACCGATTTTTGCGCGGCACGCGGTTGTGTGTCTGGGCGCCTGGTCGATGGATGTCTTGAAGAAGTTCGGCGAGCGCTATCCTCTTGCGGTCAAGCGCGGCTATCACATGCATTATCGGCCGCTATCGGGTGCATCAATATCCCGTCCGATTGTTGATATTGATAATGGGTTCGCGCTGACACCCACCGACTTCGGCATCAGATTGACGACAGGGGTCGAACTGGCTGGCCGGGATGCCCCGCCCAATCCGCAGATCGTCAAGCTCGTCAAACGCAGGGCGGAAGAAATCATTCCTCTTGGACGGGCTTTGCAAGACGAACCTTGGCTCGGCAGCCGGCCGTGTGTGCCAGATTCCTTACCGATAATCGGTCCGTCGCCGACGATAAAAGGTTTGTGGTTGAATTTTGCTCACGGTCACGACGGGTTCACCTTGGGACCCGTTTCCGGGCGGGTGATTGCGGAACTCCTGACTGGAAAAACACCCTGTGCCGATGTGTCCGGCGTGTCCCCCGTGCGTTTTCAAGAGTGAACCCGCGGACAAGCAAAACTTCTATAAACCTTGCTTTAGGTGGCCAAAAGCTTGTCTAAACCTTGGTTTATGGACGGGTCGATAAGCCTTAGGGTGATGGTTTGAGGTGGGGTCCTGCCACCAAATGAAGTCAAGCCAGCCGCAAAACAGCTGGCCAACTGACCTCCAACAATCACAGGACAACTCCAATGACGACTTTTATCAAGCACACAGCAGTAACGGTATTTGCAAGTGCCATCGGTTTGGCTGGGGCGGGCGCGGCGCTTGCTGCAGTCACCCTGGGTGACGACCTGGGTACAACAGAAGAGGAAGTCCGCGCTGCCTTGACCTCTCAGGGCTACACAATCACCGAAATTGAAACTGAAGGCGGCGAACTGGAAGCAGAAGTTGTTTTGGATGGCCAGGAGATGGAAATCGTGATCGACACCACGTCGGGTCTGGTTCTGGAAATGGAACTGGAAGATGGGGCCGACAGTGACGAAGACGACGACGATTAACATCTAGTCTGGCTAACCCCGGCTGGCACCGCCTGCGGAGCTCCCCGGCTCCCGCCAGCCGGGGAACATAAAATGGCTGTAAAGAACGGGCCGCCCAATCTGATACGGTTCTCGATGATTTCCGCCTATGTTAGATAGGTCTTGGCATGCGCTACGGTGGTGCAACCGACACCGCATCAACAAACATTACAGAACAACGGATAGCTATGCAGCCCATCACAAACTGGAAAGTCATTGCCCCTTGGGCGCTCTTCAGCCTCCAAGCCATCTGTGTTTCGTTCATCGTGACAGAGGAAGTCGCCGGCGCTCTTTTGGGAGAACAGGCAATTGGCATTCTGGAAAGCAATATTCTGGAGTATTTGATCCTCACCGCTTTGGTGGTCGGATTGATCGCATCTGGTTTTGAAATCCGGAAAAACATCACTCGTCAGAAACGGATGGAGCAGCAGGTCAAAGTGGCATCCGGCGCATTTGCCAAGCTTCTGGAAGAACACTTTGAAATCTGGAAACTCACGCCGTCGGAGGCGGATGTGGCCCTGTTGGCGCTTAAAGGGTTTTCTATTGCCGAAATTGCGTCTTATCGCGAAACCGCTGAGGGAACCGTCAAGGCGCAATGCAATGCGATCTATCGGAAGGCCGGTGTGTCAGGACGCCCGCAGCTTCTATCCTTGTTTATCGATGAGCTCTTGGGCGGGATCGTTCAGCCCTCACCGGTTCATTGAAGAGGCGCAGCAGGTTAGGGTCAGGACCCATTAATTTGTTTGAAATGGTAGGAAGGAATTTGTTCGGATACGAGACGCAAATCTGCAGGAAACCGTCCGGTTTCCAAAGGGTTGCAACGACGTTGCCGGGCAAATTCATCCTATCTTGAAAAGACATGAAAACGGCTTCGATCTGCGGCGTCTAACCGTTCAACCGGGCAGAAGCCCGCTTTTTACGTTTTTCCTTGCAGCTCATCGCCGTTTGCCGTGCCATTCCAATCAAATTAATGGATCCTGACCCTAACTTGATGATCCGATATAGCGCTGTTTCACCTTGTCAATCGTCCCGTCTTCTATAAGTTGCCGGATAATGCGGTCGTAATTGGCTTTGAGCCGCGCCATCTCCGGGTGGGCCGAGGTTTTTGAGAACACATTGAAATAGGCTTTGGACTTCATCGGTTTTGGCAAGAAGGAAATCTGATCGCGATAGCCGCCAATTTGCGCCCGGTAGAGCGTTGCAATTGTGTTCAGCGGGACGGCGTCTATCCGGCCAGCAAGAAGCTTGTTCATCTGCAACGAGTTTTCGGCTTCAAGGTCAAGTTGAAGGCCGGCATTCCAAAATTCCTCTGTATAGGAAATGCCCTGTGTTGCCCCAATTCTGAGGTGCTTTAGATCATCCAGGGTGGTGTAGGTGAATTTGCCCTGATCCGCCGAGCGGATGAAGAAATTCCAGTTGAGATCGACATAGGATTCTTCGGGGTATTCGAGATAAACCTGCCGGGCCTCGTTTTTCGAATACAGCAGCAGCATGTCTATGCGGCCGGCCTTTGCCTCGATCTGCAGCCGCTTGTCCGATTTTATCAACCGGACTTGGTAATCAATTTCGAGGCGGTCAAGCACTGTGCGCATTATCTCAATATCAATGCCTTGAAGCTGGCCGTCTTGCTCGAACTTAAAAGGTGCTTGGGGATTGGCAGCCAGTATCAACGGCTGGCATTGAGCCGCGGTTGCCCAAACCGCCGCTGCAAGGAAATACAAGCCTGCCAGCCAGCTTTTGCGCTGCATTAATTGTCTCCATGACCGCAAACTATAGCTACCCTAAGCCGTGCGGATCCTCTCACAGAAACGGAAAGATACCATAAACCTTGATATCAGCTCTCTCTGAGGGGCAAAGCGGCGGTGTCTTTTACTGTGTTGACGACAATGCGTGACTGGACGTCGGAAACCAGTGTATTATCAAGCAGTTTCAGGCGCAGGAAGTTGTCGTAGGTTTTTATATCGTCCGTTACGACCTTGATTAGGTAATCGACAGCCCCAGTGATACGTTCACAAATGACGACTTCCGGCCAATGGTGAACGAGCTTGTCAAATGTTTCCATGTTCTCGCGGCTGGGAACGGCGAGTTTGACAAAGGAATAAGCAACAAATCCCAAGCCGACCGCTTCGCGGTCGATGATAGCGGTGATTTGTTTGATGATGCCTTGTTCTTTCAGACGTTTGATGCGCCGCCAGCAAGGGGTCTGACTCATGCCGGCTTCTTTGGCGACTTCCGCGATGGATAACGAAGCGTCCCGTTGCAGAACTCGTAATACGCGAATGTCGGATGGGTCGAGAAGATATTTTTCGGTCATTGGGTATAAACGGGATATTTTATGCTGCCTAGTGACGAATTAGTGTGACGATAGCACAGAAATTGCCTTTGGAAAGAACGATATTACTCTTAAGTGGTAGGCCCGGGCGCAATGGGCCGCTTTCGGCGTAGGAGGAGAATGTCGAATGAATGTGCACGTGTCCAATGTCAGCCTTGAAGATAAGTACACCGCAACGGAAGGCCGCGTCTACTTAACCGGCATTCAGGCGCTTGTCCGGCTGCTGTTGGACCGGGCACGTTTGGACCGGCAAGCCGGGTTGAAAACCGGCGGATTTGTTTCGGGTTACCGTGGATCGCCGCTGGCTGGGTACGACACCGAAATGGGCCGGGCGAGCCGTCATCTCAAATTGAGTGATGTCGTCTTCAAGCCGGGTGTTAACGAGGAACTCGGCGCGACGGCCGTTTGGGGCAGTCAGAAGTTGCGCGGTGAGGGCGGCGTTGGCCGTCCGACAGATTATGACGGTGTGTTTGGAGTTTGGTACGGCAAGGCCCCAGGTGTCGACCGGGCAGGTGATGCGTTACGCCAGGCAAATGCATCTGGAACCGACCGCAACGGTGGCGTCCTAGCTCTTGCCGGTGATGATCATCTTGCAAAGTCCTCGATATTGCCGGCGCAAAGCGAATTCTTCTTCGAGCATGCGGAAATTCCGGTTCTCAATCCGGCCGATATCCAGGATGTGCTCGATTATGGTCTGCACGGTTTAGAGATGTCCCGCTTCACCAGCCTGTGGAGCGCTTTGATTTGTGTTGCCGATACAATGGATGCGTCTGCGACCATCAATGTTTCTCCGGACCGGCTCCGGCTGGTGCGGCCACTGGATGGTGATCCGCGCAAGGATTATCATCAAAACCGCGACCTTCTTCTTGGCAATCGGCTCGAAACTGAGCGTCTTGTGCGTGAACTGCGGATCCCAGCAGCGCAAGCATATGTCAGGACCAACGGGCTCGACCGGGTTACCTTTGGCACGCGCCGGAACGCGAAACTCGGCATTGTCTCGACAGGCAAAGCCTACCGGGATCTTTTACAGGCTCTCGACTTGATGGGCCTTACAGAAGAAAAAGCAAAAGCGCTGGGCCTAGGCATTTACAAGGTTGCACTCACCTGGCCAATGGAACCGCTTGGCTTGAGGGAATTTGCCCGTGGCGCTGAAAAACTGCTGATCGTTGAGCACAAGCGGGCCTTCATGGAGCCGCAGATCAAGGAAATCTCCTACCATTGGCCGGACATGAGCCGGCCGGAGATCTGGGGCAAACGCCGGCCGGATGGTGCACCGTTCCTGACGGATGTTCTAGAAATCTCCGTGGCAGAACTGATCGAAGGTTTGATGAAGTGGTTGCCGGCGGAGGCCATCACCGAAGAAATGCGGTCTGTGGCCGCACGCATGACCAAACAGGCTATGTGGGCCCAAGGTCATGCTGAACGGGCGTCACGCATTCCATATTTCTGCTCCGGGTGTCCGCATTCCACATCTACGAAAACGCCGGAAGGGTCCCGCTCCATGCCAGGGATCGGCTGCCACGCCATGACGGAAATGGCCGGCCGGACCACCGAAGGTCAAATCCAGATGGGCGGCGAAGGTGTGCTTTGGATCGGTCAACAGCCGTTTTCTGGCGACAGCCACGTCTTTGCAAATGTCGGCGACGGAACGTATTTCCACTCCGGCATTCTGGCGATCCGGCAGTCGATTGCCGCGAATGTGTCGATTACCTACAAGATCTTGTTTAACGATGCGGTCGCCATGACCGGCGGCCAAAAGCATGACGGCCAGCTGAGCGTTCCACAAATCACCCGCCAGCTGGAAGCTGAAGGGGTTGAACGCATCGCTATTGTTTCGGAAAACCCGGAAGCCTTTGGCTCCTGGGTGCCGATCGCTACGGGAACCAAGATCCATCACCGCGATGAGTTGATGGATGTTCAGGAGGAACTGCAGAAGTTCAACGGCGTTTCGGTGATCGTCTACGATCAAACTTGTGCCGCAGAAAAACGCCGCCGCCGCAAACGGGGCCTTTATCCGGACCCAGATCAGCGCCTGTTTATCAATGATCGCGTCTGTGAAGGCTGTGGCGATTGTTCTGTTCAATCCAACTGCCTGTCCGTTGAGCCTCTGGCGACACCGTTTGGCGAAAAACGGGTGATCAATCAGTCGAGCTGCAACAAGGACTTTTCCTGTATCAAAGGTTTTTGCCCATCCTTTGTCGAAATTGATGGCGCAGCTCTGAAAAAGCCGAAAAAAGCCGACGTCGACATCAATGCCTTGGTCGCAAACCTTCAAGATCCGGTTCTGCCGTCTCTGGAACGCACGCAAAATGCCCTGGTTGCTGGCATCGGAGGCATGGGTGTCACCACCATCAGTGCGGTTCTTGCAATGGCTGCACACATCGACGGCAAACAGGCCTCGACTTTGGATATGACCGGCCTGGCGCAAAAGGGCGGCCCCGTTACGTCGCATGTCCGGTTTGCCGATAGCGGCAAGGCAATTGAGGGGCCTCGGGTTCCAGCGGCCAGCCTTGATCTGTTGATAGCCAGCGACATGGTGGTTGCAACCAACGCAGAGCAGCTTGCGCTTGCTCATCGCGGCAACATGGTCACAGTTGCGAATACAAAAGTCGCCCCAACGGCTGAATTCGTCCTGAAACAAACCTTGTCGTTTGATGAAATCAAGATGGACACCGCTCTCAAGGAAGCCTCAGCCACCTATCTCGCGATGGACGCGGCAGGGATTGCAGAGAAACTGTTGGGTGATGCGATCTTCGCCAACATGCTGCTTGTCGGTATGGCATATCAGGCTGGCGCTTTGCCTGTTTCCGGGGATGCGATTGAAACCTCTCTGGAACTCAATGGCGCGGCCGTCGCCGGCAATATCAAAGCATTCCGGGCCGGGCGGGTGTTGGCGGAAAATGCAGAGCTGCTGCTCAAGGCGCTGCCAGCTTCAGAAAAACCCCGGGAATTCACCTTGGATGAGAAGATCGCGTTTAACGCGGAGGAGCTGGTCAAATACCAAGATGACGCCTATGCCTCCCGATATCGGGATCTGGTGGCGAAAATCAAAGCTGCAGACGAGGCCCATGGCCCGGGCCCGATGCGCCTGACATGGACAGTTGCTGACCAGCTATACAAGGTAATGGCTTATAAGGATGAGTATGAGGTTGCCCGGCTTTATTCCGATCCTGCTTTTAAAGAGAAAATTGCACAGCGGTTCGAAAACCCGAAAAAGTTAAAGGTACACCTGGCACCTCCCATGCTGGCTCATCGCATGGATCCAAAGACCGGTCGTCCAGAGAAAATGGCGTTTGGTCCGTGGATTTTCTCCGCCTTCAAAGTGCTGGCCGGGTTTAAGGGGGCTCGCGGGAAGTGGTACGACCCGTTTGGCCGGACCGCCGAGCGGACAGCGGAGCGGGCTTTGATCGCGCAATATGAAAGGGATATCGCGGATATCTTGAACCGCTTGTCCAAGGGCAACTATGGCCTGCTTGTCGAACTGGCCCGGGTGCCGGACCTGATCCGGGGCTACGGTCCTGTTAAAGAAGCCAATCTGGAAAAAGCCTCCGACAAGCGCCGCGTTCTGCTGGAACAGCTCAACAAACGCGAGGACGGCGGCAACGACGGTGATGCGCGGAGCGCCGAGTACCTGCAAGCCGCCGAATAACAGACTTCATTCGCTGACCGATCAAAAAAGAACCGGCGCGTAACTGCGCCGGTATTTCTTTATGTAGCGGGGCTTATTTATCGATCAAAGGGAAAGTTTGAGTGCCTCCGCCGTCTGCTTTCTTCGCGGATCTGCAACCCATAATCTGACAAAACGTCTTTGAGAATCTGATCCGGCATTTTGTCGAGGGAGCGTCTGGACCTGCGTGCGCGCCAGTATCCACCTATTTGGCGAAGGATATTCTGCCCCGGCCATTGAGTTTTCCGGCGTGTTTGAGAAATGGGGAACTTCAAGATCATCACTGCCTCCAATTTAAAAAGAAATATCTTATTAAATTGGAGGCAGTGGCTATGATGTCAATAAAGAAAGAAAAAATTATTTAATAGGAAGGTGTGGTTTCAGGCTGGCGAAAGGCGGATGCCCCAAGGTTCATTCATTAAACAGCCTGTCTTGCCTCACTTGGACGTAGGGAAAACGTGAGCTTTGAGGTTGGAAAGGCCGGTTTTGTAAACGGTTCTACTAACCTGCAGCCAATTTCGAGCCTATATTTGCGGTCGAAATGGCAGATCTCCAAAAAAATATTCGCATATTCTCAAGCTGGTATTATTGCTGAAGAGACGGAAAAAAAGCCAAAGAAATTGAATGAAAACAAAATCCTATAGAGGATGTGGCAAATATACATAGAATTCTAGGCAAAATTTATAAAAACACGATTACATTCTCCAAATACCTGTTTCTGTCTTCTTTAAATCTCCCCCTCATCTTCGGTACCAGAGCCGCCGAACGGCAACCAATCTTGAACTGGTAACGACAATGAGTGAAGCGTTGAAAACAGAACTGGTGAACTTCTCGGAGCTGACCGGGGAAGCGGGTAGCGCCCGGCGGGCAGAATTAGCCCGTCATGTGGCGACGCTCTTTGCGTTGACTTCAGACAGATGCTCAGACGAGCAAGTCGATATCTACGATTCAGTGTTGCTGCGATTGGTAGATATGGTCGAAGCTGAAGTTCGCCGGTTCGTAGCCGAACAAATGAGCACGTTACGGCGCGGCCCAGAGGAAACAATCCGGCGGCTGGCCAATGACGTGATTGAGGTTTCTGAGCCGATCCTGGTGTGCTCAACCGTTTTGCGGGATGCCGATTTGATGGCCATTGCAGAAAAGCAAGGCAATGATCACCGGTTTGCAATCGCGCAACGGGAAGTGTTGTCAGAAGACGTGACCGACATCCTGGTGCGTCAGGGTGATCTGAAGGTAAAACGGAAAATCGCCGGTAATGAGGGCGCAAGCCTATCGACCTCTTCGGTTGAATTGTTGATTTCCGATTCTGCTTCCGACGCAACGCTTCAGTTGAGCTTAAGTGATCGTGGAGACCTCGCCGAGGCGCAGATTTCTAGCCTGATCTCTATTGCGAGCGAAGAAGTCCGGAAAAAACTGCAGGCCTCTGGCCGCAACAGCGAAGCTGAGAAATTGAATGAAGCGGCCGATATCGCAGCTCGCCGCATGTCCAACCAGTACTGGCTTGGACGCTATGATTTCGAAACTGCCCGCAGCCGCGTATTGCTTCTTGCCAAAAAAGGCATGGTGAATGAGGCCTCTCTCCGCCGCTTTGCCTCTGAAGACCGCTTCGCCGAAGCTGTTGCGACGTTTGCTTGGCTGGTCCGCTGCGGCGTTGAAGTTGCAAGCCATTGGATGGTGCGCCCTGATCCGGAGCCCTTTGTAATCCTGGCCAAAGCGTCCGGTTTCTCGGCGATCACAGTCAGATCCTTGCTGGCAATCGGCCCATGGCGCCACCGCCTGACACCGGAAGCTCGCAGCGACGCGATGCGGCTTTTCGAAGGCATGACCGCTGGAGAGGCCAAGCGTAAAGTCGCTCATTGGAGCTACAATGTCTTAAACTGATCCCTGCTGGCACATTGTGCGTGACCTGCTAGCCCGGCCTTTGTGCCGGGCTTTTTTTGTTTAGTTCTTTGTTCGGCAGGTAAGTGCCTTTTTTCCCTAGAGGAACCGTGCTTTACAGAATGAACCCGATTCTGAAACAAGGCAGCACGGTATGAGAATGCGCAATCCACTCAGACATCTCCTGAGAGCTCAACAAGGTGCGGTGGTGATCGAGCGTTTGTGCCGGCTGCCTATGTTGTCATTCTTGGTCCTCGGGCTTTTGGTGGTCGGGGCTGCGGATATGCAACAGGCCCACGCGCAAGGCGCGGCGAGCCTTCTATCCAAAGTCACATCCGGTGCCGGTGACGGAGATGCGGCGGGGTCAAACTCTGTAGAAGCGCAGTCAGAGACCCTCGCCAGCGAAGAAGCTGAAGCTGGCGGCGAGATGATGGAAACCATGGATGAGTTCGCCGACGAAGCGATCCGAGCCAGGGACATCTTGAAGTCAATTGTTCAAAAAATTCCGACCATTCAAGACGCTATGGTCGAAACCCTAGAGGATCAAGGGGGCGATCGGGGGCTGAGCTGGATTGCTGCCGCGCTGATCGATGTGGTGATCGCTGTTCTTTTTGGCCTTGCCGCATCGACCCTGCTCGCCCGTTGGGGACGTCGGCAATTCGCCAGCATGTACAAACCTGATGTCTATACCCGCTCGGACAAGATCATTTACCTCTATTTGCGGGCTATTTTGATGATCGTTGGGGTTGGCCTTTATTTCATCGTGGCCACCCTCGTTTACCTGCTGATCGGAACCGGGCTGGAAGCTGCCAATGAGACGGCGCTGGTTGTTTTCAGCATGAGTTCGGCCTTCATGATTCTTCGGATCATATGGATGAATGTGTTGGCGCCTGACGCTGAGAGCCACAGGTTGGTGGCGCTCTCCAATACAGAGGCGAAGGGCCTTTACCGGTTTCTCTTGATCGGCAGTGGCGTGTCGATCATTGCATTTGCATTCTGTCTCTGGATGGAACGGCTCGGGCTCCCGCAGGACATTCACAAAATGGCTCTGATCGGAGCATCCGCAGTATCTATGCTCCTTTTGAGCGCGATCGCGGTTGCTTACCGTAAGGTTGTCGCCCGCTTGATCCGGGGCCAGAACGAAGAACAGCCAACCATGTGGCGGCGGGTGCTGGCCTCCGTCTGGCACTTGGTTGCGGTGATCTATTTTGTGATTGCCTGGGCGATTTCGGCGTTGCGGATCTTGTTGGATTTGCCGGCCGCCACCGGCCTGGTTGCTGCGCCAATTCAAGTCCTTCTTGTTGCTGCTGTGGCCTATGGGCTGCTTATTCTGCTAATCGACCGGATCCTGTTGCCGCGCCTCGATACGGCGAAGATTGAGGCTGAGATTGCGGAAGACATTCAGCGGGCGGAAGAAAGCGAGGGTGTCGAACAGGATGCGGACAGTGCTCGTGCGCAAGCCCATGCCGAGGCCGCCGACAGGGAAGCGGAACGTTCCCCGTTCCGGGCCTTGCTTGATCGTGGTGCGGCGATCCTGGTTATTTTCGGCGCGCTCGATCTTTTGACGTCTTTGTGGGGCCTGAGCATGGCAGGTAGTGGGTCCATGATCGGGTCCTTTGTTGAGGTTCTTCTGGTGGTGTTCCTCGGCTACATGGCCTACGAGGCAGTCAAAATCCTGATCGACCGGCAGATTGCTAAGGAATCTCCAGCAGAAAATGACGAAGAGGTGGAAATTGGCGGGACCGGAGAAAGCCGGATCTCAACACTTCTACCGATCTTCCGGAATTTCCTGCTGATCACCATCGTCGTCATTGCGGCCATGGTGGTCTTGGCCGAACTTGGTGTGAATATTGCCCCACTCTTCGCCGGTGCTGGTGTGGTTGGCCTGGCCATCGGTTTTGGTGCCCAGACACTGATCCGGGATATTTTCTCCGGGGCGTTCTATCTGATCGACGATGCGTTCCGCAAAGGCGAATACATCGATATTGGATCCGCCAAAGGCACGGTCGAAAAGATTTCGATCCGCTCTATGCAGTTGCGCCATCACCGTGGGGCGCTGACCACCATTCCCTTCGGTGAAATCCAGGTCGTGGAAAACTTTTCCCGCGACTGGGCAATGATGAAGCTCGCCTTCCGGGTAACGTACGACACGGATGTCGAAAAAATGCGCAAGATCATCAAGAAGTACGGTCAACGGCTTATGGAGGACGAAGAATACGGTCCGATGTTCCTGCAGCCGTTGAAGTCGCAGGGCATTCTGTCGATGGAAGATTCTGCCATGGTCGCCCGGGTCAAGTTCATGACCAAACCCGGCAAGCAGTTCATTTTGCGTAAAGTGGTCTATGCCGGGCTGCAGGACCTCTTCCGCGAGAACGGAATTAAGTTCGCGCACCGCCAGGTCACCGTACATGTGGCATCCGATCAGGATGGTGAGAACGATGACAAGCTGAACAGCGATGCATTGGCAAAGGCTGCCGCTGCTGGTGCGGCAGCCTCAGGCATGATCGAAGCCGAAGACGCGCAGTCGGATCAAAATGGCGGAGAACAGATCTAACGTCCTCTTCACCAGCGATTCCCGAAGCACAAAGAACAGGGCTCTGCAGCGAAAGCTGCAGAGCCCTTTTTTCAGTCTCAATTGCTTGTAGTATTTTGCGGTTTAAAGCTGCTTTTTCCCTATTCTGTTTTTGTGGCAGTTGCCGCTCGCAAAGAATCAGCAGTGCCTTGAATGAAGGCCAAGACGTTCTGCACATCCGTGTCGTTCAGGTGAGCATCAAAGCGCGGCATTCCGTTGTGTAGTCCGGCCCCTTGTAAGACCCAGGCCTCTGCATTGGTCAAAACCTCTGGCGTCGAATAGCCGAGATTTGGAACAGCCCCACCATTGTTGACGCCAGGCACGCCATGGCAGAACAAGCAATTTGAGACATATGTTGCAAGACCTGCGGTAACCTGCTCCGGTTGGTATGGAACTCCAGAGACCAGCTCGGTACGGTCCGAGATTTCGGCAGCCGGGATAGTTTCTTCACCGCCAATACGGAATGTGAAGACGCGGCCCGGTCCGACCTTTTCCGTTGCCCGCTGCATCAGGCCGTAAACGCCGCCCCAACCGGCGGCAATGGTTACATATTGCGTGCCGTCTCGTTCCCAAGTCATGGGCGCAGCGATCACGCCAGATGTCATGGGAACTTGCCAGAGTGTTTCCCCGGTTGTTGCGTTGTAGGCGATGAAACGGCCGTCGGCAGTCCCCTGAAAGACGAGATTGCCAGCAGTTGTCAACGTGCCGCCGTTCCAAGGAGAAACATATTCCGCTCGCCAGGCCTCGCGTTGATTGACCGGATCCCAGGCGAGCAGATGCCCGAACGGGGTTGCCTTGGGTGCAACAACATTGAAAAGGTAACCGAGATTCCAGCCCACACCTGACATGGTCGACATTGGCTTATGGGAGTTTAACTGCCAATTCGGATCGGTCGCCTGTACCAGCGGTACACCTTGCGCCGGTATGTAAACCAGACCGGTATCCGGATTGAAACTCATCGGGTGCCAGTTGTGAGCGCCGTAGGCCGACGGCACAGTCTCGAATGGTTTGTCCTTGGACCGCGCATCCGGGTTTTCAATGGGCCGCCCGTCTTCGCCGTATGCTTTTGCCCAGGTAGTCTCTACAAACGGCTTGGCAGAGATGAATTCTCCGTTGGTCCTGTCGATTACATAGAAAAAGCCGTTTTTCGGCGCTTGCATCAGCACCTTGCGGATATTGCCGTCGATCTCCAGGTCCGCCAAAATGATGTGCTGGGTCGACGTATAGTCCCAGGTATCACCAGGTGTATTCTGATAGTGCCAGACATAATCTCCAGTGTCCGGATTGAGCGCAACAATCGAAGCCAGAAACAGATTGTCGCCGCCTGCCGGTGACCGCAAATGCTGATTCCAAGGAGATCCGTTGCCGGTGCCGATGTAAAGCAGATTAAGGTCTGGGTCATACGCCATAGCGTCCCAGGCAGTTCCGCCGCCGCCAGCTTCCCAGTATTTGGCCGATGGGTCCCAGGTTTTTGCTGCCATTTCCATGGCCGGGTTTTCATAGGGCTTTTCCGGATCACCTGGTACCGTGTACCAGCGCCACGCTATATCGCCGGTCTTGGCGTCATAGGCAGTGATGTAGCCGCGTACACCAAACTCCGCGCCGCCGTTTCCGATGATTACCTTTCCGTTGATTACCCGCGGAGCCCCGGTGACAGTGTAGGACATCTCCCGGTTCTCGATGGTGTCGATTTTCCAGAGAACTTCTCCAGTCGCCGCATCCAGAGCGTGGAGATAGCCGTCATAAGAGGCGACAAAAACCTTTCCCTGATAGACAGCGACACCCCGATTGACGACGTCGCAACAGCCTTTGGCCGCGTATTCCCCAGGGACTTCAGGGTCGTAGACCCAGAGCTTTTTTCCAGTCATCGCGTCGATCGCATGAACAACCGACCAAGACGCCGTGACATACATAACACCGTCGATAACTATTGGGGTGGCTTGAACGCCCCGGCGTGATTCAAGGTTGTAGGACCACTCTAGTCCGAGCTCGCTCACATTTTCTGCTGTGATGCCGTCGAGCTGTGAGTACCTGGTTTCGGCATAATTGAGGCCGTAGTTTAACCAGTTACGGTCGGTCATATCGTTCTTGATGATTGCAGCGGTATCGATACGACCAACAGCCTCCCGAATACTGTCTTCGTTGACATTATCCGCTTGGGCCACGCAAAGCCCGGCCAATAAGCCGGTTGCTGCCCCAATAAAGCGTTTCATCAGTGTCTCCTCCCTAAGAAATTCACTTGTTTTTCAGTAACTCCTACCGACGCGCCCGATTTGAACGCGACCTCTTTCAACTGCCTAACGGGTCTATGGTGCCTCTTTTGGAGAGGAAGCCATTAAGTCTATTGCTAGTGAATAATACTAATGCGAATTAAGATGCACGCAACTGCGCACAAGCAATTCGTGCTAAAGTAGGAGGAGCAATTTTTGCGGGATGCTTTCAGTTTTGCTGATTGGATGCGGAAGTGAGGGCAGCAAAAACGATGCTTATGGTTCTAAATTTTTGGCCGTTTTTCTTCCGTCTGTGCAGCGGCAACTTGGTCTTCCAATTGTTGTAGAATGTTTGGATCAGTTCCAGAGAAACCTGGAAAAATCAGGATGTCCGCATTGCATGTCGATTTTTCTTTCGGCGGCTGGTGTGCTCGTCGAAGAGAGGGGCCGCGCAGCTGATCGCGTGTGATGCCGAGATCTTCCAAAACGCTGTCGGCTTCCTCATAAAGTAGCCTGCGCTCTTCTCTTGTGTTCTGTGCCTTCAGTTGCCAGGCAGAAAGTCGGGCCATAAGCCGTGCCCAAACTCTGTTTATGTGAGGCATTGGATAATCTCATTGAAAATTGAAATGTGATAGATCGGCGAGCGAAGTGTAGAAGGCCGCGGTGCGATTTCCTTGAACTGTGGCTGAGAGCGCTCGAGAAACCTGCGTAAGAACTCCGTTTCCGGTTTTCACAATGGCGTTGAATTTCCACTTTGTCGAAGGAGAAGTTGTCATCTATATGTGAGAAAAAGGAACATGTGATTTTGATGCCGAGGACCACAGATGAAGCAACTGCCGCCGCTCAATGCCTTACCTTCATTTGAGGCAACAGCCCGCCTCGGTTCGATGAGCGCAGCGGCAGAAGAGCTTGGACGCACGCACGGCGCTATCAGCAAACAACTCGCGCACTTAGGCGAGCACGCCGGAGTTCCTTTGTTTCGAAAGGACGGGCAGGGTGTGACCTTGACCCCGGAGGGCGAAGAGTTTGCTCGATCCATTGGCCGGTCATTGCACGACATGGAGGCGGCCTGGCAAAAGCTGACGCGATACGCGGACAATCCCTCGCTCGACATCGGCATCAGCGCGACGTTTGCCATGCGGTGGTTGATGCCGCGTCTGCCGCGTTTCTATCAAAAATGCCCGGATGCACAGGTCAATTTTCGCATGACCGGAAAACACTGGCTTGAGGAGGATCAAATGGATGCGATCCTGACCTGGGACAGATTGCGCTGGCAATTTGGTGGCCGGACGGACATTGAAGTTTTAGGAGATGTCGCCTTTGGCATTGTTCACGCGCCCGGCCTTGGTGTTGAGATCGACGGCAAACAGCTGCGCGTCAAAAAACGCTGTGTTCAAGAACTTCCAGGAGATGTGTGGCGGAGCTATCAGGATCTAACCGGTGTTTCGGTGGAGGCGGAATCTGCTGCAGCTTATCCGCACACGTTTCTGGTGATCGAAGCCGCTTTGGCCGGCTTTGGCGCTGCTCTTGTCGAAAAGCGCATCATTGCTGACGAGCTGGCCGATGGCCGGCTTGTTGCGCCCTTCGGTTTTGAAAGGATCGAAGGTGGTTTTGGGGCCATCGTGTCTCAGAAAAAGCGGCCCAAGCGGTTAACCAAAGCATTTCTCGATTGGTTGCGGGAAGAGGCCGCGGACGGTCCATAACGGTTTTGCGCGTGATAGCAGCGGTCATGACTGCTCTAGCTGACCATGTTCAAACATCAGTGACTGAACCTTCGGAACGGTGCTTCAGGGCGGCTTTGACGGGAGCTGGCGAAAGCGATGACCGTTGCTAGTCCCGTGTTCGGTGGCCTCGTTAACGATTGATTTGCCAAGTTTTGTCGCATTGACGCCAATGCGTGACGGTTTCCTTTTATTGGACTTGCAACACTGTTGTGATTGATATAAAGATATCTTTATATCGATATTGATGGCTTGCAGATGACTGACCGAGACACTCTTTCCGTAGACGATACCCTGGCCGCCCTGAGGGCGGTGGGCGAGGCAACGCGCATCCGCCTGATCGCGCTGCTGGCGCAGAGCGAACTGACCGTGAAGGATGCGACTGCAATTCTTGGTCAGAGCCAGCCGCGCATCTCCCGTCACTTGAAGCTTCTTGCCGAAGCGGATCTCATTCAGCGTTTCCCGGAAGGCTCTTGGGTTTATTACCGCTTGTCCGATGGTCCGGAAGGCGCTCTGGCCCGGGACATTGTTGCTCGAATTTCCAAGGAAGATCCGGTTCTGGCCGCCGATCAGGAGCGCTTCCAGGCGATCCGTAAAGCCAAGGCCGAAGAAGCAGCGGCTTTCTTTGCAGCTCGTGCGCTGAATTGGGACCGCGAGCGCTCCCTTCATGTCCATGAAGCCGATGTGGAAGCAGCCATGCGGACTTCGCTTGGCGATACACCGTTCCAGTCGTTCCTGGATCTTGGAACCGGAACTGGCCGTCTTTTAGAGGTCTTTGCCGATCAATACGTCACTGCGCTTGGCGTTGATGCGTCTCATGACATGCTGGCGGTGGCCCGGGCCAACCTGTCGAAGGCCGGCCTCAATCATGCCCAGGTGCGTCATGGTGACGTTTATGCGCTGAATGTGCCGCCAAAGTCCTTCGACGTTGTTGCCATTCACCAGGTGCTGCACTACCTCGACGATCCAGCCCGAGCGCTGGCAGAAGCAGCGCGTGCACTGCGTCCAGGCGGACGTCTCCTGATCGTTGATTTTGCGCCGCATGAATTGGAATTCTTGCGGGATCAACACGCCCATAGGCGTCTCGGATTTACCAGCGATCAGATGGAACGCTGGCTCGACGCCCTGAACCTCGATCTTGAAAAAACAACCGACCTCGTCCCAGGCGAGGCCGATGACAGCAAACTGACCGTTACCCTTTGGCTTGCGCGTGACCGGCGGATCATCACCGACGTGCCTGCCCACGACCCTTCCCGAGAGGTTGCCTGACATGTCCCCATTGTCCTCCAGACTGTCCCGAGGTGTTTCTAAGACGCCGATTACCGCGTCTTTTGAGTTCTTCCCGCCGAAAACCGAGAAGATGGGGGAAACACTTTGGAACACGGTCCAACGTCTGGCTCCGCTCAACCCGTCTTTTGTGTCGGTAACCTATGGGGCTGGCGGTTCGACCCGCGAGCGCACCCATAAAACCGTTGAGCGCATCCTGAAGGAAACCGATCTGGCTCCGGCTGCTCATCTGACATGCGTCGGGTCGCCGAAATCAGAAGTTGATGCGATCGTCAAAGACTATTGGGATCTCGGCGTCCGCCACCTGGTGGCCTTGCGCGGTGACCCACTTGCTGGGATCGGTGCGCTTTATGAACCGCATCCGGAAGGCTATGCCTATGCGACAGACTTGGTCGCGGGCATCAAGAAAATTGCCAACTTCGACATTTCCGTCTCTGGATACCCGGAAAAGCACCCCGAAAGCGGCAGCTGGCAGAAAGAGATCGACAATCTGAAGCGCAAAGTGGACGCCGGTGCGGACCGGATCATCACTCAGTACTTCTTCGACAACGATCTGTTTGACGATTATCTGGACCGGATTGCAGCTGCCGGCATCAATATTCCAGTGATCCCGGGCATCTTGCCGATCCACAATTTCGAACAGACCATGGTGTTTTCCGCAAAATGCGGCACCTCGATCCCGGAATGGGTCGCCCGCCGCTTTTCCGGTCTTCACAATGATCCCGATACCCGCAAGCTGGTCGGTGTGGCGATAGCTTGTGAACAGGTCATGGATCTGGTCGATCGCGGCATCACGGACTTTCACTTCTACACCATGAACCGGGCGGATCTGACCTTCGCCATCTGCCACATGCTCGGCATGGGCAAACCCGAACACCAACAAGTCGCAGCTTGAGGTCCACTCCTTAAACGCTGCCCCGGTTTGCTGCCGGGAACTTTCAACGATGAAATGATGTGTGGCCCCGGAGCAAGTCCGGGGAGGCAAGCAAACCAACTGCTGTCCCGGCCTCGAGCCGGGACCAAGGCCAAAAGAGTTAGGAAATCCCGTGATCAAGTCAGACGCTTTCAAGCGCCTTCAAGATTTAGCCAAGTCCCGCATTCTGGTGCTGGACGGGGCCATGGGAACCGAGATTCAGCTGTTGAAACTGGATGAGGCAGCCTATCGCGGGGACCGGTTCATGGATTGGCCCTCCGATGTGAAGGGCAACAACGATCTTCTCAGCCTGACCCTTCCAGACTCCATCCGGCAGATCCATGTCGATTACCTGGAAGCTGGCGCGGACATTGTTGAAACCAACACCTTTTCCTCCACCACCATCGCCCAGGCCGATTACGGCATGGAAGAGCTGGCCTATGAGCTAAACTATGAAAGTGCGCGCCTTGCGCGCGAAGCCTGTGATCAAGTGACAGCCAAGGATCCTTCCCGGCCGCGGTTTGTGGCAGGTGCCCTTGGGCCGACCAACCGGACGGCGTCGATCTCGCCGGACGTTAACAACCCGGGGTTCCGGGCTGTGTCTTTTGACGATCTGCGCATTGCCTATGCGGAGGCCGTACGCGGGCTGATCAAAGGCGGCGCGGATATCCTCCTTGTCGAAACGATCTTCGATACGCTCAACGCCAAAGCTGCGCTCTTTGCCATTGAAGAGGTCTTTGAGGAAACCGGCAAGGAATTGCCGGTGATGATTTCAGGGACGATTACCGATCTGTCCGGCCGAACCCTCTCCGGCCAGACCCCGGAAGCCTTCTGGAACTCCGTGCGTCACACCAATCCGCTGACCATCGGTCTCAATTGTGCGCTGGGCGCCAAGGAAATGCGGGCGCATGTCGATGAGATTGGCCGGGTCGCCGATACGCTTGTCTGTGCTTATCCGAATGCCGGTTTGCCGAACGAGTTTGGCGAATACGACGAGAGCCCGGAACATATGGCCGGTCTCGTTGGGGAATTTGCTGAAGCTGGTCTCGTGAATGTTGTTGGTGGCTGTTGCGGCACAACGCCCGCGCACATCAAGGCGATTGCCGAGGCTGTTGAAGGCAAAAAACCGCGTGAAATCCCGGAAGTCGACCGGTTCATGCGTCTGTCGGGTCTGGAACCGTTCACGCTGACCCCGGAAGTCAATTTCGTCAACGTCGGTGAACGCACCAACGTCACTGGGTCTGCACGCTTTCGCAAGCTGATCAAGGAAGGCGATTACCCGACAGCCCTCGAAGTTGCCCGCCAGCAGGTCGAAAACGGCGCCCAGATCATCGATATCAATATGGATGAGGGACTGCTGGATTCCGAAGAGGCCATGGTCACCTTCCTCAATCTGGTGGCCGCCGAGCCGGATATCGCCAAGGTGCCTATCATGATCGACAGCTCCAAGTGGAGCGTCATCGAAGCTGGCCTGAAGTGCATTCAAGGCAAAGGCGTCGTCAACTCCATCTCAATGAAGGAAGGCGAAGAAGCGTTTCTGGAACAGGCCAAGCTGATCCGCCGCTATGGCGCAGCTGTTGTTGTCATGGCATTTGATGAGCAGGGCCAGGCGGACACCTTTGCCCGTAAGACTGAAATCTGCGCGCGCTCCTATGAAGTTCTGACCAAAAAAGCCGGTTTTGCGCCGGAAGACATCATCTTCGATCCGAATATCTTTGCAGTGGCCACTGGCATCGAAGAGCACGACAATTATGGCGTCGACTTCATCGAGGCGACGGGCTGGATCCGGGAAAACTTGCCCCATGCCCACGTCTCCGGAGGTGTCTCGAACCTGTCCTTCTCTTTCCGCGGCAATGAGGCCGTGCGCGAAGCGATGCATTCTGTGTTCCTCTACCACTGCATTCAAAAAGGCATGGATATGGGGATCGTCAACGCTGGACAGTTGGCGGTCTACAACGACCTGGACACAGAGCTGCGTGAGCTTTGTGAAGACGTCGTTCTAAACCGCCGGTCTGACGCAACCGACCGCATGCTGGAAGCAGCCGAACGCTGGAAGGGCGAGGGCGGCAAGAAAAAGGAAGCCGACCTCACCTGGCGGACCTGGGACGTTGCCAAGCGTCTGGAGCACGCACTGGTCCATGGTATCGCCGACTATGTGGAAGATGATACGGAAGAGGCGCGCCAGTCCTTTGACCGTCCGCTCCACGTCATCGAAGGCCCCTTGATGGACGGCATGAACGTCGTCGGTGATTTGTTCGGTTCCGGCCAGATGTTCCTGCCGCAGGTGGTGAAATCCGCCCGTGTTATGAAAAAGGCCGTCGCCTATTTGATGCCCTTCATGGAGAAGGAAAAGGAAGAACAAGGGCTTGAGGGCCATTCTTCCGCAGGCAAAATCCTGATGGCGACCGTGAAGGGCGATGTCCATGATATTGGCAAGAACATTGTTGGCGTCGTGCTTCAGTGCAACAACTTCGAGGTCATTGATCTCGGGGTAATGGTGCCGGCTGCCAAGATCTTGGAAACGGCTTTGGAAGAAAAAGTCGACATCATCGGCCTTTCCGGGCTGATCACACCGTCCCTTGATGAGATGTGCCACGTAGCAGCTGAAATGGAGCGGGAAGGTCTCGATATCCCGCTCCTGATCGGCGGGGCGACCACGTCGAAGATCCATACCGCCGTCAAGATCCACCCGAACTACGACAAGGGGCAGGCAATCTATGTGACCGATGCGGGCCGGGCGGTTGGTGTCGCTTCGAAACTGATGAGTGAGGACGGGCGGGCGCCTTATTACGGTGAGGTGCGCACGGAATATGCCGATATTGCCGAAAAGCATGCTGCTGGTCGCGGAGCGGGACGACGTGTGCTTTTAAAGGATGCGCGGGACAATGCCTTCAAGGCCGACTTTGTGGCAGATACCCCGGTAAAACCAAAAACACTTGGCACCACGGTTTTTGATAATTTCCCGCTGGAAGAGCTGGTCCCGGTGATCGACTGGACGCCGTTTTTCTCAACATGGGAGATCAAGGGCCGCTATCCGCAAGTCCTCACCGATGATCGCTATGGCGTTGCGGCCAAGGCGCTTTATGACGACGCGCGGCGGATGCTCGACGAAATTGTCGAGAAGAAGCAGTTGACCGCGCGCGGTGTTGTTGGTCTCTGGCCGGCTAATGCCGTTGGCGATGATATTGAGGTCTATACCGGTGAAAACCGTGGTGACGTCGCCGCAACGTTTTACACTTTGCGCCAGCAGATGGCGCGGACAGCAGGCGGGCGGGCGAACGTTGCTTTGAGTGACTTCATTGCCCAGAAGTCCGACGGTGTCGGCGATTGGCTTGGCGGTTTTGCCGTCACTTCGGGTCACGGCGAGGATGAGCTGGTTGCGCGCTATGCAAATGCAGCCGATGACTACAACAAGATCCTGGCCCAATCCCTTGCTGACCGGCTTGCGGAAGCCTTTGCCGAAAAACTGCACGAGATCGTGCGCAAAGACATTTGGGGCTATGCGGCGGACGAAACGCTCTCCAACGAGGATCTGATTGCCGAGAAATACCAGGGCATCCGGCCAGCACCGGGCTACCCGGCTCAGCCGGACCATACGGAAAAGGACACGCTGTTCCGCCTGCTCGATGCAGAGAAATTGACCGGCATTCAATTGACCGAAAGCCGGGCCATGCTACCTGGTTCTTCGGTCTCCGGACTGTATTTTGCCCATCCTGGCAGCCATTATTTCGGTGTCGGCAAGATCGAACGGGATCAGATCGAAGATTATGCAGCGCGCAAGGGCTGGGATCTTTCTTATGCCGAGCGCTGGCTTGCTCCGATCCTCAACTACGATCCGGCGCGGATGGAAGCGGCCGAATAACCTTCTACTACAAGGTGTTACAGAGTTCATTTGCTCCCGCGGCACTGCCGCGGGAGTTTTTTTGTCGTCCGTACTAATCCGGCTAACAAAATATGCACCCGGTTCGGATGGGTGTGACGTAAGGAAATAAAAAGAAATTTTGCACAATGTGCACCAGGTGCGCTCTTGAAAAAGTGCACTTGGTGCGCTATTTTTAAATCAAGCAATAAGGAACCGGGTCTTTTGTCCGGGCAAGGAGATAAAATGATTGTGCAAGTTGCGAAAACTATTTTGATCAACCACCGCCAAGACTACAACCGGGACCGGTTGCCCTGGCTGCCAGCCCGCCTATACCGCAGTTTCCGTGAAGCCCGTCAGGGTCGCAAAGCGCGGTAGAGTTTACACTTGTGGCCCCATAGACCTCGTCTGCGCCAGAACACATAATGCAATGAACGCAGCTATTTATGGATGAGGCTTTATAAAACACCCGGCTTTAGCCAGGTTTGCTATGGCATGTGGTTCTTCGTTCAATCCGTGACAACCAAGGGGATTGATCGGTGTTCAGCGATTAGGTCCAACATGTTGTTTTCTACCCAGCGATCCAGAGCGCAAATGCGTTTGCGCAGACCATTGCCAAGTGGCGTCAGGCAATACTCGACATGAGGCGGCACAGACTGCATGTCATGCCGCACCACGATTTGCATCTCTTCAAGTTCTTTGAGCGTTTGTGTAAGCATTTTTTGCGAGATGCCCTCAATCTGCCTCATCAGCTGGCCGTTACGTTTCGGCGTGCCATCAAGAGCATCGATCACCAACATGCTCCACTTTCCCGCAATCTTTGAAAGCAAAAATCTCGCTGGGCAATCATTGTGAAAAACATTGGCCTTGACCCGGTCCGGGTCCTTTGGAAGACGGTACATTTCAAAAAATATCCATAGTTACCAAAAGGTGCGTACTGTAGAAATAGTTCTTTTGTCACTAGCTACAAGGGTGTCGAGCAAACGACAGAACCCATAGAAGGAGATTTCTAGTGACAACAGAGACAATTGCGCCTTTCAATCTCTACACAATTGAAACGGCGCCGGACGCTTCCAAAGAACATCTGGCAAGCGCAAAGGCGACTTTTGGCTTGATCCCGAATGTCGAAGCCGTGATGGCGCAGGCACCGGCCTTATTAGGAACGTATATGACCGGATGGGATCTATTCGGTGAGACCAGTTTGAGCGCAGCTGAACAGCAGATCGTTTATCAAACCGCCAATTTCGAGAACAACTGCGGCTACTGCATGCCCTGGCATACGATCCTTTCGGAGAAGGCGGGCCTGTCGAAAACGGATGTGGAAGCGCTGAGAAACGGTGCCAGTCTTTCGGATAGGAAACAGGAAGCCTTACGTCTGTTTACACGCGATCTGGTCAGAACCAATGGGAACATTGCGCCTGCGTCTTTGGTAGCGTTCTTTGCCGATGGGTACGATCAACGCAGCGCGCTTGAGGTAATCCTGGGCCTATCGATCAAGTTGATGAGCAACTACACAAACGCAATTGCGCAAACGCCGTTGGACGAAGCAGCTAGCCACAAGAAATGGCAGAAGCCGCATCTGAGGGGTTAGGAAACTGGAATGCCCTCGCATCACCGTCTGCGTCTTGCAGACAGACCGCAGGATCGCGAGGGCTATTCTTAGGTGTTGATCGGAAAAAGCTTTTTGAGCTCCCGTTCACCGGGCGGCGAAATGTGAACTGTTCGGCTGTTGGTTTCCTGCCGAACCCAGCCGGCACTCTTGAACCGCGTCAGGAACGCTGCCCCTAAGGAACCTGCGAGATGATTGCGCCGCTCACTCCAATCAAGACATGTCCGGCAGATGGGGCGGCGGTTTGCCTTTAACTCGCTAAGATCGATGCCCACGCTTGTAACGAAACTCTCGCCCTCTGCTGTCAGGCCGATGCCGCCCGGTGCCGTTGTTGTTTGAAGAAAGCCGCGCTGTTGAAGGCTATCGAAGATCCTGACGGCCATATCTCCGGCCAGATGGTCGTAACATACCCGGGCGTTGCGCATCGCCGGATCTCGCGGCCCTGTCCGCGTGCGCAGATGGCCTTTCTTGGCGGCCAATCCCATCAGTGCCTCGAGTGTCGTTCCCACTTCAGGGCCGGAGAGCGTGAAATACTTATGGCGGCCTTGTTTGGCCTGGGTCAGCAAGCCGCCTTCCATGAGTTTCTTTAAATGAGAACTGGCGGTCTGTCCGGTAATCCCAGCTTCAACTGCCAGTTCCGTTGCTGTCAGTGCCTTACCGCTCATAAGAGCCGAGAGGATGTTGGCGCGGGCGGGATCTCCAATCAGCGCACCAATACGGGCAATGTCCGGTCCATCTTTCATGCCTCGTCCTCCATCGAAGTATTCTTGCGATGGTGCCACGAACCCACTTCGAACGCCATCAAAAACACTTCGGCCTGCGTCGAAGCATTGGCACGACAAACCGTGGCAGAGAAAGGGCCTTCGTAATTCCCTAGAAAGAAGGCTCCGAATGATCACCTGTTTCATCCGCTACCAAATCGACCCGACAAAAAAGACGCAATTTGAAACCTATGCCCGCAATTGGGGCCAAGCGATTCCCCGGTGTGGCGCAGATTTGATCGGCTATTACGCGCCGCACGAAGGCTCCACCACATTGGCCTATGGTGTTTATTCCATTGAGAACCTCGCTGCCTATGAGGCTTACCGTGCCCGGCTTTCTGCCGATCCGCTGGGCAAGGAAAACTATGAATTTGCGATGCGGGAAAAATTTATCTTGAGAGAAGACCGGACGTTTTTGAAACTGGCCTCCGCGCCGCACAGCAAGTTGGTAGGGTTTGAGGGAGAGAACCAGTGATTGCCGTGATATTTGAAGTCAGCCCGCATGAGGACAAGAAACAGAATTATCTCGATGTGGCCGCTGAGATGCGGCCATTGGTCGAGGAGATCGATGGATTTTTGTCAGTCGAGCGCTTTCAGAGCCTGACCAACCCGGAAAAGCTTCTGTCCTTGTCGTTTTTCCGTGATGAAACAGCTCTCAACGAATGGCGTCAGCTCACGCAGCACCGCAAGGCTCAAGCCGCGGGCCGCAACAGCTATTTTAAGGACTACCGCCTGCGGGTCTGCACCGTTCTGCGGGACTATGGCATGGAGGATCGGGAGCAGGCACCGGCCGACAGCCGCGCCCTTCATGATCAGGGGGAATGATGTCCGGCAGAGCATTTGAATTTGGCCTTCTGGGATTGCTCGCGCTCCTTTGGGGCTCCTCCTACATGTGGATCAACGTAGCGCTGGACACCATTCCGCCGTTTACTCTGATCACACTGCGGGTCGGCTTGGCGTCTCTGGTTTTGCTTGGCATTCTGGCGCTGCGCGGCCTTAAACTGCCGACGGATAGGAAAACCTGGCGGCTGTTTTTTGTCCAATCGATCGTCAACAGCACAGGCCCTTGGATGTTGCTCGCATGGGGACAACAGTCGGTCGACAGCGCCGTTGCCAGTGTCCTCAATTCAACGTCACCGCTATTCGTCTTTTTCTTATCACTGGTTTTGATGTCAGGCAGCGAGCGGCCAGCCCTTCTGCAGCTTCTGGGAGCGTTGGCAGGTGTTGCTGGGATTGTACTGATCGTCGGCACAGGCGCGCTGGAAAGCCTTGGTGGTGCATTCATTCCGCAGGTGGCGGTCCTTGCAGGTGCAGCCCTTTATGGCATTGCCGCGATCCGCGGGCGCCGCTTTGCGCATTTGCCGCCAATGGTCACGGCCGCCGGCACCTTGATCTGCGCGACGGTAACACTTCTGCCTTTCAGTCTTGTTCTGGATCAGCCATGGGCCTTGCAAATCTCCAATGAAAGCCTGACTGCTGCCGGGGTTCTGAGCGTCTTTTGTACCGCCTTTGCTTTTTTGATCTACTTCCGGCTGATCAACACGATCGGGTCGATGGGCACGGCGAGCCAGGCCTATTTGCGCTCCGGGGTCGGTGTTGTACTGGGGGTCGTTTTTTTGAATGAAACGCTCGACCTGGAAACCTTTGCCGGGATTTGCCTTGCCATATTCGGTGTTCTTCTGATCAACTGGAAGCGCAACCCCAAGCCTGCGGCGAAAGAAGCCGCGCAGGAGAGTGCTTCATGAGTGTGTTGACGGTCTATGAGGCTGGGTCCCGGCCGACCAAGCGGGCCAATCCGGATTATTTTACTGGCGCCGTCTGGCAAGACCCTGTGATTGAATCGCCCAAACCCGGCAGGGTGCAGGTGGTCCAGGTGACTTTTGAACCCGGTGCGCGCACCCATTGGCACACGCATCCCCTCGGTCAAACCTTGCAGATCCTGAGCGGCGCCGGATTTGTCCAGCTTTGGGGGCAGGAAAAACTGTCCATCATGCCCGGCGATGTCATCTGGATCCCGCCGGCTGTCAAACACTGGCATGGCGCTGCCCGGCATGTCTCCATGGTACATCTGGCAATCCATGAAGCTGAAAACGGCTCCGTTACCGAGTGGATGGAGCCGGTTGATGACAAGACCTATGCCGGTGAATTGGAAGTGAGGCGGTAGCCGGCGGTTAGACGCGCCAGCTTAAGAGACGCCGCTCGATCGTGCCGATCAGTGCGTTGATGATTACTCCCAGCAGCGACAGGATCACCACGCCTGCAAACAGACGGTCGAGATCATAGAGCGATCCAGCCTGGAGCACATAGGCGCCGATACCGTATTCTGCACCGAGCATTTCTGCCGCTGTCAGCAGAATGATTGCAATGGCAAGCGAAATGCGCAGGCCCGATAGGATGCCAGGCATCGCCCCAGGCAGGATGATTTTCCGGACGATAGACAACCAGGTGAGGCCGAAACTTTGGCCCATGCGGATGAGCGTTCGGTCAACGTTGTCGACAGCGCCATAGGTCGCAACCACAGTCGGGGTGAAGGTTCCAAAAGCAATCAGCGCGTATTTGGATCCCTCATCGATGCCGAACCAGATGACAAACAGCGGCAAGAGGGCGATTTTGGGCACTGGAAACAGCGCCGCAACCAAGGGGACCAGGCCCGACCGGAAGTAACTAAAGAGCCCGATCAGGATGCCCGTCCCGATGCCCGCGACCGCACCGAGAAAGGCACCGACGGCAAGGCGGGTAAGAGACGGTACCATATGGGCGGTGAACTGGCCGGATTGGTAGAGTTCGATCAAGGTCGCAAAAACATCGGATGGTTTGGGTAGAGTTAGCGCGGATATCCAGCCGGCCTGTGTCCCCCATTCCATAACCAGGATCAGCAGCGCGAACACCACGAGACCGGCCCAGCGGCGTGGTTTGGGCGCAAAGCCGCCACCCCGGAAGCGGACGGTTCGTTGCCCGGCCGTTAGGTTTTCAGATTGCGTTGCATCAGCCATCGAGCAACTCCGTATCCGCCGTGCGGGCTTCTTCACGCAGGAGCGACCACAGATGTCTCTGTTTCTCTTCCAGATCAACGTCGCCCATTTGGCGGTCCTGCAAAGGTTTGTCCAAGGTGACGATCTCCCGGATTTTGCCCGGGCGGCGTGACAAAACAACGATGGAATGGCCGAGGCGGACCGCTTCAGCCAAATTGTGAGTTACATAAACTGCTGTGAACGGAGAGCGTGTCCAAAGCCCGACCAAATCGTCCATCAACAGTTCGCGGGTCTGGCTGTCGAGTGCGGACAGCGGTTCATCCATCAGCATAACTGCCGGGCGGACGGCGAGGGCCCTAGCAATCGCAACGCGCTGTTTCATGCCGCCGGAGAGCTGTTTTGGAAGTGCTTTTTCAAAGCCGGTTAGGTTGGTCCGGGCAAGAACATCATCGATGATTTCTTTTGCCGCCTGACCGCGGATCCCATGATCTTCCAGAACCAGCGAGATATTGCCCGCTACGGAGCGCCAGGGCAGCAGTGCAAAATCCTGAAAGACATAGGTCAGTGGATTGAGGCTGTCGGCCGGAGGTGTCCCAATCTGAAGAACCTTGCCTTCCGTTGGCTGCTCCAATCCACCAATAAAGCGGAGCAAAGTGGATTTGCCGCAGCCGGACGGGCCGACAATGCAGACGATATGGCCGCGCGGCACATCCAGCGTGATGTCTTTTAAGACAGTGACATCATCGTAGGAATGTCCCACGCCCTGAAGACGCAAGTCCATGAATTTCTCCGGAAAAGGCGGGCGGAGCCGCCCGCCTCAATATTTCAAATCAAGACTTGATGATCTCGACGTAGGACGGATCGACCAGCGTGTCGATGGAGATGTCCTTGGACACCAGGTCTTCAGACTGGAACCAGGCAAGCTGGTTTTCGATCGACGTGATGTTCAGTGCTGCGCCTTCGTTCAGGTACATTGAGCCGTTGATGATCGACGGCGCTGCCTTTTCGCGCGGGCGATCGACATAGACATATTTGTGAATCAGGTCGACCATCTGGTTCACACCATCATCACCGCCGGATTTCTGGACCATCGCGGCGTCATAGTCGGCAACGCCCTTGGAATAAGCTCCCAGGAAATCCTTGGTCATGGCTTGTTCGTTGTCCGCGTTTTTAGACGACGTGAACACTGTGGTGACTTGATAGTTTGGCAGGTAGTCAACGACATTGCCAATGATATGGACCTTGCCGGAGCCGGCCAGCGGTTTGGCAATATGCGGAACGATCGACCAGGCATCGATTTGGCCTGACTTCAGTGCACCAATGATCGCACCAACCTTCTGCAGCGGCTTGAATTTAACGTCGACTCCCTCTGCAGAGGCAATCTTGGAGCCCATGTAGTGGAACGAAGAACCCGCAGTGGAAATGCCGAATGTCTTACCGCCGAGGTCCGCCGGTGTTTTCAGACCAGCAGCGAAAGCTGCATCGGATGCCAGGATCTTCTGGCCATCGATGCCTTTCTTCTCGGACAGCGCACCACCAATCACCTTGATCGCACCCTTGCCGGCAAGTGAAATCAGGCCACCGGAAACCGCAGTCACGGCATAGTCGATATCTCCGGAAGCGATCGCAACGGCCATCGGTTGGGCCGCCTGGAAGAACTTGAACTCCACGTCCAGACCGGCGTCCGCGAAATACCCGCGCTCAAAGGCAACAAAACTGCCGGAATGAGAGGTGAACCGTAGCGCACCAACTTTGATCTTGCGGTTGCTCGCAATGGCTGGGGCGCTCAGGGTGGAGGTGGCGGCAGCAGCGCCAATAAGGGATAAGGCCTTGCGGCGGTTCATGGTGATCATTGGGTCCTCCCAGGTGGCTATAAAACGCCAGCCGAACGTCCACTTGCTTTGCATTCGTAAGGAAGCTCGGCTGGAAACTCGTAATTATTTCAACTGTTGACTGTGTTTCTTATCACGCAGGCACGCGTTCGGCCATCCAGTGAATTCACGGTTCAATTGCCGAGCGGCAGCGTGATCTCCACCAGCAGTCCCCCGCCGTCCGCATTCTTGAGATTAATCGTTCCACCGTGTGCATGAATGATTGAGCGGGCGATGGCTAGGCCTAGGCCAATACCGCCGGTTTCTTCGCTGCGGCTTTCTTCCAGGCGCACAAACGGCTCGAACACGTCCTGAAGTTTGTCCTCGGGAATGCCCGGGCCTTGATCGCGGATGCGGATGAGAACATCACCATCTTGCCGCTCAGCAGTTACAGCAACAGTTTCCCCATAGCGAATGCCGTTTTCGATCAGGTTTCTGAACGCACGTTTAAGCGACAGCGGACGGCAGGTTAGGATAATACGTTCGTCAATGTCTGCCTGACAGGCATGTCCCATATCCTGCTGATCGTCCGCGATGCTTTGCAGCATGGCGCCGAGGTCGGCCTGTTCGGCAGCTTCCTGGCGGGCATCATCCTTAGCGAAACGAAGCGCGGCCTCGGCCATGGCCGCTATGTCATCGAGGGTTTCGATCATCTTTTCCCGGTTTTCATCATCTTCGATGAACTCTGCGCGCAGCCGCAGAGAGGTGATCGGTGTTCTCAGGTCGTGACTGATGGCTGCCAGCATGCGAGTGCGGTCGCGCACAAACCGTGTCAGCCGCTCCTGCATGTCATTAAAGGCCTGTGTCACAGCGCGAACTTCCTTAGGCCCAGTTGCCGGCAATTCATCGACATCCTCGCCGCGCCCGAGCCGGTTTGCGGCCTCTGACAGGTTGAGCAGAGGCCGTGTCACCCGCCGCACCGCAAAGGCAACAATGCCGATGATGGCAAGAGCCATGAGGGAAATCTGAACGACCAAAGGCACAAAGGCGCCGGGTGGCGGGCGGTAGCTTGTTGCCATATTGAGCCAGCTGCCATCTGCCAGTTGAATGGAAACGGACAGATCTTCCGGTTTGTTCATGACCCGTTTCCAGTGCCGTGGGCGTTCGGATTTCGGTATCATGCGCCAGCTTTCCCGCTCCGCTTTGCTTCGATCCCGCCAGGAAGGGCCGCGTTTTTCATCTGAATGAAGATTGATATGGATGGTCTGTTTTGCGCCGAGCCGCTTGGCGGCATAATGCTGAACCCGCTGCTCGAACCGGCTCTTGCCCGGTTCTGGAGCGAGCGGCACATCTCCTGTCCAAAAGGCAACATAACGCGTGCTGTTGGCTTCCAGGATCCGTGCGTGAAGGGACGCCGGTGTTTCTTCCAATAGGCCGGCCGTGGAGATAGCGCGGGACAGAATGCTGTCCCGAGCGAGCGCCACCAGGGCAATCCGCCGTTCATCATGAAACATGAAGATGGAGACCGCCTGAACCACAACAATCGCGATCAGCAGAAGCAGGATCAGCTGCGAGGCGAGTTTCTGCGGCCACAAATAACTGTAGAGCGGTGGTTTGTCAGGCTGATCTGTCATTCCACCTGATCTTTCACATCGGCTGTGAACATGTAACCGCCACCCCAAACTGTCTTGATCAGTTTAGGGTCTTTCGGATCTGCTTCGATCTTACGGCGTAAGCGGGAAACCTGGTTGTCGATGGAGCGGTCAAAAACCTGCGGTGTCCGTCCTGAGGTCAGGTCCAGGAGCTGGTCGCGGTTGAGGACCATTTTGGGCCGCTTCAAAAATGCGCACAGGAGCTGGAACTCGCCGCTGGAGAGCGCCACTGCTATGCCGTCCGGGTCGGTTAATTCGCGGCGTGTGACGTTTAACGACCAGCCTTCGAAGTGCAACCGGTCCTGCTCGATCGGATCCCGGTCCTTGGGCGCCAGCGACGTTCGGCGAAGGACCGCGCGGATCCGGGCGAGCAGTTCGCGCGGATTAAAAGGCTTGGTGACATAATCATCCGCGCCGATCTCCAATCCGATCACCCGGTCGGTGTCGTCGGCCATGGCGGTCAGCAGGATAACCGGAAGGGAACCGGTCTCCACCAGATGCCGGCACAACGACAAACCGTCCTCGCCCGGCATCATGATGTCGAGAACGACCAGATCCACCGAGGCGGCTTTCAGCGCCTTGCGGGCCGCTGCTGCGTTTTCAGCCGTGGTCGCGCGCAGGCCGTTCTTGACAAGATACCGCGCCAACGTCTCGCGAATATCGCGGTGGTCGTCGACAACAAGAATATGTGGGCTCGGATCGCTCACGTCAGTCTCCAATTGATCGCCTGAAGGTATTCTGGCGGTACGGATCACTTTGTTTCTACGGTCAAAATAGGGGGTAGACCGCCGCAGCGCGAGCAGAGTTTGTAACAGACTGTATCAGCCGCTGAAACCGGGACAGATTGCGACACTTGAGGCTAAATCTGCCGGTATTCTTGCGACAATTGCCACCTACCTTCAGCTCATCAACGAACCAAGGAGTTGTTGGAATGAAACCGTTCAAGACGATTGCAATCGCTGCTTTGGCTGCAAGTGTTGCCGGCACTGCTTTGACCGCTGGCCTGCCTGCTTACGCCCAGTCCGGCGCGGCAAACGCGGGCGGGGGGCAAACCGGCCAGGCAATGGCTGAACAGAATTTTGCGCATATGGGCAAACGCGGCGGCTTTGACGGCGGCTATGGTATGCGCGGCGGTAAACGTGCGGCCAAGCGCATGTTTGAGCGTTACGACACCGACAAAGATGGCGTCATCACACAAGCTGAGATTTCCGAAGTCCGGACTGCGGATTTTGCATCTGCCGATACTAATGGTGATGGAAGTGTCAGCCTGGACGAATTCAAGGCTGCATTCTTAGAGCGCTCCAACGACGGCATGGTCCGGGCATTTCAGCGCCTCGACCGCGATGGAGATGGCACGGTGACCCAGGCAGAGGTTGACCGGGTTGCGAACCGGATGTTCAACCGGCTTGACCGGGATGACAACGGTGTTGTGGAAATCGTCCGCGGTCAAAAGGATCAAATGCGCGGCCAGAAAGCTGGCAAACAAGGAGAGCAAAAAGAAGCGCGCAACGAAAAACGCGGCAGACACGGCAAACATCACGGCCGTGGCGGGCCTGCGCGCATGTTCATGACCCTCTTTGACACGGACGGCAGCGGCTCGGTGACCCGCGAAGACTTCGATGCCAAACGGGCAGACCTGTTTGCTCTGGCCGACACCAACGGCAGCGGGTCTTTCACCCTGGATGACTTCGGGCCTTTGTGGCTGGCCGTGAATGACGCGCGTATCGTCAACATGTTCCAGCGCGCCGATACCGATGGCAGCCTGTCGATTACCGCTGAAGAGCACGAACAAGCCCTGACCAAAATGCTGGACCGGGCCGACCGCAACAAGGATGGTGTGATCACCAAGTCCGACTTCAAGCGTGGCCATAAGGGCAAACACGGCAAGGGCCACAATCGCGGTTGAGCTTAATGAGAATAGCGTCCGGAAGCCCGCCTCCGGACGTTAATCGGGCCTCACCCACCAATCTCCGGGGCCCGGAATGACCCAGGGAGCCGACTATGGCTCCCTGGTTTTTCTTATTTTACCAGAAGTTTTCGAACCGTTTTCGGCTACTCCACCCGCATGGCTTCCGTTTCGATGATGAGGTCCACGTCATCGCCGACAAAGCCGTTTTCAACCGCGTACATCATACCGTAGTCGCTGCGTTTGACGGTGCCCGAGGCGCTGATGCCAAGGGTGAAACGGCCATGGCCGAAGGGGTATTTGGCGGCCTTGTTAAGGGTCACCTCCAGGGTCAGTGGCCGGTTTTGTCCAAGCAACGTTAAAGTGCCTGCGACAGTACCGGAGATTTCCGTGAGTGCAGCACCTCCGTCAGCGGTGAACACCATGTCCGGATGGGCCTCTGAATTCAGAAAATCCTTGCTGCGCAGATGATTGTCGCGCGCCTTGTCAAAGCTTTCGACACTTGCAGTGCTCACCGTGACGTTCAGGTCTGACAGCTCCTGTGTCTCCATGTCGTAGGTAAAGCCACCATTGAAGGTTAAAAAGAACCCGAGCGTGTCAGCATAACCCAAATGATCGACCTTAAAGGCGATTGTGGTGTGGGCGGGGTCGAGCTCATACCGGTGTGGTTCAGCATGGGCTGCAAAGGAAGCCAAGAAGAAAGCGGCTGAAGCTGAGAATGCCAAAAGGCAAGACGGAGCGTTCTTCATGTGGTTTCCTCGTCGTGAAATTGGAGAGCCGGCGGTCGGCTGAAGTGTTCAAATTCAAGACATAAGGCGCTCCGAAAGGCTGGCAACAGTACAGCGGATTTGGTTCAGGATTGGCCGACGCCTTTGCCGGGGCAGATACCTGATATGTCCATCGGAAAGGCTGCTGTTTACCCATCTGGAAAACTTCGTGCAGCGTGGTCAAAAACCTCTTGCGCAGAAGAGCAAATTCGATCATATAGCGCCTGCCCAAATTCGCACGTGCCCGAGGCCGTTCATGGGGTCCCTTCTCGAAGGAGGCCTCTTAAGGGGTAGCTGCCAATAAACACCGCCAAGGGGCGGGGCAGCCGATCCGGACGGTTTGAAAGCAACGACGTAAAGAGGGCCCTTTTGGTCTCTGCCGGGGTGTCCAACCTCCGGGGTAACAGAAGAGGCACTTGTTACATCCTTGCCCGACGTGCGGTTCGGTTTTCCGATCCAATCAACGGCATTCCCGACGCGGGAAAGCTTTGCGCCTGATTGTCAGCAGCGCATTGCCCAACCGTCGCTGTGAAGCGCAATCCGCTCTCCGGTTCCATCCCGGAGCGGCCGGTATTTGTCTTTGCAGCCCCTGCGACGTGAAACTGCAGCGCGCTTTAAGCTGAAATGATGCGCAGCTGCAGCTCAAAATTGGAAAGGGGACATCCCCATGAGCGAGCGGATCCGCGAGTTTTTGCGACGACGTGACGATGACGGCCCGTGTGTTGTTGTCGATTTGGACATCGTGCGGGAGAATTTTGAAACCTTCGCCAAGGCCTTGCCGGACACGTCTGTCTATTATGCGGTGAAAGCCAATCCGGCTCCGGAGATTCTGGATCTGCTTGAGAGCCTTGGCTCGTCCTTTGACTGCGCTTCACCAACTGAAGTGGAAATGGTTTTGGCAACCGGCGCCGATGCGTCGCGCATTTCCTATGGCAATACGATCAAGAAGGAGAAGGACATTGCACGTGCCTTTGCGCTTGGCGTCCGGCTCTTTGCGGTCGACGCCGTCGAAGAAGTTGAAAAAATCGCCCGCGTTGCCCCTGGATCCAAAGTCTTCTGCCGCGTCCTGTGTGACGGCATCGGCGCCGAATGGCCATTGTCCAGAAAATTCGGCTGCGACCCGGCCATGGCACCCGACGTCCTTGAACACGCCCACCGGCTCGGGCTTGAAGCCTATGGCGTCTCCTTCCACGTCGGCTCCCAGCAAGCCAATCTCGAAGCCTGGGATTTCGCTCTCGCCATGGCGGCAGATGTCTTCAAGGAAATGGCGCTCCGCGGCATCGCGCTAAAAATGGTCAATATGGGCGGCGGTTTCCCGACCCGTTACCTGAAAGATGTTCCGGGCGTGCCGCGGTATGGTGAGGCAATTTTCCAGGCGCTCTCCAAGCATTTCGGCAACCAGCTGCCATCTACGATTATCGAGCCGGGCCGCGGCATGGTCGGAAATGCGGGGCTGATCGAAGCAGAAGTCGTCCTCATCTCCAAGAAGCATGAAGACGACAACGTGCGTTGGGTCTATCTCGACATTGGCAAGTTCCACGGACTGGCCGAGACCATGGATGAGGCGATCCGGTACCCGATCAAAACACCAAAGGACGGCGACAGAACAGCTCCGTGCGTTCTGGCCGGACCAACGTGCGACAGTGTCGATGTGCTTTATGAAAAGACACCGTATGAGTTGCCGGTCAGCTTATCGATAGGTGACAAGGTTCTGATCGAGGCCTGTGGTGCCTACACAACCACATATTCGTCGGTCGGCTTCAACGGCTTTGCACCGCTGGCATCCTACGTCATCTGACAAAGCCAAATAGTTTACATTTCCTGTTCTGAGAGAGCGGCGGTTTGTCCCGCCGCTCTTTTTTTGGATATGCTTGCGCTCTGGCAAAAAACGCGGCATGTCTAGAAATGCGCATTGAGTGCGCTTTTGACTTTGGGAGAATTGACAACCGGACCGCGTTCAAGTGCCGGGCGGATCATATAAATTCGGAGTTTTGGAAATGACCGACGAGAACAATGGCGATACGCCGAAACAAGAGGCTGCAAAACCGGCCCGCAAACCGGCAACACGGCGCAAGCCCGCAGCATCAAAATCGGCCGCAGCGTCCAAAACTCCAGCAACCAAGCCAGCTGCCGTAAAACCGGAAACTGCTAAACCAACCACAACGCGTGCAACAGCCAAGTCTCCCAGAACGACCCGGTCCGGGGCTGCAACCGCCAAAACGCCAGCGCGTTCACCTGCAAAGGCCGCGGCCGCTAAGCCGGCTGCAGCGAAAGCGCCAACAGCCAAGGCACCGGGACGGAGGCCGTCATCCCGGACAGCTGCAAATCCGGTAGAAGCGAAACCAGCGGAAAAAGCACCGACTGCCAAGCCAGCGACGCGGCGCAGAGCTGCCGCTCCAAAACCAGCGGCAAGTCCGTCTGCTACCGCGAGCGCTTCAAAGGCGCCCGCGGCAATGGCGGCTGCTGCAAAAATAGCCGCCGCTAAACCAGCCGCCAGAAAACCGCGCACGCCGCGAGTTGCTTCGGCCTCAGCGCGAAGTACGAAAGCAGCGGCCTCGAAAGCACCGGCAACCAAGCCGGTGGCACAAAAACCAGCAGCCACAAAAGCATCTGCCAGCAAAGCGGCTGCAGCTAAAACGCCGGCTGCCAGGAAACCCGCGGCGCGCAAACCTGCAGCGAAACCCGCTGAGGCAAGACCAGCTACAGCTGCCAAAACCCCAGCGCGTAAGGCGCCGGCCCGCAAGGCAGCGCCACGGCGCACGACTGCTGCGAAGAAATGGCCGGTCCACGGAACGATCACCGGGCCGCTGGTGATGATCGGCCTTGGATCCATCGGCAAGGGTACATTGCCGCTTATCGAGCGGCATTTTGCTTTCGACAAGAGCCGCGTCACCGTGATCGACCCGGTGGACACCGATGCGAAAATGGTGACGGACAAAGGCTACAAGTTCCAAAAGATTGCGTTGACTGCCGACAATTACAAAGAAATCCTGACACCTCTGCTGACCGAAGGGGAGGGGCAGGGGTTTGTGGTCAACCTGTCGGTTGACACGTCTTCGCTTGATCTCATGAAACTCTGCCGCAAGCTTGGTGTTCTTTACATCGACACGGTTGTTGAACCCTGGCTCGGCTTCTATTTCGATGAAACCGCGAAAGCTGCTGAGCGGACCAATTACGCGCTTCGCGAAACCGTGCGCCGGGAAAAGAAAAAGAACCCGGGCGGAACAACGGCCGTTTCCTGCTGCGGAGCCAATCCCGGCATGGTGTCCTGGTTCGTCAAGCAGGCCCTGATTGACGTTGCTACCGAAACAGGTGTGAAGGTCAAGGAGCCGAAGAACCGCAAAGGCTGGGCCAAGCTAATGCGCAAGACCGGTGTCAAAGGCATCCACATTGCCGAGCGGGACACTCAGCGGGCGAAGAAGCCAAAACCGCAGGGCACATTCTGGAACACCTGGTCTGTTGAAGGGTTTCTGTCTGAAGGATTTCAGCCAGCAGAACTTGGCTGGGGGACACATGAAACCTGGAAACCCAAAAACGCGAAAGAACATGACAAAGGCTGCCGTGCGTCAATCTATCTGGAGCAAGCCGGGGCCAACACCCGCGTGCGCACATGGTGCCCGACATCAGGTCCACAATTCGGCTATCTGGTAACTCACAATGAAGCGATCTCGATCGCGGACTATTTCACACTGGATGACGGTAAAAAGCTGAAATTCCGGCCAACCTGCCACTACGCTTATCATCCGGCCAATGATGCGGTTCTGTCCTTGCACGAGCTGTTCGGTGCGGCCGGAAAGGTTCAAGATACGCTGCATGTCTTGGAAGAAAAAGAGATCCTGGACGGCACCGATGAGCTTGGAGTGCTGCTCTACGGTCACAAGAAGAACGCCTATTGGTATGGTTCGCAGCTCTCGATCGGGGAAACCCGCAAATTGGCACCCAACCAGAATGCGACAGGTCTTCAAGTCAGTTCGGCAGTGATTGCTGGTATGGTCTGGGCGCTGGAAAATCCGGAGGCCGGGATCGTGGAAACCGATGAGATGGACTACAAGCGCTGCCTGGAAATCCAGAAGCCTTATCTTGGTCCGGTGAAGGGCTATTACACCGATTGGACACCACTGGAGGGCCGTCCGGGCTTCTTCCCCGAAGATCTGGACGAGAATGACCCCTGGCAGTTCAAGAATGTTTTGGTCCGCTAACCCAGTTCCTGTTGTTCAAAGGCGCCTGTCCTGGTTCGCCGAAGATGGTTCTGGTCCAGTTGCTTACGCAACCGGTTCGCCCAATCAAGGTTTGTCGCGTCAGCCAGTTTTGCTATCCCCGGATCAACACCTTCTGCGGCGGCCGGGTCTTTGCCAAGTGCCCCTAAAATATCCCGCAACGAGTCTTGAGGATCTGCAGACAGTTGATCGTAAGTCACACGGTACGGGGTGATCTTCTCTTTGGCGAACCAATCGCTCCAGTCCTGATCATATTTCAGGAATTGGTCGTAGGTATTGCGAAGAGCCCCGGGGTCATAGACCGGATCTTGTGGGGCAGAGAGCCGTTCCAACTCAGTTCCGTCAGGAGCTTGATGCCACAACCCCGTTTGTTGAGCTTTTACATAGGATACTGCCTGCTGGATCTTGTTCTGCCGCGTTAGATGGATGAACAGCGTGGTTCCGAATTCCGCTTCAAACCGCGTGCGATCACTTGGTAATTGAGGATGAAAGTCACCGAGTTTCTTGAAAAAATACTCAAAACTGTGCCGTTGAAGGCGAAGGCCAAAAAGTCCGGTATTCGCCGTGCCCTTTTGGCGGGCGGTTGTAAAAACAGCCTTCAGGGCTTCCCGGTCTGAATGGGAAGGATCCGGCACCACTCCGAGATCTGCCTGCCATGAACTGACAGATGGTTCGTGAAAATAGGATTGCGGATCTCCGGCGATGCCGGAGGCTTTCAGCAGCCGGCAACAGAGCGTGCTGCCGCTCCTCGGCGACGTGCATAGAACATAAGACTGGTAAGTGGGCATTTGGGTGTTGTGCAAAATATTCAAATAGAAGTGGTGAGGCGGTGGGGGCTATATTTAAAATTGAGTGCTTTTGGCGTCAAGAGTGGTGTCGAGCCTAAGCGGACTGCTGTGCTCTGTCACGCCAGGAGCCGGCGGATAGAAATGCTAAGAGATCATCGGCAGGCATTGGCCGGGCAAGGGCAAAACCTTGCAAGACATCACAGCCGAGATCGGTCAGGATTTTTGCGTGTTCCATGGTTTCCACACCTTCGGCCGTGACCGAAATTCCCTGCGCAGAGCCAATGTCGATAATTGATTTCACAAGGCTTCTCTGAGACTTTGATTGGGTGATCGGCCCGACCAGTGCCTGGTCGATTTTGAGCCGGGTCGGCGATAGTTTCATCAATGCGATGATAGAGGCGTGGCCGGTGCCAAAGTCATCTACCTCGATTTCAATTCCCATCTCCCGCAGTCTGCGGATGTTGTTCGAAATCCGCTCGTCCGGGTCGTCCAAAAAGATCGATTCCAGCAGTTCGAACGACAAGCGCTCCGAGTGACCGCAAAGATCCGAAATGGCGTCGATTAAAGAGTTGTTGCGTAATCTGTTGGCCGAAATATTGACAGCCAGCCTGGGGATCGACACGCCGTCATCGATCCAGGCCGCAAAGTCATGGTGGGCCTTGAGCAGGATTTGGTGATCAATTTGCGCAATGACATGGATTTCTTCTGCAAGCTTCAAAAAATGAGCTGGTGAAACAATGCCATAGATCGGATGTTGCCAGCGGGCCAAGGCTTCCACACCGGCGACATTGAGGGTCTTTGCGCAGAACTGCAGCTGGTAGACAGGAAAGAATGTAGAGTCTTCCAACCCAGCGAAAATCTCATCAGCGAGTTGTTTCTTTTTGACAATTTGGTTCTGGATTTCCTTGGAGAAAAACTCAATACGGTTTTTGCCGTTCCGTTTGGAGCGATAGAGGGCTGTGTCGGCGTGCAGCAGCATATGGTCGACGTCAAAGTCGGCGTTGCGCTCAAACGCGATGCCAATACTTACATTGCATCGGCAGGGGCGGCCCTCAATCATCAATGGTTCCCGCAGCACCTTGATGAGTTCTTGTCCGAGTTCCCGAATGTCGGTGTCTTTCCGGTCGAGCCGGCCTATGACAAGGAATTCATCGCCACCAATCCGTCCGACGAAATCATCGGGCCGGGTATTGGCCTTTAAAGTATCGGCAATGTGGCGCAAAAAACGGTCACCAGAGGCGTGGCCCAACGTATCGTTGATTTGCTTGAAGTCATCGAGATCTATGTGGAGCACCGCGATGCCATTTTCGAAAATTCCATCTTCGTAGGCTGTTTCCAGAAATCTCTCGGCACCGCGCCGGTTGGCAAGTCCTGTGAGGTGATCATGAGTTGCCAGGTGTTCATTACGGGCCAACGCTTCTAGCAGTGCCTCATTCCGGTTTTCTGCGACTGTCTTTGCGTTTTCCAGTTCGCTTTCAAGGTTTCGCTGGTTGATGGTTTCGAATTCGCTCATCAACATCACCCCGGCCAACGACAGAAGAACGGCGATGATGGTCCGGATCGCGAAAATAGGGATCCCAGTGAGGGCCATAAAGGTATTCGTTTCAATGAGCGGCAATCCGACGACACCGACGGGAGAAGAGACGAGTTGAGAGGCGCCGTAGACAAGAAAACAGCTGCCAGCGAGTATCAGCGCCCCAGACGGGGGACCATTTCGGTGGCGGAAAGATTTATCGGCAAGAAAGGTGGTGCCGGCGGCCAAGGCTGCTGGAACACCGAAACAATACCTTCCGATGAATTCGAGAATTGCGGGGCTATCAAACAGGCTTGCCGCAAACAGCCAAAATGCGGCCAAAACGGCGCAGAGAATACTCCCTATGACTGCGAGGCCTTTAGATTCCCAAAAGGCGAACAATATCAATGGAAGAAACGAAAACACGGCCAGAGTGATGGTCGACTTGGGATACGTCGCGGCAACGCCGTACATCACCAGCCACTCAAATACCCCGTGTAACAAACCAAACAATGCAAGCAGTCGCATCCGGTTGACCAGCATTGAGCCTTTGTGACCCACAGTCCTAACAGCCATAACCAGGCCGAAGGTGAAAAATGCAAGACCGTATATTCCGAATAACACCTGCTGCGATGTCGCTGACACGATTCCCTCCCAGCCGGAAAGAGACTTAAACTATGGCGATGGCCATTGCCTAAGGTCAATACGGAGAAAAGTAACAGGCATTGATGTAAAGTCTAGGTATGCTTTTCGGAGTACGGGTCCTTTAAGTTGCGTTTGTGAGTGTGAAGCGTCTGGATGCACAACCGAACGGTCTTCATCACACCTGGTTTTCGCTCCACAAACGCACGACTTCGACCGGGTTGTCCCGGCCTTTGACCTTCTGGTTGCCGATCTGATCGACCAGCATGGTCTGCGGCAGCCGATCGGCAACCTCCTTAGAAACGGTAATAATGATATCCGCATCAGGGTCGATGTCCCGGCCAAGGCTTTCGAGGCGCGCTGCAATATTTACCGTGTCGCCGATCACGGTGTAATTGACTCGTTCAGGTGCACCGATATCGCCGACAACGAGCGGACCTAGGTGGATGCCGATCCGGATGCGAACGGGAGTTTCACCGCGGGAAATTCGTTGGCTGTTGTCATCTTTCAAAACCTTCGCGATACCAAGGGCTGCCCTGGCAGCGGACGCTGCCGGATTGTCGAGGGTTTCCGGAGCCCCCCAGAACGCCATGACCGCATCGCCGATGTATTTGTCGATGGTGCCGTTTTCTTTGGTGATTTCGGCCCCAAGCAGCGACAAGTGATGGTTGATAAAGTTAGCCGTTTCGGTGGCCGTCAAACCCTCGGACAAGGACGTGAAACCGACAATGTCTGTAAAAAGCACAGCAACTTCGCGTTCCTGTGGCGGAGTTTCGGTTCGTCCTTCCTGAATGAGGCGTTTCACGAGACTTGTTGGAACATACCGGTTGAAGGCTTTAAGGCCCGAGACCATCGCGTTGAAACCGCGGGCAAGATCGTCAAGCTCGCGGATTGAACTTGGAGGCAAGTCTCGAACATCACCGAGATTTAGCCCGGCTACCTCATTTGCAGCGATGGAGGCCCGTTTGACAGGAACGGAAATCCGCCGTGCCAACAGGCCAGCACCCAACAACGATAACCCGAGTAACCCAAGACCTGTCGCAGCAGCTCCTGTCAACTCATTGACCGAGTGCTCAAGATATTCTGCGCGGAAGTGAACACCGACGCGGACAGGAAGACCTCGAAAGCTCCGGTTTCTGTCTTCGAGAACCAGAAACCGTTTTTCGCCCGTTTCATCATATCCTGAATAGAGTGCGTCCCTGGGATTGAGATCAAAGGCACGATTTCCCACTTTTTTGAGTTTCGTAAAGCCTGCGAGAAAGAGATCAGGAACGTCATCGACATCGACCAGGATGTTTTCTGGGTGCAGATCGGCGAAATGGTGGCTTAGTTCGGGGTGCGCAATGATTTCTGTGGTGCCGACCTGCATCAAGAAGACTGTAATGTCGTCATCAGACAGGTGGCGTGTGATCTCCGACATACGATGCAGCGACATTCCAAGTATGATGGTGCCCAGATAGGTGCCCGCCTCATGCAGCGGCTTAACGTAAAGCAGATAGGTATTGTCGCGCCGCGGGATAAACATCGGATCGCTCCAGAAGGGCGAAAAGGTGTTTTTAGCCCGATCAAAAACTGGTGAGACCAGCGGTTCATCCAAGTCTAGTGAGACTTCTTCTGAAAGCAGAGAGCCGGCGCCGCCGCCGCGATCAACACGAATGCCGTTGCCGGTGGCGTCGACTATCAACGCGAACGAGACTTGATCAAGCGGCGCCAGAGCCCCGAACAAGTAGCTTTCCAGGCTCACTGGATCGTCCAGGCTAACCGCTTCTGTATCCAGCGCGCGGGCAGTGTAAGAGGCAGTTTTGCGAATGGAGTAAAGCTGTTCTGCAATGGCGGCCTCAAGACCATCCATACCCGCGTCAATCAGTTGCCCACCCAGCTCTCGAACCACATCCCGGGATACAACGGCCTGGACGAGAAAGACTGCGCCAGCGGTAAGAAGTACGAACACTCCCAAGACCGTTGTCAGTGCTGGGGTGATCCGGAATTTTGTTGGCTTGGACACAGGGGTGAGACGACTTTCTGGTTCAAGTAGTGTGAGTGCAGCTGCGCTTTCGTTGAGTTAGAATCAAGAAAGCCCGCAAGGTCAATGACCTTGCGGGCTTTTTGCTTGAGCCGATTCACTATCGAACTGGTTGCCCTGAAGAGCCTCAACCCGCTTTCTCGGGTGCGTCGAACGTATGGCCATAATCGACAGCAACCTCGTAGTCCGGATCCTCGAGGACGGACACTTCGACAAGATTGCCGGCTTTATGAAGAAGTTTCTGACAGTCCGGAGATAGGTGGCGCAGGTGCAGGCGTTTGCCGGCAGCTTCATATTTGGAAGCAAGTGCGTCGATGGCTTCCAAGCCAGAATGATCCACCACGCGGCTGTCGAGGAAGTCGACTACAACATCGTCCGGATCGTTCTGCAGGTCGAACAAGTCGACGAAGCCTGTGGTAGAGCCGAAGAACAAGGGGCCTTCCAAACGGTAGACCTTCCAGCCTTCTTTGCTCTTGCCAATTTTTGCGTTGATCCGGCTGGCCGCATTCCAGGCATAGGCGAGGGCGGAAATAATCACACCAACAACAACGGCAACCGCGAGGTCCGCATAAACGGTCACGCCGGTGACCACGATCATGACGAGCGCATCGGTCAGCGGGATCTTGTGCATGATCTTCAAGCTGGCCCAGGCAAAGGTGCCTATCACGACCATGAACATTACGCCGACGAGGGCTGCGACCGGAATCTGTTCGATCAAAGGCGAAGCAACAACGATGAAGGACAATAAGAACAGTGCAGCTGCAATGCCGGAAATCCGCGTGCGTGCGCCGGATTTCACGTTGATCATCGATTGGCCGATCATGGCGCAGCCGCCCATACCGCCAAAGAAACCGGTCACCACATTGGCCGTTCCCTGAGCAAAACACTCCTTGGACGCGCCGCCCTTGGTGTTCGTCATGTCGGCCACAAGGTTCAGGGTCAGGAGAGATTCAATCAGGCCGATTGCGGCAAGAATGATGGCATAAGGCAGGATGATCTGAAGGGTGTCCAGATTGAGTTCGACCATCGGAATGTGGAACTGCGGCAATCCCCCGGCGATGGATGCAAGGTCGCCGACCGAGCGGGTGTCGAGGTCGAACCCAAGGACCAAACCGGTAACAACGAGAATGCCCGCCAAGGGCGCAGGAAACGCTGTGGTGAAGCGCGGCAGAATCCAGATGACTGCCATCGTCAGGGTGATTAGGCCGAGCATAAGATACAGCGGCAAGCCGGTCATCCATTCTAGTCCGCCAGCACCATCGGGAACCTTGAACTGGCCGAGCTGAGCCAGGAAGATAACAATCGCAAGGCCGTTGACGAAACCGAGCATCACCGGATGGGGCACCATGCGGATGAATTTGCCCCATTTCAAAAGGCCAACGGCGATCTGGATGAGACCCATCAGAACCACGGTAGCGAAGAGATATTCCACACCATGCTGCGCGACCAGGGACACCATCACAACGGCAAGCGCACCGGTTGCCCCCGAAATCATCCCCGGACGGCCGCCGATACAGGCCGTGATCAAGCCGACAAAAAAGGCCGCATAAAGCCCAACAAGAGGGTTGACCCCGGCCACAAAAGCAAAAGCAACGGCTTCCGGTACAAGCGCAAGAGCAACCGTCAGCCCGGCCAAAAGTTCGGTTTTGATGCGCGCTGCATCCAGTTTCGTCGATTGAACAGGCGCAACGGCCCCGGCGCGTGCGGTCAAGGCAAGCTCCAACATATTTAGAGTGTGGTTCAGAAGGTCTCGGCACGCGATTCGTGCACCGGCAAATTGACCTAAATCAAGCTGGCGGTCTTTTACTGGATTTATTGCGACGCAGCAAGGCTCTGACCGCTGGTCTGCCATGCAGAGTGTTGGATATCGCCAGATCGGTGATGATTACTTGTAAGGAATACGGTGGGAAGAAGAGGCGATATTTAGAAAAGTATGGTATCTGCTGGCGTTTACATCTGCATTATTTTGAATATTATTAATAAGACATTTACTTGCCATTACGCTGGAAAGGAAAATGTTGATCCGTTTCTGTACAGCTTTTCTGATGATCTGGCTTAATCTGGCCTCTTTAGTTGTGGCTGAAGAGAAAAAGCTTGTTTTTTCAACGATCGAAGGGTCGCCCTTAGCTGAAATCGCTGGCGCCGTTATGGGCAAGGCTTACAAGCAGCTAGGAATTCCAATAGACATCTATTTCACATCAGGGAAAAGGGCGCTTGTCATTTCTTCAGGCGGGCATGTGGACGGCGAGCTCGTGCGCATTGGTGTGGTCAAGGAGCGTTTTCCGGCTTTAAAACAAGTGCCGGTACCGAACCTGGAAGCAAAAGGGTTTGTCTATGTTCGCCGAGGAGACAAAGGCACGCTAACCTACAGCAATCTCGCGAAGTTGCGCGTCGGCTATTTGGAAGGCGTCGTGCAGGCCGCAAATTTCACAATTGGTTTTGAGAATGTTTGGCAGGCCCAGTCCGTAGATGAACTGTTCGAGTTGCTGTCGTCAGGCAAACTTGATGCCGTCGTCAGTGACCGGTTTGATGGCCCGCTAACCATTGCCAAATTGGGGCTCGCAGACATTGTGCCGCTCGGGGCGCCATTCCAAGTTGAACCTATGTTTCACTACATCCATGAGAAAAACAGCCACTTGGTACCGAAGGTCGCAAAAGTCCTCATGCAGATGCGCAACAGTGGTGAAATTGACGCTATCACAGAAGCTGAGATGGCGGGTATGATTGCCGAATACCGGAACGTGGCTGCGAAGTAACGGCAGAGGCCCAAGTGAAAGCCGTAGGCGAATGCTATCTCGTATCTATACAGCGTGTCTGATCGCTTGGCTCTCAATGGTGACCACTGCGCTTGCGGCAGAAGAGCGTCTTGTACTCTCGACAATTGAAGGGTCTGCCCTGACCGAAATTGCCAGCAAGATCATGACCACGGCATATGAGAAGATTGGAATCCCGGTCGAGATCTATTTCACGTCTGGCAACCGGGCATTGGCTCTGTCCGCAGCTGGGCATGTTGATGGTGAGCTTGTACGCATCGGCGCTGTCAAAAATCTTTATCCGGCTTTGAAACAGGTTCCTGTTCCAAATATGGAACTGAAAGGCATCGTGTTTGTCCGCGAAGACGACAGGGACCGGATCGCTGAAAGCGATTTGTCCAGGCTGCATGTCGGTTACCAGGACGGTGTCGTCCAAGCCATTCAATTTACTGAAGGGTTTGAAAACCTCTGGGTAGGGCAAAGCGAAACGGAATTGTTTCAATTGCTGGCATCCGGAAAGCTAGACGCGGTGGTCAGCGATGACATTGATGGCGTGTTGGCGATGTCCAAACTCGGCCTGGCCAATATCGTGCCACTTGGCTCGCCGTTTAAGGTGGAGCCAATGTTTCATTATCTCCATGAAAAGAATAGCGATCTTGTGCCCAAGATCGCAGCTGTCTTAGCTGATATGCGGCGCAATGGTGACATCCAAACGATTGCAAGTGGGGTTCTGGACCGCATTGTTGCAGATCATCGGGATGTGGCCGCGAATTAGGCGCTACGGGAGAGACCCTAATTGCTTGGCAGAAGAACTGCTGCAGAAGACCGAATAGCCTCTGCAGCAGGCTTCAATGAGTGACTTAGATTACGATGGCAAAGAGCGGATTGTTTTGCGGGGAGCCTTCAAGTTGAGGTGTCTGATGAACGCTTTTTGCCCGCATGACACGCCGGTCGACAGCAGGTGCGACAGCATCCATGACTTCTTTATACGTTCTGCCCGGACGCAAGTTCTGGATCAGGGAACTTGTGAACGCACCTTGCCCGCCAAACTCCCAGGAAAGCTGCGAAGAATGGGCGGCTGCCAAAAGTAAGTGATTGGGACCGGAAAAAGCATGTGCGCCGCGAAGCCCTGAATTGGCCGCATTGGCAAACAGCCCCTTCAAGTTTGTGGCATGTTTGCTTACTTCCGCCACCCGGGCTCGACCATCGTCAGGTTGCAGCGGAACTTGGCGGGTTCCCGTGCCGGAATTGCAGCTGTCAAAGACCACAACAAAATGGGCTTCGGGATTGATATTTGCCAGGATAGCGGCGATTTCGTCATCGCGAATAACGGTTGAAATTGGATTGCTGGCTCTGGTGTTTGTGTCGTGCGGGACAATCACTTCATCAAGCCGGTCGGATTCATCGTCGTTCGGCGGATTTTGATCTGGAACTTGAGAGCCGTGTCCCGAATAATAAAAGACACCAACGTCATGAGGGCCGGTTTCGGCGACAAGCCAGGACAACTGACTGATAATGTTCGCCTTTGTTGCCGCGTCATCGGTTAAGAACCGAAAGTGATCACGATCGAAGCTGAACCCGAAATCACTGTTTAGTTTGCGTGAAAAGTTCGTTGCATCCGGTACACACCCGGTCAAATCACTAATCTGGTTGTCCCGGTAATCATTGATGCCAACAGAAACGAGCCGCTTTTCCAAAAGCGTGTCTATTTCCTCGCCATATGGCATGCCTTCGCCGGTATCACGCGGATCATCGCCGTCATCTTCGATCGTGATAATTACTGTATCGCCGTCCTCCAGAATTAATCCTTTCGGAATGGCAATCTTTTGCCCCTTGACCGGGACTTTAATAGATTTCTGTTTGATTGTTTTCTTCGCCATAATATCCTCCTAAAGTAAAAAAAATTGCCTACAGAAAATGCAGGACTGAGTTGTTGCCCCTGATAGGGAGGCAATCATTTTTATTATTATTTTTGATGAGCTATCTACTAAAAGTTGTGTAGATGGCTGCAATTATTATATTAATATTATAATTTTTATTTGAAAAAATGCCAAGTAAGCTTAGTTTTTTGTTTCATTGTTGAATCATAACATGAAAACGATCTGAGTTTGATGGAGTTTGTTATGGGATCGTTTGCGTATAAGCAATTTTTGCGTGTGTATTTGGTTGAGTTTAGGTCATTTTTGTAGAGTTTTGGAATGGCGGCAGGTAGGCGGGTTGTGGCAGAGAGCGAGTTTGAGACCTATCCGGCCGACCTGGCACAGTGTGCACAGATCAGCGGAATTGGCGCATTCTGTTTAAAAAACCTGGAACAACAATTTACCGGCTGGTTTGTCCGGCCGGTTTCGCCGTTGTGTTCGCCAAACTTGAGCCGAGCAGGGCGGCGGCGCCGGCCAACCCCGCGCCATCGCTGCTGACAACGGTGTTGGGAACCAGTTTGCCGACCAGCCCGACCAGCTCCGGTTTGCGTTCAAGAGAGGTTAGCAGCTTTTCCAGCGCCTGTAGCAGCGCAACCCGGTCCTGGCCAAGCACGTCGACCTGGGCGCGCTGGCCGCGGGCCAGTTCTTCCAGGTATTGCCGTTCGGCACGGCCAAGAGCGGCCCGTTCCTGTTCGCGCTGATTGGCCACTTGGACCGCGATTTGGGCTTCAACAAGGCGCGGCTGTTCATCGGCCGTGGAGCGGGCCTGTTCCGTCTCAATACGTTTTTGCTGGGCGTCCGTTTCGCGCTCATAGGCGGTCGACAATTGATCCGCGAGTTGGACCCGCAACCGGGACACCAGAAGTTCCGGCGGGATGGCCGGTTCGCCAAGACGGATTTCCCGGATGTTTACACCGGCCTTGTTGCCTTCAATCTTGATCTGCTGCTCGATGGTTTGCTCCAAAGCATCCCGGTTTTCGATCAGGTCCAGGACGCGTGTCGGGCGGACGGTGTAGCTTGGTGGTTCCACCAGGGTGCCATCTGCGTTTTTGTCCGGTACACGAATTGACGCGCCAGCGACATTGCGCACGATGGAGCGGATTGCCGGGGTCAGGATACGGTTTTCAATTTCACCGAGACCGCCGACCGAGCCGACCACGACCGGAGCATTGGACGGATCCACCTGGACCAGCGCACGGAGTTCGAGGGGAATGTCCCAGCCTTCAACTTTGACATAAACAGCCCGGTCGGCCGCATCGCTCGGGATTTGCTCTTGGACAGAGCGTTCGTTCTGCTGGATGTTGCCTTGCTGATCAACGGACAGATCAATGATCCGTTTGGTGTAGCCGCCTTTGTATTCCCAGGTCTGCACCCGGGTATCAACCAGTGTCACTTCATAGGCTTGGCGGTTGAGATAGTAGGCGCCCGGGAACAAAGGCTCTTTCCAGATGCCAACACAGCCGCGCGGCACCAAAGGAACGGTCAGGGCTTCGCGCGAGGCCGTTGATGCAGAGACTTCTTCCTCAACACAATTGATGCCTGGCTGGCTGACATTAGATTTGACCACACCGACATGGCCGGCCGGAATGATTGTGGCGTTTGTGTTCTCATCAAGCCGAAGATCGAATAAATACCGGTTCAGGCGGTATTGTCCCGGTTTCAGGACTGTTTCCTGAGGACCGCGCAGACCGCCTTTGGTCAGAAAACTTTCGGCCTTGAGCATGTCGCCAACTTCGGCATCGGAAATGGCCGGTGCCATGAACATGCCTGAGGGCATGGCGTTGCCGTCAAGGGCGGTCAGTTGGCCATAATAGCCTTCCGGAATGGTGACCACGTCCCATTCTTCGAAGTCGTAGAGTACCCGCACCAAGGGAATAAAATGAAATCCAGGCCCGAGGATCTGAGCTTGCGGCCCCTTTTCGCCTTCCAGTGCAAGAATCCTCCCTTCAGGTAGTTCCTTGAACGCGTAAATCCGCTTCAGGTGGCCAACACGGTCAGCGTCAACAAAAACAAAGGAAGACGACGCCAGCATGAAGGTGCCGATCAAGATCAGCACAATGCCCATGACTTTACTGCCTAAAATCCGGGATAGGCGTGAGCCACCTGATGCGGAGCTGCCACGGCGCAACAAGGCGCTGGCACCAATCAGGATAATCAAAAGGCCTATGACGACGCCAAGCATGATCCCTTAACTCCCCCGAAGCGCTTAACCAATGCAGTACCAAAATTCAAAAATGAACCGCGCCCAAAGGCACTCTAAGCAGGGATGTTAAACTAAAGTCTGAGAAAAACCAGAGCTTTGCGCCGTTTTGAAACGAGCGCAGTGCATTGCTGTGCAATTTATCTCCGTGCGCTCTGGATAATCACCATTTTTCTTAGCCGCTAACTGCCAAAGTGAGAAATGTTTTAAGCGCGGCAAAATGGATTCTGGAAAAAATGCGAGTACTTACGTAAGGTTAATTAACCTTGGATTGTAACTGGTGGCCTCTTTGCGTGAGGCGAGCCGGATCGAGCCATGGGTTTGTTATTCGAAATGACCCAAAAGAGTTTGATGTGATGGTTCTGAAGTTTGCTGCCCTAGCTCTTATGTATCTGGTTTGTTTCGGAGGAACGGCGGCTGCGAAAATGCAACTGCGATTTACAGCAGTCGACGGGATGCGCCACAACACACAGGCTCTTGAATTGTTGCAGAGAGCCTACAGCGTGCTCGGTATTAGTTTTTCAGTCGTTTACCTGACACCTCACCGGTCGATCCAGGAGGTTGAAAACGGCGCTGCAGATGGTGAATTGTTGCGCATTAAGCAGATCGGGGACCATTTTACTGAAATCATCCGCGTGAATGTTCCTGTCATTTCCCTTCCGATCTACGCGTACACCAATGATGAGGAGATGACCAACCTGACACTGGGTGAGATGAAGGACGTCCGGGTTGGTTATGTCGCTGGCGCCAAGTTTGCAGAAGAAATGACTGCGGATCTGCCGAATGTGACGACCGTTGAGACGCCCGAAGTCTTGTTTAATATGTTGCAAAGGCAACGTTTGGATATTGCAATAGCCGCCGAAAATCCCGGCGACCGCCTGCTAAAGGCCGCTGTTCACGGACCTATCTATAAGGGCGATAACCATTTGCGCTCGATCGATTTCTACCACTACCTGAATCGGCGGCACACCGCTTTGGTGCCGCGATTGGAACGAGCCTTGGCCGAAATTATTTATGGTGGTGCAAACGCTGAAGTCTATTTGGAAAGGTAACCCTTTCGAACAATAGTCGCCATAGACCAAGTGATTTGACTTACGATCGCGTACCGCAACAACGACGGCGCAAAAACACCTCGACGGTGATTGGATCCCGAAGTAAAACCAACAAAAATGGGAGATAGCATGAAGCCGACAAATCCGGTTTTCACCGGCATCCAGACGACTGTTTTTGAAACCATGTCGCGCTTGGCAATGGCGAATAACGCCATCAATCTGGGGCAGGGGTTTCCGGATGTCGATGGCCCGGAGGACATCCGGGAAATTGCGGCACAAGCGCTAATTGACGGACCCAACCAGTATCCGCCGATGCTCGGTCTTCCCGAGTTGCGTCAAGCGGTGGCCGAGGCCAATGAACGGTTTTATGGTCTTAAAATCGATCCTCAGTCCGAAGTTCTGGTGACCTCGGGTGCAACGGAAGCGTTGTCGGACTGTATCATGTCTCTTGTCTCTCCGGGCGACGAAGTTGTCCTGATCGAGCCCCTTTATGATTGCTATTTGCCTCTGGTGGAACGCGCTGGCGGTGTTCCCGTGCGGGTTCGGGTAACCCCGCCGCATTGGCACCTCGACGATGACGCGCTGGCAGCTGCATTTTCGAATAAGACCAAAGCCGTTCTCATCAACAATCCGATGAATCCGACGGCAAAGGTGTTTTCCGACGCTGAACTTGGGCGCATCGCGGATCTTTGCCGGCAGTATGACGCCTATGCCATTTGTGACGAGGTCTATGAGCATCTGGTTTTTGACGGCCGCAAACACCGACCACTAATGACCTTCGACGGCATGCGCGAACGGACGGTCCGTATCGGGTCTGCCGGCAAGACGTTTTCGCTGACAGGCTGGAAAGTTGGATATATCACCGGCCCGGCCGCGCTTTTGGACCCGATTGCAAAGGCGCATCAGTGGACCACGTTCACAACGCCGCCCAACCTGCAAAAGGCGGTCGCCTACGGCATTGCCAAGGATGACAGCTACTATGACGGGCTTGCGGGGGATTTGAGCCGCAAACGGGACCGGATGGCCAAAGGTCTTGAGGCGCTTGGCTTTGACGTTCTTCCTTGCGCGGCGACCTATTTCCTCACCTGTGGATTTTCCGGGCTTGGGCTTGGTGTGAGTGATGTTGAGGCCTGCGAAACCTTGGTCAAGCACGCCGGTGTGGCCGCGGTTCCCGTCTCTGCATTCTATGGGTCTGATGCGCCGACTGGTTTCATCCGCTTCTGCTTCTGCAAACAGGATACGGTGATTGATGAAGCGCTCGAGCGTCTGGACCGCTTTTTAACTGCGGCCCGGGCCGAATCCGCTTAAGTTTCAATTCAGTTCCAAATGAACGAGATGAGAGCTTCATGCCCAATCCTGCTTTGGTGGATGTGACCCGTGGCCAGCTGACCGAAAGCCTGCACCGCGGTACCGTCGCAATTGTCGATGCTTCCGGCAAATTGGTCTGCAGCATCGGCGATGTAGACGCCCGGGTATTTCCGCGTTCCGCGATCAAGGGATTGCAGGCAATTCCAATGGTGGAGTCGGGAGCTGCGGACGCGCTCGATTTGACCGATGCCGAGTTGTCGCTTGCCTGTTCATCGCACAACGGGGAAGAGGTGCATGCCAATTCGGCGCGGGTGATGCTGATGAAGGCGGGGCTCACAGAGAATGACCTGGAATGCGGTCCGCAATGGCCGAAGCGGATGGAAGATGCCGCCAAGCTTATTCTGGACAACGAAACGCCCTGTGGGCTTCACAACAATTGTTCAGGCAAACACGCTGGTTTTCTAGGGCTTGCCAGAGTGATGGGTGTCGAAACAAAGGGTTACATAGAGCCGAGCCACCCGGTACAGCTTGAAGTCAGGAGGGTCATCGAACAATTGACCGGTGACATCGTGTCGGAAGATGTTTGCGGAACAGATGGCTGTTCGATTCCAACTTATGCATCTCCCCTTGTCGGCTTTGCCCGCGCATTCGCTGCCTTTGGAACCGGAGAGGGGTTGGAACCCTTGCGCCAGGACGCGGCTCAGCGGATTTTCGATGCCTGTGTTAACGAGCCTTACATGGTTGCCGGAGCCGACCGGTTTTGTACCAAAGTCATGGAGGGCTTCCGCGGCCGGGTTTTCGTCAAAACGGGCGCCGAAGGTGTCTTCTGTGCCTCTGTGCCTGAGCTCGGGTTTGGCGTTGCCCTGAAATGCGATGACGGTGCGACGCGGGCCGCAGAAGTCATGATGGCGACTGTGCTGGAAGCGATGCTGGACTTTGATGAGGAGGAAGCAAAGCTGCTGGATACTTTGGTCAATCCACCGGTCCTCACCCGCAGGGGCACAGAGGCAGGCCATATCCGCCCGCGCGCTGAGTTTTTGAATTCTCTGAAAACAACCCTTCTCACAAGCTAGGCTTGTCCTCAGTTATGAGATCGTGCCTTTAAGCCTCTTGGTCATCAGAACCTTGTTGCCTTTGCGCTCGGTTTCCGACCAGCCCAGATGCGTATAAAGGGCAACATTTTCCGGCATGCCGACATGGGTTGCGAGCCGAAATTCGCTTGCTCCATCTCGGCGGGCAAGTTCTTCGGCGGTGTGGATCAGCAGGCGCGCGATCCCGCGCCCATGATACTCAGGGTCAACCGCGATATTGACCAGATGTGCATGGTTGCCCTGAAGCGCGAGTATCACACAGCCGGCGAGGGAGGTGTTGTTCTCAGCAACAAACACGACCTTCTCAGAAATCTCCTTTTCTACCCCTGCGGAAACATCTGGAAGATCGTTCAAGCGCTCTTTTACCGGTGAATAGGCGCGGTCAATGCACTGTTTGATAGCATTTGCATCTTGCAAATTGGCGCGGCGAATGGCTGGTTTATCGCTTGTGGTTTTCATTGGAGTTCCAAAAATGCCGGCACGCGCTGGACTGTCTTATCGTTTCACTCATGCCATCACCCGCATGCCCGCCGACAGCGTGGCCGACGGTATCCGTGCGGTCGATACCGGCGATCCCAGTGGTGCAGCATTCCGAGCTGAACATGAGCTTTACGTGAAGGCGTTACAAGAGGCCGGCCTGACCGTTGACGTTCTGCCGCAGCTGGAAACTTATCCGGACAGCTGTTTTGTCGAAGATCCGGCGTTTTGTTTGCCGGAAGGTGCGATCCAATTGCGCCCGGGCACTGCCAGCCGGGAAGGTGAGGGCAAGGAAATCCGAGCAGCGCTCGATGCGCGGTTCGAAAAAGTCGTGGAACTGCCGGGGACTGGCTATGTCGACGGCGGCGATATCCTGATGCTGGATGATGTCATCCTGATCGGTCTGTCTGCCCGGACAAACCGCGAAGGCGCTGAAGCGTTTGCAAAACTTCTGGGCGAGTGGGGCTACAACGCCGAAGTCTGCGAGACCCCTGAGGGCGTGCTTCACTTCAAGACGGCCTGTTCCACCTTGGGTGAAGGAGTCATTCTGGCAACCGAGGTGATGGCCAAGAGCGGGTTCTTCGGTGACCGGAAAACTGTCGTCGTTCCGGACGGCGAAGATTACGCAGCCAATGTCATAAGGGTGAACGATGTCGTTCTTGTTCCGGAAGGCTATCCAAAAACTCTTGCGGCGATCGAAGCAGCCGGTTTCAAAACCGTCGTCTTGCCAACCCATGAGGCACGCAAGGTTGACGGCGGGCTGTCCTGCCTGTCCTTAAGATTCGCGAAATAGCTAACTTTATCACAGCCGCCTTGTCAGGATTGACGAGGCGGATTGTTTAAGTGATGTGTACCCTTTTGTAGGTGCAACTGTAAGCTACTTTGTTTTTTGTGAAAATAAACCTATAGGTGTATTTCTAAGTAGTGCCACGGATGCGCAGCGGGCATGAATTGCAAATACTGATTTAGAGAAGGGAACAAATTGGTGTTCGACCCCTGGGGTGAGATCCTCAAGGAGATACATGATTGCCGATCGACAGGACAAGAGTTGTTGAAGTCACCCTGGTGGCGGTGACTTATATCCTGACAGCCAGACTTGGCCAAACCCTCGCCATCCCGCCGGGGAATGTTACACCGGTATGGATCCCCTCCGGCCTGATGCTTGCCTGGGCCCTTGTTCGAGGACCGGGTATTTGGCCGGGCGTTTTTCTAGGTGCTTACTTGGGTAATGTCTGGGCGTATTTCGACCCCAGCTCCGCACTTAGCATGATGCAATCCCTGTTGGCCGGCATTCCAAATGGCATCGGCGATGCTCTAGCCTCCGTCGGCGCAGCGGCTCTCCTGCACAAGCATTTTCGACCCTTCAAATTGTTTCAGAGCGTTTCGGCAGCATCGGCGTTTCTGGCTATCGGTGTTGCTGGTGGATCTGCTGTGAGTGCATTCTTCGGGGCCTCCGGATTGGTGTTCGCCGGCATCATACCAGTGGCCAGCTATGGGTATGTTTTTGCGACCTGGTTTACCGGCGATGCGCTGGGCGTGCTGACAATCGCTCCTCTGGCAATTGCAATCCTGCGCAAGGAAAAATTCAAAGGAGGTGGTTTTCCCACTTTCGAGGCGATTGCCAATTTCGCGCTTGTTAGCACAGCTGGGTTCGCAGCGTTCTGGGGAGGGATAGCTGGCTTGGTCTTGAGTTTTGAGTTGGTCGCAACCATTGCTTTGTTATTATGGGCAGCACTCAGACTAAGTGGCCTCTACAATTCTATCGTAGTTTTTTATCTGGCTGCTGGGATTATTGTTCCTACAGCCCTGGGATACGGGCCGCTTCGAGAAGTCGAACTCAACACGGCGTTGATCAACGCGCAGCTCATGATAGGTGTGATCGGTGTGTTGCTGCTTATGCTGCATGCCAGCCGGGAACAAGTTAGACTTCATGTTCAGCGCCTGGAGGAGGCACGGGACACATTGGACGTCAAAGTTCGGGAACGGACTGCTGAACTGGAGTGTGCCAAACGGGAAGCAGAACGGCTGGCATCCACAGATACCCTGACCGGAGCACCTAACAGGCGTATTTTCCTGCAACGTGGCAACGAAGAGCTTAATCGTGCGACGCGCAATGGCGAAGATGCCTGCGTAATCATGTTCGATCTCGATCTCTTCAAATTAGTCAACGACACTTATGGCCACTCGGTTGGCGACCAGGTCTTGAGAGATTGTGCCCGAGTGACCATGAAACACCTTCGAAATTACGATTTGTTTGGCCGGATTGGCGGTGAGGAATTTGGGCTATTGTTGCCGGAAACCATCGAGGCTGACGCTTTCGAAGTCGCGGAAAAACTTCGGCTTGCTTTTCTGGAACGGTCTGTATCTCGTCACAACCTGCACTATTCCGCCAGCTTTGGGATTAGTTCGATCCTGATGACTGACCGTACTTTGTCGACTGCACTGCGCCGGGCCGACCTTGCGCTCTATCAGGCTAAGACAAATGGGCGGAACTGCAGCGTCGTTTACGATCCGTCGATGGGACAGGCGCCGAACACTTTGGAAGAACAGAAGAAGCAGAAGCAGATCGAAACTGGTGTTTCACAATAGGGATAAAACACCAGAAACATCTGCGATGCGTCAAGAGCTCTCAGTCAGCTGGAAATCTGGTTGCTGTGGACCGTAAGATTGGCAAATTCCGATGAGCCGTTCAGTTCACCGGTCGCCCGTTCCAGCCAGCGGAACCCGTTGATTGAGCCACGTGTTGCGCCTTGGACGATGTTGTTGGTGATCACTGCCGGACCGGCACCATCAGCCACGCTGACCGCAATCCCGGTTTTGCAGTTCCGCAGCACGTTCTGGGACGCGATGACATTGCGCATATAGGGTCCCCATCCCAGCATCAGTCCGAATTTTGGCGCGCCTTCAATGATGTTTCCGGTGAGGGTTGTGTCTGCTTCGGCAGCGATACCAATTCCGAAACCGGCAACTTCCGGAGGGTAGGGGCCGGTGTCCTTGATGTTGCGGATGAGGTTGCCGGAGCAAATTGCCAGCCGGCCGCCGTCGGAGAAATTGGCGATCGAAATACCGATGGTTCCGCCATCTGCAATATTGTTGGCGATCACTGCGCCTTGGAAACCGAATTCGCTGTAGATCGCAGTTTCTCCGGACCGGTGACAGGAGTTGCCAATGATCTGAATGTTTGAACCAGCGTTGGAACGGATCGCAGAAAAGGCACAATCGGCGACCCGATTGTTAGACACCACGACACCGCCTGCGCGGAACACATTAATGCCGTTACCGAACTGGCCAGTGCCGCCGAAACGTGCACCGATCCGCTCGACCCGGTTGCCGGAAACAATTGTACCATCTTCGCCGTCGCGCCACCGGTGAACCCAGATGCCGCCATTGGCGCAATCTGAAACCGTGTTGCCGGTAATAGCGAGGCCTGTTGCCTCGTTGGAGCGAATGCCTGCCTCCGTTGCTCCGGATATTCTGGAGTTTTCAATCCGGCCGGAACAGCGATCGAGTAGCAGGCCCGATTTGGTCGAGCCGGCCACTTCACATTGATCGATGGAAAGGTTCCGCACACCGACAAAATGCAACAGACCGTCGGTGAAATCGCCAATGGAGCGGTTGGCACCATCAAAAGTCAATCCTGTCAGGCCAATGTTGCTGACTCCTTCTGCGCGAATGAGCTGGCCGCCGCCGCCCTGATAGACAAGGCGGGTCCGTCCGGGAACACCAACGATCAAGGTGCCTGACGGCAGGCGGAGATTGGCGACCGGATAGGTGCCTGCAGGTAAGAACAAGGCACGGCCGCGTTCAACTGCGCGGTTGACTGCGTTTTGAAACTGCGCGGTTTGGTCATCGGCTGCATTCGGCAAAAGCCCCAGATCAGCGGAATCTATAGAGCCGCGCAGGTCCGCCACCTTCATGGACGCCATCGCCGCTGTCCCAGAAAGGCACAGACCTGTCCCGGCTAGGAACGCCCGCCGTGAGATCGCTGCGGGAAAACGTGTGTTTCTGGCGGTTTTTGGCACGAAATTGCTCCAAAACGGAAATACGGACTGTCTTGGAAAGCAACGGAGCAAGTGCCGTGCCGGACGGGCAAAGTGATTTAACTTTTGTCGATATGACGGGATGATCGGTTGTCTTGGCCCGGTCTAATAATGTTGGTTCTTCAAAGCGTATCGGTAAATGTCTTGACTGCTTTTGTTAACGCATGCTTACCTACCAGAGATTGCTCTTCATTTGTTTTCAATCGGGGTGGCTGGAAGATGAATTGGCAGATAGGGGCTAGGCCATACAAAAAATTTAAGTTTAACATTGTTTTGTGCATTGTCGGCGCAGTAAATCTGTCGATTATTACTGCATGTTCTATTCAACCTACGCCGGAGAATGTAACTGGTGTGTCCACTTACCAAATTGTTCAACATATCCGCTGCGAAATGAGAGACACCCTAAGATCTTACGTCATTGGTGCGATGGATAAGTTCGGGCAGTCAAAATTAGCTCGGGAATTAAAAGAAAATCCTGAGTTATTTGCTGGGTTTGACCAAAGAATGCGCTCCGGGTTTTCTAAGGATCTGCAAGATATATTAAATCGTTATGATCACGGTTATATTGGGTATGAATTTACTTTTGATATGACCGAGCAGAATATTCTGGATGGAGGGTTGTCATTTGGGAAACTTTTCACAAACGGTGCATTTTCAGCATCTGTAGGTGGTAAGGCGGACAAAAAACGAAATAATGTTCGGAATTTTGTCGTCATAGACAATAATGAAAACCTGGTTAGATTTTTAAATAAAGACAATAGAAAAAAAGAAATATGCTCTAATAATTCGAGCGGAGTCAATTTTGCTTATCCGATATCCGGATCACTAAATCTAAGTAACTCCTTTGGGCAATTTGTTAATTTATACGAGTTTGGCAACTTAAAGGCAAAAGAGGGTGACTCTGTTTGGAATGACACAATGGAGTTTACAACTGCGTTCTCTGGGGAATTGGGTGGGTCGTTAACACTTAGCCCATTGACCGAGCACATTCGGCTCACAGAAGCTAAACTAAAACAAAGTTCATTGCGGATCGACAAACACAAGTTAGCGCTTACTTTCGTTTTGTCGAAAGAAGTTGATTTACGAGGAAATCCGCTATCGGCGTCAGCACAGAACGCAAGGGCACGGGAACTTGCAAGGTTAGAGTTGGAGTGTCAAAGAGTGAGAAATGATACCAATAGTAATCTCGTAGTTCCTTGTATTCCCTCCCGTTTAGCTGATGGATTTCAATTCTAGGATAAAGGCGGTGTACTATGGCAAGTCTTTCAAATGATGGGACCGAAAATGGTGAAGGCAAACGACGCGTAAAAGGAACGCTGATTGTTGATGTCGTCTCGGAATTTGCCGCCACAAACCGACTCGATGAGTTGCGTGAATTTGTTGAAAAACAAGAAATATTTGCCGTTTTAGAAGGCCGTACAATTACTGAATTGAAGCGTTTTCTTCGCTCTCAGGTCCCGGCAGATGCCAATGCATTTGCCGCCGCACGAAGTGCTGAGCGGTCTGATGAACCATGTCAACCTGGATGAGAAACCTGTTAGCGTCAATAATAGTTCAATTTTTTTGATAGGCAGTAACGGCAAGATAACTCATAGAAAATCGGGGTTTCTGTCAAGTAATTAATCTCAAAAAGTATGGCGGCTACGATCTTGCGCAAAAACATCGCTTCGAATGTATCAGTATCTGAGGCCTAAAAAAATACATTCAATATACGTGTTGTCGAAACTTAGTATTTTTAAGAAAATAATTGAGCCTTTTTGCCGAGCTTCGTCATGCAAATCCACAAGCTATAAGCTGTCATATGCGGTTTTGACGCATTGGGTGCGGATTGATAGCCTCAAACCCTTGCGGGTGGAGGATCCGGTATGATCAGCATTCAAGACTGCATCGATATGTCTGGCCTGGACGAAGCGGAAATCCTGGCCTTGGCGGAACATGAGCACATCTCAGAAATCGCAGCGACTGCACTCGGAGCTTATCTTCTTGAGCAGCCCGAAGGGGCGAAAAGTATCGTGCAGATGATCGAGGACGATATTCGGTCGGCTTTGGAGCGGGATGATAAGGATCATGCCAAGGAATTGTTCATGGCACTTCGGCATTTTATGCATGAGCATCAAGGCGAGTTGAACTCTGTGGAAGCCGTTCAGAGCCGATAGCTTGAGCCAAAGGCCAAAAGGCGGAGATGACCCCATCTCCGCCCTTCGACAATGTTTTGTCGTGTAAATCTTACAGTTCAGACGGATCGACGTTTTCGATTTCGGTCCACTTGTCGTCGGCAGTTGCAATGTTGCCGGCAATGTCTTTGTTCCAACGTTCCTGGATGCTCTCAGACAGGTTCAGGTAGAGTTTGCCGTCAACGATCTTCCAAAGATCCGGGTCGCCATCAACCTTCACACCCATGGCTGTGCCGAAGGCGCAGAAACCGCCGTACGCCGGGAGATATTTTTCAGGATTCTGCTCGAACAGGTCTTTGTTTTCTTCAGACGCAAAGCGGTAGGTCGCACCATTATGGACCGCAGTGATGGTGAAATCGCCATCTTCCGGAGCGCCTTTGGTGAAGTAAGACACCGGATCGACGCCGCGAAGAGCAAGGCCAGTCACGGTCGCATTGACATCAACGCCGGCAGCAAATGCGCTGGAAACGAGGCCGGAGACGACAACCAAAGCGGCAACGGAACCGCGGATCAGATTTGCAAACATAGTTTTTGAACTCCAAGGATATTCGTGTTGGCCAAGGCCGAAGTTAAGATCTGCAAGTAAGGAACCGATCAGTTCCTAATTAGACGCAAATTCACCAACCCTGCCTGGTGATGAGGAAATGGGGAGTGGGCTGTTCATCTGCAAAACACGAAGGGGTGAGCGTTTTGTGAGACCTTGAGAGCGTGCCTTTTTGGACCCTACTGGATGGGAGTGTCAGCGCTGGACTGCGCACACGAAACGGTCTGAAGACTTGCAAACTGTCTTAAGAAAACCAATCTTGGCAAAGGCATATGGAGTGATTGACCAAGACCATGGCACGACCAAGGGAATTTGAAACGGATAGGGCGCTGGAGCGGGCAATGGGTCTGTTCTGGGATCTTGGGTATGAAGAGGCTTCGCTCGCGCGCCTTTTGAAAACCATGAAAATCACCCGGGGGTCGTTCTATAAGGCCTTCAAGGATAAACATGCCGTTTATCTGTCCACGCTTGAGCGTTACGACAAACAGGAAGTCGGTGCGACTGTGGCGTTTTTGGGGAACCCGGAAAACGGCAGTGGCCGCGAGCGGATCCTGAATCTCTTCAATAAGATCGCCCAAGTTGCGGAAAACGATGGCGACCGCCTCGGCTGTTTCTTATGCAACGCCATGGCCGACAAGGCTGCGCAGGGCGGTGAGATCGAACAGCGGCTGCAAGCCATGACCTTGCGATTGGAAACCGCATTCCGTAACGCCTTGCAGGACAGTTATGGTTCAGGCCTCAGCCAGGCTCCAGACAATTGGACTGAAGAAACAGCCCGGGGCCTGTTGGCGCTCTATTTTGGCATGCGGGTTCTCGGCCGCGCCGGCCTTGCAGCACGCATGGCTCGGGATTGCGTTTCTCAGGCAGAACAATTGATCGACACCGCCGTTACCGCAAACGCCGGGCAAGATCCTGCAAAAGGCTGACGGCTGAATTTTCCAAAACGGCAAAGGAAGGCCGTGGATCCCATTTCGTACGCGGCAAGGGCGGAACGTGTACGAATATGCTTGGAATACCCGATCCTATCGAATCCCAAAGGGTCGCATTACATAGGTATGTTCCGGCGTTCACAGACACCTTTGCCCGGGCGCCAGACAACCGGGCTGCCACAGCTAGCGGAGCGGCAGGCAAAGTTGCAGATCGCGCGCGTTCTCCAGCCGGATCGAGTTCTGGGTTGTCTGGGGACTTTCCGGTGCTGTCGAGCCGGACACGAATGGCCTGGTTTACAGCGCGGCTTTCGATGTTGATGTCCTGTCGGGTGCCATCCACACCAAAATGCACGATGGCATCGGGTTGCACCTCCCTGCGCAAAGCATCGGTGACAGTTTTCCGTGCTTCCCAAGTGGTTGGTAGAACATCAAAACGATATCCAACACCGTGCTGATGCTGGCCAAGCCGTTTCGGCAGGCGTTTGATCAACATTTGTGTCGGATTGACGGGGGCTCCGGGGAACGGCATGAAGCCAGTCACAAGAATGGTTTTTTGGCTATTGTTCATAAAAGTCTTTAGTCAGTAAGGCCCATCAGACCGGATAGTTCGTCAACGGCTACGGAAACAGCGGTTGTACCATTGCGAACATCAATTTCCAGTGTTTTTAAACGTTCTGCTGTTTTTTCGTTGGTTTTGAGTGAGTCCATCAAGCGTTGTTGCAAGGTGTCCCACATCCAGGAGACCTGCTGATCTGCGCGTCTCTTTTGCCACTCACCACTGGCTGTCATGCGCTCGCGGTAGACCGTGACCTGGTCCCACATGTGGTCCAGGCCTTCATTGGCTAGTCCGGAGATGGTGATAACCGGCGGTGTCCATGTGGGGGTTTTGGGAGCAAGGATATGAAGCGCGGCCCGGTATTCGCTGGCTGCGGCCCGGGCGCGGATTGCGCCTTCCCCGTCGGCTTTGTTGACGGCGATCATATCTGCGATTTCCAGGACACCTTTTTTGATGCCCTGCAGCTCATCGCCAGCTCCCGGCAGCATCAAGACCAGAAAGAAGTCGACCATGTCGGCAACGGTCGTTTCCGACTGGCCAATACCAACGGTTTCGACAAGGATGACATCGAACCCAGCGGCCTCACACAGCAGCATGGTTTCGCGGGTCTTGGCAGCAACCCCACCAAGGGTGCCTGCTGACGGAGACGGACGAATAAAGGCGTTGCGATCAACGGCCAACCGCGCCATTCGCGTCTTGTCGCCTAGGATTGAACCGCCAGTGCGGGTCGAGGAGGGGTCAACCGCAAGCACTGCAACCTTATGACCTGCTGCGGTCAAGTTGGACCCGAAAGTATCTATGGTGGTCGACTTGCCGGCGCCGGGCACACCAGTGATCCCGATACGCAAGGCCTTACCAGTCAGGGGTAAAACTTCTTGGACCAGCTCGCGTGCGATTTTGCGGTGATCCGGTTTTTTCGATTCAACGAGCGTAATGGCGCGTGCAAGGGCCGCCCGATTGCCGGCCTTAAGCTGTTCAGCGAGATGTTTTGGGTCGAGGGGAGCGGTCCGTTGGGTCATGATCTTCCCGCTTTAAGCCAAGAATCAGAAAAGGTCACCAACAACGTTAGGACGAGGGGCTTATCAACCGGATGAGCGCGGTGAGAACCGCCTGCGGTAATCTGATGGGGTTAATCCGACCAAGTCCCAAAACACCTTTCGGAACGCATTCACGTCAGCATATCCAAGATCCCAAGCAATTTCAGAAACCGGAGTTACGCTGGTTTCAAGCCGCTCCCGTGCTCGGGCAATCCGGATCAACAGGACATAGCGGACCGGCGTCTCGCCGGTGGCGGATTTGAAACGGCGTAAGAAGGTCCGGTCTCCCAAACGGGCGCGGCTGGCCATCTCCGGCACAGTCCATCGTTTTTCCGGAGCAGCGTGAATGTCGTGCTGAACGGAAAGGATCGCCGGGTCTTTGTGTTTTAGATTGGCATGAAAGACCGCATAAAATCGCTGTTCGCGGCCGCCCGGGTCTGTCAGCAGCATCCGGGCCGTTTCCAGCATAATCGAAGGCCCTAAGAACCGGTTCACGAGATTGAGGCCCAGATCCGTCCAAGCCATCATGCCGCCAGCTGTTACCAAGTCACCATCATCAATTAGGATTTGATTGCTGTCGAGGCAGACCTTTGGAAACTGGCTGGCGAAGCGGTCGGCTTCGTTCCAATGGGTGGTTGCCCGCCGGCCATCCAACAAACCGCTACGCGCCAGATCAAAAGCCCCCAAACAGATGGACCCGATCAGCGTTCCGCTTTTATGGGCGTGAACCAAAGCGTCCAGGATCGCTTGTTCATCCTCTTGTCCGGTCGCGTTGGAGGGCAAAACCACAATAGCATCAGGTTTAGGATTGCAGGAGAGGACCTTGGCGGTTCGCATCCCGCTATCGTAATCAACACTCAGACCAGTTTGACCGATCACCTCGGCTTTAGAGCTGGCCGTTTCAAACAGCTCAAGCAGGCCGTGAAGGACTGAAGCACGTGCTTCACCCAATGAAATTAGTTGAATATGGTGCGGTTGGCTCATTTGTCAGTATATGCATATTATATGACAATAGCGCCACCTCCCTTCAGCCTGTATGACGAATAGGGTTTCGCCATCGGAACAGTCCGGCGGTCGCGATTTGGCCGTCGGTCCAAGATGGAAGGAAACTTAGATGTCGAACGCCGCACTCACCGCCGCTCAGACGGCCAGCAGGGCTTGGCAGGAAACCTTCAACCGCGGGGATGCCAAAGGCTGCGCTGATTTCTACAGCCCCGAGGCAGTCATGAAGGTAACGCCGTTTGGTGAATTCCGGGGCCGCAAGGAAATTCAGAAATTCTGGGAGAAAATCATCTCTGACGGATTTTCGGATGTTGAATATCTTGATCCGGAGTTGACCGTGGTCGATGATCAATCCGTGCACCTTAAGTCGCGCTGGCGCATGAATAAGGCGCATGGTGTCATCACCAACGAACTCTGGGTTTTGCAGCCGGATGGGGCCGCGCTGTTGACAGAAGATGAGTTCGAAGTAGCCACCTAATTTTGGAGCGGACTGGTGCGGTTCGTGCCAGTCCATCTGAAACCAGATGATGGCACTCTTGATCAGGTCTTCGGTGTCCACAAAATGCGCTGCAGCTGCGCATCGAAGAGGTCCTGCGCGGGCGGAAGCTCATGATAAGGGCCGGTGTAGCCGGGAATGGCATAGACCAGTTCCACGTTTGGGTGTCCGGTAGAACGGCAAATCGCCATACCGCGCCAGAGATTTTTACCCACCCGGCAATCGGCCCGGGCACTTCCAATTTCGGCAAAGGTCATACCGATGCGCTCGCCGTTCGGGCCTTGAAGGTGGTGGGTGACACCATGAACTGTGCGGACTTTGCCATTCTGACCTTTGAACACCTGCAAGACTTGAAACCCATCGGTGTTGAAGGCAGCTAGCGCCCATTCGGTCTTGTTTTCAACGGCAGTTTGAATGCCTTCGGTGGTGAAGCCAGGCAGCGAGGCTTCGATCGCCTTCGGGGCGTAGGCCGTTTCCTTGGTGATGCCGCCGACGTGGTCTTCAGTGATCTGCAGGAGCGTGACGTTCGACGTGCGAACTGCGCTAACTGGCGCATCTATGTCTGCAGTTGGGGAACAGGCTGTGCTTAAGGCAGCTGCAAGGGCTAGACACGCGAGAAGCGGCAAACGCATGAAACAGAAACTCCGCCAACCGGTAAGGATTGTTAATTTCGACAGAAGGGTCTTAGCATTCACACGCCTGAACGAAAAGCACCTGATTAGCAGTTTTAACAGGCTCTCAACATCTTCGGCATTAATCATTCTTAACACCCTGTTAACCACGATCGGCGACAGTCCTCCTCAATCTTTTAGGGCAAGGCCGAGTAACCATGGCGATTGACAGTATTGGATCTTCATCTCACGTCAGTGCAATTTCCCAGGCACTAGCCGCAGATAGGCCGGCCCAAAATGTTCCTGATACGAAAAGCGCCTCCAACTTTGGTGATGCTGTCTCCATTTCCATATCGGAAGAAGCAAGAGCGTTTTTGGCAGCTGCCTCGACAGGATCCCTCACCGGGTCTGACACGCTTGCGTCCGGCTTGAGCCGGGAGTTGACAGGCGTTGTCGAGGACATCAGTGAAGCCGTTGATTTTGCGCTGGGAGATGATCTCGATTTCGAGGAACAAGTATCCATCCTAGCTGCCGGCGAGTTGTTCGCTAAAGAGATTGAGGCTCTTTTTAATGATTTTGCCGGCAGGCCGCTCAACGGTGAAGCCGCAGAAGAATTCCTTGATCGTCTTGGAGAGGCCGAAGATGCGTTTTTCGATGCTTTTGACGATGTCTTTGGAGCGGACTTGAGCGAGCAGCAGGGCGAATTCTTCGATGAATCCATGGATGAATTGGACGCCTTGTTTGAAGACCTGGAAGAGGGGCTTGCTGGCCGCGAATTAACGGCAGCTGAGGATGCCCTGATCTCCAAGGCTGATGGCGCTTTTTATGATGCACTCGATAAGATCATCGGAAAGGACAGCGATCCCACTGAAGCGGATGCGCGTTTGATCGACAAGACCCTGGCCGACCTTTCCGAGGCAATCCATACAGTGTTAAACGGATAAGTCAGGTCGACGCGCTATCAAAGCCGGATCCCGAGATCTGACTTAAGTCTCGTCTTTTTTGATCCACTTCGGGGTGGACGGCGGAGCATATGCTTTGAAGAGGCTCAGAAGGTCTTCAGGAGTTTCGGCAATCTGAGCCATGTCACGCATGACATTTTTGGTGAAGCCTTCCTGTACCTGGTGGTCCAAAAACGCGATCAGGTGGTCGTAATAGCCAGCAATATTGAGAAAGCCGCAGGGCTTTTCGTGATAGCCGAGCTGACCCCAGGTCCAGACTTCAAATATTTCTTCCAATGTACCGACACCGCCTGGCAGGGCAATAAAGCCGTCTGACAGATCGGCCATCATGGCCTTGCGTTCGTGCATAGACCCCACGAGATGCAATTCGGTCAGCCCTTGGTGTTCGATTTCCTTTTCTTTCAAAGAGTTTGGCAATACGCCGATCACTTCGCCGCCAGCTGCAAGAGCTGCGTCAGCAACAGTACCCATCAGGCCGACCCGGGCGCCGCCGTAAACCAGCCGCATGCCTTGTTCCGCGATTGCAGTCCCGGTCGATTTGGCCGCATCGCTGTAGTCCTCTTGCGCGCCATAACTGGACCCGCAGAATACGCAAATTGATTTCATATCAGGCTCCAAATCAAACAAGTTTAGCTGAACAGGTCAAAACATGGCCATGGACCAAGAAGATTGAAAAGCGGGTGGTTGGCCGGAACGAAACCGGCCAAGACCCTATTGGCTGATCAGTGTTTGTCAGATGGTCGTTGACAATCAATCCTTGGCCAGCTCATCCAGAACCCGTGCCCAGGACCGGATACCTTTATGGAAGCTGGTCAAATTGTACTTCTCGTTCGGCGAGTGGATCTGATCGTCTTCCAGGCCGAAACCGATCAAAAGGGAATCCATCCCGAGCATGCGCTTGAAGTCGCCGACGATCGGAATGGAGCCGCCCATGCCGGTGAGCGCAGCCTCTTTGCCCCATTCGTCCTTGAGGGCTTTTTGGCCCTTTTCAAGAACCGGCATTGTGAAGTCGAGCCTAAGGGCCGGGCTACCGTCCTTGGCAATAAACTCGACCGAGCAATCGGCAGGAATTTTGGAGCGCACGTAGGCACGGAAGGCCTGCTGGACCTTGTCCGGATCCTGATCGCCAACAAGACGGAAGGTGAATTTGGCATGCGCCTCTGACGGGATGACCGTTTTCGAGCCTGCGCCTTGATAGCCGCCCCACATGCCGTTGACTTCACAGGTCGGGCGGGTCCAAAGGTGTTCCAGCGGCGTGCGGTCATTCTCGCCACGCGGATATTTCAAACCGACTTCGCCAAGAAACTCCTCAACGTCGAAGCCGAGCTTGTCCCACATGGCGGTGACCTCTTCCGGCATGTCGATCACGCCGTCATAAAAGCCAGGGAGGGTGATCCTGCCATTTTCATCGTGCAGTCCTGCAATAATGTTGGCAACGATATGGTTCGGGTTCTGAGCTGACCCGCCATATGAGCCGGAATGCAGGTCGCGGCTGGCCGCCTTGACGATGATTTCATCGCCGACCATGCCGCGCAGCATTACGGAGATAGCTGGCGTTTCCGCATCCCATTGGCCGGTATCGCAAACCAGCGCCATGTCGCAGGACAGCTCGTCCTTGTGAGCTTCCAGGAAGGGGTGCAGCGACGGCGAACCGGATTCCTCTTCGCCTTCGAATAGGATCGAAACGTCGACAGGCAGGTCGCCGGTTTCTGTAATGAACGCGCGCGCCGCTTCGACGAAGGTCATCAGTTGGCCTTTGTCGTCTGCCGCGCCGCGGGCAACGATGATCTTGGTGCCGTCCTCTTTCGTCTCAATAGCCGGGTCGAACGGATCCCGGTTCCATAAATTCAGAGGATCGACAGGCTGTACGTCATAGTGGCCATAAAAAAGAACGTGCGGGCCAGGTTTACCGGACTTGCGGTGGCCGACCACCATCGGGTGGCCATCCGTTTCGCGGACGGAGGCTTCGATGCCGATGTCCGTCAATTCCTTCGCTAGCCACTCGGCGGCCTCGCGGCACGGTGCCTTGAATTCCGGATCGGTCGAAATCGACTTGATTTTGAGAAGTTCGAACAGGCGATCAAGGCTGTTATCCAGATCGGCATCAATACGAGCCAATACCTTGTCGATGGAACTCATGACGTTTCCTTAATCTGAGAAATTAGATGCAAAGGCCGAACAGAATTTCGGCCTCAAGAAGGCGCTAACAGGCCACAAGACGTGCTGGAGCGCAATGTGTTTTACTCAATTTGTGGTTTCCCCTGCGGCAAAAGAAAGGCCGTTTTGCGCCGTCACGATAACCTCCACACGTGTTGGGCCAACCAGGTCTACCAGGCGGGCGGCAACCTTCTCTTTGAACTGGTCGATTTCTTCAGCTTCGATGGGCTTGAGTGGATCCAGATAGATGGCGGCAAAATGCATGCGCCCGGCCTGAATAACGGCTGCGCGATGGAGTTTGTAACCATGTTCCTTGGCAAGGTCCCGGGCGGTTCGTGACACTTTGGCGTATGTGGTGCCTGGCGCGCTGACGCCGGCAAGATCTGCAAGTGTTCCCCGGAAAGCCGACAGCGGTTGCCAAACGATCACCAGGACCAGAATGACCACGATCACCGCATCCCCGATGGGCACATAAGGGTCGAGCGGTGTGTCTTGCAAAAACGGCAGAGACAAAAGAGCTGCCCCGGTTCCAACGCTCAAGGCGCCATCGATCAGTGCAGCCCGGGTTTCGGTTTTCAGGACGGCGCTGCGTTTGCCGGTTTTCCGGTACGCTCGGTGGTAGTTGAACGCCAGACCAATGCAAATCGAAACGATCACCACCGAGTAGATGACGATCGGGCCAAACACCAATTGCGGGATATCGCCGCCCGTAAAGAACGTCCAGATTTTCGATCCGGAAACGAATCCGGCAAAGACCAAGACCCCAATCAGCACCAGGCTGCGGAAGGTGACATAAAGAACTTCATCGAAATCGTTTCCCCAGGGCCTGCGCCGCGTAGCAGGAAGCCCAACTCGGCTTCCAATCCTGGCCGCCACAATTGCGGAGGCAAAATTCACAGCTGAATAGAGGCCGTCCACCATCATGGCGTCAGAGCGGGAGAGCCAGGACGCAAATATTCCGGCGAAGGCCATGAACAAATTGGCCCATTTGCCGATGGTGAGAGCGCGCTGCTCGACGAGGAGTTCTGGTGAGGCCATGGCAGGTTAGATGCGCCTTAGTTTCCGCGTTTCAAGGATCCCATAAGCCCGCGCACGAGGGCCCGTCCAAGGGACGAGCCGAAGCTGCGGGCGGCCGATTTTAAACCGGCCTCGAAGGCCGTGTCGCGCTGGCTGCGCCGTTTGGTCCGCCGCGCGCGGCTATCCCGGCGCGGCCGGTCATCGCGGCCAAAATCCGGCAATTGAAAACCGGTTCGCGTGCGCCGCGGTTCGCCATGTTTGTCCGCGTATTTGTCATCCTTTTGCGTCTGTTTTTTCTCCAGCCGCTGGGTTTCATCAGCCCGGCTCAACAGGACTTCATAGGCGGAGACACGGTCTTTTTGACGCTCATAGAGCCCAAAAACCGGACTGGACTGGATCAGGCTCCGCCGGTCGGCCTTGGTCACGGGGCCAAGTTTGGACGTTGGCGGGCGGATCAAGGTGCGCTGGACAATGGACGGGATGCCTTTGCCTTCCAGTGTCGAAACCAGCGCTTCGCCAACACCAAGCTCGGTGATGACCCGTTCGGTGTTGAGATCCGGATTGGGCCGGAAGGTTTCAGCTGCCGCGCGGACTGCCTTCTGATCTCTAGGAGTGAAAGCTCTGAGGGCATGCTGGATGCGATTGCCGAGCTGGGCCAGCACGGTTTCGGGGATGTCGAGCGGGTTTTGCGTGACAAAATAGACGCCAACACCTTTGGAGCGGATCAGGCGGACGACCTGCTCCACTTTTTCCAGAAGTGCTTTCGGCGCGCCGTTAAACAGCAAGTGGGCCTCATCAAAGAAAAACACCAGCTTGGGTTTGTCCGGGTCGCCCACTTCGGGAAGCTCTTCAAAGAGTTCTGACAAGAGCCACAGCAGGAAAACCGCATAAAGGCGCGGCGCGGTCATCAGTTTGTCTGCGGCCAGAATGTTGACCAGGCCGCGTCCGTCCGGTGCGGTGCGGATGAAATCGCGGATGTCGAGCGCCGGTTCACCGAAGAAGTTGTCGCCGCCCTGGCGTTCCAGTACCAGTAGGCGGCGCTGAATGGCACCGATCGAAGCTTTGGAAACATTGCCGTAGATGGTGGAAAGTTCAGAAGACCGTTCAGCCACATGCGTGAGCATGGCGCGGAGGTCTTTCAGATCGAGCAGCAGCAGGCCTTCATCATCGGCAAGTTCGAACAAGACGTTCAGAACGCCTTCTTGCGTATCATTGAGTTCCAATAGGCGCGCGAGCAACAAAGGACCGATTTCCGAGACGGTGGTGCGGATCGGATGGCCCTGTTCGCCAAGCAGGTCCCAAAAAGCGGTGGGGACCGCTTCATAGGCGTAGGTTTTGCCGATACCGACGTCTTTGGCGCGTTTTTCCAGAAAATCCTTGGACTTGCCGGCCGACGCCAGGCCGGAGAGATCGCCCTTGATATCGGAGCAAAAAACCGGAACACCGGCTTTGGAAAACCCTTCGGCCAGGATTTGAAGGGAAACGGTTTTGCCGGTGCCGGTGGCCCCGGCGATCAAGCCGTGCCGATTGGCCAGTTTTAAGGAAAGTGTTTCGTCCTTGCCGCTGAAACCGACGAAAATCTGACTGTCTTTACTCACATTCGTCCCCCGAATCCGTCCCTTACGGCAGTAACCTAGAGCGGTTCATCGCTGGATTGAAGCATTCTGTTAGCCGGGCGGCGACAGAGCCCGCCAAAAAATGCGCGCCTAAGACCAATTGCCATCGACGGCTCCGCCCTGATGCCTGTATAGGGAGGCAACTCTCATTCAGCCGGACGTGATGCCGGCGCAATCATCAGGACAGGACAAATGGAAGAACTGATCAGCCGCATCGTGGCGCGGGCAGGTGTGGACGAGACTGTGGCCAAGGACGGTCTCGGGATCATCCTTGGCTTTCTCAACAAGGAAGCACCAGCCGAAAAGATGCAGTTGGTCCTGGATGCTTTGCCTGGGGCCGGTGATCTTCTGGCGGCCCGCGCCGGGGCAGCGTCCGGCGGCGGCCTACTGGGCGGCCTTGGCAGCATGATGGGCGGCACAATGGGTGCAATGGCGGCCCTTAATGAACTCAACAAGGCCGGGCTCGGCATGGGCGAGATTCAAGGGCTTGTCAAAGAACTCGTCTCTTATGCTAAAGAAAAAGCAGGGGATGACGTGGTTGATGAGGTTATTGCGAAAATTCCGGGCTTGAGCCAAATCGTCTAACTGCCCCAAGGTTCAAGCTTCGGAACAACGGGAGTTTATTGCGGATGTCTTATTCCATCGATGAGATCGAGGGTATCGGTCCAACTTATGCGGCCAAACTCGGAGAAGCCGGTATCAAGACAACAGAAGCTTATCTTGAGCGGGCTAAGGATCCCAAGGGCCGCAAGGCTCTGGAAGAGGAAACCGGCATCGAGGGCAAGCGCATCCTGAAATGGGCCAACATGGCCGATCTGATGCGCATCAGCGGTGTTGGTGAAGAATACTCCGAATTGCTGGAAGCCGCCGGTGTCGACACCGTCAAGGAACTCAAGCACCGCAATGCGGCCAACCTTGCCGCCAAAATGAAGGAAGTGAACGAGGAAAAAAGCCTCGTGCGCCAGGTGCCGAGCGAAAGCCAGGTTACCAAATGGGTCGACCAGGCCAAAGAACTGGCCCCGATGATGACCTACTGATCCTTCGGATATTTCTTTCAAATCTTGCAAACGGGCGTGCCAGAAGCGCGTCCGTTTTGTTTTTTTGACCTATTCTTGTCAAAGCCATGCCTTGTCATCCCGGACTTGATCCGGGACCTACTCGCTGGTCCGCTTGCCGCAGGCCAAGAGTTTTATCTGGTGACGCTCTGCAAACGAGTGGGCCCCGGAACATGTCTGGGGTGACGGCTTTCTGCTTGGCGAATGCAGTGCCAAACACTCAGTGATCATCCGGCTGATTATTGCTGTCAATTTAAGGAACCTCCGCTATTGAAAGATCTTTTTAGTGCGGCCTTTCGTGCTATCAGGGTCGGACCATACGAATTTTTTGCAAGGATTGAGCAGAATGGCAGCGGCGTTTCCCTGGGACGTGACGACGGTGGGTGAGCGGCTGGAGGCAGCCCTGGAAAAGGCCAAAGGCGAGCGGTCAGCCGAAAACGTCTACATCAAGCTTCTTGAGGATCGGGCCCGTCAGCAAGCCGCCAACGCAAAAGGCACGGAAAACCCGCTTGCTGGCGCGCTCATCAGCGTCAAGGCGCTGTTTGATGTCGCCGGCGAGGTGACAACTTCGGCCACGACCGTTCTGAAAAATGATCCGCCGGCAGAAAAAGATGCGGTTGCCATTGCCCGGCTCGAGGCCGCCGGAGCCGTCTTTACTGGCCTTACGAACATGTCCGAGTTCGCCTATTCCGGGCTCGGTCTCAATCCGCATTACGGCACGCCGCACAACTCCCGTTATCCGGGCTGTGCACCCGGCGGCTCGACCAGCGGCGGGGCGGTTGCCGTGGCGCTGGGCCTCTGTGACATCGCAATTGGCAGCGACACCGGTGGGTCCCTGCGCATCCCGGCGGCGTTCAATGGCATCACCGGATTTAAACCGACCCAAAACTCTGTTTCGATGGAGGGCGGCAAACCGCTTTCCGACAGTCTGGACAGTTTTGGCCCAATGGCGAAAAGCGTCTCCGAATGTGAACTTGCCTGGCAGGTGATGGCCGGCCGCACCGTCCAAGCGGTGGAGCCGAAGAAAGCGCGGCTGGTTGTTCCTAAAAACTTTGGGTTTGATGAGATTGAAGCACCGGTCGTGGCCGGGTTTGACGCCGTCGTCGAAAAACTGACGGAGGCGGGCTTCGAGGTCGTTGAAAAGGATTTGGCCGTCATTGATGTCTATTCAAAGGTTCCGCCGTGGCACATGACGTCTGTGGAATCGCGGGCGCATTACGAAGATCATTTCCAAAAAACGCCGGAGCAATTCGACCCGCGTGTGCATGCGCGCATGGGGCGGGCGGAAGAAATCTCGGCCGTCGACTACCGGCAGACGCTGAACCGGCGTCAAACCTTGATCAAGGCCTTCGCTGACGAAGTCGGCAGTGACATTCTGCTCTTGCCGACAACGCCCATTCTGCCGCCGAAAATCGAAGATCTGGCGGATGATGGTGCCTTCAACCGGCTCAATCTTCTGGCCCTGCGCAATCCGTCGCTCGCCAACGTCTGTGATGCCTGCGGCATTGCTTTGCCGTATCAAAACGCTGGCCATATCTTGAGCGCCATGCTGATCGCGCCGGGCGGTGAGGATGAAAACCTGCTCGCCTGCGCCAAGGCGGTGGAGACCGTTCTGGGAGGTTAGGTCCGTGGCACAGGAAATCTGGGTCAGTAGCGTTCGAAGCAACTATTTACTGGGAAACAAGCTCGGTATTCGTGAAAAACACATTGGGCAGGATTGGGCGCCGCCTCAGTTTGAAATGGGAGCGCCGACCGAAGAACATAGGAAAAATGTGAATCGGGCTTCGCAAGGCGAGAAATTAAGCCGTGAAGAATTCGTAGAAGCCGCATATGTGTTTGACGCGAAGAAATGGTCTCGGGTCAAAGACTTGTTTTGGGTGGATGGATTTCTGGCAGTCAAAGGAAAACTGGCAGAACTGCTCAAGGACATTGATCTTGGAGACGGTGAGCTTGTCGAGTTTCCGATCTACGAAATGGACAAGACGACCCGCTTGCCCGGCCCGTTTTACTTTCTGAATTTCGGGTCTCAGAAAGACTGCTTTTTACCTGAAGATAGTCGTAACCTATCGGCGGGGCCGATAAACCCAAAGACCGGATTTCGGCGTTGGCGCGCAATTGAACCGAAAGACGAAGATATCGCGGTATCAGCCTCGGCTCTCGGCGGACCTGATCTCTGGGTTGATCCAAAATTTAGCGGCAAAATCTTCATGAGTGGCCGGCTTCACGATGCGATCGAAGCTGCCAAGCTGAAGATCGATTTCCGTTTTGCTAAGACACGCATTCTGCCGGAGTAAACTGCAGCCCAAACCGCGTGTCTAAGATCCATTCTCAGAAATCTCTTCCTGCCGGTGCAATTTTGGGGCAGGAGAGGGGCCGGTGTCGAAGCGCATGTTGGCGGTTTTGGTAACCGGGCGGCGGGCCGAAACATTCTCTCTGCTTTCGCGCCAGACAACAAACAGGCCGGACCCGATGATGATGGCGGAGCCAATGGCCACATAAAGGTCCGGTGTTTCGGCAAAAAACAGCGCGCCAAAAAACGTTGCCCAGAGGATCTGGCTGTATTGCAAGGGGGCAACGACAGCAGCCGGGGCCGCCCGATAAGCACCGATGACACAATGCTGGGCAATCACAGACAGGAACCCGATCGCCGCCATCAGGGCAAGGTCTGACAAGCCAACCGGCTGATAGACCTCTGGCATCACCAGCGACATGGCAATCAGCGACAGGAGCATCGGATAAAGGATCAGGACGGCGGAGCGTTCTTCACTGCCGATTTTCCGGATCAAGATTGATGCCAGCGCACTGGCACAGGCAGCCAGCAACGCCGCAAGATGGCCGAGCGACAATTCCGTAACGCCGGGTCTCAGAACGATCATAACTCCAAGCAGACCGATGATGACCGCCGCCCACCGCTGACCGCGCACCGTCTCACCCAGGATTGGCACGGAAAGGGCAGTGATCAACAAGGGCGTTGCGAAGAGCAGGGAATACACTTCAGCGAGCGGAAGAGCGGTAAAGGCGTAAAATGCGCTCGACATGGAGATGATCGACAGGCCCGAGCGCAACAGAACCAGCCAGGGATGATGCGGCCGGAAATTGTCGACAGCCCGGTCGGCGAGCATTGATATCGACATCGGCACAAAGGCAAAGAGCATCGAAAAGAAGATGATCTGGAAGACCGAATAACTGCTGCCCAGCGTTTTGACGATGGCATCGTGGGTTGAAAAGAAGGCAAACGCCGCAAGGGCAAACAGAAAGCCTCTAAGTGTGGCTGACATGGGCAGTGCCTTCTTTTTCTGTTCAAGGGGCCGCCGGTCTGTTTCGCGGATGTGGCCGCGGACACCGGCGGTATTGGGGTGGCCGCAAAACCAGCCAGACCGTGGAAACTCAAAACGTGTTAGCAGAAAACCGGCCGTTGCCAAAGACCGGTTTCTGGTGTCACGGGTCACTTGTGTAAAACGATTTAGGTGGCCGTGTGAAGCCGAGGTGAATCAGACGAACACCCGGGCGAGGGTCGCAACGGCAAGAGCGGTGGCGGCCCGTTTGGGGCCGGCGAGGTCGGAAGACGACCGGGTCGGAACATCGAGATTAACCCGGTTGAGATCCGAGGCGTCCAGGTGATCGAGGTCTGCCGATTTGGCGGCTTCTTCTGCCGAGCGGCGCACGTCGTCCAGCATGCGCACAAGGCCCTGCCAGATGTGAAGTGGTGGAGCTTCATTCGTGTTGCGCCAGCGAACAATTTCATCTCTGGACGTGTATAGAACGGCCGCGGCCTCGTCTTCCGACAAGCCGAGATAGTCCATTACATCACTGAAATTACTCATGTTAAGGTCGCGACTTGCTGATGGTGATGGTCGTCTGAGAGTTTATTTTGCACTGCAATACGGCAAAAGTGAAGCGGAATGCGCGATCTCAGTTAATCCGCTACCCGGTCATGGAGCTGTTTTGGAGGGTGAAACCCGGTGATTCCTGCAATATTTATCAGCAGTTTTATCAAGATTGTCAGGTCTGCCGCCGAAAGAAGGGGCTTTTGCGGGGGCAATTATCTGAAATTTCGGAAGAATTTGGATATCCGTGGAAAACGGATCGCTGCCCCATTGTCCGGTCCGGTTAATGATAAGTTTACGAAACTTACCACTCCGATTTGAGAAAGCCGCCGGGCCTCTTTGATGAAATTCAAGGGAAAATCCTTTATCGCGATCGTGTTGTCTCCCGAGCCGCCTTACGAGGACTGGTTCAAGGAGATCGACCGGATTATTGCGCGCACACCAGGGTTTTTCATCGACCGCCCGATTGTCTTGGACGTTCGCGGCACGAAGATCCCGATTGAGGATCTGGAGAGGCTGCTTGAGGGCTTGAACGAGCGTTCTGTCCGGGTCTTTGGCATCGACGGGATTTCCGGAACGCGGCTGAAGCCGGGTATGCCGCCGAGCTTCGGCGGTGGCCGTTTGACGGCGGAAGTGGATATTCCGGAAACCGAAGAAGCTGCCAAGAAATCAAAAGAGCAGGCGGCCGCAAAGCCGGTTCCGGATGACAAGCCCGCTAAGACCGCGAAAAAACGTTCTGCCAGCAGCGAAGACAAAAACTCCGATAGCCCAGCCAAATCTGCAGGTTCAAAGGCAAAACCAAAATCCTCACCCGCGGTTCCATCTGCCGATGGATCGTCCATTGTGATCACAGAACATGTGCGCTCCGGCCAGAGTGTTCTCCATCCGGACGGGGACGTCACCATTATCGGGTCGGTGAGTTCGGGCGCGGAGATCATCGCGGGCGGCTCGATCCATATCTACGGCGCCCTGCGTGGCCGGGCGCTGGCGGGCGTCGCGGGTAAGGACAATGCGCGCATCTTCTGCTCCAAGCTGGACGCGGAGCTGGTCTCCATCAATGGACTTTACAAGGTTGCCGACGATTTCGACACGGAGCTGCGCAACACGCCTGCGCAAATCCGGTTTGAAAACGAAAGCCTTGTTTTTGAACAACTGAGTTAACTTCGGGCAGGTGTCTCAGGGGAGCACCACCCGGCAACAAACGGGACGAACACCATGAGCAACGCAACCGTCGTTGTGGTCACGTCAGGCAAGGGCGGGGTCGGCAAGACAACCACCTCCGCGGCTCTTGCCTCGGCGCTTGCCAAGGAAGGCTATCAGGTCTGCGCCATCGACTTTGATGTCGGCCTGCGCAACCTCGACCTGATCATGGGCGCGGAACGCCGCGTTGTGTTTGATTTGGTGAATGTGGTGCGCGGGGAAGCCACCATCAAACAGGCGCTTGTGCGCGACAAGAAGCTGAACAACCTGTTCCTGCTACCTGCCTCCCAGACCCGTGACAAGGATGCGCTCACCGAAGAAGGTGTTGCCAGCGTCATCAGCGAGCTGCGGCATTATTTCGACTGGATTATCTGCGACAGCCCGGCGGGCATTGAGCGCGGCGCGACCTTGGCCATGCGGCATGCGGACGAGGCGATCATCGTCTCCAATCCGGAAGTGTCTTCTGTGCGCGACTGCGACCGCATCATTGGCCTGCTTGATGCCAAGACTGAAGTTGCCGAAGAAGGCGGGCGGATGCCAAAGCACCTTCTGATCACCCGCTATGACACGGCCCGCGCCAAGACCGGCGACATGCTGGCAACTGACGATGTGGTCGACATCCTCTCCGTGCCGCTGATCGGTGTTGTTCCGGAAAGCAAGGATGTCCTGAAAGCCTCCAACGTCGGATTGCCGGTGACCTTGGCCGATGAGAGTTCACCGGCGGCCCGCGCCTATATGGAAGCCACCCGGCGCCTGCTGGGCGAAAACATCCCGGTCACTATTCCTGAAGAAAAGAAGGGCTTTTTGGGCAAGATCTTCAAGGGGAGGGCGGCATGAACATCCTGAGCCTCTTTGGCAAAAGAGATCAGAGTGCTTCAGTTGCCAAAAACCGGCTGCAGATCCTTCTTGCGCATGAACGGGCCGGCAGCAGTGCCGACGCGGCGCTGATTTCCGGTCTTCGTGAAGACATTCTGGCCGTTGTTGCCAAGCGGATCGACATTGATCCGGATTCGGTGCGCCTGGAAATGGATCGCAACGGCGATGTCACAACACTTGGCATCGACATCGAGTTGCCGCCAACCGCGAAAGCATCCTGATCATCTCGAGACTGAATGAGCCGGCCGATGGGCCGGCTTTTTTGTGCCTATAAAAATCTGCCAAGCCGGATAAATCTGAGCTGAACGCAATCAGCTCAATACCCGTTGCGAAATTGTTCCGACTTGATGTACTACAAATATAGTATGAGTGAATAATCCGCCTCATAATTGTGGTGCCGGGGTGAACCATGAAGTCGGAAAACCTGTCGAAATCCGAACTGGATGTGATGGCTGTACTTTGGCGGCTGGGCCGCGCAACGGTTTCTGAAGTCCAGGGAGAACTCGCCCGTAGCCGGCCGGATGACAAGGCCTTTGCCTATACGACGGTCGCGACCCATCTCAACCGGATGCTTGAAAAGGGGGCGGTCACCGCCACAAAGACAGGGCGAAGCCTTGTCTTTGAACCGACCGAGGACCGCAGCGATTTCCGCCAGTCGCGTCTCAGCGCGCTGGTGCGCCAGTTTTTTGACGGCCGTCCTTCGTCCCTGGCATCTCAGTTTATCGAGCAAAACTCCTTTACAACAGAAGAGTTAGATGAGTTGCGGCGGCTGATTGACGAGAAGAAACGATCATGACCGTCGTGGCAATTGTCATCGTCATAAACGGTGCGTTGCTGTTGACGCTGGCAATTCTGGGATGTGGCCGGTGTTTGTTGACTTGTCTGAACGTCCGTCTCGATGCTCGTTCTGAAGTGATGCTGTTGCGTGCTGCGTTGGCTCTATCGGCGATTATCCCGCTGTCGTTGCAGATGGCGAAACTGACCGCCGGTTTCGAATTCTCCTCCCTGACCATACCCATCAATCCGTCTGGTGGGTTCGGCGTTTTGGGAGCCAGGGTTTTTGAACGAGACGAAGGCGCTGGGGTCACAACCTTCGTGGTTGCGGGCGCGGCCATGTTGTTCTTCGCTTGGCTGATAGTCGAGGTTTGGCGTCTGCGGCTAATGATCCATAAGGCGCCTTTGATGACCAGGCGGGGTCGGGTGACCGTGCGGTGTAGGGCGGTGGATCAAACGCCTTGCGCTTTTTTGCGTCTCTTCGGCGTGGAGATATTTGTTCCAAAAGGAATGTCCGCTGCGGACCGGCGGGCGGTCTTGCTGCATGAAGGGACGCACATTCGAAACGGCGACCTTCATTGGAATTGGATCCGAGCCGGCTTTTCCTTGGTCTGCGGTTGGAACCCTGCCTTTTGGGTTTGGTGCCGCTGGCACAGGCAACTCAGCGAATATGCCTGCGACCGCCACACGCTGAACCGTGGTCTGATTTCACCGGTCACATACGCAGAGAGCTTGGTTGCTGTCGCTGCATTGATTTCAACGCGCCGGCAACTGCCACAAGCCGCTGTTGCGTTTTTGGGTCAGTCTTTGTCAGCGAGAACAGACCTCAAATTACGTCTTGGCCTGCTTTTCGAAGAGCCCGTAGCATCAAATCGCCGGGGCCTCTTCAGCGCCGTATTGGCGTTGATTGTGGTTATCAATCTGGCGGCAGCGTCCGTCCATTTTTCCTATCGTCCATGGTCCATCGAGGGGCTGGAAATCTCTATGTACCAGAACCTTCACCGGATGGCTGAGGCCAAGCAATTGCCGGCGTTCGGATTGATGCTTGCATATTAAAACTACATATGTAGTAATTGATCGTGCCGCCAGGGAGGTCGCATGGTCACTCGGAAATACAACAATTCAGCTTGGCTTCTTGTTCTGCCGGCCGCGCTGTTTTTTGTGCTGGTTGGCTTTGCTCCGATCATGGCGGCCGTAAACTACTCGGTTCAGGACAGCTTCGCCGGCGATCAGTTCTTTTGGGTGGGGCTCGATTGGTATCGGCAAATGCTGCGGTCATCGGAGTTCTGGGGCGCGCTGGGCCGCACAGTTTTGTTTTCAGCGCTTGCTCTGACCCTTCAGTTCACTCTGGGCATATATGTCGCCCGGAAACTCTTCCATGTCCAAAAACGCGGAGAGTTGTTCATTGCCCTGATCGCACTGCCCTTGTTAACCCCATGGATTGTTGTCGGATTTGTCTGGCGTCATGCCATGAGCCCGGAGGCCGGTCTCATTGGCGCTCTTGGGTCCAGTGTTGGGTTTGCGCCGGATCTGAACTCAGTCCTTTGGGTGTGGTTTACAATCCTTGCCATGGATACCTGGCATTGGGCGCCGCTGGTGGTGATCCTGTGTTACGCTGGGTATCTGTCGATCCCGCAGCCCTATTTTCAGGCGGCCGCCGTCGATGGCGCCAGCAACTGGGCTGTGTTCCGCTACATTGAGCTGCCGAAACTCAAAAAAGTTCTTTTGATCGCACTGCTGTTGCGGTTGGCTGACAGTCTGATGATCTACACCGAACCCCTGATGATCAGCCGCGGCGGCCCGCATGTCTCCTCAACATTTCTGTCCCAGGAATTGATCAAGACAGCCATGCAGGAGTTTAACCTTGGCGAGGCTGGCGCCTTGTCCATAGTTTATCTCGCGATGATGGTGACGATTGCCTGGATCTTGTACCGGAGTTTAAGACCGCTCAATGGCTAACCGATTTTCAAATTCCACCAAACGGCAGTCCAAAGTTGTTTTCGGATACACCGTGTTTGTCCTTCTGCCGGTCTATTGGCTGTTTGTCCTGAGCCTTCAGCCAAATGGTGTCAGTGAAGAAAACGCCAACCTGCTGCCCGGACCCGTGTCGTTGGAAAACTACGGCTACATCTTCTCGAAGAAAGCCTGGGTCGATGGGTATGTGAATGCGATCATCTACGTCGTCATGAATGCGGCGATGACACTTTCCCTGGCCCTGCCGGCGGCGTATGCGTTTTCCCGGTTCCGCTTTGCCGGCAGTGATCACGCCTTCTTTTTTGTCTTTATTTTCCGAATGATCGCGCCAGCTGTGATCCTGATCCCGATGGTGCAAGTGTTTTCGACCTTGGGAATGATCGATACCCATCTGGCTGTTGCGATCGCCCATTGCCTGTTCACCTTGCCGATTGCCATCTGGATACTGGAAGGATTTATCTCAGCCATTCCGTCCGAGATGGAAGAAATTGCTGCGGTGGATGGGTACGGTCCGGTCAGGTTTTTCTTTGAAATCCTGCTGCCGCAAATTCGCACCGGTTTGGGCGTGGCCGGGTTCTTCTGTTTCATGTTTTCCTGGGTGGAATTGGCGATCGCCAACGTCTTGACGACGGTGAATGCAAAACCGATCGGCGTTGTCATGCGCTTGGTCGCAGAGCCGTTGGGGTTCGTTCATATCGGGGTTTCCTCAGCCGCCAGCACCTTGTTGCTATTGCCCGGGCTGGTGCTTGTCTGGCTGTTGCGCAAACATTTGGCACGGGGTTTTTCTATGGGGAGGGTCGGATGAGACTTCTGGGACTTCTGGTGGTTTGCATGAGCGTTTGGAGTTCTGCCATTCAAGCGCAAACAAGCGCCAAAGAGCCGAAAACCGTTGTCTTGACCATCCGGGAAGTGATTGAGCGGAATGCGCTTTGGTTTGAAGCGGAAGGCACAAAGGCAGTTGTTCTAGCGCATCAGTCCGGGGCAACAGCCGAGAGCTGGGCACCATTCGCTGAAAAGCTGCAATCCCAGAATATCGCCTCAATTGCGACATCGGGCATCTCTGGCGAGGACATAGAGGCTGCCGTTGATTTTCTGACAGGCGAAGGGTTTGAAGACATAACCCTCATTGGAGCCAGTTTGGGTGGCGGCGGCGTCCAGCAAGCCGTCGCCAACTTGCCAGCTGGCCGTATTCAAAAGATCATTTTGCTGGCGCCATCGCCTGGACGGGCATTGGATGATCCGGAAACGGAAAAACTGTTCATCTACACCCGCCAGGACTTTTACCGGAGCCGGGCCGTTCAAGCGTTTGAAAAGGCTGCGGAGCCAAAGACGCTTCTGGAATTGCCCGGAAGCCTTCATGCGCAAGACATGCTCTCCGGTCCGCATGCCAAGCTTCTGGACCAGATGATTGTGCGTTTCATCTTGGATTGAGCTTTAGGTGATTGGCAGCATCAACCGGATGCCCAACTGCCGCTAAAGCCTGTTATGACTGCCATCGCACAACGGAGATTTGGCGCTGGATTTGCAACCGCAAAAGAAAACTTTACCAGTCTTATCTGCCGTGTATTTAACCGGAGCCAACCCGGTGCCTTTGTGGCTGCCGTCGCAAAAGGGTTGGTTTTTGCTTCGCCCGCAGGCGCACCAGAAATAGTTTTTTTCTGCTTCCACCTCGACCGGATACGGTGCTTTTTGTGCAATCTCAGGCTCTGCCATGACGTCTCCCTCACTTAACCTCTCAGGAAGGACATAGCGTGGCGGCGGGCAGCGCCAAGGCTTTTGAGCTATTCGTTTATCGGACCGTCATCATTGGAAGCCGTGCCACCAGATCCTTTGGCAAGTTCATCTGCCCAGACCTTGGAGACTTTCGAAAGCGGTAACAGCGCGTCATAGACGTCCTGGCCCAAGGGCGTTACCTGGTAACCGCCTTTGCCTTGCTCAACAAATCCGGCGCTTCTGAGTTCTTTTATGCGTGCGTTCAAGACAGCAGGCGAGATTGTTTCGCACGCCTCTTGTAAGGCGCGGAATGTGCTGGGTCCCCGCTCACTCAAGGTCCACAAAACCCCCATAGCCCAGCGGCGCCCCAAGAGATCGAACATGGCCATGATCGGACTGCCGCTGCGCGATCCGCGAACCGCTTTTCCAGGAACAGGGATATTGGTGGAGGGACTATCTGGCACGGGAACTCCTGTTGCTATGTTAGTAATAGCATGCTATTTCTTTAATAGCAGTTTAAAGGATTGGTAGATGCACGCAAGGGACTTTCTGTTGTGGGGGCTGTTGGCCGGGCTTTGGGGCAGTTCATTCCTGGCCATAGGTGTGGCGGTTGAAAGCTATAGTCCGCAGACCCTAGTTTTCGGCCGCATGGCCATTGGTGCGCTCATCCTTGCCGTTGTTCTTTTGATCCGGGGGAGTGGTTTGTCGCTGGGAGTGCGAGGCTGGGGGATTGCGGCAGTTGTTGGCCTTTCGGGAAATGTTCTTCCCTTTCTGCTGATCAGTTATGCCGAACAAGAGGTCGACACTGGGCTCGCAGCCCTTATCATGGGGATCGCCCCGATCGTGACACTCGCCGCAGCGCCCTTGGTGCATCACGAAGAAAGCTTGGGCCTGTCTAAGGTTTTGGGGGCGGTAGCCGGGTTTGGCGGAGTTTTGTTGCTTGTTGTTCCCGATATCGCACCAGGCAATCTCGGCAGTTTGCTACCGCAAGTCGCTCTTGTTTGTGCTGCGCTCTGTTATTCCTTCACAGCGCTGTTTTCGCGGCGGTTTCCGCATTCAGATCCGATCCAAATGGCGGCGGCCTCCGTGCTTACCGGAGCATTAGGGATGGGGGGCTATCTGCTGATCTTCTTTGAGCCGCAGGCGGTTCCTGACTTGTTGGGTGTTTCGTCTTTGGCTGTCGTTTACCTGGGGCTCGGTCCGACGGCCCTGGCGGCCTTGATCTACTTCTATCTGATCCCGCGTATCGGCGCTGCCAAGCTGTCTCAGGTTAATTATGTCGTACCCGTTGTCGGCACGCTGCTCGGTATCTTCTTCCTTGGCGAACACCCTGTATGGACCACCTGGCTGGCCCTGCTGATGATCCTGGCTGGTGTATATCTGGTGACGCGAAAAGAACGGCGAATTGCGGGCCATGGCATTGATGCCAGCCAGCTAGCGGAATGAAGTGCAAAGGCCTTAGGAAACAGTCGTATCTGCTGTTGGTGTGTCCTCTTCATCCGGGACATAGACCGACACCTGACCGCGGCCGTTCTTTTTAGACTTATAAAGGGCGGCATCCGCACGGCGGAGCAATTTGACCGGCTCAACAGAATAGGCAACGCCTGCGCTTGCTCCGAATGTGCAGGTCTTGCCCTTGATAACCGCCGGCCGCGACAAGATTGTAATGGCATCCTGCCCAACGGCGGCAATCCGGTCCTTGTCTGCAGATCCGAAAATAATCACAAACTCGTCGCCGCCGAGCCGGAAAACTCTGTCCTGCGGATAAATAAGCGACCGCAATACATCAGCAACGTATTTGAGAACTTCGTCTCCGATTTCGTGGCCCATCGAATCGTTGATTGCCTTAAACCAATCAAGATCAATGCACATAAGAGCAAATTCCCGGCGCCCATTTGCGACGGCGGACAATTCATCGAGAACGGTTTCAAAGTGCCGTCGGTTGCAAAGCCCGGTCAGAGAATCCGTTTTGGCTTGGCTGGCAAGCAATTCTTTCGCTTCTTCGGTCCGCCTTCTGGAGTTTTCGAGAGCAACAACCAGCTGCGTTGCCTGTTTCAGAAACGCCCGGGCGGCGAACATCATTCCCAAGTAGACAATCAGCAGTCCAAGGGTCAAAGGAAGCAGCAATCGGCGGCCGGGAAGCTCTGGGTTCCAAATGAAGCGGGCAAAAACGATTCCATCTGCATTTGCGATAGGCCAGCTTGCCTGAAAATAACCGGGGTCTTCTGTCGAGACTTTCAAACCGGGCATCTGGAATTTCCGACTGAGCTCAACGAGCGCATCATCGTCCAGCTGCCTGACAAACATCATGACGTGGTCGGTGCTGGTGTTGGTGTCGCTGCGGTCGTAAGTCGTCATACGCACGGCGCTGGCCATGAAGAGAGTTTCGGCAGTGCCTAGAAAACCGGTTACCGGGATTGGGGTTTCGTTGTCAGGAGACCGGCGGGCGTGGTTGATGATTTTGTATGTGTCTCTGCCATAAGCCGCCATGGAGCTGCCATCGGCCACTAAGTCTTCGTAAACATGCAGATGATCACTGTTTTGGCCGTCCAGAACATGGACTCCGATTATGCCAAGTTCAGCATAAATGTATTCAACCAGATTGCTATCGACCCACTCCATGTCCAAACGGTCAACAAGATGCGATACGGCTTCATCCCAAAATCCGTATTCCAATGTGATTTCCGAAAGACGGTCGAGTTTTTCGTCTAGTACGGAACCAAATACACGTTCACTGGATGTGATCGATTGGCGGTCGAGTGTATTGACGAGAAATGCAGCAAAGATGAGTAGACTGGCAGCGCCAATCACGAAAGAAGCCCAGAAGGGGCGCGACAGCCGATGAATGCGCCTTAAACGCGCCTTTCCCGCCCCCTTGTCTATTTCGCTATAGACATCGGTATCTGTCGTCTGTCCGGAATGGCCAGTCACAGTTTCTGCGGTGGACACTGTCTGGATTTCTCGCATTCGGTTTGGTGTTCGAAAATTGTATTATTGAACCCAAATAAATGCGAGGCGGTTTCAATGATCAGCCCCAAAAAATGGGTTGTTTCGGAAAACAATTTGTGAATTTGATAAAATTTCCCATGTAAGTTGTGTCATGAGTTCGCATTTTTCTTGCGCTGTTGTTGAGAGGTGCGCGTTATGATTGATTTTGAATTATTTGCACTTAGAGGGCGGTGGGCTGCGTCTAAAAACTTCCTTCAGTGTTATTTGCCGCAGACAGACGGGTGTTGCCTGTTTATGACTGGGATCTAACAACCAAAAAACACATGATACCGGACCGCTTGGATGTTCTTCGCGCTTTCTGTCGCATCCGCTTACATTCTAACCAACATCGACGGACTGTTTGCCTTTTTGGCATTGGCGTCTACGGGTCGCAGGTTTGCGGCCGTCGCCGGATTTCTGCTGGCACAAGTCGTGGTAATTGGCGGCGCCATAGTTGTTGGCGGCGGGGCGGCCATACTGGCGCCAGCCGATCTCGGGCTTTTGGGCATCGTGCCTGTTGCACTTGGTTTCCGTGAGGTTTTAAGAAACCGGCGGCGGACGGAGCAAGCAGTAGAAAAGTCATTGCCAACCGGATCGGTCATCGGGGCAGTGGCGCTCTTTTTAGCGCTAAGTACAGATACTTTCGTGCTAATGGCGGCCTTCTTTGCAGACACAAGGCCGGAGCTGGATCGCTTTGTTCTATCTGGAGCGCTAATGGCTGTTGCCGTCCTGCTCGGCCTTGGCATAGGCCTCAACCGATTGCTGAAACCCTCCGCCAAAACCGAAAAATTCTTCGAACGCCTTGCCCCGCTGGTGATGATCGCGGCAGGCCTCTACATCTTGATGGACACCCAGACGGACGGGTTTTGAGACGTTTGGAATTCAGATCCACCGGATATCTGCTAGCAGATTTGCTTATAGCGGGATGATCTCCGGGAGACGCAGATCTTAGAGTGCATGTTCGGACGCGATCATGTCACAATTCCGACCGGCTTTCTTTGCCGCGTAAAGGGCTTCGTCTGATCGGCAGACGAAGGATTTGAGGTCGCCGTCTTCCGGACGATATTCGGCAATGCCCGTCGAGAATGTGATCGTCGGAAGCTGGTGGCCATCATACCTGATGTGTTTTCCCGCGATTGTTTCACGGAGTACGGCCAATTGTTCATTTGCCTGATCCATCCCATCGCCGACACACAGAATGCAGAATTCCTCTCCGCCAAGACGGCAGGCGAACCTGTTGTTCTCAAATACCTCTTGAAGCGCGACGCCAAAAGACTTCAGAACAATGTCGCCGGCATCGTGACCGAATGTGTCGTTGAACTTCTTAAAATGGTCGATGTCGATGATCATCAACGTCAGCGGCGTTCCGTTTTCTTCGAAACGTTTGATTTCCCTGCTTGCCGTCTCGTTGAACCAGCGCCGGTTCCACAGGCCTGTGAGCGGATCCTTAACCGACCGCTGATGCAACTCGTCCTGTAGTTTCACATTAGCCGTTGCAAGACTAATCTGTTCGGCGCAGATCAGCGAGAGGTCCCACTTGTTGGCAAGTGCGTCTCGTAGGGTCCGGTTGTCGGTAGCGCCGATATTGTACTCGGGAAAGGCGATGTGCATCATACCTATGGTGTCGCCATGAGCGACGATTGGCAGGCAAAAATAAGCATGTTTGCTTTCGTGAACATGCTCACACGCAAAAGAGATATCGCTCGTTCCATAGGCATAGGATCGACCCCGGCGTAGCGACCAGCAATCGTCGGCGTGGATATGGGTAGGCGAACTCAGATTACCCCACTGCCCAACCTGTTCCAGTACATCCCTAGAATTGGAATAGATGTAAAAAGCCCCGTTGGTTCCTGGGAACATTTTGTCCATCGATTTGGCAACGATCTTCTCCAGTTCCTGCTGCGACCGGGCAGCAAACAGCCATTCTGACATCTGCGACAGGATTTTTCGCTCCCGGCGCTGTTCCTGTTCCGATTGCAGGGATTTTTTTGTTTCTTCAGCGAGTTTCTTCTTCTCAGTGATGTCCCGTTCGATTGACATGAAATGAGTAAGAACACCGTCATGATTACGAACGGGGGTAATAGTGAGGTCGATCCAATAGGATTCACCATTCTTTGTGTAATTCAAGATCTCGCAATCGATCGCGACTTGGGATCGCAGCGCCTGTGAAATTTCAGAAACAGTATTCGGATCAGTGTCCGGTCCCTGCAGGAGCGAACCTGGTTTTTTTCCGAGTATCTCTGACAATGAGTAACCGGTCATGGACCGGAAAGGTTCGTTTACCCAAAGCACCTTTCCTTGCGGATCGGTAAAAACAATCGAATCCGAACAGTGCTCGGCTATCAGATTTGCAAACAGATGCTGTTGCGCTTCTGCGGTAGGTTCCGGGAACGCTTCGCGGAGTTTCAGGGCGTTATCTGCGAGTGTGTTTTCTGCGGTCATGTAAATTGCTCCCGGTCCAACCAGATCAGATTGAGTGGAAGCAATTAAAAAAAATTGAAAAGATTATTTGTAATCTAGATATAATAAATAGGGTGAGCAATTTAGTTAAGGATATGAAAAAAGTGATGAATGTATATGTTAATTGAAAGCACTTATAGAAAGTATTGTTTTTATTGTCAGGTTATTGGTGGAAGTGACGATACTTAATCCGGAGTTCCTAGCCATAACAATACGCAGTGCGACGGATTAAGGCGGCTCTGGCGCTCTCAACGCATATCTTTTCCCATCTGCGCTGTAAGAACCCAACCGTCTTTTTCATAGATCGGCCGCGCCTGATCGGTTGCCGTTAACACAGCATGTGTGACGCCACGGCGATTGAACTCAGCGTCCGCCGCTGCCATCATCTGTTTTGCAATACCCTTGCCTCGGTGCTCCGGTTCCACGAATACATTGAGGACATACCCGCGTTGGGTGATTTCCGGATGGAGTTGGTGTGGCGGCCAGTCGACCACCATCAAACCAACCCCGCCAATTGCCGTTCCATCGACTTCCGCAATGAACCCGAAATAGGCTCCGGACCGCAGCGCTTGTTCCTGCCATGCGGCATAAGCCGGTGTCATAGCAGCTGCCCCAGCGTCCGCGTCACCAGCCGCCAAAAACATGTCATGCCGGTGCCGGCAGACCAGATCACAATCGGACGGAGCAACAGGGCGGAGGGTGGCGGTCATATCAGTCAGTCGGTTAGAGACGGTTAGCTCTCATAAACAATCTCGCGGGTTTCGCGGAAGGTCACATCCGGGAATTTCTCGGTGACATGGCCGACTTCCCAGGCGTTCTTGAACAGGAACACCGGCTTGTCATCGCGGTCGTTGGCGATCGACATGCGGTGGCCTTCCAGCATTTTCTGTAAGGTCGGCTGATCAGTTTCGATCCAGCGAGCGGTCGTGTAAGGTACGGTTTCAAAGCCGATCTCTGTGCCATACTCCGCGCGAATGCGGTCAACCACCACATCAAGCTGCAGCGCGCCAACCACACCGACGATCCAGTTGGAGCCAAGATCCGGCTTGAAAATCTGGACCAGACCTTCTTCGGCGAGATCCTGCAAGCCCTGGCGCATCTGTTTGACGCGCATGGTGTCACCAAGGCGGACGCGGCGCAGAATTTCAGGGGCAAAGGCTGGCAAGCCGGTGACGTGGATGTTTTCGCCTTCGGTTAAGGTGTCACCTACGCGCAGCTGGCCATGGTTCGGTACGCCGATGACATCGCCCGGATAAGCAAGGTCGGCGATCTCGCGTTCCTCGGCAAAGAAGAAGATCGGCGCAGAGACCGCAATCTGCTTGCCCGCGCGCACATGCTTCAGCTTCATGCCCCGTTTGAAGGTGCCTGAGCACAAGCGCACAAAGGCGATGCGGTCCCGGTGTTTCGGGTCCATGTTCGCCTGAACCTTGAACACAAAGCCGGTGACCTTGTCTTCATCCGGCATGATGGTCCGTCCGCCGGTGGCCGGTTGGGAGTGCGGCGGCGGGGCAAAGTCGGCGATAAAGTCTAGGATTTCTTCAATGCCATAGTCCCGGAGGGCCGAGCCGAAGAAGACCGGCGTCAAATGGCCTTCCAGAAAGCTTTCCCTGTCGAATTCCGCATAACCTTCCGCGCCGAGTTCGACGTTTTCGGTGAGCTCGTCCATGATCCGGTCAAAGACCGTTCCGGTGAGGATGTCATCGTCGAGGCCGGAGACGGTTTTGGTTTCCATGTAAGGCCCGCCGCGCTCACCTTCCGATGTGTGGAACTGTTTTTTCTGCCAGTCATATACACCGAAGAAGTCAGAGCCCATTCCGACCGGCCAGGTCTGCGGAGAGACATCCAGCGCGAGTGCTTCCTGAACCTCGTCCAGAATTTCCAGCGCATGGCGGCCTTCACGGTCGATCTTGTTGACGAAGGTGATGATCGGAATATCGCGCAGGCGGCAAACCTCGAACAGCTTGCGGGTTTGGGTCTCGATCCCCTTTGCGGCGTCGATCACCATAACAGCCGCATCCACAGCGGTCAGCGTGCGGTAAGTGTCTTCGGAAAAGTCTTCGTGGCCCGGCGTGTCCAAGAGATTGTAGATGATGCCCTTGCGCTCGAACGTCATGACGGAGGACGAAACAGAAATACCGCGTTCCTGCTCGATCTTCATCCAGTCGGAGCGGGCCCGGCGGCGTTCACCGCGGGCGCGGACCTGACCGGCCGCCCGGATCGCGCCACCCGACAGAAGCAGCTTTTCCGTCAGCGTTGTCTTACCGGCGTCCGGGTGGGAAATGATCGCAAAGGTGCGCCGGGTCTGGTGCGGTGCCGCGCCATTGTTCGCCATTGAAAAATCTCCTGAGCAAGCCGCCAGCCAAAGCATATTTTGGGGCCGCGCATCACACCGGAACCCGGGAGCGCAAGCCGTTCAAATCAGCCAGACGGATTGATGTTTCGTTGGCGCAAGGTTCTAGAGGGAATTCTTGGAAAACTCCAGAAGGATTTCGTTTATGCGGTAGCAATTTCCTGTTCGGGATTGAGCTGGAAAGGCGCCGGCTAGGAGGGGGTGTTATTTGAAAATACGTGATTTCCCGCATTATTTGGAGAGTTTAGATGCGCTTAACCAAGTGAAAGTTGTTGATGGTTGAGCGGGTGATAAGTTAAAGTAATTTTGGTTATTGTTACTAAGTGAATATTGGTTCGATGCAATCCTGGATAGATTGGCGGTGTGAAGATGTATGGCATGGTGAACCAGGGGGTGCGTGAATATATACTGAAAACTTACGGAGAGGAGGTCTGGGCGAAAATCTGTTCGGATGCAGATGTCCAAAACCTCGAGTTTGATCGGATGGCCAGCTACGACGACTCCGTCACCTACAAGCTTGTTGGCGCGATCAGCGAACATACCGGGTTGAGTAGTGATGATGTGTTGCGGCTATTCGGTGAGTATTGGGTTGAATTTGCCGGCCGATCGAACTTCGGAAATTTAATGCGCTTGTCCGGGTCCTCTTTGGTGGAACAGCTCAAGGGGCTCGACAATATGCATGACCGCATTTTGATTTCCATGCCGCATTTAAAGCCGCCGTCATTTGAATTGGAGGAAGGCGAAGACGGTCTATGCCAGCTTCACTATTACTCCGAACGCCAAGGTTTGGCGCCAATGGTGATCGGACTGCTCTACGGATTGGCGAATGAAGCGGGCGAACATGTTGAAGTTAAACAGACGGCTTTCAAATCCAACGGGGAAGATCACGATATTTTCGAAGTGAAACTCGTAGATGTTCAAAGTGGCCATAAGACTTCCGGACACGCGAATTGAGCAATTCCTTTGTCAAACTCTCGCGATCTTCAACAGATACGCTTTTTCCCCTGCAGGTGATGGTGAGCGAGTGTGGCCGGATAACTGAATTGGGGCCAACGCTTCAAAAAGTGCTCGGACCGGGCGTGGTAGGTTGTAACTTTTTTGATGTTTTTAAGATCGAGCGTCCGCGCAACGTTGGGTGTATGCAATCATTAAGAAAACGCACGGGTGTGCGTCTTTTGATCGCCGCCCTTCCGGAATATGGCGAAGGCCTTCAGTTTCGCGGCGTAGCCGTCGCCACCTGCGCAGGCATCTTCTTCGATCTGTCCTTTGGCATGCACATCCGGCAGATGGTTCAGAGATTTCAGCTGACTGAATCGGACTTCAAGCCCAACGATTTTACGATTGATCTCATCTATTCCCTTGAGGCGCAAAAGACATTGCTGGAGGACAGTGAGAAGCTGGCGTCAGCGTTAAAAGCAGCAAAGGAAGAAGCCGAGCGCCGGGCTTTAGAAGACCCTTTGACCGGGATAGGCAATCGCGCAGCTCTTCATAACCATTTGAGCGAAATTCTTCATGCGCCCGGGACGCCCAGCCAATTTGCGCTTTTGCATATCGATTTGGACGACTTTAAAGCTGTAAATGACAACTTCGGCCATGCTGCCGGAGATCAGGTTCTCGTACATACGGCTTCGGTTCTAAACCGCTATGCCGGCGCGCACGACTTGCCGGTCCGTATAGGCGGTGATGAATTCGCCTTGGTGCTTTCAGACGTCACCGATCAAAGCGCGTTGAATGAAACGGCCCATGAACTTTTGGAAGAAATTTCAAGGCCAGTTTATTATCTTGGCCATGCGTGCCGGGTCGGGGCAAGCATCGGTGTGGTCCAGTTCAATCGATGCGAAAAACTGGACGTCGAGCGGTTGATTTCCAACTCCGACATTGCGCTTTACAACGCAAAAAACACAAAATCGGCGGTTCAATTCCTGTCACCGGAAATGGTAGCGCGTCATGACGAATCCGTGCGGTTGGTGTCGGAAATCGAAAGCGGAATTCACAGCAACCAGTTCGTGCCGTTTTTTCAGCCTTTGATCGATATTGAGACCGGAAAAGTCGCAGCGTTGGAGGTTCTTGCCCGGTGGGATACGTCCGAAACACTTGCTTTGCTGCCTGCGCATTTTCTGGAAACCGCCAACCAGGCGGCCATCATGCCGGCCATAGACAAGCAGGTGCGCAAAAAGGCGTTTGCGCAGTATGCAAGCTGGCTGGAGAAGGGATTTGATGTCGGCAAATTGTCCTTGAACATGACAGCGTCCGCGCTGCGGTCCAGCGAGTTCGTTTCGGTGTTCCTGGATGAATTGTCACAAGCCGGTTTGTCTCCGGAACGCATTCAGCTGGAGCTTGTCGAAGCGATCCTTTTCGACAACAGGGACAAAGACCTGATTGCTCAATGCAACGTCTTGCAGAATTACGGCATCACGCTTGCCCTCGATGATTTCGGGACAGGGCATTCTTCGATCGCTTCTTTGATAGAGCCGCCGGTGAGCGTTTTGAAAATCGACCGCTCCTTCATCACCGGAGTGACCGACAGTCCAAAAATGCAGAAAATCGCGCGCGCCATGATCGAGATGGCGGGAACGATGGAATTTGTTGTTGTTGCTGAAGGCATCGAAACCGAAGATGAATTGGTTTTTTTAAAAAATTGCGGTTGCCGGCTGTTCCAGGGCTTCCATTTGTCGCCTCCAAGAAAAGCTGAGGATCTGGAACAGTGGATGGTAAGCCGGAACGCCAGGGTTCTGAGCTCAGCTGGTTCATAGGCGTTGTGTCTCGGCTCAACTCGTTTCTTCTTCCGAGATCTTGCCGGCTTGCTGAACCATTTTCAGGCTGTTTTCCGGGATTGGTATAGATGGGCTGTGTTCCTCCGGTGCCTGGATCCGCGACAACCTCAAGAGGGCAACGGCGATAAGCACCAGGTTCACGGCGGCGACACACCCCTGAAGGGCATAATCGCCGATCACAGAGCTGGTGATCATCACGGTGGTTGGCCCTACAACCGATCCGATTGAATAAAGCAGCAGCAAAGTTGAGGAGACTTCTGTTGTCGTGCCGTCTGCAGCCCGGTCAAACGCCAGGGCCGAGGAGACGGAGTAGAGCGGGAAAATAGCCGCCCCCAAGAGGACCGGCGACAGAAAAGCGAAAATCTGCACAACCGAACCTTGAGCGCCGGTAAAAGCCCGTCCTTCGCCGTCTCCTATAACGGCCGTAGCAATCATGACGAGGATCGCAGGAATAGCGAGACTGATGATCACCAAGCGGCGGTCAACTCGATCTGACAATATGCCGACCGGCCACTGCGCAAATAGGCGCCCGCCGTAAAGCAGCATGATCACAATCGCCACAAGTGAGACAGATAATCCATGGCTGGTCAGGTAAAACGGCAGCACAGAGATGGTGGAGGTGACAGAGAAACCGGAGACAAAAGCACCGACACCAGCAGTCGGGGATGGGATGTTCAGAGCCGCCTTGGTGCCGGTTGAGGGCGGCAGGACTGGTTGTTCTGATTTGGTGACGGCTATCACGGCGACCGAGATGTTCATGAGAGCCGCGAAATAGAGGATCAGGCTTTCCGCATCAGAGCCCATCCATAAAAAGACCACTTGGCTGCCGATGGATGCCAGGCCCAGAATGATGGAATAAAGCGCGATCACCTGCCCGCGCCTGTCTTTCGGGGCGTCATGGTTGATCCAGGTGTCGGAGACGGCCAAAACGGTTGCGATCGAGGCACCCATAACAAAGCGCAGGGCCGCCCAGGAAAAGGTGTTGTCCAAGGCCTCCAGACCAATAATCGTGATGGTCGCGATTGCGGCCGCTGCGGCATAGGTTCGGATCACCCCGCTGCGGCGGGCAAGGTTAGGGGCTGCAAAACAGCCGACCCCAAATCCGATTGAATAGGCCGCGGCGATGAAGGACACATCGCCTTGCGACCCGCCCTCATTCGCGATCAAGATACCGAGCATGGTGGAGATAGCTGCATTCGCCAGATTGACCAGAAAGGAGGCCAAGAAAAGCGCAGACAGTTGTTTTGGCATGCTTTCAGTCTGATCCTGTCATCCGGCCCAAATTGCCAAGGTGTTCAAGGCGTGTTGTGCGGTGCCTGAGTCTTACCAGAGCCCGGAATTGCTGACCATGGGTATGGATATTCAAGTGCGGAAATACCGATCTATTGGTGCCATGTGCATCAGGAAATCATATGAGTGGTCGGTTCGGCGATGCGAACTGGGGTGTCAATTTTGTTTGTTTATAACAGGAAACCACACGGTCATCCCGGACTTGATCCGGGATCTACTCTCAATCCCGCTTGCCGCAGGCTCTGAGATTTCTGACGACGCGTTTTGCGAAAGATTGAACCTCGGTCAGCGCTCCGCTACGCCGAGCATGACGAAGGGCAGTGTATGGCTGAAATGGAGGAAACCGGTATGGATCCCATGATCAAGTCATGGGATGACGGAGGGTGTTGGAATTGCTATCCACAAGTTGAATAATTATTGGCGACTCGTCTCTCTGCTGGGCTGCCCCGGTCATCATCCAGTCCAAATAGAAAGAAAAAGCCTTTGACCAATCGCGCTTGCCTGATCACCGGCCTTCTCATGATCATAGCCACAGCCGTGATCTTGCTCTTTATGGGCCGGATCCCGATCTGTGAGTGCGGGTATGTGCTTTTCTGGACACCGGCGAGTGATGTGGCCGGATCCTCGCAGCACATTGCGGACTGGTACACCTTCAGCCACATCATCCATGGGTTTCTGTTTTACTGGCTGCTCTGGGCGTTGTTCAAACAGAGATCTGTTGGGGAGCGCGCTTTGGGTGCGATCTTCATTGAGGCGGCCTGGGAAGTGGCGGAAAACAGCCCATGGATCATCGACCGTTACCGCGAAGCGACGATTGCGGTCGGCTACACCGGCGACAGCGTACTCAATTCCGTGTTCGACATCATTTGGATGCTCGCTGGGTTCTTCTTCGCCTGGCGCATGCCGGTCTGGGTGACGATCGCTGTCGGCATATTCTTTGAGCTTTTGGCGCTCTGGGTGATCCGGGACAATCTCACCCTCAACGTCTTGATGCTGCTTTATCCGGTTGACGCCATCAAAGTCTGGCAGGCGGGTTAAAGACGGCAAGGTTGCTTATTTCTGGATCAAGCGGGCGGGGCAGCTTCCATTTGGTCGCTGCCCTGACCGGTTACCAGACCTTCTTCTGGTTCATGTTGAAAGTTTTCAGGCTTTTCGGATCGATTTTGCTGAGAAAGGACATGGCCACCGATTCCGGTTCGGCCATATCCGCCATGATGATGGCCTTGGCGTTGTCTGCATCGGCCTTAGAATTCCAGTGAATGAGATCAATCCACCAGCCATCGGCGGTTCTGAAGAGTTCCCGGTCGCCGAACCCGGATTGGGCTGACAGCTTCTCCTGAATGGCCTCAGCCGCTTCCAGGAATTCCTCGTCAGTTGTTGGCACCAGGAACTCGATTTCTGACCCCGGTGCAACCAGGCGGAAAAACTGAATCTCCGTAAACCCATCACCTTGCGGCACGTCCCCGTCCCATTTGCGAACCCGGTCAGCATGGAACCAGGCCATTGAGGACAAGTCGATCAGCTCCATGATCGGAGCTCCATTTGAGTCGGTGAGGATCTCGGCAGCTGCCTTTTCAAAATCGCCGAGAGCCCGCCAATGAATGGAATCGATCCAGTAGTCGCCACCATCTTGCTGCATCAGTTCGCGGTATATCCGGCCGTCGAATTTCGGCAGGAAATGATCCTGCACATGCTGGGCCGCTTTCAACATCGTTGCGCTTTCAGTTCCTGGATTGAGCTTGAACCAGGCGATTTCAAACACCGTCGTGTCTTCAGCAAGAGCGGACCCACTCATCATGGAAAGGGCGACTGCGCAGGCGGCGAGAGCTTTTTTAATCATCGTCAACTCCTTTTTCTGAACGATAGGTGATAAATAATTTGAGATCGAAGTTGCCGTCAAGAAATATCTGAACGGTAGGTGATTAAATTGTTGCGCCGGTGGGTGTCTGCGCTATGATCGGCGCATGGGACGGCGCAAAAGTTATGATCGTGAAGAGGTCCTGGAAAAGGCGATGCGCCTTTTTTGGGCAAAGGGTTTTGAAGGCACACACTTAGGGGAACTGGTCGAAGTGACCGGTGTGAACCGGTTCGGCCTTTATTCTGAGTTTGATGGTAAAGAAGGGCTCTTCAAGGAGGCGCTTGAGCTCTATCTCAAAGGCACACGGGAAGCTTATCAGGGTGCATTGGCAAAGGCCCCTTTGGGATTGGATAACATCCGGGGCTATTTCCATTCGATCGAGTTCTGCAGTGACTATCACGGCTGTTTCATGATCAACACGTTGACGGAAAAGAACATCGTGAGCCCTGACGCTTTTGACGAAGCCAAGAAGATGATGGCTGAGATCGAAGGGCTTTTTCTCGACAATTTGACAGCGGCTCAAGACAACGGCGAAGTCGCGCCCGGTCTACCGCTTGCCGCACTGGCCAAAATGCTGGTCGCCACCGATAGCGGGATATCGATCTACGGCATCATTTCGCCTAAGGAGGCGGATAAGGATGATATCGTTGACCAGCTGCTCCGGTTGTTTGATGCGCGATAAAGGCGCGGTGTTGGATCCGAAGCCAGTGAGTTTGGCACGCCAAGATTAGGTTGCCGCGTTTTACCTCTTTGTGGTTTGGCCTAACCGGTGGCGTTGCAATTGTTGGTGCCGGATTTTGGTAAGGCGGCGGCCTTTCAGAAAAAAATGTATACCAAGCCCTGAAAGGGCCAGCCCAGCGAAACTGGTCGCTGCGATTTTATAAATCAGCGCCAAATCGACCACCCATAAAAACACCAGGCAAAAGGCGGCCAATGCGCCGGCAGACCCGAGTGTCTTTTCCAATAGTTCCGGCAAAAGGCTTCTCCAGTGTTGTTGAAGACCTGGAGAAAATATCCCGCAACAAATGGGCAATCTTGTTTCTTTGTTTATAAATGACCTGAAAATTGGCAAGATCACCCGAAAGTAAACGGTTTTGCGAAAGAGGTAACCGGAATGCCGAAGCTTACTGAGCAGGATCGTGCGCTCCTAAGAATCCTCCAGGAAGACGGCCGTATCACAAATCAGGAGCTGGCGGAGCGGACTGGCATGTCTGCCTCGGTGTGCTGGCGGCGCGTCCGGGCGATGGAGGAGGCTGGCATCATTTCCAAATATGCCGCCATCCCGGATCCAACTGCAGCTGGGCTGAATTTCCAGGCAATTGTCCATGTCAGCCTTGCGCGCACCAGCAAAGACTACGTGCGGACCTTCATGGACGAGGTGCGGAACCGGCCCGAGGTCCTGCAATGTTTCGCCATTGCGGGAACACCAGACTATCATCTCCTGGTGATGTGTGAGGACCTGGAAGCCTATAACCGGTTCTACACGGAGTTCCTGTTCGAGCGCTCCTGCGTCGGGCAGGTATCGATGCACCTGATCGTCAACACGCTGAAATCCGATATGAAGTTGCCGGTCTGAGGTCGAGGCGCCAGCTGGGGAAACTGGCACCGCGCTCATGTGTTGGCACTTTCTAAGAACCTACTTGCAGCCGCCACGGGCCCAGGTTTGCAAGGCTTTTTTGAATGCACCACCATAGGGGTGTTGCTTGTCCAAGGCCCTGGTACTCTCCTTAAGATAAGTTTGGGCCTGATCACACAAGTTCGATTGTGCCCAGTTGTGGCAGGCCGCACAGGTCTTATCCTTCCAGAAGCTTTCCGGCAGCCCCTCAACAGGTGGGAACATTGGTGAACCGGTGATCAATTCGGCAATGCTCCGTGCGGCTATTTCCGGTCCCCCGATTCCAAGTGGCGCATTGAATGCCACTTCGGTGGAGGCTTTCTCCGCTGGCGGTGCTTGGGCAGGCTTCGGGGCAGGTTCTATGGCAGGCGCGACCGGTTCTGCGATCGGGTCCCGGCTCTGTGCATTTGTTTCGATCGTTGTCAGCTCAAGCCGGGCAAGTTCTGTAAACGCACCGGTCGGATAAGCCTCAAGATACGCCTTATAGGCTTCGGCCGTCCCTGTTTTCCGGGCTTCCTCTATCATGTCCCGCTCCGCGACTTCGGGATCAACAGGCTCTGGCTTCGGAGTCGCGGCGGCCTCAGCTGGCGCGGTTTCTTGATTGAGAGACTGCGGCAGTAGTTTTGCAAGTAGGGCCCGGGCCTCATCGTTGAAGATCGTGTTTGGATTTGCCCTTAAAAACAAAAGCACCTGGATCGGGTCCTGGCTGAGTTTGACGGAATCCCAGAGTTGGCGCAGCTGCAATTCTTCCGGTGTCGGTGCGACGGCGGGGGAGAACTGGAAATCGGCGGTCAGAGAAGATGTGTCCCAGGGGATCTGCAGCCCATTGGTTTGTTGCAGAACTGTTCTGCGGACTTCCTTAAATAGGGCTTCGATCGGTACGCCTGGCTCTGACAGCCTGCTTGCCAGGGCTTCTGAGAACGGGCTGTTGGAACCGGTACCATCGACCGCAATTTCACCCGGTGCTGTCGAATAGGCCAAAAACGTGCCCCTCGGGGCTTTCATTTCTGCAAGGCCGTTATCATTGAGGTCCGGGATTTCCGCAAAAGGATTGTTGCGGCAGGCATCGAGAATGAAAATGTTGGTGCGGTTGCGCGCTGAATACATTTGCCGCAGCACGGCGTCGGCAGGAACTCCGACTAGGCTGAGGTCTGCGGCATCCAGCACTTCTACATCAATTGGCAAAAGGTAATTGCTGCCAAATGATTGCACCCCGTGGCCGGCGTAGAAGAACAGCCCGGTCGTATCATCGCCTTCATCGCGCAGTTTGCGGCCAAAAGCAGATATCGCCCGTCCTAGCTCGACCTGGGTGGCGTCGGTCACCAGGGTCACCTCGAAACCGACTTCAGTAAGGTGCTTGGCCATCAACACAGCATCATTGACCGGATTATCCAAAGCCGTGATGTTTTGATAAGCGCCATTGCCGATGACAAGGGCTAGGCGGTCGTCATCTTCATCATCATCGTCGTCAGACGCCTTAACGGGCTGGACCGCCATGATCAGCATCAGGCTGGCCAGAAGAAGCCAACGCAGGGGGCGGGTGAGCGGATCAGTCAATAACAACAAACTCAATCCTTCGATTGCGGCGCTTGCCTTCGGCCGTTGTGTTTGACGCCACAGGGCGTGTTTCGCCATAGCCGACAGTTTTAATCCGATTGCGTTCAATGTTTTGGGCGATCAGATACTGGGAGACGGCAGCAGCGCGCCGCTCGGACAGCCGCTGATTGCCCGAAGCACTGCCGACGCTGTCGGTGTGCCCGCCAACTTCGATGATGAGGCCGGGGCAGCGAGCTATGATGTCCACCAAGCTGTCGAGAAGTGGAGCGCTGCGATTGTCCAGCCGGGAGCTGCCACTGCGGAAATAGATGTTGTCCGTCCGTGACAGGATTTCAAACCGCCCCTTACAGGCTGCAAGGTCGAAGTTTCCTTCCGGCTCCAATGCCTTGGTAGCAACCGGTTGAGCAGCCGGGGCAGGGTCTGCAGTTGCTGCAGCCGTTTGTGTGCTGCTGGTATCTGTTCGCCGGGAAAAAACAAAATCAAAGGAAACAGTTGCCGACGGCACAATGACCACACCAGCCGCGTCTTCCAGCTTCTTGATACCGCCATCCAAGTTGAAGTCAGAAGCGGCAACGGACAGCGGTGCAGTTGTTGAAACAGCGACCAAATCGTCGCTCATCAAGGTGACGGCAACCTCTGCTTCCAAAGTTTTGGAAACTCCGTGGAGATCCATGTCAAAGGTAAGCGGAATGATCTTGCGTTTCCGTTGTGGCAGGTCGCTCAAGGCCGCCGGGTCAATTTGGGTTGTGACCACGGCCTCTGGAAACTGAAAGGTTTCGAAAAACAGGAAGCGCATACGAACATTGCGCAGATCGATTTTGGTATCAACCGTATCGAGAAAGATCCGGACAGTCGCCAGGCCGTCTTCATCAATATCGCCGGAAAATCCAGCAAACCCGCTGGACTCGACCTTCGTCAGGTTTTTGACCGATTGAAACCGGAGTGACGAGGCATCGGGTTGCAGTACCCATCCGGGCGCAAAAATACTCTCTTGCGCTGGTGCAGGCGAAGCGACAAGCAAAGGCACAAGCATGCCAAGCATGAGAACGGGGAATACTGGCCATTTCACCATTGTCAGCAATTCCTTTTCGGTCACCAGTATCAATGGGTTACATATAAATTCCGTAACGGAAATAGAGTGTTGCAAGACTGAAGCCGTTTATCAACCGCTTGATCTTGCAAGAAATGCAAATTGTAGCCGGGTCTGCCTGCCGTAGAAAAAAACTGTGTTGAAACGAATTGTTGTCCGAACCCTGGGGAGTTGGCAAGAAAATTCGACCGTTTCGGCGTGATTAACCGAGTTTAATCAATGAATTCGGCGTCGGAACTAGCGGCAAAAACCAGGCCGCGTGGACGAATTGGGGACGCATTCTGTCAGACAAAGGACAAAAGATGGCGTGGAACGACCTGCAGCGCGTATCTCAATTGGCCAGAATTTCCTCAACCACCAGATTGAAGCGGTTGAGCGCGCCTTCATAGCGGCCGAACAGGTGGCTTGGATTGCCTTTTGAAGCAAAGCCGGCCTGGATCTCTTCACCAAGTTCAAAATCTTCCAGAAGAGTAGTTTTGGTGATGAGCTGGTTCTTGGCCCATCTTTCCCGCATTTCTTCGGTGTCCGGGAAAGATCTGGGAGCCAGCGTCGCAATTCGAACCCTCGTATGATCCGCTGCCATTGGCTCAAAGTGGAACCACATGATGTGGTCTTGCTGGACCAAAAGCTGCGAGTTGGTCACCAAAGTATAAAGCAGATTGGCATCGCGCCGGATTTCCCAGGTGTCCTCTGGTGCCGTTTGAACGTCCGGCATGGACGTGCGCGGCAGGACAGACCGGATATGCGGCCCGAACATCCGGTAGGTCGACAGGTTGTCCTGAAAATAGGGGCCGATAGTGTTTTTGTGGGCGACCCGGAAGTGATAAGCCTCCAGCCCGCCTTCTACCAAAACTTTCCAATTGGCTTGAATATCGAGCGTCTCAACTTCCGCAATCCGGTGCTCACTCATTTTGAGCCAGTTGAAGTCATCTGCGAGTTGTCCGAGCCAAGTGCCTATGTCCGGCATGTCTCCAGCATCCGGGTTTGCAATTATCCAGATGAAGCCATGCGCTTCAGCTGACGGCAAACGGCGCAAGCCGCGATCTGCCCGTGAGAGCTCCGGGAAACCCTGAGCCTCATGCGGAACCCGGTGCAGGGCGCCACCGTTGGTCCAGGTCCAGGCATGATAGGGACAGGTGAACAGGCGTTTGCAGCCGTGTGTTTCACGCACCAATTTGGCGCCTCGGTGGCGGCAGACGTTCAGAAAAGCGCGCACCGATCCGTCTTCGTCTCGCGCCAGCAGGACGGGAAGACCAAAAAAATCTTTGGCAAGAAAAGCGCCTGGTCCTTCGATTTCCGACGAATGGGCCACGATCATCGGATGACGGCGGAAAAGCGCCGCTCGTTCGCGCTCGAAGCGTTCGGGGCTAGCATACCGTGAAATCGGCGAGTGGGCGATTGCTTCATCAAGATAGGCCGACTTTTGTTCCGCCAGGCCGAGGATTTCCTTAATCAATCCAATTTCCGTGGTCCGGTCCATTGCCTGCCTCCTTAAGCGACTTACCGAATGGTAAGGTACTTACCACTTGGTAAGTTGTCAACAAAACGGTATGACTGGGCGACAGGAGTACAGTCATGAACATGGAAGCGCCGGCCGCAGGCCGGTATCTGGAAATCGCGGAGCGCCAATTCGCAGAGGCTGGCTTTCATGGTGTCAGCCTGGCCGCCATCGCCAAGGAAGCGGGGGTTAGTAAGCAGGCGCTATTGCATTTTTTTGGCAGCAAGGAACGGCTGTATGGGGCTGTACTGAAACGGTTGTCCGATAAGCTGTGTGCCGAAGTGGAGAGCTCAGATGCGATAGAGCCTGGCGCACAATTGATCGAGTATTTCGAAACCCTTGCCAAAACATCTTATGGCGGGAGGATCGAAGCGAAACTGGTCGTGCGTGCCCTGCTGGACACCAGCGAAACTGCCCGGTTTTGGCCCATGAAACCTTATCTCGACAAGCTCACTGAGCTGGCGGCTCAGACCCCAAAATGGCGCGGGGCCCCTGCAGAAACCATTCGCGCAGGATTGTTTCAGCTGATTGGTGCAATTCAGTATCTGTCGGTGTCGGCAATTGCGCTGGACGGCATGTATGGTCCTGCTGCGCGGCGGGCTGTGGAACTGAAGTCTTCTGAGAATGTCAGCACAGCCGTGCGGGCGTTTGTTGAAGGCGGTTGAAAGTCACATAAGGCCCTCTTCGAAGCTCAGATAGTCTCTTCTCATGCTAGGTGTTTGCGAAAACCACTTACTGTGCGCTGAAAGGCAAGTTTTTCCCGCTAATCCAGCCGTTTTTTGAATCTCAGCGCTGCTGCAACCATCCCTAAGACGAAAAACCCGCTCATCCAGATCACGTCGCGATGAACATCAATCAATGTGGCGTCTCTGAGTACAAATCCGCGGATCATGCGCATGAAGTGTGTCGCTGGAAAAATCTCGGCGATGTATTGCGCGATGACCGGCATGCCTTCGTAGGGAAACATGAAGCCGGACAAAAGGATCGAGGGCAGGAGTACGAAAATTGTCATCTGCATGGCCTGGAGCTGTGTCTGGGCGATCGTGGAAAACACGAGGCCGAGTGACAGGCTCGCGCCGATGAACAGCAGGGTTCCAAGAAACAGATCGATCATGTTCCCATCAAACGGCACATTGAACAATACGTGCCCCAGACTGAGAATGATGACCGCCTGCAACAGCCCGATAAAGATGTAGGGAATGATCTTGCCAATCATCAGCTCGATCGGGCGGATCGGGGTGTTGATCAGCATTTCCATATTACCGCGTTCACGTTCCCGCACAATCGCAGCCGATGTGAACATGATCATCGTCATCGTGAGAATTGTGCCGACCAGGCCTGGGACAATATTGACCGCAGTGCGTTGTTCCGGATTAAAGAACAGGGTGACTTCAAAGGTCGGGGTGGAACGATTGGGCGCTTGCCGGTAGATCTCTGACAGCGGCATGGAGCGCAGGCTTTTAATCGCGCTCGCAATCATCGTATCGGAGCCGTCGACAATCCATTGCGCAACGGGACGGCTGGTCTCCCAGTCTGTCGATGGGGGTGTGCCGAGGCCAAGGGCCGGAGACCGGGCCAGACGTTGTGTCAGATCGGCGGGCAGGATAAAGGCCGCCCGAACACGAGCCGAGCGGATTGCTTCCTGAGCAGCTTCCGTCGTTGCATGCCGTTCTGTGACCTTCACGACCCGGGTCGCCTCGACCATCTGTACCAGGATCCGGCTGATCCCAGTCTGGCTTTGATCAACGACCGCAATCGGGATGTCGCGCACATTTGTGTTGATCGCATAACCGAACAGAACCAGCTGGATAAGCGGGATCATGACGACCATGCCAAAGGTCATCCGATCCCGACGTAACTGGGCGAGTTCTTTGAAAAATACGGCAAGGATTCTGGAAATTGACCTCATTGGCGGCCTTCTCCAGTTGCTGTGGCAAAGACGTCTTCTAGATTGGGCCGGACCCGCTCGACCACTGTCGCGCTTGCGGTCTCTGGATTGGACCTGAGAAATGCTTCTGGATCTGTAATACGCTTTTCGACCAGCACGCGCAGACGTGCACCGAGCTGTGCGGCAGTTACGATCCCGTCGCTGCCAAGCAGGTGCCGTCGAATAGAGCGTAAGTCCGGAGCTTCGATCTCAACCACATTGGCACCCATTGCCGCCATGAGATCGGCCGGAGTGCCATCCAGCCGTTTCTGACCGGCTTCCAAGATCGCGATCTTGTGGCAGCGTTCCGCCTCATCCATGAAGTGCGTGGTCACGACGATGGAGGTGCCTTCATTCACAAGGTCAAATAGCTGTTCCCAAAAGTGGCGCCGCGACTCCGGGTCCACGGCAGAGGTGGGTTCGTCCAGAAACAGCAACTGGGGTTCATGCAGAACTGCCGCCGCAAGGGCCAGGCGCTGGCGCTGGCCGCCGCTCATCTTGCCTGCAAAACGGCCGCTGAGCTCGGTAAGATCATACCGTTGCATGACCTCGGCAATCCGTTTTTTGCGCGTGCTGCGCGGCAATCCATAAACGGTGCCCATAAAGTTGAGATTTTCCAGGACCGTCAAATCGCCATAAAGCGAAAAGGCCTGGGTCATGTAGCCGATTTTGTATTTCAACGCTTCGGCATCTTTGGGCACGGACAGTCCGAGAACTTTGACGGAGCCCTCGGTTGGGGTCAGCAATCCGGTCAACATGCGGATCGCTGTCGTCTTGCCGCATCCGTTTGGGCCGAGAAAGCCGTAAATCATTCCGCGCTCAATGGTCAGATCCAATCCGTCGACTGCCCTGAACCCCTTGAAGCTTTTCACCAAACCTTCAGCTTGTATGACGATGTCGGACATGGTCACGGCAAGACCGCTTGGGCCGGAACCCCATTCGGCAAGTTGGACGCACTGTCAGGCAGTTGGATTTCAGCGACATACATCAGCCGGGCGCGGTCGGATTGGTTGAGCGCATAATAGGGAGTGAAGGATGGTTCGGAGCTGATCCAGCGAACATGACCATTGATTGACGCCTCCAAACCATCCACACGGACCGCAAGTGTGTCGCCTTCGTTGATTTTTACCCGATGAGGCTCAGGAACGTAGACCCGGGCGTAAGGGGCGTCACCGGCGAGCATAACCGCAACCGGGCTGCCGATGGTCACCCGCTCACCGAGGTTCCAAGGGAGGCTATCGAGCACACCATCACGCGATGCAACAATCGTCAGGTCGTTGAGGATCTTCTTTTGCGTGGCAAGGCTGGCCTCTGCTGCAGCGAGTTCTGCGCGCGCCATGGCCAGATCTTCTGGCCGTGTTCCGGTCACCAGTTCCTTGTGTTGTTGTTCCGCACTGTTCAAACTGGCTTCAGCGGCATCTTTGGATGCCCGGGCACTGTCAAGTTGCGCTTGGCTTGTGGTGCCGCGCGCTGTCAGGTCTTTATAGCGATCGAAATTGTTGGTGGCTTCCACCAGTTCCGCTTTGGCCCCGGCGACATCGGCTCGTGCCTTGGCGATTTCTTCTTCCCGGGCGCCATTTTTCAGTTTCTCAAGGTAAGCTTTGGATTTTTGAACTTCGGCCAAGGCTTGATTGACGACAGCCTGCTGCTGGGTGGTATCGAGGCGGGCAAGGATTGTGCCCTTTGTGACGGGGGCTCCTTGCGCAACTGGCAGCTCTATCAGCACTTCCGCTGCCGTTGCCGTCAAGGCGACGCGGTCCCGCTCCAGAGTTCCGAGCGCGACATTTTTTGGATCTTCGTTGCAGGCGGAAACCACTAAAGCGAGCGCACCGGCCGTGAACAGCCGGTTCAACGTTGGCATCGTCAAAACCTCCTGTGCGAACAAGCAGATGCTTGTCATTGGAGTTGTCATTTCAGACGAGCTTATAGCGCCTTTTCCAAAACCTCTATGTCTGGCCATAAAAAAAGCCGGGCGCAGAGCCCGGCTTCAAGTTTGCTGTCAAACAGTCAACTGGCGCGTTTAAAGACGTCGTACCAGCGTTTTTTCGGAACAGTGATCGCCCGTTCCAGAACTTCTGCTGCGTAAAGCGATGCATTTTCACGGGCCTTTTCGACGCCCGACACCTGCTTGGGATTGAGATTGGCAAGACCGCCGCCGAATTCAAACAGGTCGCGGAAAGCCGCCCGTTCAACAATTGGGGTCATCAGTACATCAATGTTCTGGGCACACAGGAAGTCTTGAACCGCCTTCATCGCGCGGGTCGTGACCGCCGCATTGGACCGGGTCAGGACAACACAGTGTTTGATGTCATGGCGGACGATTTTTTCCAGTTTCTTGATCAAGGTAAGGATCTTGGCACCGCCCCTCGCATCCATCGACGAACCTTGGATAGGGATCACCACCAGATCCGAAACCGAAAGGGCATTGGCGACGATCAGGTTTTCCGTGCCTTCCAGGTCGACAATCACATAGTCGGATGTTTCCGAGGCGTGGGTGATCTGTTCGGTGATGGAGGCGGGCGAGATTTCGCTGATGACGGAAATGTTTTTGCAGGTCCGCGGCAGTTCATGCCATTTCGAAATCCATTTTTGCGGGTCAGCGTCGAAAATGGTGACGCGTTTTCCCCGTGCGGCAACTTCTGTTGCCAATAGCAAAGCCGCGGTGGTTTTCCCGGCGCCGCCCTTTGCATTCGCGAAGGAAATGACTGGCATGATGGTTCTCCTGAACGTGCCGCCACGTCTTTCCATGACGGTCTTATTCCTGCCTAACGCACTGCCAGTCTTCAGATTTTATGGTTACCATTTTCTTAAATTCGCAAATTGCGAGTCAGTTATTCAGTATCCACTGTGCCTTGTGGATAATTTTCAGGAATTCCTAAGTACAATTTCGGAGGGTGCTGAGAACGGCATTCGCGTAATTCTGGTTAGGGCAGCTTTTCGCTTGCGGTCACCGGTGCTTGGTTTGCCAACCGTGACCTGGCGGACTGGAATTACCAACAGTTGGCTTTTTTCACCGTGAGAAGATTGAAAGCGTTTAACGGCCTGCGTAGGTTGTTGGAAATTCACTTGTATAGACCGCTTGCACGAAGGATAGGGCATGGTGCACAGACTTTTGAAGGTCACTTCAGTCCGGCTGGCCAGACTGCGAGCAGTTCTTGTTCCAATTTCCGTTCTTGCAGTTTTAGGCAGTGCGCAGGCAGAGGCGCTAAAGCCGTATAAGGACAGGTTGTTCCGCTACAAGAAGGTGACTGAGACGCTATATAACGGCGACTTCATTGTCGTTGAGTATTCCAAGCAACGGGACCTGCATGGCCGGGACCAAATTCCCGAACGCCAAGTCTACGGCAATTATGTTTCTTATAAACCGAAGCGCAGCCGGGGCGGCGGCGAACTCAACGCCAATGGCCGGACGATTTCCTACATGGGCACTGGCAAGTGGAAAGGCGGTGCCAAAGCGATTGTGATCTACATTCATGGACAAGGTGGTAACCGCTTTCAGGGCATGAATGACGTGTCCTTCGGCGGAAATTTCAACCGGATCCAGAACTTGATGGTTCGCAACGGCGGAGCTTACCTCACTGTAGACATCAAGAATTTCGGCAAACGCGGCACGGCCGATGTGGCCGCGCTGATAAAATACCAAAAACAGTTGTCACCCCAGGCAAAAGTTGTTGTGGCTTGCGGCTCGATGGGTGGCATTATCTGCTGGAATCTGGTCAAGAATGGCGGCTACTCCCGCCTGATCAACGGCATTGTGTTGCTTGGCTCGCCGAAAGATCCAAACATCTTTTCTTCTGGCGCATTGTCTCGAAGCGTTCCGATCTATATGGGGCAGGGGACGCTAGACCGGGTCTACAACTGGGAAACTCAGGCGCAGTTCTTCAAGAAAATCAAACAGCGCGCCCCGAATTATCCGATCAAGTTCACCCTATTTGATACCGGAACCCACGGAACACCGATCCGCATGACCGACTGGCGTCTGGTGCTGAACTGGATGCTCTAAGGGTAGAAATATCTTAAGCGCGGCGCTCGCCGAGAACGAACGGGATCGTGCCCGACCGGTCGAGTTTGTTGTCCAGCAGCAAATTGTCAATCGTTCTGAGACACGCACTGGCCAGCTCCGCCATTTCTTTGGACGCTTCCGGGGAGCACGGCTTGTGTTCATCGGCTGATGCGTCAGCATGCCAGCGGCATTGATTCATCAAGTGCTCGCACTGGGTCGACAAAATCGTGAAATGCTCGCTGTCACCGAACAATTTTGCGCCCTCCCGGTTCAGCCATGGCCAGTAATTTGACGACAATTGATCCGCGCCGAGCATGTAAGGCAAATCATTTTGTATTTGCTTTTCGCCGGTCAGGATCTTGGTCCAATTTCTGAGCTCTACCTGCAAATAAAGCAGTTTGGCATGACGCTTGGACAGATGCTGCAGCTTGCCCCAGTTAGGGTCCGGGGTGAAATGTGCTGTCCAATCCAGGAACTTTTGGAGCGGTAACGGCCGGGCAATGGAATACCCTTGCAAGATTGATGTGCCAAGGCTGATAAGAAGGTTTTGGTGGTCTTTTGTCTCCACGCCTTCCGCGATCACTTCCCTGTTTAAGGCGCCTGCAAGCCCTAACACCGCGTCAACAATGGCAAGGTCGTCCAAGGAGTCGATCGCGGCGCGCACAAACGTTTGGTCGATCTTGACGTGATCGGCTGGCAGGTGGCGCAAATGGGTCAGCGTTGAATACCCGGTGCCGAAATCGTCGATCGAAAAGCTGACGCCAAGTTCCTGGCACCGTTTGATGGCAACTGCGACCGACGCATTGCCCACAGCTGTTGCATTTTCCAAAACCTCAATGTCGAGCAAAGAGGGAGCAATGGTTTCGTGTTCTGCCAACAGGCGTTTTAAGGTGTCATAGAGCCAATTGCTCGTCAGATTCCTTGGGTCAACATTGACGCTAATCGGAACTTCCAGACCTAAGCTGCGCCAGGACGCGGCTGTCTTGAATGTTTCTTCCAAGGCCCAAGTGTCCAACTTCAAAGACACACCGATGTTCTCGGTCGCATCAAGGAAACTGCCCGGGTATTTTAATCCTTCCTCAGGATGGTTCCAGCGAACCAACGCCTCAGCACTGTGAACCTGACTGCTGATCACATCCACTTTGGGCTGGAAATGGAACACTAGCTGATCATTGTCGATCGCTTCAGACAGTTCGTTGATCTTGTTGTTGAAGGTGGTGATCTCAATCTCGGTTTTGGGATTGAACAGCGTATAGCGGTTCTTTCCTTCCAGCTTCGACTGATACATGGCCGAGTCGCTCTGGCGAAGGAGTTGGTCCGGATTGGTGTCAGACGTGGCAGAGAACGCTGCGATGCCGACACTGGTCGAGATCGCGACTGACTTATCGCCAAGATCGATGGGTTTACTGGTTTCTGTGAGAACCCGTTCGGCTAGAGACTTGTAGTCTTCGGGAGTTTCATAGTCGGAAACAACGGCAATGAACTCATCTCCGCCCAAACGTGCGACTGTGTCCGTGGATCGAAACTGCGATAGAAACCTTTTAGATACGGTGGTCAGCAGCTGATCGCCGAGTTCGTGTCCGTAGCGATCGTTGATTTCTTTAAAGCCGTCCAGATCAAAAAAGAAGACTGCGCCCCAGCAATTGTCGCGTTTGACCCGTTCGATGGCATCGCTCAACCGCTCCCGTAGTAATACCCGGTTGGGCAGTTCTGTCAGCGGGTCGTAATGAGCAATCTTTTCCAACTCATTTTGGTGCGCCTTCAGTTCGGTGATATCGGAAAACACCACAATGTAGTTTTGAATGCTGCCGCTCGAATCCTTGATTGCAGCGATTGAGGCGTTTTGCGCATACCTCTGACCATCTGGGCGGCTGTTCCAAAGTTCTCCGGACCATTCGCCAGTTTCCGCCAGCTGTTGCTGCATCTCCCGGAAGGTTTCCGGTGCTTTGCGCAGGGAAGCGAAATCGAAGTGTTTTTTTCCCAAAATCGTCTCGGCATCAACGCCAGAGATCTTGCTCACCGCTGAGTTGGCTTTGATAACAACACCATCAGCATCGGTCACTAGAATGCCTTCATTGGCATGTCTGAACACCAAATCTGCCAGGCGCAGCTCATCGTTGGCATGGCGAAGGCTCCGCCGGGAGTCGGTCAATAGGATGGCATAGACAACAACAAGCCCGAATGCTCCAGCCACAACGATCAAAAAACCGAAAAGCCAGCGCGTTTGAGTTTCGAATGAGGCGGCAAGTTCCTGGCGCTTGAGTTCGACGGCTTCTTCAAGCCGGGATTGATAGTGCCACAGCTTGTCATTTTGCTGACGCTCACCAGTGATGTCCCGGATAATGGAATGCAGCAGAACTTGGTCACCGAATTTGAGCGGATTGGCCCGAACTTCGACGGTTCTGACATTTCCATCTGCCAGTTTATGGCGGAATATGAAGTAGTTGCGACGCTCTTCTTTTGCAAGACGGCGTTCTTCTGCGACTTGTTCAGCTGTTAGTTGATTGATGTCCTGGATCCGCATGGTGGCCAGGGCACCGGAACCGTAGCCATAGAAAGTGTCCGCAAACTCATTGGCAAAAGCGATCTTCCCGGTCGCCGGATCTATGATGAGGATCACATTTGGAAGAGCGTTGTAATAGGTTTCCAGATCGGGAGAAAGGTGGCTGCTGACGTCCGCCCGGGCCTGCAATGACGGCAGCAGGATCGCGAACAAAAAAAACAACCTGATAGCAATCTTCTTCGGATCTAGATCACCGCTTTGCATTCCGCTTCGCTCTTCAGACGTAGTAGGGGTGCCCCAAGTCCGTGAAAATAAAACAGATAACTTGCGAAAACATTTATAAATCAGAGCCAAAGCCTTGATGATTATGACCTTGTAAGAAGTGTCGGGATCCTTAACTGGACTTTAACTGTGGCGGAGGTGTTCCGCCAAATGATCAAAGACTAGCCGGATCCTGCGGCTGGTGTGCAGTTCGCGGTGGGTGACCAGCCAGATGGGAAAGTAGACCGGCTCCATATTGTCAAATGCAGGTTTTACTTCTGGGCACTTAGCCGCAATAGCATCGGCCATGATACAAAGACCGAGCCCCTGGCGGGCGTATTCCCAGCTTATCAAACCGCTTGGAGATCCAAGTTTGACATTGCTTTCTTTGATTTTCAAACCGAACGCACGCAAGTACTCAACCAGTTCCTGATTGTTGTCAAAACCGATGTAATCCAATTTGTCGGCGTCTGATTTGGCCGGTCTGCCTCCGTTGCGTTCGAGATATGACGTGGCGGCGTAAACTCTGGCTGACATGTCCATGATTTTCCGGGCATAGAGGTCTGGATGGTCAGGTTCCACGTGCCGGATTGCAATATCGGCTTCGCGGCGGCGCAGATCGCTCAAGGAGTTTGTACATAGAATTTTGACTTCGACTGCCGGTGCTTTGGTGCGCAACCCTTTGAGGATTTCAGGCAGAATGTACACAGCAAGAACGTCCGTGGTGGAAATCGTGACCAGCCCCTCAATTTGTTGAGACTGGCCGGATGCCGACAAGGAAACCCGGCTGGCGGCCTCTCCCATGGCTCGAACATGCTCGGCAAGTTCCACCCCAGCTTCGGTCAGGATGAGAGATTTGGCGACCCGCTCAAACAAGGTCACGCCAAGGCTTTCTTCAAGCGCGGCAACCTGCCGGCTCAAGGTCGGCTGGGTGAGACCCAATGCGCGGGCAGCCGCGGAAAGCGAGCCTTCTTCTGCGGTGACGAGGAAGGCTCGGGCCTGGTTCCAGTCGAAGGTAATGCTCTGCCAGTTCATACAAATATGTATATCGTCTAGGCGAATTTCCGCAATTTATATTCATATTTTTTGAGCGTAGATTAACCAGTGAAAGGAGCGCGGAGATGAGTTCTTTTTCATTCACTGGCCTGGTGGCCGATGTGGTTCTGACTGTGCTTGGTATGCTGGCATCGCCTTTTGGCGGCCGGGACATCGGTTATGGGTTTTTAAAGATTGCGGGTCTGAGGCGCGGACCCTCCAGGCGCAAGTAAACTCTACCAACCGAGATCAAAGACCCCCAGGTGCCGCTGTCTTTCGTCAGTGACGATGCCTATGTCGAAGTGAAGCTCTGGCCGCGTAGATCCATACGAGAAATACGGAAAGACACCTGATGACGACTGCATTGACGGGCGGGATGAGCCCATCTACCGCCTTTTGGGACAAGATCGCCCGCAAATATGCAAAAAGCAAAATCGCCGATGAAGCGGCGTATCAAAAGACCCTTGAGCGCGTCACCGAGCATCTCGGTCCGCAAGACACAGTTTTGGAACTTGGGGCAGGGACCGGATCAACAGCATTGCTTTTGGCCGGTAACGTCAAACGTTACCTCTCGACTGATTTTTCGAAGGGCATGATCGAGATTGCTGACGAAAAACTGTCGGCTTTAAAAACGGACGGCAAGGCACCTGAAGGCCTGTCATTCTTGGCAGCAGACGGGTTTGATCTCCGTTTGAAGGAGGCCGCTGGGTCTGATGGGTTTGACGCTATCCTTGCATTCAATTTCCTGCACCTGGTCGAGGGACCGGAGGCCCTGTTAAACCGCATCTACGATCTGACAAAACCCGGCGGGTTGTTCATCAGCAAAACGGTTTGCCTGAGGTCCAAGGCCTGGATGTACTGGCCGATGATCAAGGCCATGCAACTCTTTGGAAAAGCGCCTTACGTCGACATGATGTCGGCGGAGAAGGTCAACAGCCTGATCACCAACGCTGGTTTTGAGATCATCGAAACCGGGCTCTATCCAGCGCCTCGCAGCCATTTTGTGGTCGCCCGGAAGGTCTGAGTTTTCCTAGGTTCTGGTTGTTATTTGGCAGCCTGCAGCTGTCGTGCCTTCCGGATGCCAAACAGGCAGAGCGCCACCAGCGTTCCCGAATAGATTAGCACGAAGGCGAGCCGAATTGGTCCAATCACTTCAGTGGAATAGCCATAGATGTATCCGCCGGAGATTAGGGCGATGACCAAAGCGGTTGGCAATAGGATCCAAGCGCGCTCAATAGGCCTTCTCAATCCCATGAGGAGAAACAGGCCCCAGCAGAAAGCCACAGCGGCAAACTGCGCTCGAGGCACGACACTTGCGTCGGTAACGCCGATCATCCGGTAGAGGTTCAAAAAAGCGAGCCCAAAGTCGGTCAAAGCGGGCAGCAGGAATGCCATGCGAAGAAGTGTCATGTGGTCCACCCTTTTGGCCTCGCCGCAGTCTGATCGGCTGCGAAAACCTTGCTAATAGGTTGGGTGCCGGGTGGTGTAGCACAAGGCTTTTGTCAAAGTTAGAGCCTAAGACTGAAGCTCAGATGCTTCCCGCACCACTTCGGCAATCTCTGAAAGCTGAGCCGACAGAGGACTGGTTTTGCGCCAGATCATGCCGATGGTGCGCGCAGGCTCAGGTGGTTCAAAGCGGGCGACGGCGACGTCGGCAGAGCGGGTCTCGACCGGCACTGCCATCTCCGGAATGAAAGTGACGCCCATGCCGGCATTGACCATCTGTACCAAGGTCGACAGGGAACTGGCGTCGAGAACCTCCCGGGGCCGGCCTGTCTGGATGTTGCAGAAGGAGAGCGCTTGATCGCGGAAACAATGGCCTTCTTCTAAAAGCAGAAGCCGCATCTCGCGCAAACTGTCGGCGCAGGGAACGGGCGAGTTGGCCTCTGTTCCCGGGCGGACAAGGACAAAGTTTTCCTCAAACAAGGGTGTTTCGGTCAGTCCTGGTTCTGAGACAGGCAAAGCCAAAATTGCAGTGTCAAGGCGCCCATCGGTGAGTTCTTGAATGAGTTTTGGCGTCACGGTCTCGCGGATATGGATGTCGAGCCCGGGATATAGCTGCGTCAGGCGGCCAACGACTTGTGGCAACAAATAAGGCGCGATTGTCGGGATCACCCCTATCCTGAGGCGTCCCTCGAGTTTTCCCTTCGAGGCTCTGGCCAAATCCCCCAGTTCATCGGCCGATCTCAGGATTTTTCGGGCGCGTTCGACAGCCTCTTCTCCGAAGCCGGTGAGAGACACTTGCCGGGCGGTGCGTTCAAACAGCGGGGCTCCAAGGACTTCTTCCAACTCTTTGATCTGCATGGATAGCGCAGGCTGAGAAATCGCGCAGTCGTCGGCCGCCCGGCCGAAGTGGCCATGGCGGGCCAAAGCCTCGAAATAGCGGAGCTGTTTCAGGGTGATATTGATCATAAGTTATTCTTATCAAAACGATCAGAAAATTCAACTTCCTCTGATGATTTGGCTTTGTTAGCTTCAAGCTGGTTCTTCAAAATCGGTTGCACGTTCCGGCGGATAAGCTGGGCGCGAGCACCGGTATGATGCTTGGAACCTGAGAGATTATTTTTGAGCCGACGCGGCAGAAAAAATTGGAAAGGGAGAGGTCAATGGACACGAAAGTGGCAAAAACCGGCGGGTGCCCGGTAATGCATGGCAGCCTGACAGAAACAGGCAAGTCGGTCACAGACTGGTGGCCGAAGACTTTGAACCTGAACATCCTTCATCAGCACGACACCAAGTCGAACCCGATGGGTGAAGACTTCAATTATCGCGATGAGGTGAAGAAGCTGGATGTCGCCGCACTGAAGGCGGATCTGAAAGCCCTGATGACCGACAGTCAGGACTGGTGGCCGGCCGATTACGGCCACTATGGCGGCCTGATGATCCGCATGGCCTGGCATTCCGCCGGCTCGTACCGGCTGGCCGATGGCCGCGGCGGTGGTGGCACGGGCAATATCCGGTTTGCGCCGCTGAACTCCTGGCCGGACAACGGCAACCTCGATAAGCCGCGCCGCCTCTTGTGGCCAATCAAAAAGAAATACGGCAACAAGATTTCCTGGGCGGATCTGATCCTTCTGGCCGGAACGGTAGCTTATGAATCCATGGGGCTCAAAACCTTTGGCTTCGCTTATGGCCGGGAAGACATCTGGCATCCGGAAGAAGACGTTTATTGGGGCGCTGAAAAAGAATGGCTGGCGCCGTCCGATGAACGGTATGACGATGTCGGCAAGCCGGACACGATGGAGAACCCACTGGCGGCAGTGCAGATGGGCCTCATCTATGTGAACCCGGAAGGTGTCAACGGTCAGCCGGACCCGCTGAAAACAGCGGCTCAGGTCCGTGAAACCTTTGCCCGCATGGCGATGAACGACGAAGAAACCGCAGCGCTGACCGCTGGCGGCCACACGGTCGGCAAGGCCCACGGCAATGGCGATGCCGATGCGCTGGGTGCCGAGCCGGAAGCCGCCGGCATTGAAGAGCAGGGGCTTGGCTGGAGCAACCCGAACCTGGGGGGCAAGGCGACCAATGCCGTGACCTCTGGTGTGGAAGGAGCCTGGACCACCAATCCAACGGTGTTCGACATGGGGTTCTTTGAGCTTCTGTTTGGCTACGAGTGGGAGCTGACCAAGAGCCCGGCCGGCGCCAACCAGTGGCAGCCGGTTGGCATCAAGGAAGAACACATGCCGGTCGACTCCACTGATCCGTCGGTGCGCCGCATGCCAGTGATGACCGATGCCGACATGGCCATGAAGATGGATCCGGCCTACCGCGCCATCTGTGAAAAGTTCATGGCGGATCCGGAATACTTCAAAGACACCTTTGCCCGGGCTTGGTTCAAGCTGACCCACCGCGATCTTGGACCGCGTGCCCGTTACATCGGCCCGGATGCACCGCAAGAAGATCTGATCTGGCAGGACAATGTGCCGGCCGGCCCGGTGAACTACGACATCGGTGGTTTGAAATCCGCAATTGCAGCCACCGATCTCTCGGTTTCCGAACTGGTCTCTACCGCTTGGGACAGCGCCCGGACTTTCCGTGGGTCTGACCTGCGTGGCGGTGCCAATGGGGCCCGCATCCGCTTGGCGCCTCAAAAGGACTGGGAAGGCAATGAACCCGCCCGCCTTGCCAAGGTTCTCGGTGTACTGGAGCCGCTGGCAGCCAAGTTTGGGGCTTCGATTGCTGACACCATCGTGCTGGCAGGCAATGTCGGTGTCGAAAAAGCAGCTGCTGAGGCAGGCTACGACATCTCGGTGCCGTTTGCTGCGGGCCGAGGAGACGCCACCGATGCGACGACCGATGCCGACAGCTTTGCGTCCCTGGAACCGATTCATGATGGCTTCCGCAATTGGGTGAAGAAGGACTATGTCGTCAGCGAAGAAGAGCTGCTTTTGGACCGGGCCCAGCTGATGGGGCTGACCGCGCCGGAAATGACCGTCCTTCTCGGGGGTCTCCGGGTGCTCGGCACCAATCATGGCGGCACCAAACACGGTGTCTTTACCGATCAGGAAGGCACCTTGACGCCGGATTTCTTCGTCAACCTGACGGATATGGCCTACCGCTGGACACCAGCAGGCGACGGTTCGTACCAGATCCGCGACCGCAAAACCGACACCACCAAGTGGACGGCATCCCGGGTCGATCTGGTGTTTGGCTCCAACTCCATGTTGCGCGCCATCGCCGAGGTCTATGCCCAGGACGATAACGAAGTGAAGTTCGTCGAGGACTTTGTGGCTGCATGGGTCAAGGTCATGAACGCCGACCGCTACGATCTTTCGGCTTAAAATCAAAAAATGAAATTCCCTCCAAACTTGGGCTCCGGATTTATTCCGGAGCCCTTTTCGTTTTTGAATAGAAGTGCCTAGTCCTGAGTAGCTTTTGATTTGATATTTCCAAGCGGAGATTTTGTACGGCATGTCCGTCCGCAAAAACCCGGACAGGCCTTGAAATTCATTGCCTCGTCACAAAGTTTATGCTGCAGTGCGATAAGGTGAGGAGCGGCCACGTAAAAGACCCGTGGTCATTCGGTCCCGGCCAGTTGGTGGTCCGGTTGGCAATCACTTGATGGGAGCAGTGCACCCGTGTTCGATTTATCCGGTCAAAAGGCGCTGGTTGTCGGCGTCGCCAATGATCAATCCATCGCTTATGGATGTGCCAAGGCCTTCCGGGCACAAGGTGCCGACCTTGCCGTCACATACTTGAACGAAAAAGCGGAGCCCTATGTCCGCCCGCTGGCAGAAGAGCTCGGTGCGGAAATTATTCTGCCGCTGGATGTTCGCGATGAAGACCAGCTCGATGCTCTGTTCGGCGCCATTCAAGACAAGTGGGGGCGGCTCGATACGTTGCTGCATTCCATCGCCTTTTCCAAAAAGGAAGATCTGCACGGCCGGGTGATCGATTGTTCAGCTGAAGGCTTTGGACTGGCAATGGATATATCCGTTCATTCGTTCCTGCGCCTGATCCGGCGGGCCGAACCCCTCATGCCGCACGGTGGAACCTGCATGACAGTGTCCTTCATGGGCGCACAGAAAGTGGTCGACAATTACGGGGTCATGGGTCCGGTCAAGGCGGCGCTTGAAGCGGCGGTCCGCTATGCGGCTTCGGAACTCGGACCGCGCGGTATTTCCGTCCATGCGCTGTCGCCCGGGCCGCTGAAAACACGGGCTGCCTCCGGCATCGCAGAGTTCGATGAGCTTTTGAACGATGCCGCCGAGCGGGCCCCCACGCACCAGCTTGCAACCATCGAAGACACCGGTGCCTATGCCGCTTTTCTGGCGAGCCGCGAAGCTTTCAATGTCACCGGCGGTGTTCATCCCATCGACGGCGGCTACAGCATTCTTTGACAGGAGGTCCTGATGAAGGACATTTTTGACGCGCTTGAAAAAGGTCAGAATGAGTTCTTGAATTCCCTGAACGATGCCACCGCCTGGACACCGTCTGAACGGTTCACAGCGCTCCAGGCGCAAGGGACGGAACTCTCCAACCTGGCTGACCTGATGGGCCGGGGGCTGACAAAACACTTCGAAAAGATCTCAGCGGACCATAAAGGCCGCTGGCAGTTGGGGCTTGCCGATATGGGCAAGGCTGTGGGGGACCTTACCAAAGCGCAACAGGATGGCAGCTTGTTTGATGCTTGGCAGTCCTATTGGAAAGATGCCGTGCAGCGCTCAGTCCTGACCATGGATGTCCTGCGCCAGCGCGGCGATATCTTCCTGGAGCACGAAGAAGCCGGTTGCCCGCCGGTGCTTATCTATGATTATGACGTTGTCATGGACGGGGCCGATCTGCCACGGCCCTGCAATTACATGCTGCTTCGGATCAAACCGCCGAAAGATGCCGGGCACCGGGAGATGAAACCCTGGAAGCGGCCCTATATCATCATTGATCCGCGCGCTGGCCATGGGGCTGGTATCGGCGGATTTAAGCCAGACAGCCAAGTTGGTGTTGCCTTGCATGATGGCCACCCGGTCTACTTTGTCGCTTTCCGCCGAATGCCGGAAAAAGGCCAGACACTGGCCGATGTCACCCATGCGGAGGCCACCTTTGTCCGCAAGGTGATGGAAGAACACCCCGAAGCACCCAAACCGGTTGTTACAGGCAACTGCCAGGGCGGCTGGGCCACCCTTTTGCTTGCCGCGACCAGCCCGGATCTGACCGGGCCTGTCATTTTGAACGGTGCCCCGGTGTCGACCTGGGCCGGGCGGGTTGGTGAAAATCCAATGCGCTACAACGGTGGTGTCTTGGGCGGAACCTGGAATGCCATGTTCTACTCCGATCTCGGCCACGGTGTCTTCGATGGTGCCGACATCGTCCAAAATTTCGAGATGCTCAATCCGGCCCGGAATTATTTTGGCAAGTACTACGACCTTTACGCAAAGGTCGACACTGAACCGCAGCGGTTCCTGGAGTTCGAGCGCTGGTGGGGCGGCTATTTCCTCTTGAACGAAGCGGAAATGAAATGGATCGTCGAACAGTTGTTTGTTGGCAACAAGCTCGCCAAAAACGAGGCGCAGCTGGAGCCGGGCCGCAACATCGACATCAAGGAGATCCGCGCGCCGATCATCGCCTTTGCCAGCTTTGGCGACAACATCACGCCGCCGCAACAGGCGCTCAACTGGATCATCGACACCTACACGGATGAGCGCGAGATCGCCATTCGCGGGCAGCGCATCATCTATATGGTTCATGATCAGGTCGGCCACCTGGGCATCTTTGTGTCGTCCAAGATCGCCAAAAAGGAACATACTGAAGTCACATCGACCTTGAAGACCATCGAAGCCCTGGCGCCCGGTCTCTATGAAATGTCCATTGATGACTATGAGGGCGGGCTCTTGGACCGGGAATTCACGGTCAGTTTCCACGAGCGCACGCTGGAGGATCTGAAGGCGCTGGACGATGGCCGGGATGATGAAATCCCCTTTGCTGCCGTTGCCCGCACCTCCGAGCAGCAGGCCGAATTTTATGATGTCTGTATGCGCCCCTTTGTCCAGGCAGGCGTAACTGAACAGAGCGCGGACTTCCGCCGCAAAACCCATCCGCTCCGAGCTCAGCGCACGATGATGTCGAGCCTCAATCCGATGTTGAGCGGATTGCCGGAGATGGCCGAAAAGATCAAAGAAGACCGCACTCCGGCCGAACAGGACAACCCGTTTTCCGAGCTGGAGCGTGTTGGTGCTGCCATGTTCGAACAGTCGCTCGATCTGTTCCGGGATCTGCGCGACACCTGGTATGAAAACTTCTTTTACTCCATTTGGGGTTCGCCCTACATGCGCTGGTTCGGCCGGACGCATCAGCCGGGCCGGACCTTGAAGCGCAAGGAAGACCTGCGCAGCCTGCCGCCGGTTCAGGCGGCCCTGATGCACATTGAAGAGGGTGGTTTCTGCGAAGCGGTGATCCGGATGCTGATACTTCTGGCCGACAGCCGGGGCAATGTCCGCCGCGATCGGCTGGAACGCTCTGCCCGGGTGCTCACCCAGGATGAGCCCTTTAAATCGCTGACACCGGATGCGCGCAGCTTCATTCTTCAGGAACAGTCTTTGATCGTAGAGTTTGCCAGAGATAAGGCTGTCTCGACGTTGCCGAAACTCTTGAAAACTAGGCAAGATCGCGAACTTGCTTCCAAAGTGGTGCGCTATGTGCCTGGTGCGATTGAAGAAATGACACCACACACCTTGGAGATGATGCAAAGGTTCCAGGAAGTTTTAGGTCTGCCGCCTGTATCTGACAACGTCACGGAAGATCCGCTTGTCAAAGGCAAGGATGTGGCTTCCGACCTTCCTGCGTTTGATGCTCCAAAACCTAATGAGGAACAGGTTTCCGCTACATCGGCACCGCAGAAGGCAGCTGTTGCAAAACCTGCTGCGCGCAAAAGTGCTGCTAAACCGGCAACCCGTAAATCATCGGGCCGAAAGGCCCCGGCTCGAAAACCGGCCGCAAAAACTGGAAAGAATCAGGAACCGGCTGAATAGAAAATAAAAAGGGGCGTCCGGGCCTCTCGGACGCCCCTTCAGAGCCCCCCTGGAATTATAGTGAGTTGGCTCTGATCTCGAATTTTACTACTTTGGCCTAGGTTCGGTTGCCGCGGTGGGCCCAGCCAGTCATGCGCATTTCCAACCACGCCATAAGTGCGTACATGATAATACCCAGAACGGCGAGGGCGACAAGGCCCGCCCAGATGAGCGGCACGTTAAATTGGGATTGCGCGGCCTGCATCATGTAGCCAAGGCCGGAATTGGCGGCGATGGATTCTGAAATTACTGATCCAACAAAGGCGAGGGTAATGGCGACCTTCATCGAGCCGAAGAGATAGGGCATCGCGCGCGGAATGCCGACTTTGAGCATGATGTCGTGTTTTTTGGCGCCAAGTGCCCGTAGGACGTCTTCCATCTCCGGTTCGATCGTGGCGAGACCGGTCGCGACATTCACCACAATCGGAAAAAAGGCGATCAGGAACGCGGTCAGGACCGCAGGAATGGTTCCGATGCCGAACCAGATCACCAGGATCGGGACCACGGCGACTTTCGGAATGGAATTGAAGCCGATCATGATCGGGTAAAGGCCGGCATAAATCGCCCGGCTCCAGCCGATGGCAAGCCCCAGCGCCATACCGCCAACCACGGCCATGACAAAGCCGACCACTGTTGTGTAGAGGGTCTGGACAGAGTTCTTCCAGATCGGTGACCAGTATTTCAGGATCGCAACCCAGATGTCGCTTGGTGCCGGCAGAATAATCACTGGGATTTGCAGAGCTTTGACGGAAAGCTCCCACAAGACGAAGAGGCCGATGGCCCAAAGCCATGGGGCGGCGGTGATCCAACGTGAAGACGTCATGCTGCAGCCCTCGCGTCGGCAATCAGATCGCGCAATTCGTGAACAATGTCGTTGAAGGCGCTTTCATAAGTCAGTTCAATTGGCCGCGGGCGTTCGAAAGAAACTTCGCGCTCGCGAATGATGGTGCCAGGGCGTGCGCTCATGACAAACACCTTGTCGGCTAGATAAACCGCTTCGCGCAGATCGTGGGTCACAAGAATAGTCGTAAAACCTTTGTCCGCGTGAAGATCGCGCATCACCTGCCAGAGTTCTTCGCGGGTGAAGGCATCCAGCGCGCCAAACGGTTCATCCAGCATCAGGAGTGCCGGGTCATGAATGAGCGCGCGGCACAAGTTGGCGCGTTGCTGCATGCCACCCGAGAGTTGCCAGGGGTATTTCTCGCCAAACCCTTTCAGGCCGACCAGATCCAACAGGGCTTCCGCTTTGGCGGTGTAAGCTTGTTTTTCTGCGCGGAAACGGGAGCGGTGCGGTTGAACGATCTCCAGAGGCAGCATCACGTTGGCCAATGTCGAACGCCACGGCAGCATGGAAGGGTTCTGGAAGGCCATTCCGGCAACCGACACCGGGCCGTCAACTTCATGCCCGGCCACTTCAATCGTGCCTTCTTGCGGCGTGATCAGGCCGGTTGCCAATTTCATCAAGGTGGACTTGCCGCAGCCTGACGGGCCAACGACAGCAGCAAATTCGCCCTTTTTCACGCCCATCGTCAGGCCGTCGAGAGCAAGCGTCCCATCCGCGGCGCCGCCATACGTCAGGCGGACGTCTCTGAGTTCTACAAATCCGGTCACAAGGTGGTCCGTTTGAAAAGGGAAGGGGCCGCAGCCGGGCGGCTGCGGCCGGTGAACTGATCCAAGATCAGCTTATTTCAACATACGTTCTTCTTTCGGCGGCAGGTAACTTGCGTCAAAGACGCGCTCTGCAGCTGGCGGCGTGGCGCTCAAGCCCATCGAACCCTGCAGATATTTCATGGATTTCGTGAGTTTATCCATGTCGACACCGCCGAAACCGTTTGCTTTTACGGCGTCTGTTGCAATGGAGCCCTCGACGGCCATCGTCAGCCGGTCGACCTCGACAGCTTCGTCGAGAATTTCATTGCGCTTCATGACATACGGAATGGCCGCGGCCGGATCTGCGATGGCATCCAGGTAGCCCTTGGTGAGCGCTTTCAAGAAGCCCTTGACCGCCTCCGGGTTTTTCTCGGCAAAGTCCGTGTTGGTCATGACAACATTGCCGTAAAGATCGAGGCCGTTTTCACCCATGAGAATGAGCGAGATGTCGTCTTCCGGCACGCCCTGGGACTTCAAGTTGAGAACGGAGGAGAAAGAGAAACCGAAGATGGCATCCACCTGGCCTTGGGCGAGCATCGGTTCGCGCACGGGGAAACCAACACTTTCGATATTAATACCGGAGGTGTCGAGGCCGGTCACGTCCACAAAAGCTGGCCACTGGCCAAAAGCGGCATCGGGCGGCGGGGCGCCGAGGGTCTTGCCTTCGAGTGACTTCGGATCTTCGGTCACGCCTTGACTTTTGCGGCCGATCACGGCGAACGGAGGCGTTTCATAGGCCATCATGACGGCCTTGACCTTCAGATCCGGCTGATCGTCGAGAACCTTAATCAAGGCATTGATGTCGCCAAAACCCATGTCATAGGTGCCGGTGGCAACCCGCGGGATGGATTCCCGGGAGCCAGCGCCCGTGTCGATGGTGACATTGAGATCTTCGTCGGCGAAATAACCTTTATCGAGAGCGATGAAGAAGGGAGCTGCCGGGCCTTCGAATTTCCAGTCCAATGAAAATTTGATGTCGGTCGCAGCCAAGGCGGTCGAGGATGTGAGGGCCAGCGCGAGGGCCACTCCCGATAGAAGACGCATGTTATTCCCCTGCTTTTCTTGGAAGTTCCTTCAAAGAGTGAAATGCGCCTGATTAAAAAGCAAGCAGATTATTTGCGCGGCTATTTCATGATCAGAATTTGCCTAATAATGCGGCATATATGCTAATCGGGTAGAATGTGTTGAATTTTATGGGTTTTATTGCGTGCAGTGGCGGGCTCGAAGCGGAATTGCCACATCATGAGTGGAAAGCTGGCGCGTCTTGTGCTCACAATATCCGCGCTAGAATTGGACCAAATGGTCAGTTTTGCACGGCGTAGTTGCTGGTTGGCAGGTCGGAGCAGAAGGTGCCGGCGCGTGTTTACCTGGCATAAACGACGCCGATCGGTCCTGGTGCAGCGGAGCGGAAATGTTCGATTGGGCTTATAAAAAACGCTTGCGGGACGACCTCGAAAATTGGGTCGGCAAGGGCTGGCTGACCCCGGACGGAGCCGCTGCCATCTTGCGCGATCAGGAGCAGGAAGACGGCCGCTCGAAATTGCCAATGGCCCTTGCCGGGATCGGCATGGTGTGTGTGGCGCTGGCCCTGTTTGCTTTTATCGCTGCCAATTGGGGGCTCATTCCCAAAACGATCAAACTCGTCGGCATTGCTGTGTTGGTGATCGGTGCCAATCTTTTGGCAGCAGAGGCGGCCAAGCGCGGGCGCTCCGGTCTTTCCGATTTGGCGACTGGCTTTGCGACTCTGGTTTTTGTTGGCGGCATGGCGCTGGTCGGCCAAATCTTTCATTTGCCGTCCGACTGGGCCGGTGGGGCGCTGCTGGTTTGCTTGGGCGCATTGGCTGGGGCCTGGCTGACCGGATCAATCACATCACTGGTCGTAGCTGCGCTGGCTGCCGTTTCCTGGCAAACCTCCCGCATGTGGTTCGAAGCATCTTCAACGACCGACACTTTGATCAGCATTGCGCTCCTGGCAACTGTCTTCCTGCATCCCTTTATTTATCCGGCCCGGATCAGCCGGTTTGCCGCCATAGCCTTGCTTTTGGTGACTTATGGCCGCTGGTTCGGCGAGATTGCCGAGCGGTTGCCGGGTGGAGATGACACCGTTGGAGCGATGGTGTTGGCCGGCTTTGGCGGCCTGTTCGCCACGATGATCCAGGCCGGACCGATTGGCGATCTTTTTGTCAAATGGTCGAGCTACAAACCAGTCAAAACCCATGCCCATTGGTTGATGTTGCGTGCGCTGCAGGACGTCGGTTTCATGATGCTGTGCGCACTCGTTTTTCTCGCCATGATCGCTGCGCCGGAGTTTGACGATACAATGCATCTATCGGGTGCCTTGGCGCTTCCGGCGATCTTGCCGCTGGCCGCCGCAATTCTCCTTTGCGTTGCCGGTTTGCTGTTGTCCTTCAAGACGGAGAAATCCCTGGCGTTGTTTGCGGCGGTTGGACTGGGACTGATCGCCTGTTTGGTTCCGATTATTCTGCCCAACATCCTGGTTGTTTCGGCGCTCTGTCTTGCTGCCTTGATCGGGTTCTGCGCGCTTGGCACTTGGTATAACAACCGTTTCTGGATGCTCTGCGCATATCTGGCTCTGACGGCTGTCGCCTTGTGGCTGCTGGAAGTCACCATCGGCTCGCTTCTTGGGCAATCGGTGTTCTTCCTGGTAGCAGGTGTTGTTCTCTTGGGGATGGCACTCTGGCTTGGCAGGCTTTTGCGCCGGAAGCCCATGCCCGCTCCGGCAGGAGAGGCGCAAGGATGAGCACGACAGAAACACTTGAAAAACCGGCACCACCACTTTCGTTCCTGCCGCCCTATGTCAAATGGGGACTGCTGGCTCTCATCCAGCTGGCGTTGATTTCAGTGCCCCTGATCGACCGGCTCCAGGTCCAGATGAGTGGGCAGGAAGTCAAGCTGGAACTCATTCCAGTTGACCCGAGAGATCTGTTGCGCGGCGACTATGTGATCATCAACCTTGCAATTAGCCGCTTGGCTGCGGATCTGCCAGGTGCAGACGGCTTGGAAGAAGGGGACACCGTTTATGTGACTTTGGAACCGGGTGAAAACGGTTTGATGGCGGCTACCTCAGTTAGCAAAGATGAAGACACATCCGATCTGGTGCGCATTGCGGGCAAGGTCCAATCCGCAACCGGCGAAGAGATCCGGGTGGACTATGGCATTGATGCGTTCTTCTTGCCGGAGGGTGAGGGGCTCGTGATCGAGCGGCTGGACCGGGAACGGGTGCAGCTGGTCGTTGCTGTAACCGACGACGGCCGCTCCTTGCCGTTGCGCCTCCTGGTTGACGGAAAACCGTTCAAATCCGACGCCGCCTTTTGACGGCTGCGCCATCTGGGGGTAAGAGCGCGCAATCTCCTTTTTGCCCAAAGGCCGTCCATGTCCGATCCCGCCCTAGAAACACTCATCCTGCCGATATCCTCCGGCGATGTGGAACTGCCGGAGGCAGCCCGCTTGTTGATGCTCAGGGCAAGGGCTGGCCGCCCGCTGAATGAGCTCAACGGTCACAGCCTTTTGTGCGAGCAAAGTTTTGCGCCGGACCGGGATGCTCTGCAAAAGGCCGGATACAAGGTCGAGGCGGAAACGGAAGAAAAAGACTTCGATGCGGTTCTGGTTTTGCCTGGCCGTCAGCGTCAGGAAGCCAGGGCTCTGCTGGCTCGTGCCGCGTCAAAGGTGAAAGCCGGCGGTTTTGTCATTGCCTGTGCGCCAAATACGGAAGGTGCCAAAACGCTAGAGCAGGATTTTGCGGCTCTTTTGGGCAGCGCGGATAAGCTTTCCAAGAACAAATGCCGGGTGGTCTGGGGACAGGTCGAACCGGACACTCTAGACGCGGCGCTGTTGAAAGATTGGCAGGAGCTCGACTCGCCCCGCCCGGTTCTGGATGGCGCCTATGTCAGCCGTCCAGGCGTTTTCGCCTGGGACCGGATTGATCCGGCGTCCAAGCTGCTGGCAAACCACCTGCCGGACACGCTTAGCGGCCGCGGGGCAGATTTGGGGTCTGGTTTCGGATTTCTCAGCCGCATGGTTCTGGAAAAGGCACCGAAGGTTGCCGCCATGGATCTTTATGAAGCCGAAAAACGGGCGCTTGATCTGGCTGAAGAAAACCTGTCCGGCTTTAAAGGCAAGAAGGCCCTAACCGGCATCTGGTCGGATGTCACCAAGGGCATAGAGGGGCCGTATGATTTTCTGGTGTCCAATCCGCCGTTCCACCAGTCTGGAAAAGCCGACCGGGCCGATGTTGGGCAAGGATTTATCCGGGCGGCGGCGCAGGGGCTGCGCTCCGGTGGGGTCTTCTATCTGGTCGCCAACCGGCATCTCCCCTATGAGCGGACGCTCGGGGACGTGTTTGACCGGGTGGAAATGCTGGCCGATGAGGGCGGCTACAAAGTGATCAAGGCCACCAAGGGCAAGGGAGCGCGCTGATGAGATTGGTCAAGCTTCTCGCCAATTTGGGCTATGGCAGCCGCAAGGAAATGCAGCAGGCGATCCGTAATGGCTGGGCAACTGATAAGGACGGAAATACGCTCAAAGCCGACAGCAAGACGCCGCATGAAGACATTCTCTTTGATGATGAGCCGATCGACCCGGCCCAAGGTGTTGTCATCCTGATGAACAAGCCGCTCGGCTACACATGTTCAATCAAGGATCACGGACGGCTGGTCTATGACCTTCTGCCGGACCGTTACCGATTGCGCAAACCGGTGCTGTCAACCATCGGTCGGCTCGACAAGGAAACTTCTGGGGCGCTGCTTTTTACGGATGATGGTACGTTCCTGCACCGGGTGATTTCACCGAAATCCAACGTGCCGAAGGTCTATGAGGTGACGCTCGACCGGCCGCTGAAGGGCGATGAGGCAGCGCTCTTTGCCTCCGGCGAGATGATGCTGGAAAGTGAAGTGAAACCTTTGAAGCCGGCGGAACTTGAGGTCTTGGAGGAGACCCATGCCCGGCTGACCCTTCACGAAGGCCGCTATCATCAGGTCCGCCGCATGTTCGCCGCTACCGGCAACCACGTCACGGACCTCTCCCGCAGCCGGATCGGCGCGCTGGGCGTGGCGGGACTGGAAGAGGGGGGCTGGAAGATCCTCACCGAAAACGACAAGGCGCTGATTTTTTCCTGAACCCAAAGGCGCCGTCCCGGCTAGAAGGCCAGGACGGCAGAGTGTTTTAAGGCTCTCCACCTCCGTCATCCCATGGCTTGACCATGGGATCCATTCCGCTTCGTCTCCGTTTGCACAGATGTGCGCCGACGAAACGTCACGACGTGGATTGCCGGATCAAGTCCGGCAATGACGGTTGTGGTTGTTGCAAAGTCTGAGTGCTACCTGCTCAAGACCCGGATCTTGCTGTCGAATTCACCCCGGTCGACGTAGCAGCCGCGAAGGTGGCGGTAGCCGGTGTTGGGGTCAAAGGCCGCGCGGCCGTGCAGAACACGGCGATTGTCGAAGATCACCATTTCGCCGCCTTCCAGGCGGGTTGTGATGACATAGTCGTCCGACCGGGTCATCGCCATGATCTTCCGGTAAGCCCGGTAATAGGCCTCCATTTTCTCCGCTGGTAGGTCAAAGACACCGGCCAGGTGCGCATTGAAATGCAGTTCCTGCAGATTGCCGAAGGCATCCAGATCAATCACCGTTTGATGGCGGCGGATGTCGTAGTTGTCGTCGTGAAAACGGAACGGCACCGGTGTCTGGGACAGAAGGTCGAAGGCCTCAGGATCGTTCTGGCGCAGATCCTCGGCAATGGCAAAACCGTCGCAAAAAGTTGAACCGCCGCCTTCTGCATCATTTGCCAGGCAATGCAGGAACTGAAACCCCGGGGGCAATTCCTGGTTTGCCAGATCAGTGTGCAGCGGCAGCGCATGAGAGGTATAGGCAAGGTTGTTCGGGTTCGGCATCGACCGGACTTCGAAAGTCACGCCGAAATTCGTCTCGCGCAGGAAACCGATCCGCTTGGCGGCTGTCATACCGGCATCCCGGTCATCCGCCATGCCATCAACAATTGCGAGACCGGTTTTTTTGGTGGCAATCAGAAAATCTAAAAGAGCGCCGTCATCGTTCATGAGTTTTGAAGCGCTGATCCGCGGCAGGGTCGAGGGCGCACAATCGCCGCGCCACAAAGTCGGCGGGACATTGGCTGGGTCGCTCAAGCCGCTTCCCGGTAGGTGCGCCTTCAACCAATCTGGATCGAACCGGCTTTGATGGTCTTCCTGATCCCATTTGATCAGAATAGCTTCACCGTCTACTTCAGCTTTCTCGATGCCAAGATTGGTCGGTATGCTGGTCAGATCAAACTGGCGCTCGTGGGTTTGGGGATGAAAGCCGCTCGGGCAATTGTCCCGCAGCCAAAGGTAAGGAAAGTCCGCGCTGGTGCCGTCCGCCCAGGCAACATGAAGCACGCGGGTTTCGCCGCGCAAATTTACAGATGTCATAAGTGTCGTCCGTTGACGTATTTCTTGAAGTTTGCCTTGCGCATTGACGCGCAAACGTCATCGGCTGGCGGGAGGCGGCCACCACCAGTGGGCTTTGTTATGAGGTTGTCCGGGCATGCGCCCAAGAACAGCAATCATGCTTTGAAGCCGGTTGACAGGCATCGCCTGTGAGTTTCACGAACCGGCAAACTACATGAAACCATGTCCCGGCAAAAGGGATCTTGCCGGGTGTAGTCAGATAATTGCTATCTAAAATACCGCTTCAGGACTTAATAGCGCGGGCGGCCAGGGCGATTGCGATGTAACTCCAGCCGTTGACCAGGACCGAAATGCCGGCGATCAAACCAAGTGCCCAGGCAGCTGAGCCTGGAAGATCCATCCAGATCATGATACCGGCAGCGAGCGAGACAACTCCGGCTATCAGCACCCAGACCCAGCCTTCATGCGGGCGCAGCTTGAAGGCCAGCAGGATCTGGCTGACACCTTGAGCCGCAAAGATCGCCGCAATCACCAGGGTCAGGGCGAAAGTGCCGGCTAGCGGATTTACATAAATCACGATCCCGCCAATGACAGCGATGACGCCGGTGATTAGATCCCACAAAAACGCCGCTGTGCCTTGAGTTTTGAAGGCGTGATAGATCTGCACCAAACCGCCAACGAACAGGACGGCGGCAATCAGGATCGTCACCGCAATCGAGGTCGCCAGCGGTGCGGCAATCAGAATGATTCCACCAAGCACCAATGCGATGCCGAGGGCCAGAAACCAGCCCCAGTTCTCCTGGATTTTGGTTTTCATATCTTCCATAGTCTGAACAGCGTCGGCCATCGTGCCCTCCTAAAAGCATGACTGTCATTCTTGACGATACCGGTTTGGAGGAAATACGCAACGCATTGATGACATTGGTTCTTGAGCGGGCTTCTTGACAATAAGTGTGTAAATGCACATTACAGGGTCATGGCTGAAGATGATTTTTCCCTTTGTGTTTTAACCAATGCCCGCAAAGCCGCGCGCTCTGTCAGCCGGTATTATGATCAGATGGCGCGTCAGACCGGATTCACGTCCGGCCAGTTTTCGGTGCTGGTCACAGTACGCGAGCACGATGGATTGACCACGGCAGAACTGGCCGAACGGTTGTCTATGGAGCGAACCACTCTGGTTCGCAATGTTGCGCTTTTGGAAAAAAAGGGCCTTCTCCTCAGCCGTTCTGCGGAAGATGCAAGAGGCAAGGCGTTTACCATCACCGGGCAAGGCAATGCCATGGTCGAAAGCGCGCTGCCGTTGTGGCGGGAGGCCCAGGGGCATGTGCGAGAGCTGTTAGGTGAGGAAGATTTTTTGACAGCTGTCCGCCTGCTGAAGCGCTTATCGCAGGTCTAAGGCTGGAAACATCAAGGTTGCGGGGCGTGTCGGGGCAAACATTCGAACTGAAATGTGTAGTTACACAACAACTGAAAGGTGCGAGGTGAGATTATGAGACGAGTGGTCGTGACGGGGATTGGCGTGGTGTCTCCGATTGGAACCGGCGTAGATGCATTTTGGAGCCGGGTTGTCGAAGGGGCCAACGGCATCCGGCGCATTACGAAATTCGATGCCAGTGATCTTGCCTGCCAGATTGCCGGCGAAGTGCCGACAATTGAAGAGGACGCGCTTGGTTTTGATGTCAATGCCGCGCTCGATGCCCGCGAACAACGGCGGACCGACCGGTTTATTCACTTTGCCTTGGCTGCAGCCGGTGAAGCTTTGACTCAGGCCGGTTGGTCGCCTGAAACCGATGAAGAAAAGAACCGGACCGGAACGATCATCGGAACCGGTGTTGGCGGCTTTCCGGCGATGACCGCTGGAACCCGCCTTGTCGATGAGAAAGGTCCGCGCCGGGCGTCACCGTTTTTGGTGCCGTCGTTCCTCGCCAATCTGGCCGCCGGCCAAGTGTCGATCCGTCATGGGCTCAAAGGACCTATCGGCGCGCCAGTGACTGCCTGTGCTGCCAGCTTGCAAGCGCTCGGGGATGCGGCCCGCATCATCCGAAGCGGTGAAGCCGACGTCATGGTCGCCGGCGGCACGGAAGCCTGTATTGATCGTGTGTCTTATGCCGGTTTCTGCGCAGCCAAGGCGATGTCGTCCAAACGCAACGAGGATCCAGCCAATGCATCCCGGCCGTTCGACCAGGACCGTGACGGGTTCATCATGGGCGAAGGCGCGGGTATTCTCATTCTGGAGGACTATGAGCACGCCATTGCGCGCGGTGCCACTATCCTCGTGGAGCTTAAGGGGTATGGCACATCGGCCGATGCGCATCACGTCACCGCGTCTCCTGCTGATGGTGAAGGCGGATTGCGGGCAATGAAACAGGCGCTTGCGACTGCAAATCTGACACCGGCCGACATTGGTTATGTCAATGCGCATTCCACCTCGACCCCTGTCGGGGATGCTGCGGAGGTCGCTTCACTGAACACATTGTTTGAGGGACGTGGCAAGGACCTCGCCGTGTCTTCCTCAAAATCCATGTTCGGTCATTTGCTGGGGGCAGCTGGCGCCGTCGAAGCCATTGCCTGTGTCAAGGCGCTGACCACCGGCCAGTTGCCGCCGTCGCGCAATCTGGTCAATCCGGATGAGGCTATGACCAAGTTCGAGTTGGTGCCGGACAAAGCGATCGACCGCCAGGTTGATCATGTTTTGACCAATGGTTTCGGGTTCGGCGGTGTCAACGCCAGTGCGGTTTTCTCGCGGGTCTGAGGCCAAACATAACAACAGGGCATCCCGGCGGATCATCGCGGGCGCCGGGATGCTCTTCTGATATTTGTAACTTCACTGCTTGCCTCCCAAGAAAAAATATTCAAAAATATGAATATGTATATTTATCTCCACGAGATGGAGTTGGGAGGATATCAATGCGCAGTCAACTTCTTGGACTAACTGCCGCGGTTTTATTGCTGCCGTTCACCGGCGCCGCAGTGAACGCGGAAGGGGAACTTAAAATCTCCGGCGACAATACGGTGGTGACCATCCAGACAGAGGATGGCGCGGTCGACATCACGCGAACCAAAACCGACGCAGCGCTGATTGGCGGCGTGTTGCAGCCAATGGTGCCGGTTCCCGGTGTCACACCCGTCGGTGAACTGGAAGTCATTGACGCCTTGAAGACCGGCAGTGCCAAGGTCGTCGATATGCGCACGTTGGAATGGCGCACGCAGGCGACCATTCCGGGCAGCATGCATATTCCTTATACCGAAGTGGCCATGCGGCTCGACGAATTTGGCTGCAGCGGCGGGCAGGGCAGCTGGGACTGTTCAAAGGCTGAGAATGTAATTGCCTTTTGCAACGGTCCAGCCTGTCCGCAAAGCCCGGTCGCGATCAAGGCAATGGCGCGGGAAGGCTATCCGGTCGATAAAATCTTCTACTACCGGGGCGGCATGCAGGACTGGATGGTTATGGGTCTGACCACAGCCGAGGATATGTTTTAACATCCGCAAAGAGAAACTGTTCCCGTCCCGGCCTTGAGCCGGGACCGGAAAAGACTTGGCCTCTGCACAAGGCCGGGGCGGTACCTCCAACAGATATTCATTGGGCGCCACAGCAATTCATTTTCAACTATGCAAAACGTCGATTCTCATATATGAGAAAAATCTCAAATATGAGGAGTGCTTGTGGCCGACACACAGGAAAATCTTGCCAGAAGGCTGAGCAACTTGCGCAAAGCGCGCGATTGGTCGCTCGAAGACCTGGCGGAAAAATCAGACATTAGCCGGGCGACCCTGTCCCGGATCGAGCGCGGCGATACCAGCCCGACCGCTGTGGCGCTGGGGCACTTGGCCAAAGCTTTTGGTCTATCCATGGCGGAGTTATTCGGGTTTGGGCCTGCGTCCCACGATGCCAAAGTAGGGCTTCATGATCAGATAGTCTGGCAGGATCCGGAAACAGGATTTTTAAGGCGCAGCGTGTCACCTGCCGTCTCTGGATTTCGCGGCAGTGTTATCGAGGGAACTCTGCCGGCCGGCGCCATCATCTCCTATTCCGTGCCACCGTTGCCTGATTTGGAACATCACCTGGTGCTGTTGGAGGGAAACCTCTGCGTAACCCTCGGCGAAAAGCGTCATGATCTTCAAGCCGGAGATTGTCTGCGGTTTCGTCTGAATTCTCCAAATTCTTACCATGCGCCTGGACCGGATTCCGCGCGTTATCTTTTGACGGTGATCACCCCATGACTGTTTTTGACGTTTCTTCTAGGACGCCAGCTGCATCATCCTTTGTTCCCGAGCGGCCGGTTCATTTGCTCTCGGCTGAAGAGGCCGACGCCGCTGTCCCGGACTTGGCTAAGCTTTTGAAAGATTGCGTTGAGGACGGTGCCGGGATTGGCTTTGTCCTGCCACTGACGCTGGAAAAGGCCGAAGCTTTCTGGCGGGAACGTGCTGCAGATGTTGCCGGTGGGACCGCGTTTATGTTGGTTGCCAAGGATGGCGCCGAAATTGCTGGCGTGGTCATGCTGTGCCTTGCCCCCCAGGACAACGGCCGGCATCGGGCGGACGTTGCCAAACTCATGGTACACCCGGATCACCGGCGCAAAGGCCTTGCCCGCAAGTTAATGACGGCCATCGATGGGTTGGCTTTATCACTCGGCCGCTGGTTGCTGGTTCTTGATACTGTCACGGGGGATCGGGCCGAAAAGCTTTATCCCACATGCGGCTACATAAAAGTCGGCGTCATTCCGGACTATGCCTATGGCAGTCACGAAGGGTTCGACGACACAACTGTGTTTTACAAAGATCTCCGGGAAATTATTCCAAAATAGTCTTTTGATAAACAAGATGTGTGTCTTCTAGTAGGGCCTTGCATTTGGTGTAAGATCATCAAGGGTCCGAGGAGGGGCATGTGATACGTGCAGCCGCAGCGGCGGTCGCTATTTTGGCGCTAACCAACACCGAAACGATCGCTGGCGTATGTCCATTGGAAAATACGTGGCGGGTGAGCATTGCGGATCTTCCAGGCCTTGCCGATATTGGCGGTAAAGGCGGTCTGGTCCGGTTCATAGAAAACGTTGCCGAGTTCGCTGACGTTGACGTTGTTAACGATGTCGTCCCGTTTGCACGTTCCATGATCAATGTGGAGAGCGGGCGGGCAGATATGCATATCCCACTGCTCCACGACAGCAATACGCCATTCGTCAATGCAAAGCTGATGTATTCCGATGCCGTCCTGTTCAACGTGCCCTTTCAGTTCTACGTGGCGGCCGGGTCGGCTTTGACACTTGCGCAATTGACGGATGGGACGAGAACAATCGAAACGGACAGCGCGCACATAGACTTCTTTCCGTTTCCTGTGGACGGCAGCAGCTGCATTGAATGCTCGTTGAACAAAGTGCGCCTTGGACGGATCGACGCATTTATCTATGCAGAGCCACCCACGGATGAAGCCATTGTTCTCGCTGGTCTTGAAGATGCGTTTGAACGGCACTTATACGAAAACTATCCTGTCCGTGCCGTTCTGCCGCGCAATGCCTGCGGCCGCTCCATCAATCAAAAGCTTCTTCCCGCGGTCGTCAAAGCCCGCAAACAATCCGGCCATCCGCTGTTCCGCCTGTCTCAGGGCCGTGCGGATTAGATTGTCCGCTAGGATCTGCCTCCGGTTGAATTTGCCGTTCCGTAGTTGGCCGAAAAACCAATATGTTCTGACTTAAACTTGTTAGGCATGCGGGCGACGCGGCATCTGAAATCTTGGGAATGGCAGTACCTGTGTGGCGCATAAGACCCCGGAAGCACAAGTTCCTCCAGGGTCACATGGTCGAACATGTTTCCGTTTGGCGGCCGAGCGAGCAATGCAGTTGATTGTTGTTTTGCGAAAATACAATTAAAGGTGGATTTTGTAAGTTTCGCTGAAAGTGAGATGGTGAAGTGGCGGGCGGATTGGCAGGTGGGGATTTCGACCACGAGGTATTGGAGACGTGGCTGAAAACCCAGCCGCGTGGTGTTTCCATAGCAATCGCCGTACGCGCCGCGATGCGCGTCCTGCCGCTTTTGTCCAGCGCGTTAAAGAAACAGCCAAAAGAACGGGCAATAACCATTCTCTTGCCGGTGTTACGGGCACTTGCTGCATCACGGGCTGTGGCCATGTATCCAGCCAAAAGTCCAAACCCTACCGACGCCGCCATCGCTGCCTGTGCCCCGGACGTAATTGCTGACGCCGCCGCTCTTGCCGCGTACTACGCCGCAGTCACAACCAGCAAGACTGCCACCGACGATGCCGCTGCCACTGCTGCTTTCACAGCGGCAAGAGTGACAGCCGCCGTCTCCGCTTTCAACGCCTCAGCTGCTGCCGCTGCAGCCCAAGCCGCTTTGCACCATGACTGGCGATTTATCTCAGATGGAAACAGAGCGACCTATTTGATGCGCCGAACTCTTTGGCCGGAGGCTGATATTCCAGAGTTCTTTGAAGACCACCGGAAGCGCCTAAACGATACGCTGCTGGCACTTAGCCCAAACTGGTGTGTCTGGACGGAGTGGTACGAAGACCGGCTTTTTGGCCGCCAGGAAAACGAAGAGTTGGAAATTAGCCGTGTGCTGTTGCCGGAGAAGCTGTGGGCATTGGGACCAAAGGCGATCAATCCGGTAATTTATGAGCTGATAGAGGATCATTCGTCGGGGTCTTTGGAGCAAGATCGGGAGAAATGGCCGGACGAGTTCACGCCCCAACCACCTGCTCTTATGATGAATGTCGACAAGCGGATTATTAGATTTTCAGAGAAGGTGATCTACGCGCTTGCCGCCCGAACTGCATTGCGGATGCTGCCCTATATCCAATCAATTTTAAGCGATTCTGAGGACGATAGCTTAGGCTGCGATTTGCTGCATGTATTGCGCGGCGTGTCGCTCACTTTCGCACTAGCCGTCGCACCTGAGCGCAGTGCGGATCTGCCGGTTCCCAAAATCGTCGAGAACTTAGAAAAGGCCACGAAACGGCTAATTGAGAATAGAGCGGAAGGTACGACGAGAAATGCCATCGCGGCCCTTTGCACTGCTGCCTCATGTAGCTTTCCCCGGTCTAGAGAAACGATGATTCAAAGGGCTGCGGAAGCGTTGCAACTTGCCGCAACAACTTCGGATCACTCCGCTGACGAGATTGAGCGGGACTTAGCTAGCGGCGCTGAAGGGCGGACAGTTAATAACTTGGCTTGCCGGCCTCTTTGGCATCAATCACAAATACCGCGAGTTTCCGACCTATCTTGGAAAGATACAATGAAATTGCTCGATGCCAGGAATGAAGACTGGCAGGTCTGGACGGACTGGTATGACGAACGGCTCTTAGGAACGGAGCCAAATTCCAGCTTGGAATTTGCCCGGATTTCGTTACCTGAGCAGCTGTGGGAACAGGGGCCTGCTGTTGTGAACCCGGCCATTTGCCAGCTGCTAGAAGGGTTCGATCCTTATGCTGGCGAAAATCCCATTGGCGCCGTCGGCATAGACGCTCTGGAGATACCAGATCAGAAAGACGCGCCCGCACAATTTGCAGAAGCTGACGATAAAATCAGCCCGATCGTCAAGGGGCCGTCTGATGGCGAGGCAACCGGTTCAAGTCTGAAGGATTTCCATTCTGGCTTGCTAAGGCGGGCGCTTGCTTTGAAAGAAACGGTTGGTAACAACCATCCGCATTTGGTTGAGCTTATTTCAGATTACTCAGAGGCTTTGGGCGCACAGATTGAGGACACGAAAGTCGTGTTTTTGGGGATGGCGGGGAATGATCTCGCAGAGTTGCATAAGGAATATGACAGCGAAGATCCGGATAGCGCATATCTCTTGCCAGAACCGAAAGCCCGGCTGAATTCTCTTGTCAGTCTTCATCTCCTTTTCATTCGCCAGTTTGAGGAATGGCGCCGTTTGATGATCATGGATTTGGAAAACGGCGTACCGGAGGACAAGGCGGAAGTTATTTATGAAGCGCTGAAAATAGCGGCAGAACAGACAGAAAAAATCCTGAAGCATTTGCAGAGGAAACACCTCATTTAATCAAGGGAGTGCAGACGCTTTTTGCAACTCCTGGAAAAGCAACACGAACAGGACTGTTCTGGGCTTTACGAACTTTGGCAAATTTGTTGAGCAAGGTCACCATCAAGATCCTCTCTGCCATTGAGAGATTTGGAGATGATGTGTTTGAGCAGGTGTCGAAGAAAGGAGCCGTAGCTGCTGCCACGGCTTTGCTCATCGGCGTCGGGAGTTATCTGACTACATCTTTCGGTGTGCTACCGGCCGAATGGGCCTGGTTGAAACCAGCTATTGAGTTTATTTCCCAGAAGTATCCTGAGGTGGCAAAGGCGCTGAAATAACCTGGTGCTGCATCCCTTTTTTCCATTGTCCCTCTTAGAGCAACGGGTTCACTCCATGACTGAGCTCAAGTGCACGATCGATAGAATGGCGGGGAAGCGGCATGGATCCCGCATCAAGTGCGGGATGACGTCTTTCGCGGGTTAGCCTTGCCCCAGTTGCAGCGGTCGTCCCCGACTTGATCGGGGATCCAATCCACTTTGCAGCGGCGGCCAGAGGCGTGTTGTTGACCACTCTGTTGGCCAGCGTCCGCTCTGCCCATCATAGACAATACGGGAACCAATAGATCTCCGCTCGGGGGCGGGGATGATTTTGTGAGTTGGGACGACCCTGCGCTAGGGCATCGGACGTACTAAAATCAAAAAGCAAAATCGATTGCTTTTCGCCGGCAATTCGAGATTGTTCTCACCCCTCGTTCAGCATCTCCAGCTCCAGCCACTGCTCTTCCATAGAATCCTTTTTCTCAGAAAGGTCAGTGATTTGCGCTGATAACTTGGCAAATTTGTCAGGGTTCTTCGCATAAAGCTCCGGGTCGTTCATATCGGCCTGAAGTTTCTCAAGCTGTGCTTCAAGCTTCTCGATATCTTCAGGCAGTGATTTAAGAAGGTGCTGCTGGGTGAAGCTGAGTTTGGATTTTTTCTTCGGCTTATCGGCAGAAGTATTTGAATTGGTGGTCTTTTCTTTCTTCGCGGGCGCGGCTTTTTCGACCTTGCGGGCGGTCACGCCTTCGCCGCGCTGGGCGAGCATATCGGTGTAGCCACCAGCATATTCACGCCACAGGCCGCTGCCTTCCGAGACGATCACCGACGTTGCCACCCGGTCGAGAAAGTCACGGTCGTGGGAGACGATCAGCGCCGTGCCCTTGTAGTCCGCAAGCAACTCTTGCAGGAGGTCCAGAGTTTCCAGATCGAGGTCGTTGGTCGGCTCGTCGAGCACCATCAGGTTGGATTTTGAGGCCAGCGCGCGGGCGAGCAGGGCGCGGGCGCGTTCGCCGCCGGACAGTACACCGACCGGCGTGCGGGCCTGTTCGGGGGAAAACAAAAAGTCTTTCATGTAGGACATGACATGTTTGGTTTCCTCGCCGATGACCACCATGTCGCCGCGCCCGCCGGTCAGGACCGAAGACAGGCTGTCCTCTGGATTGAGGTTTTCCCGCTTCTGGTCGAGCGTCACCATCTCCAGATTGGTGCCAAGGCGAATGGAGCCGGTGTCGGGCGACAGGTCGCCAGTGAGCATCTTCAAAAGCGTGGTCTTGCCCGCACCATTGGGGCCGACAAGGCCGATGCGGTCACCGCGCTGGATGCGGGTCGAGAACTCCTTGACGATGGCCCGGTCGCCATAGGTCTTGGTGACGCCTTTGGCTTCGATCACCAGTTTGCCGGAGGCTTCGCCCTCCGCGGCGGTCAGCTTGGCGGTGCCTTGCGGTCCGCGGTGCTCCCGCTTTTGTTTCCTCAAGTCCGCCAGCTCGCGCACCCGGCGCATGTTGCGCTTGCGCCGCGCGGTGACCCCATAGGTCATCCAGTGCTCTTCGCGCTTGATCTTCATCGCCAGCTTCTGCTGGTCGATTTCTTCCTGCTCAAAGACTTCGTCGCGCCAGGCTTCAAAATGCGCAAACCCCTTGTCGAGGCGGCGCGAGATGCCCCGGTCGATCCAGACGGTGGCTCGGGACAAGTTTTCCAGAAAGCGACGGTCGTGGGAAATCAAAACGATGGCGGATTTGAGGCTCTTCAGCTCCTCTTCCAGCCACTCGATTGCCGGAAGATCCAGGTGGTTGGTCGGCTCGTCGAGCAAGAGAATGTCGGGTTCGGGGGCAAGCGTGCGGGCAAGGGCCGCGCGCCGGGCTTCGCCGCCGGACAGCGCTTTGGGATCTTCCTTGCCGGTCAAGCCAAGGACTTCCAGAAGATAAGCGCCGCGGTAGGGATCATCACCGTCGGTCAGGCCCTCGTTGACGTAGTCCAGCGTCGACCCATAGGCGGACAGATCCGGCTCTTGCGGCAGGTAGCGGATGGTCCGGCCCGGCTGAAAGAAACGTTCCCCGTTGTCCATCTCCACCATGCCGGCGGCGATCTTCAAAAGCGTCGACTTGCCGGACCCGTTGCGGCCGACGAGGCACAGGCGTTCGCCCTCGGAAACAGAAAGTTCCGCGCCGGTCAAAAGCGGCGTGCCGCCGAAGGTTAGTTGAACATCGCGAAGGGTCAGAAGCGGGGGAGGGGCCATATGCGTCCGGTCTGGTAATGATGGGTTTGGCGCCGGGTTTTACGGGGCACGGCGGAGTGTGGCAAGCGCAGGTAAAGCTGGCAGTGCAGTTTTGATCGTAGGAGCCGCGATTTTTCAGACAAAACCTTGTATAGTAAAAACTGAAGGCAGGGGCAGACCAATTGGCAAACCATGGAGGCGTCAAAGTGACTGGTCGAGCCTATCGGAATTTTTCTCAAAACCTTAATGCGCTGGTGTGCAGACACTTGGCCAGACTAGCCAGTGCCGGCAGATACACAGCTGCGGCCTTAAGTTTTCTAGGGATTGTGGCTGGTGCTGGAACATTATCCCTTCCAAGTTCAGCGCAGGCGGATTCGTTCTATGTCGGGACCGGCGGTATCGGGTTTTCCTTCGGCGGGCATGGTTACCGCGGTAGCTTCTTCTATGGCGGACGCGGGTTTTACGGCCCGCCGTATCGGCCTTATGGTTATCCCTACTACTACCATCCCTATGACGGCCGGGCTTATCCGTACCGGTCACGGGTCTACGTCAACCCGCCTCTGCGGCTCGCCCCACGCTATGCGCCGGCCTATAGAGGAGCTCCGCAACGGGTGCCGCACACCAAAACCGGGTTGAGGCCGTTTACACCTGCTTATACCGCCTATTGCTCGCGAAAATACAAATCGTTTGACCCGCATACAGGCACCTATTTGGCCTATAGCGGCAAATACCGCTTTTGCCGTTGAACTGGAATAATTCCGCTCCGACTGGGTGTGTTTTATTTAGTTTGCCGGGTAGGTGGTGAGAATTTGTTCCTTATTGTGCGGGTTCGGCGCAAAAATCTTGCCTAATTTGCCAATGGCACGAAATGTGTAGTGGGTGGATCTTGAATGCACGTTATGGGCGTGGAATGAATATCGTTATCGTTTCTTAAATCGAAAAAATCCAAAGGGGAGAACGATATGATTAAGTCCTTGCGCACGACTGCGCTTGCTGCTGCGCTGATGGCGGCAACATCACTGACCGCTATGGCCGAAGTGGTCTACCACCGTGGCAACACCGCCGATCCTGAAACGCTCGACCAGCACAAAACCTCCACCGTCTATGAAGCGCATATCCTGCGCGATCTTTATGAAGGCCTCGTGGCATACAGCTCTGCTGGCAAGATCATTCCAGGGGTTGCCACTGATTGGTCTCTGTCTAACGACGGCACGGTCTATACCTTCAACCTTCGTGACAATGCCAAATGGTCAAATGGCGATCCGGTGACTGCCGGCGATTTCGTTTATTCGCTGCAGCGGATCATGACACCGGATACAGGCGCAAAGTACGCCAATATTCTGTATCCGATTAAAAATGCTGAAGCTGTCAACAAAGGTGACAAAAAACCGGAAGAGCTCGGCGTCAAAGCGGTCAACGACACCACGCTAGAGATCACCCTAGAAGAGCCGACCCCTTATTTCGTCGATTTGCTGGCTCACCAGACCGGCCTGCCGGTGCATCCTGCAACGGTCGATGCCCATGGGACAGATTTTGTTAAACCAGAAAACTTTGTTTCCAACGGTGCCTACACCCTGGTTGAGTTCATTCCGAACGCTCATGTGAAGGCAACTAAAAACGCGCATTTCCACGATGCAGGAAATGTGAATATCGACACGGTCTTCTACTATCCGACCGAGGACCGCGGTGCGGCTTTGCGCCGGTTCCAGGCCGGTGAGTTGCATACCAATGACGATGCGCCGACCGAGCAGGTTGCCTTCATGCGTGAAGAATTGGGTGACAAGTTCCGCGTCGCCCCGTACCTCGGCACGTATTATTACGCGCTGAACCATGAGGATGAGGCGCTGAACAATCCGGATGTCCGCCGGGCGCTGTCAATGTCGATCGACCGTGAATTTCTTGCCGAAGAAATTTGGGGTGGTGTTATGGTCGCCGGGTATTCCTTTGTACCGCCAGGGATCGGCAACTATGGCGAATCCGCCTATGCTGATTACAAGGACATGGATCAGATCGACCGCGAGGATAAAGCGCTCGAGCTCCTCGAAAACGCCGGTTTTGGTCCGGACAAGCCGCTGCAGCTGACCATCAACTACAACACATCGGAAAACCATAAGAACACGGCCGTTGCAATTGCCGACATGTGGAAGCCGCTTGGTGTTGAGATCTCCATGGTCAACACGGATACCAAGACCCACTATGCAATGCTGCGGGACCGTCAGGACTTCGATATCGCGCGTGCAGGCTGGATCGGTGACTACTCCGATCCGCAGAACTTCCTGTTCATGGTTGAAAGCGACAATACCGGTTTCAACTACGCGCGTTATGAAAACCCTGAATATGATGCGCTGATGGACAAGGCGGCTGCGACCGTCGATCTGGAAGTGCGAGCTGGTATCTTGCGGCAAGCGGAAGAAATGTTCATGCGCGATCTGCCGTTCGTCCCGCTAATGTACTACGGCTCCATGAACCTGGTCTCCGACAAGGTTTCTGGATTTGAGGACAACCTCCTCAATGTCCATCCGTCCCGCTGGATGAGTATTTCCCAGTAATCTTGTAAGATCGAAACCGGCAGAAATTTTCTGCCGGTTTTGCATAAGCCAACGGCATCGAAAGACCGTTGGAAAACGACAGGGACGATTTCATGCACCGCTATGTGCTCAGTCGGCTGCTCGGCGCAATTCCGACTTTGTTTTTGATTGTGACCATCTCCTTTTTTCTGATCCGGATCGCTCCGGGCGGACCGTTCGATCTGGAGCGGCCGCTGGAAGCCAAGGTGATGGAGAACCTCAACAAGATTTATCATCTCGATGAACCGCTCTGGGCCCAGTACCTGCTCTATTTGAAGAGCATTGCTCAGCTGGACTTTGGCCCGAGTTTCTATTTCCGGGATTTCACCATCAACGAGTTGTTTGCCCAGAGCCTGCCGATTTCCATCCAACTTGGTCTCAGCGCACTATGCCTTGCGCTGGTTGTTGGCGGAACTTTGGGTGTGATGGCGGCCCTGCGCCAAAACAAACCGGCGGATTACTCCATCATGGCGGCGGCGACCCTCGGTGTGACAATACCGAACTTCGTGGTCGCTCCAATCCTGACATTGATATTGGGTGTCTGGCTGGGCTGGCTGCCGGTGGGGGGGTGGAACGGCGGCGCCTTTGTGAATGTTATCTTGCCTGTGGTCACCTTGGCCTTGCCGCAAATCGCTGTGGTTGCCCGGTTGACTCGCGGTTCTATGATCGAAGCCCTCAGGTCCAACCATGTGCGCACCGCCCGAGCCTACGGTTTGACCAACTTCATGATCATCGTCGTTCATGCGCTGCGCGGAGCGATCCTGCCGGTGGTGTCTTATTTGGGCCCGGCAGCCGCGGCGCTTTTGACCGGGTCTGTGGTGATCGAGACGATCTTTGGTATCCCGGGCATTGGCCGGTACTTCGTGCAAGGGGCGCTAAACCGCGATTACACCCTGGTCATGGGCACCGTCGTGGTCGTTGCCTGTTTCGTTATTTTGTTCAACCTCGTCGTGGATCTGCTTTATGCGCTGCTTGATCCGCGTGTTCGCTACGATTGAGGAGGAACAGATCCATGACTCTCGCAGCCACTCCAATGACAAATGTGCCGGAAAGAGGACGCTCGCTCTGGGACGATGCTCGTGATCGTTTGCTCGCCAACCGCGCAGCAGTTGCTTCGATGATTGTGCTGGCGACAATCGCCATCATTTCCGTCTTCGGGCCGATGCTGTCACCGCATGACTTTGATACCGTTTACAGAGACTACGTGAAGGTTCCTGCGAGCCTCACCGCTTATCCGCGCGCAGAACAGGTGGAGCCGGCATTTTTGGCGGCCGCAAAACGCGCGCGTGTGACGGTGGAAAGTTTCCGGCGTGATGGGGATGCCGTGATCGCGTCAGTGACGTCCCGGCGGGCCATCAATCCCAAGTCGACCCGGTATTTTGACCGCAGCGATCTCTTCAAGAACGCTGAAATCTTGGACATGTCAGACGACAAGACGTCTGCAATGGTGCGCGCGGATGTCAACTATCTGCACTTCTATTTCGGCACTGACGCCAATGGCCGGGATATGATGACCCGAACCTTCATTGCAGGTCGTGTCTCTCTGACAATCGGACTGTTGGCAACGGTGGTTGCGATCTCAATCGGTGTCCTTTATGGCGCGACCTCTGGTTATCTCGGCGGACGGACCGATCAGATGATGATGCGTGTGGTGGATATCCTTTATTCGCTGCCCTTTATCTTCTTCGTCATCATGCTGGTGGTGTTTTTCGGCCGGAATTTTATTTTGATGTTCATCGCCGTCGGGGCTGTGGAATGGCTGGATATGGCCCGTATTGTCCGTGGACAGACGCTCACCATCAAGCGCCAGGAATATGTTCAGGCCGCCGAAGCCATGGGCGTTGGCGATGGCGGTATTGTCCGCCGGCATATCATTCCCAACACACTGGGCCCAGTGGTGGTCTATATGACTTTGCTTGTACCGAAAGTGATCCTTCTGGAAAGCTTTCTGTCGTTCCTGGGGCTCGGCATTCAAGAGCCGATGACCAGCTGGGGCGTTCTGATCTCAGAAGGGGCCCGCAACCTTCAAGGTGCAGCTTGGATGCTGATCTTCCCCTCTATTTTCCTGACATCGACGCTGTTTGCGCTGAATTTTATCGGCGACGGTTTGCGTGATGCTTTGGATCCGAAAGATCGTTAGGGGAGGATGACCATGACACAAGACACAAAAAATCCGGTCCTCGCCATCAAGGATCTGAAGGTAGATTTTGAGACCGCGACAGGAACCGTAAATGCGGTTCGCGGGGTCGACATCGATGTCAGCGCTGGAGAGACGGTTGCCATCGTCGGGGAAAGTGGCTCCGGCAAAAGCCAGACGCTGATGGCGGCCATGGGGCTGCTGGCATCTAACGGCCGGACTGAGGGGGAAGTCCGGTATCAGAACTCGAACATCCTTGGACTACCAGCATCTCAATTGAATAAGGTGCGCGGCAAGAAGATCACGATGATCTTCCAGGAACCGATGACTTCGCTTGATCCGCTTTACACCATCGGCCGTCAGCTCGCGGAACCGATGGTGGTTCATGGGAAGCTCAGCTGGAAACAGGCCAAAGCCAAGGCGTTGGAGCTGTTAAAACTCGTCAACATCCCGGAGCCAGAACGCAAGATAAAAGCTTACCCTTATGAGATGTCTGGAGGTCAGCGCCAGCGGGTGATGATTGCCATGGCACTTGCCAACGACCCGGATGTCTTGATCGCCGATGAACCAACCACCGCCTTGGATGTGACCACCCAGGCGCAGATCCTGGACCTTCTGGCTGATCTCCAAAAACGGCTTGGAATGGCGGTGATCTTCATCACGCATGACTTAGGCATTGTCCGGCGCATTGCTGATCGGGTCTATGTGATGAAAACCGGCGAGGTTGTGGAGAGTGGTGAGACAGCAAAGATCTTCACTCAACCGGAACATCCCTACACAAAAATGCTTTTGGATGCCGAGCCGACCGGTCACAAACCGCCGGTGCCTGATAGTGCACCGGTTCTTCTTGAAGCGCAGAAGGTGGATGTAGAGTTTGTCCTTGAGGCCGGCCTGTTCGGTCCGGCACACATCTTGCGCGCTGTTGATGACATCAGCTTTTCTCTGCGCCGCGGGCAGACGCTCGGAATTGTGGGGGAGAGCGGATCGGGCAAATCCACCCTTGGTCGTGCCATTTTGAACTTGCTTCCAGCAGGGGGACGTGTCGTCTTTCAGGGCGAAGTAATCTCCGGCAGAGACCGTTCGGCCATGCGGGCTTTGCGTAAGGACATGCAGCTGATCTTCCAGGATCCGTTCGGTTCTTTGAGCCCGCGCATGACGGTTGGCCAAGTGATCTCCGAGGGCCTTCTGGTCCATGAACCATCTTTGAGTGCCAAAGACCGGGATCTGCGGGCCTGTCAGGCGCTGGAAGAGGTGTCGCTGGATCCCGTAATGCGCAACCGTTACCCGCATGAGTTCTCTGGCGGACAGCGTCAGCGGATCGCAATTGCCCGCACGATGGTCTTGAAACCGCAGCTGGTTGTTTTGGACGAACCAACCTCCGCGCTTGACCGGACCATCCAGAAACAGGTGGTTGAACTCCTGCGCGGGTTACAGAAATCCCACGATCTGACCTATTTGTTCATCAGCCATGATCTGGCTGTTGTGCGGGCGCTGTCCGATACCGTGATGGTCATGCAACGTGGGCAAGTGGTGGAGGCAGGCAGTGTCGACGATATTTTCCAAGCACCGCAAAAGGCCTACACCAAAGAACTCATAGGCGCAGCGATGCTCACCCAGCAGCAGATGATGGAAACCGCTTGAACATTGAGACATGCAGTTTAACTAGGATGCCGGGCATAGGAATTCTGGTTGCGGTCCGTGACGCGTTGCCGGACCTTTGAAACAACTTCTTTCCGGTAATCTTCCGCCAATTCAAACGTATTGGTGGTCAGGTGGTCTGTCATGATGTCCCGGGACTTCTGCTTGTCCCCACTTTCAATCGCATCCAGCAAAGCCTGATGAGATGGAGCAATTTCATCCACCCAAACCATCTTGTGCTTGTGCCGTGTGATGACAAAGCGATGAAGGTGCAAAATCGTCCGCAAGAGGACGGGTTCCAGGATTGGCATGCCGGAAATGCGCAGCAGGGTCATGTGGAACGCGGTGTCGGCCTCGGAGAGGTCAATGATCAACCGTTGTTCCCGGGCGGTCTCGTATTTGGCCGCCAGTGTTCGCAACTCGGCCATACGGGCAGCTGTCATATTGTCGACGATTTGCCCGATCGCACCGATTTCGATGTTGAGCCGAAGCCGCAATAGGATTACCGCTTCTTCATTTGTTGTTTGGGTCACGAATGTGCCCTGATAGCCGCGGCGGATAACCAGCCCGTCTTCTTGCAGGGTCAATAAAGCTTCGCGGATTGTGCTTTGCGAGCACCCATATTGGTCTGCCAGGGATTGTTCGGTAATTGTGCTGTCAGTGGTCAGATCCCCTACAAGGATCTGCCGCTTCATGTCTTCATAAACCGCTGAGGATTTTCGTCCCCTACGTTCCTGCGGAAAGTAACGCAGTTGCGGATCCACCGCATTGTAATCGAGTACCAAGTTAGCCCCCACACCGGCATCAATCGAACGCACCACACCGCTGAACTTGCGATCGAACCATATTGTTCGACCACAGACAGTCTTCCCTGGATGAACCATGCTCTGTTGGTGAGAGCGCGGCCGATGGGGCGTGCATGTTCACACACAAATGCTCTTGTTTGTTTTGTTTATGTGGTTGCAGCTGGCTGACTTTTTCCCAATTTTAAGCCAGTTATTGTCGAAACAGCTGCCCTGCCACCCAGTGTATATCTCAAGAAGCATCTGCAAAAACTACAATGCATGCATTCTCACGCTCTGCGGGTCGTATTGCAATCTCTAAATTGCGATGTTTAGTCACAAGTTCGCGAGACCGGCGAATAGGCTTGGTTTAAAGTAGAAATGACTGTCCAGACAGACTATTTCGCCGTAGCCTGCAAAGCTTTTATCCAATTCTTATTGAATATCTTGGCCAGCGTTTCTTCGGTGAAACCGCGGGCATCAAGAGCTTCCGCGAGCCTTGGCAGGCCAGTAACATCACTCAGATCTTTTGGTGGTGCGCAGCCATCAAAATCAGAGCCCAAAGCGACACAATCTTCACCGATCCGATCCACCAAATAAGCCGCATGGTCCGCAACCACGTCCAGTGACGTATCCTGGTTGAAGGTGCCATCTGGCCGCAAAAAGCCAACGAAGAAGTTGATGCCGACGAGCCCGCCGCTTTCTTTGATGGCATCGAGCTGTTTGTCGGTCAGATTACGGCTGCTGGCGCAGATTGCGTGGACATTGGAATGGCTGGCAACGATCGGCTTGTCGGTGATCCGGGCAACATCCCAGAAGCCCTTTTCATTGAGATGGGAGACATCAACAAGGACGCCGAGCTGATTGCATGCGCGTACCAGATCACGCCCGGCTTCCGAGAGGCCCGGGCCGATATCCGGAGAGGCCGGATATCCCATGGGAACACCATAGCCAAAGTCATTTTCCCGGCTCCAGACGAGACCAAGGGAGCGGAGGCCGCGTTTATAGAACGTCTCCAACTCATAGAAATTTGTGTCGATTGCTTCCGCGCCTTCAATGTGGAGGCTGACCGCAAGCTGGTCTTTTTCCATCGCTTCGCCGATGGCTTCCGGCGACCGGCAAATGATGACATTGCCCTCTGAATCTGCTTCCAGACGCTCAGCGCGTTCCAACAGCCGGTTGGTGAAACTCAGAGCGGTTTTCTGATCAAGCGGCAGAAAGTTTTTCTTGTCATCCGGTGAAAAGGGTTTGGAAAAATCCTGGTCCGGATTGGACGGGACGAACATGGCAAACAAACCACCGGCAAAGCCGCCGTCTTTGGCGCGCGGCAGATCTATATGACCCCGGTCGGAACGTTCGAAGAAATCCCTATTTTTGCCCTGGATCGCATCGATTTCCAGCTTCAAAAGCGTGTCATTGTGTCCGTCAAAAGCAAGGATATGCGTTGTCATGTTTGTTGAGGCCGATTTTCTAGAAGGTTGGCAACAGGTGGGAACAGAAGATCTGTTTAATAAGGGATGCACTCTAGCGGCAAAATTCTGAAATGTAAGGCATCTCTGTTGAAAGTGACTTGCAACGCACAGGAAGCAGGCCCTAAGAAGAAACCTAATATGGGAGGCCTTATGACGCGTCACACATTTGAGACTGCTGATCGGACATCCGCGCTGGCGGAAGGAATAAGCCGCAGAAGCCTGATCAAGGGGGGGCTGTTGATTGCCGCAGGCGCTTTGGCGGGATGCCAGACCTATGAACAAGTGGTCGGTCTGCCAGACCAGCCGGCGCTGCCGGATGAAGAATTTGATTATGCATCGGCCTATGCAGCGTTGCCCGATGGCGATTTCACTTGGCCCGCGATCAACTACAAGGCGTTCGACCAAAAGTACTGGCGCCAGGTTGTGGATTATGAAACGCGCGAGCGCCCCGGCACTGTGGTCGTCGACCCGCACAATAATTTTCTCTATTGGGTCCTGCCAGGAGACAAAGCTTTGCGCTATGGCATTGGTGTCGGGCGGGCCGGGTTTGCCTGGACCGGCGAAGCGTTGATCCGGGTCAAGCGGCCGCATCCGATCTGGCGCCCTCCACGGGAAATGATCGCCCGCAAGCCATCGCTCGAACGGTATTGGGAAAAGGGCTTTCCTGCGGGGCTTAGAAACCCGCTCGGTGCGCGTGCCATGGATCTGTGGCAAGGCAGCATCGATACGCTTTACCGCATTCACGGCACCAACAAACCGTCTTCCATCGGCCGGAGCGTGTCATCGGGCTGTATCCGCATGTGGCAGCAGGATGTGATTGACCTGTTCAACCGCGTGCCGCTTAGAACAAAAGTGATCGTTCTGACGAAGAACGAGGATATCTCCACGTAAGAAATGTGCTCTGCTCCGGTGCTCCTTAAGGCATCGGAGCGGCGAGGGCCACGTCGTGCATTACGGCTGCGAAGTGGCAAACAGCAGCGGCTAGTACGAAGGCATGCCAGATGGCATTCTGGAATTTCAGGTTCTTCCAGGCGTAGAATACTGTGCCGCAAGTGTAGAGCAGACCGCCTGCGACAATCATCCAGAAACCAAAGGTGGACGCATTCTCCATCAAGGGCTTGGCGACAAAGACAACGACCCAGCCAAGAGCAAGGCAGATCGGCACTGTCAGCCGGTCCAGACCTTGCAAGTTCAAGAGTTTTACGATCGCGCCTGCTAACGCCCCGGTCCAGACGACCGCCAGCAGAATTCCGCCGGTCCAGCCGCCGATGATAATGGCGGCAAGCGGTGTGTAGGTTCCGGCAATCATCAAAAAAATCGCGGCGTGGTCGAGCCGCCTGAGCACACCAGTTTTGTGATCGGTCGCAAACATGTTGTAGAGCGCCGAACAAATCAGCATCGCCATCAGACAAGCGGCATAAACCAGCACACTGATTTGGCGAGCGAAATCGCCGCTGTTCCAGAGCGTGATTGCCAGAACGACGGTCGCTGTCACGCCAAGGCCGATCCCCAACACATGAATGGTGCCGTCAGCGATGAGTTCGGAAAGGGTTTGTTGCCTGGGTTGCGGCCGGTTCTGCGTCATGTTGTGCTCCGATGCAGCTAAGCAGAAAGATTTGCCTCCACGAACGCTTTCCACTGATGGTCGCGGCCAAATGTCAATATTCCTTTAGCATCGCTTTCATCGTGGAGTTGCTGCCCGCTTTAGGGGGAGCGTGATGTGGCAAATGACTGCGGTGAGTGCAAACAATGTGGCCATGATCCAGAAAATGGCTGAAAACCCGGCTCCAACAGCCAGAAGCACACTTCCGAGAGTTACGCCAAGGGTGCCTCCAATCAGGCGGAACGTAATAATCAGCCCGCTTACCTCTCCTTGTTTTTCCTGAGGCACCGAATTGGCGGTAATCCGGCCTGCCGGGATCATTGCAAAGGGCAGGGCGATTCCCCAAAGCAGCAGCACCGGCGCAAGGTAAAGGTAGGTATCCAAGAGCATCGCAGCGCCAATACATAAATTCGAGGCGACCAGCACGGACAATCCGATCAACACCGGCCGCCGCGAACCCGAGGTATCTGCTGTTTTTCCTGCCGGGGCGGAAAGAAACGGGATCGGCAACACGGCTATGACGGTTCCAAGTCCCGCCCAAAATGCCGAGTAGCCAAGCTCGCCTTGGAGATATTGCGGAACCAAAACCGCAACAACGATCTTGCTCATCTGTGTGAGCATGAAAACCAGAACACCCGCAACGAAGGCCGGAGCTTGGAAAAGGCGGACATCAATGAGTGGCACTGATTGCCGGATTTCCCAGAGATAGAACACGGTAAGGACGATGATCCCGGCCGCTAGGCTCAGGAAAATCAGTTTGTGCCCCCAACCGAAGTCAGGTCCTTCCATCAGACCGAATATCAACGCTGTCAAACCGACCAGAAGGAAGATTAGGCCGATGCGGTCAATCTCGGGTTTGACGGTTATGCGGGCCGGTGCGCGCCAAAGGAAACACGCCAGCGTTCCTGCGACGGCAACAATTGGAATATTGAGCCAGAACACCCAGCGCCAGGACAAAAACTCGGTCAAGGCACCGCCGAGCATCGGTCCGGCTGCCAGGAACATTGTTGCCGTTCCCGCTAGAGTCCCGAGTGCCCGCCCGCGTTCGTCAGTGTCAAACGTCAAGGTTGCTGCAGCGAATGTTATCGGGAACATGATGGCAGCACACAGCCCTTGGATGACACGCATCGCAATCAGAAGTGCAGCGCTGTCAGCGAAACCCGCAATCAGGCTGGTCGCGGCAAAAACCGTACAGCTCACAATTAGAGCCGGCCGCAAGCCGAAAAGGTCAATTGCCTTTCCGCCGACGGCAGCAAAACAGGTGAAAGCCAGCATATAGGCGTTCAAAATCCAATGCGCGGTTGTCGCTGAAAGCTCAAGTTCAGATTGGATTGCGGGCAGAGAAACACCAAGGACGGTTTCATCCAGCATGACGAGCCCGCCCAATCCACCCATAGCAAAAACCAGGGCGCTCCGACGTTTTTGCTCTGAAAGATAAGGCATATGCAAGGTTCTGATCAGGCAATGGGCCTGTTCACCCTAGTGCGCTCAGGCGGCGGCGTACAGAGCTCATTCTTTGGCATTCGGCTCTGTCCGGCCGGCATCAGGAAAGGGATTTTAGCTCGAAAAGATATATCTTATAAAAAAGTATCTTGAAATAAAGATAAATGCTGATTATGTGAGGAACATCGAACCAATCCTGATTTGATGGGAGTTGAAAATGCCCCGTACCGCTGACCACCCGGTGGATGATTTGTTTTTAAAGCGCTGGTCACCGCGCGCATTCGACGGCTCGGAAATGCCCGATGCTGACTTGAAAACCGTTCTAGAGGCGGCCCGCTGGGCACCGTCGGCCTTCAATGTCCAACCCTGGCGGTTCGTCTATGCCCGCCGCGGTGAACCAGCCTTCGATACGCTGTTCGGCTTGCTGGACGATTTCAATCAGGGTTGGGCAGGATCGGCTTCTGCGCTTGTGTTCCTGTTTTCAGACACGTTAGTGGATGGTGTCCGCGAAGACGGTCCGGTGCCAAGCGCGTTCCATGCTTTTGATGCGGGCGGGGCATGGGCGCAGGCGGCTTTGCAAGCGACCTCGCTTGGCTATCACAGTCATGCCATGGCCGGTCTGCGGCGCGATGAAATTCATCAAGCGCTTGGCGTTCCCGAGCGGCTCAAAGCTGAAATCGCCTTTGCCATTGGCCGGCAGGGGGATAAAGCGCAACTGGCAGACGATCTACGGTCCCAGGAAACACCGAGCGGACGCAAACCGCTCAGCGACATTGCCTTTTCCGGGCGTTTTCCTGCACGTCTTTCCGAAGCGGCTTAAGCTTCTTGAAGATGCCCGGTTTTCCGCCAAATCCGGGCGCCATGCTCCGTTTTTATGACCTGGCTGCTGCCGGCAGGAAGCCGCAGCCAGGTCCCCTGGTCGTACCGACCGTTTTCATCCTCAAATGCGCCATCAATTACAAAATACTCGGCCCCGCCGGGAAAATCCTGCTGATTGAAGGCGGCGCCAGCCTGCCATTGCAGCATGACGACTTCTTCGTCAGGACGCACGTAGAGCGGCAGGATGTGTTCGCCGTCGCGCCCTTCCTGCCATCCGGCCGGATCCAGGGTGTTGACCCGCACAAATGTTTCGTCGTCGGTCTGCATCTGACGCAGTTTCACTAGGATAACCGCTCCGGGATCGCTGGAGGGGATGTGGCTGGAGCCCGGTGGATTGCGGACATACATGCCTTTGGGAAAATCACCGCTTTCATCGGAAAACACGCCGTCGAGCACCAGAAATTCTTCGCCAAGATCATGTGAATGTGCGGAAAACGATGAGCCCGGCGCATAACGGACCAGGCTGGTTGCCCGGGCAACCTCTTCGCCGTCCCGCTCCAGCATGCGCCGCTCCACACCGGCCATGGGAGAGGTAACCCAATCAAGAGTGGCGCTATCGACATGCGCGCGTTTGGACAAGTCAGCATGGATCTTCATATGAACAATTTCCTCCCCATGAAATTCTCCTCTCTTTCAAGGTGGGGCGTCAACCTGAGATGTGAAGAGGAAACCTGAGACAAGTCGCAGTGCGACCGACAGTCTTAAACCGGCCTAATCCATCGCAGGACCGTCTGCGCGGGGAAGGGCCATACTGCCATAGGAGGTTTGGTAGGCAGTGGAGGAAATCTTGCGGGCAAGCGCCAGGTCAAGTGCGTCTACAAGCTCTTGGGACACCGATTTACTCGAAAACATGAAATGGACCGGATCACTGATCAACGTAAAGGGATGTTCGGCGAACCTGCTGCCAAGCCCCATTTCCTCGGCCGCTGCCAGAATGGCTGCAGGAGATTCCACCAACGCATCGATCCGGTAAGTCTCCAGCATCCGGATCCCTTCTGTTGTCGTGACGACATTGTAGATGTGCGGCCTGGAAACGGGGTCTGCGAGAAAGGCTTCAAAGTCACCGCCCCTGTAGGCGGATTGTTCGTGACCGAGCACGAGATTGTTATCGATCACGTCTTGAAGCGAATTGATCTTGAGCCTTTGAAGGTCTTCGGTTCGGACAATCAAACCTGCGGTTTCATACCGGTAGGGCGATGAAAAATGAGCGAACGATTTGCGTTTCTTGGTGATGGAAGCAAAGGGCATCATGTCGATGTGTCCCGCGGCCAGTTCAATGATTGCTCTTTTGAACGGCATGGCCACCAGGTTGATCTCGCAGTCAATCTCCGAAAACAGCTCCTGGATAAGGACAACATCAATACCGCGGAACTCGCCCGATGTATCTTTAAAGCTAAACGGCAAATAGTCGGAAGAAACCCGGATGTTTAGCGGTGTCTCACAGAATGCGTCCGCATCAGCACCTTTGCCCGGAGAAGCAATCAACAACAAAACAGCAAAAAGAAAAGCCTTGATTACGGACATGGGTTTACCGGTTCTTGGCGCCTTCTAGGTCATCGAACGCAACGGTATGTGTAATCTATGAAGCTGCGGTAAAATCTTCCGTATAAATCAGGTTAATGCTTCTGCGTGCCAGATCTTGCAAAATCCCGTGCAACGTGGGATGAGGCGGCACAGTTCGACATTGGATATCTGGGAAAAGTCTGCGAATTCCGGTCCTCTGCTTTGCAAGGGCAAAGGAATCGTGCTGACTGGCATTCTGCGGCGAATTCTCGGAACATGAGATACGAGGGCGCTTCTAAAGCGCCAAAGGGGTGCATGACGGTTCAGATCGATATTGGTGACATGGCGGGCGGCAAGCGGGCCGGCCTCGACCTGGAAGAACTCCTTGCGACCCGTTTGCTGGTGCAGGGCAATTCCGGGTCTGGAAAGTCGCATCTGTTGCGCAGGCTGTTGGAGCAATCTGCCAATTGGGTGCAGCAGGCCATTATCGATCCGGAAGGTGATTTCGTCACGCTTGCTGACAAATATGGCCACGTGGTCGTTGATGCTGTCGGGACCGAAAAAGACTTAAAGATGATCGCCGGGCGTGTGCGTCAACACCGGGTGTCAGTCGTGCTTAATCTGGAAGGCCTCGACGCCGACCGGCAAATGAAAGCAGCAGCGACGTTCCTAGATGGCTTGTTCGATGCCGACCGGGATCTCTGGTACCCAATGCTTGTGGTGGTCGACGAGGCTCAGCTGTTTGCACCTGCTGCAGCTGGGGAAGTCACGGAGGAAGCGCGCCGCCGGTCCCTCGGGGCCATGACCGATCTGATGTGCCGCGGCCGTAAACGCGGCCTTGCAGGCATCATTGCCACCCAGCGCCTGGCAAAACTTGCCAAGAACGTTGCTGCGGAGGCCTCCAACTTCCTGATGGGGCGGACCTTCCTCGACATCGACATGGCGCGCGCCGCCGACCTGCTCGGCATGGAGCGGCGTCAGGCGGAAAGTTTTCGCAACCTGGACCGCGGCCATTTCATCGCACTTGGACCGGCTGTCTCGCGGCGCCCAATCCCGGTTAAGATCGGTCCAGTGGAAACAGCTGGCCGTGGCGGCGGGCCAAAGCTGATGCCCTTGCCGGAACAGCCGAAAGAAGAAGCCAAGGATCTGATTTTCACCCGTTCACCCGATGAAATTCCGGTGCGCCCGCGTATTGCAGAACCTGTTGTCTCGACCGGTGAGGTGCTGGATCAGTTAACCAGCGCCGGAGAAGCGGCTGAAGCCGATACGCCGCAGGCCGATAACCTGTTTGAACATGGCGCACGGGAAGAAAAAATCGACGAGATCATTGGTCAAATCCTCGATGAAGACGAGGCGGCGTTTCAGCCGATCGCCACGCTTTATCAGGATTTCCAGGTTCGCTGCCGGATAGCCAAATTGGCAGGTGGCACGCCGGATCTGCAGACCTTCCGTGAAAAGCTGTCGGTCGCCCGTGCCGGAGTTGAAAAAGGCGAGGTGGATGACGGCGCTTGGGCCCAGGCTGAATTGATCGCTTCCGAACTGCCGGAAGACATGCGCGGAGTTTATCTGCTGCTTGCTAAAGCCGCGCTCGGGAAAGCGCCATGTCCGGGAAATATTGAAATTGCGACAGCCTATGGCACCCGCTCACCCGGCCGTGCCCGCTGGCTGCTCAGCCATATGGAAGAACGTGGTTTTCTGGTGTGCGCCACGGATCTGCGCGGCAACCGGATTGTTACACTGACGGACCTCGGCTGGCGGACAGAGCCCGGCGACGAGGCCGCCGCTTAGAGGCGGCCTGAATCCGCAATAGTTCCAGAAGAATTCAACCCGGAAACGCGTCGTATTTCGGAACATCTTCCAGTTTCTCGTCCCAACCTGCCTTTTCAGCCATAAAGATATGCCCGACAGGAGGGGCTTCAGGGTTCTCTTTGAGGCTTCCGGCGGGCACCGTCAAAAGGGCTCCCTCGTGTTTCAAAATCGGCAGGGCCGAGCCGCACTGGGCACAGAAGCTCCTGGCATGGCTTTTGTCCGGAAGCGTATAAGTTGCTACATCCTTTGCTCCGGTCTGCCAGTTCAACTTGGCACTCGATGAGGCCAGGATTGCCGCATAAGCGGACCCGGTATCCTTTTGACAACTCGTGCAGTGACACAGGAACAGGCCGTCAAAATCGCCCTCGACAGTGAACTCGACTGACCCGCATAGGCAGGATCCCGAATGGAGTTTGGTCATGATTTCGAATCGCAATCTCAAGTGGTTGTTGATGAGAATACACCGTATGAGATTGCGGCCGGGCGTCAATTGACGGAACCACCATGGTCAGGAGGACCGAGTTTAAGAAATAGTTGATGGGATTGGCTGAAATCGGTTGTTTAGGTTGTGACTATCCTGATGAGATCGCGCGGATGCATATGGCACAAAACTGTTATCGAGGCTTGATTGCGTCACTTGTTTGAGATCTTACGTTTAAGCGTCACACATGGTTTCGAAAGGACAAAAATGCTTCGCCGTCTTGCTCTCATCATTTCTCACGGGGCGATGCTGGCCATTGGTTTCGCCCTTGGAATCTATCTCCTGCCCATTCTGACAGAACCGGAGGGACCAGGGCAGGCGGCTTTGGTCGAAGCTAGCAAATCGGCGGTCTATTCGGCAGAGCTAACACGGGATTTGAAGGGCAGCGATTTTCTGCATTGGGGCGAGGGCAAAATCAGCCTCTCATCGGGGCAGATTGTCCATGAAGGAAGCCTTGCACCCGGCCCGGACTATAAGCTCTATCTCGTCAAAGAGTTTGTTGAGGATGAAGCGCAGTTCCTGAACGTTAAGAAAAGCTCCGTTCGGATCGGCGATGTGAAGACTTTCAATGGTTTCATCCTGGATATCCCGGACAACATCAAACTCGAAGAGTACACGACCGTTCTTGTCTGGTGTGAAGCCTTTGGCGAGTTCATCACGGCGGCGAAATACCGGTGAGGGGCTGTCCGCGTTCATCTGCGTGACACGCGGCAGGGCCAAGAGGTTTAGACGACCGGGCAAAGCCGCAATCGCCAGTGCGGCACCTTATTGGTGAACGTGTTGCTCGGTGTTGGATGGCCTGTTCCTGCGAGCTGCTGATTCTGAAAGGCTGTCAATAAACGCTCTAGCCATTGGATTTGGCACGGTGGTTCGATGCCAGATTGCATAGACCGGTAGGCTGGTGAGGCAATAATCGGGCAGACAGGTGACCAGTTCGCCGGTTGCGATTTTGTTCTCGACAAAGTGCACCGGTGGCGAAGACAGGCCGGCGCCGTTGCTTGTTAGGTCCACCATGGCTTCGATGCTGTTGACCGTTATGTTTCCCGCTTGCTCTATTTGGGTAACCGCGCCATCTGCGCTTTTCATCTCGCGTTTGGTTTCCATGCCGTCGGACTTGATCCACGGAACGCCCTGCAGATCCTTCGGTTTCTCAAAAGGTCCGTGCGTGCGAACAAAATCCGGGCTTGCGACCAGCACTCGGGGCATGTCCCATAACAGCTTGCAGAGCAAACTGGAGTCCCGAAGCTTCCCAATCCGGATCGCGACGTCGATCCGCTCGGCGACAAGATCTGTTTCCCGGTTGTCGAAATGGAGCTGCAGATCGATTTTGCGGTGATCCACGGCAAACTGGGAAATGCATTCGAATACAAATGAATGGGAAAGCGCTGATGTCAGTGTGATCCGCAACCGGCCGGATAACTCGGTTTCATTTGACTGTGCACTGGAAAACCCTGCCTGGGCCGCATTCAACATCAACTCCGCAGATTTGAATAGTTTTTCGCCACTGGCCGTTAGGGTGAACCGCCGGGTGGACCGGTAAAGCAGGGGCGACCCAACAGCTTCTTCCAATGTCCGGATGTGATAACTGATTGCGGACGGGGTCATTTTCAAGCGATCTGCCGCAGTACGAAACTGGCCTGAGCGCACGACCTCGGTAAAGACTGCGATGGATTTTAGATGTTCAATCATTATGCATCTCAGCTTAATTATTAGATCAAATACTTCAACTTGTTTGTTGAATTTTGGCTGCCTACCTTCGGCTGAAAAGGGGAAAGCCAAATGGATCAAACCGCTGCAATGGCGCTTTTTGCGCTGACGATGTCAATTTCACCTGGGCCTGTGAATTTGATCACGCTGTCAACGGGCCTGAATCTGGGAGTTCGCAATGCTCTTGGGTTTGTTTCAGGCGCGACGGCCGGATTTACGCTGTTGTTGTTTTCGATTGGGCTAGGGCTTTCTGCGATCGCTCAGCGCTACGGATTTGTGATTGATACGCTGACGTTTCTCGGAGCTGGTCTGATCGTTTATTTCGGTTTCAAATTGCTGACATCCAGCGGTGATTTGAACGAGGGCGACCATACAAAGCCGAGCTTTTGGCAAGGAGCCGCTCTGCAATGGCTCAACCCAAAGGCATGGGGTGCCTGCATTGCCGCTGTTGGCCTGTTCGAACTCGATCAAAACCGTACAACGCTCTATTTCTTCGTATGCCTTTATTGCGTTATTTGCTTCTTTGGAATTGGAAGCTGGGCGGTGTTTGGCAGCCAAGTAGAGCGGTATATGGGCACGCCAAACCGGCGGAGACTGCTCAATAGGTTTCTTGGAGGCACTCTCATTTTCCTAGCGGTTTTTCTTTTGTGGCAGCAGTTCGTCCGCTAGGTGTTGAACGCCCCTAATGTTGAATTTCTGCCCGTTTTTCAAGGCGAAGCAATCGCGGGCTTTCAGCGGTCTCAGATATGCGTTTGGTAACGGTCTTCAGAAGAGGCGTTGAGGCAGGTCAAGGCGTTTCATTCGTCTTGAGATCATGATTTCTGTGTTGAATTCGGCCGCAGAAAACCTGGCAGAGAACCGAAGATACCCAGAATCCATGCGGCAGCATTGAGGGGGATCGCCGATGACCGATACAAACTCCCATTCGCCGGCCCCGACCGGCCAACCCGGTCAACCTATTGCTTCAGTTCGGGTATTGAATGGCGGTCACGGCGAGCAACACAAGGAACATCGGTTCGGCAGCCGGATGCCGCGGCTTTGGTGGGTTTTCTTTTCAAACGAGTGGGTGCCGTTGCCACTCTATTTTTTTCTGATTAAACACCGCCAGGGTTTGATCTTATTCGACACCGGAATTGATCCGGCCATCCTGTCGGACAAAAGCTATATCAAACAGGCCGTCGGGCGGTTTTTGCTGCCATGGATTTTCCGGCTGAACATTAGCGAAGACGACCGTGTCGACCATGTGCTCAAGCGGGCAGGCGTTGATGCTGGCGATATCCGGTTGGCAATCATCTCGCATTTGCATTTTGATCATGTCGGCGGGATCGCGCAAATTCCACAAGCGGATCTGATGGTGAATGAGCGGGAGTGGGCCATTTTATCCGAACCTCACCCGGAACGGGAATGGATTCTGCGCGAGCACATAGAAATCCCGTCCGCAAAATGGCGTCAGATTGCGTTCAAACCGGCCGATGACCCGCTCCTGGGAGACTTTGACGGGGCCCATGATGTTTTTGGAGACGGCTCAATGGTGTTGCTGCCGACGCCTGGACACACCCCTGGCTCAATGTCCTTGCTGATCCGGCAAGCCGGATGGGACCCAATTCTGATGGTGGGGGATCTTACCTATGAAACCCGTCTCCTAGAGCAGGATGTTGTCCCTGGGACCGGGGACAAGGAGACGCTTCTGGCCTCTTTTGCCAAAGTCCGGAGATTAAAGGAAAAACTGCCTGGACTTGCCGTTGTTGCATCGCACGACAGCAACGCCGAAGCGGCTGTTGCAAAGGCAACGGGTCTCAAGAACTAAACCGTTAGCCTGAGCCGATTTTTCCTGATTGGAATTGAGCGAATTAGAAGCAGAGCAATTGGTAGGTTCTTGAAAGTAAAAAAAATCCAGAAAACTTGGTGTTCTTGCCGCTGCCGCTGGTCTGTCCTATTTAGTCGTCAGGCTCTTCTTCTGCAGGTGATGCAAATAGATCTGGCTCGGCGGCCTCGCGGAGCACCTTCCAGGAGCCTGCTCCGTCCAACAGGCGGATTGGGACGGCTGCGATACTTTCAGGACCTATGATATTGCACATATTGACCGCGCTCATGTCAGACCCGTCGGGACGCCGGTCTGTCCGTTCGTAATGAGTAATGCAGCCACAATTGGTGCAGCGATAGTACTCAATGCTTTTCTTTCCCCAAGAGTAGGACGTTAAAGCACCCTTATCCGCCGTCACCGTGATGGCTTTCCTTTGCTGGTAGGCCCATAGCGCTCCATAGCGGCGGCAAATCGAGCAGTTGCATCTGGTGAGTTTTTTGATCCGCCGCTGCATTTCCACTGAGACGGCGCCGCAATGGCAGGAAGTCGTATATGGCATTGAAGGCTCACACTCTCGCCAATGTATGGATAAGCGGTCATTTCTCAGGCGCCTGAGAAACGACCGCCCAAAGACCTCAAAACCGCTGGTCAACTCCCGAAACCGTCAAGTCCGCCCGATCAGAGGGTATTGAAACGCCCTCAAAAAGGCCATGCGTCTAAACAAGATCGACGTAATAGGCGACGCCCTCGTAGTTGAATTGCGGAAGGGTTGAGATGATGTTGTCCCGCTCCGCGTCACTTGCGGTGAACACATGCGTGCCGGTTTGGGTGTTATAGAACCGGTAGAGTGGTGTGTTGCTGTCACTGGCACTGGTATAGGCATAGTAGGAAATGCCCTCGTCATTGAATGCCGGATTGCTGTGCACCAAGTCGAACCATTCCTGGAAATTCGCGGTGTAGAAGTGACTGCCGGTTGCTGTGTTGAGCAGCCGGTAAACGGCAACACCGTCACTGGCGGTTGCGTTGGAGCCGAACGCTGCGCCTTCAAACGTCATATGCGGTAATGTTGAAAGGATACTGTCGCGCTCGGTTTCACTCGACGTGAAGAAGTGGGTGCCGGTGACAGTATTGAAAAACCGGAATACCTGCGTTGCAACCGAAGGATCTGTCCCAGGGTCTGTCGTCCCGGAGACTTCTTCGACGTTCAGCCGGTAGTAATTTACTTCAGTGGCCGCATCGTCGGATGTGTTGAACGTTCTGAACCAGTTCTGGATCATCAGTGTTTCGGTGTTTTCGGCCGTAAAAGTGACCTTCTCAAGTGTGCTTGATGTCCCTGTTTGGGCAGTTGTGCCGACCGTATTGCCGTCCATGTCCTTGAGAAAAAGCGATGTGTTGGTGCCGGAGGCAAAGGTGTTGCCCACATCGCTCTGCAAAAGCTCAATGACGTATTCTTTTCCCGCTTCGACATTGAGCAGGTAAGCGTCTGTATCATATGCTCCCTGAGTGCTGCCATAGATCGTGTCAGTGACAACAATGGTGGCTATCGCTGGGTCCGTGGAGGTGCCGTCAGGAGCGTCCCGCAAAAGGGTCGTCTCGTCCAGAGAGCCTTTGCTCGATCCGGTGACAGCCGTCACGACAGGAAGGGTCGTATCGGTAATCGACAGGGTGTAGCTGGCGGTTTCCCCTCTGGGATAAACGACGATAATTGGTTCTGTCGAATAAACAGAAGAGTTTGTTTCCCAGCGGTAATACTGTTCCGTCCAGATTGTGGAGCCGCCGCTCTCACCTCGGTACAAGTTGTTGCCGTTGTAGTAGGCAAGGGATTGCCCCGTAGTGGGATCAGCTAGAGTAAAACCCGCCCGGTTGTCAAAGTCGTTGGGAACGCCGTTAATCGTTAGCGAGATGATGTATTCCCGGCCGGGCTGTAGACCGGACCGGTAGGCGTCTGGGCTTACATCTTCTCCAGTCGCGCCGATTTGGATGTAACCGCCGGTGGCATCCGATCCGGGAACGATTGCGCCGGGCGTGTTGACGATGCTGCTATAAAACGCTGCGCCTGTTGCTGCGCTGTCCGGAGCAATATCGGAGCCTAAGAGGATTTCATCAACTGTTGCAGAAACCATTTTCGCTTCTCCGTAAGTCTGTCACCATGCGGCATGTGGAGGACTGTTTAGGAGATTACGAAAATTCATATGTTCGAGAATTGATATATATCAGTGCGGGAAGCCAATTCAGCAAAACTTGAATCAAAATTTACTGTTTTGCGTCGCGTTTTGAACATGAAGAGGCAGCCGATACTGCAGACTAGGTTCTTCTTAAGAAGAGTCGGCGCGAGTAACGTTATTCAAACCCTGCTTGATCCAGGTTGGAATTGTTTGCTGCCCATGCCCAGAGTGCGTCGCGAGTGCTTCACACTCCTTAAATCACCGCTTCGATCAGGAACGGACCCTCAGTATTCGCTGCCTTTTCAAGAGCTTCAGCAAAACCTTCTTCGCTGTCGGCACGTACGGCAAGAACACCATGTCCGGCGGCGAGGGAAACCCAGTCGAGCAGCGGATCTTCGATGTCGAACATGGCGCTGGCGTTACGGCCGGGTTTTGGCGCACCTTGCGCTTCCAGCTCGCCATGGAGGATCTGATAGCCTCGGTTGGCGATGATCACGACCGTGATATCCAGCTTTTCGCGGGCGGCTGTCCAGAGGCTCTGCAGCTGATACATCGCTGACCCGTCACCGGAAACGGCAAAGACCGGCCGGTCCGGGCAAGCGACCGCCGCGCCAAGGGCATTGGGTAGGCACTGGCCAATAGAGCCACCTGTGTTGTTGAGCCGGTCGTGGCTGGCGGCAAAATTCATGTGAGGCCAGATGCCCGCTCCAGCGGTGATGGCTTCATTGACGACAATTGCGCCATCTGGAAGGGCGCTCGCCAAGTTGCGGCCAATCCCGTCGGCCGTCAGGCGGCCAGTACCGGTCTCAGGAACCTTCCGTTTGATCCGGGCGACTTGCTCGCTGCCATCGACACCGGCCGCTTCCGCCAGGGTTTCAAGCGTCCAAAGGACATCCCAGTCCCCATAACACAGCCGGTCCAGGGCACAGCCCGCCGGTTCCGGTGTGGATGGCTTGCCGGGATAAGCAAAGAAATTCACCGGCGTGTCGTCACCCACAAGGACAATGCGGGACAGGCCAGATAGGAAGTCGACACTGACATCGGTGCCATAGGGCAGGATGTCGAAGGCCACCGCACCGTCTCCAAGGGCGATGCGCGGAGCAAAATACGGGGCGAGCAGACGGCAGCCCGTGCGGGCCGCAATTTGCCCGGCAAGTTCTGCACCTTTTCCAAAGACCGCCGGTCCATTGACCATGAGCGCAGCCCCCGGCTGGCTGAGGGCTTTCGCGGCCGCGGCAACCCGGTCCGAATCGGGCCGGTGTTTCGGCGCCGGCTTGCGTGCCTGGTCCGGTCCTGTGCCGCTGTCGCCCCAGGCACAGTCTGCTTGAAGGATAACCGTTGCAATCTGGCCGCTCCGGGCCTGTCGGATGGCTTCGGCCCCGGCGCTGGCGACCATCGAACTGTCGGTCGGCCGCTGCATCCAGTGCGAAACCGATCCGGCGACACCATCAAGGTCTGAGCGCAGCGGGGCATCATGTTTGAGATGATAGCCAGCGTGATCTCCGACGATATTGACGACACCGGAGCGGCCCTTCCGAGCGTTGTGGAGATTGGCCCAACCGTTGCCAAACCCCGGTCCCAAATGCAGCAAAGTGCCGGCGACGTTGCCGCTCATACGAGCATAGCCGTCGGCCGCACCGGTCACACCGCCTTCGAACAAGCACAAAATGCAATGCATTTCCGGGTGTGTGTCCAAAGCGGCCACAAAGTGCATTTCAGATGTGCCTGGATTGGCAAAACAAACCGAAACGCCGGAAGCCAGCAATGTTTCAACCAGCGCCTCTGCACCATTCATCTGAAAATCTCCTGAGAAATACCAGCGGCACTATTTCTCAGTTGAATGGGCTTGTCCATATCGCGCAACGTAAGCTGCACCAAATCGTTAAGCAGATGTTTGAACCGCGTCTAAAGTGCCGGCCGCATTTTGGTGGGCCTTCGGTTTGGCAGGTCGCGTTTGGCCAAGAGATATGTCAGCTGGGAAAGTTCTTGGTCGATGCCCGTAATGGTGCGGTTCAGGACACTTTCCAGATAGCTGCCGGCCGGTGAGTTTTCCCGGATCGTCAACGCCCGGTCGCGTGAGCGCCGCAAAAACAGCATCATGGTCTCCAAGTCTGCGGCATTGGCCTTTGTCGGCTGTGGTCGTTCTGCACCTGACTCAACAGCGGATTTATCTTGCAAATGGGTATTGGGTGCAGCCATCGCCGATTTGGTTGGCATTGGCTCACCAAAAGTGTCCTGAAACCGCATGAGAATCCCCAATGTTCCTATTTTGTTCTTATTTAATTCAAATGTCTCAAAGTTGCAAGGGACGGCGCGCAATTGGGATGTGCTGAAACGAATCCGGATCGCTCTTGACCCGGCTGAATTCAATAGTTACATATGCAACTAAATTGACGGAACGTGTTCCAGGAGGGTGCGAACATGAACAAGGTCGATCACCAGACGATTGCAGGTCAAGGCGGTAACACCATGCAAAACGAACTCCAGTATATGCCGGGTTTCGGCAACGACTTTGAAACCGAAACCCTGCCGGGATCTTTGCCGCAGGGCATGAACAGCCCGCAAAAATGCGCCTATGGCCTTTATGGTGAACAACTCTCCGGAACCGCGTTCACAGCACCTAGCCATCAGAACGAACGGACATGGTGCTACCGCATCCGCCCATCGGTCAAACACACCAGCCGCTTCCAGAAGATCGACCTTCCCTATTGGAAGAGCGCGCCAAACGTTTGTGACGACGTTGTCTCTCTCGGTCAGTACCGCTGGGATCCGGTGCCGCATGGTGAAGAGGGCCTGACCTGGCTAACTGGCATGCGCACCATGACGACGGCTGGCGACGTCAACACCCAGGTCGGTATGGCAACCCATATCTACCTCGCGACGAAGTCGATGGAAGACGCGTATTTTTTCTCCGCTGACAGCGAGCTTCTGGTGGTGCCTCAGGAAGGCATCCTGCGTTTCTATACCGAGCTCGGCATCATTGAACTGGAGCCGAAGGAAATCGCCATTTTGCCACGCGGTCTCGTCTACCGGGTTGAGGTGGTTGAAGGACCGGCGCGTGGGTTTGTCTGCGAAAATTATGGCCAGAAATTTGAGCTGCCGGGCCGGGGCCCGATCGGTGCGAACTGCATGGCCAACCGGCGCGACTTCAAAACGCCCGTCGCCTGGTATGAAGACAAGGAAACACCGAGCACCGTTACTGTGAAATGGTGCGGTCAGTTCCACGAGACAAAAATCGGCCATTCGCCGCTCGACGTTGTGGCCTGGCACGGCAATTACGCGCCGGTGAAATATGACCTCAGAACGTATTGCCCGATTGGGGCGATCTTGTTCGATCATCCGGATCCGTCGATCTTCACCGTTTTGACCGCGCCATCGGGTGTGCCGGGTACGGCCAACATCGACTTTGTTCTGTTCCGTGAACGCTGGATGGTGGCGGAAAACACCTTCCGTCCGCCGTGGTATCACAAGAACATCATGTCGGAGCTGATGGGCAACATTTACGGCCAATATGACGCCAAACCGCAGGGCTTCGTGCCGGGCGGCATGAGCCTGCACAACATGATGCTGCCGCATGGGCCGGACAACAATGCCTTTGAAGGCGCATCCAATGCCGATCTTCAGGCCGAAAAACTCGACAACACCATGTCATTCATGTTCGAGACCCGCTTCCCGCAGCACCTGACCGAATATGCGGCCAAGGAAGCCCCGCTGCAGGACGACTACATCGACTGCTGGGATGCGATTGAAAAGAAATTCGACGGCACACCGGAAGGCACTTGGGACAAGTAGGCGGCTGTTAGAGTTTATGATCTCTCGCCCGAATCTTGTCCCTTTGAGAGAGCGAATTGTGCTTTGAAACAGCCTGCCAGTCAGAAACCAAAGGCAAGTTTGACATATTTCAAGCACTTCGGGTGAATTCGGTGTCTATTGGCTCCTAAAGTGCCTCTCCTTTCGGGAGAGGCCGGGCCTACGGCCAGAATGAGGGGCTAATCTGCAGGAATTGGCTGATTGGCAGACTTTGTTGAACAGAGTGAGAAAATGACATCAGAACAGCGTTTGGAAGACCGTCTTGTCATTCTCGGTTCCAAAGGCGGTCCGGCGATCCGTCCAGGTGGACCATCGCCGACAAGTTCGCTGATTGAGATCGGCGGGCGCCGCTGCGTGATCGACTGCGGTCTTGGGGTGACCCGCGGACTGGTTGATGCTGGCGTTTCCTTGAAAGAGCTCGATCTCATCTTCATTACGCACATGCATTCGGACCACGTCCTGGAGCTTGGCCCCCTGTTGCACACCGCCTGGACAAGCGGCCTGGCGCACACGGTCCGCGTGGTTGGCCCGACGGATCTGATTGACTATTGGGACGGGTTTCTGTCCTCCATGCGCTATGACATTGATCTGAGGATCGAGGATGAAGGCCGTCCGGACTTGCGCGACTTGGTGCAGATCCATCTCTTGCAGGAAGGCCCTGTTCCGCTTCAAGACGGTGACTTGAAGGCGGCCGCGCTGAGGGTCGATCATCCGCCGGTGGTTGATTGTTTTGCCTTGCGTTTCGACACGGACGATTGGTCGGTGGTCTTTTCTGCAGATACGGCCTATTTCCCGCCGCTGGCTGAGTTCGCCAAGGATTGCGATGTGCTGGTGCATGAAGCCATGCTGGAACGCGGCGTCGATAAGATCGTCGAAATCACTGGCAACGGCGAGCGCCTGCGCCAGCATTTGGTCGACAGCCACACCATGGCGCCGGATGCCGCGAAGATCGCGGCAGCGGCCGGGGCCAAAACGTTGCTGCTCAATCACCTTATCCCGGCGGATCTTCCTGGTTTCGAAAAACAAGAGTGGCTGGACGCCGCAAATGGCTTTTCCGGGCAGACGATTGTCGGCCATGATGGGCTGGTCATAACAAAATAGGCTTGGGGAGAAACTTTCATGAAACTGGCAAGTCTGAAGAACGGCAGCCGAGACGGCAAATTGGTGGTGGTCAACGAGCGACTGACCTATTGCACTGATGCCAGCCATATCGCGCCAACCCTCCAAGCGGCGCTTGATGATTGGGAGCGTGTCGCGCCGAAACTGGAACTCCTGGCGGAAAGCCTCTCTCATGATGCCGTGCCGACAATCCGTTTTCATGAGCACGATGCCTTGTCGCCTTTGCCGCGCGCCTATCAGTGGGCGGACGGTTCGGCCTACGTGAACCATGTTGAACTGGTACGCAAAGCCCGCGGTGCGACCATGCCGGACACCTTTTGGACCGATCCGTTGATGTATCAGGGCGGATCGGATACCTTCATCGCTCCGCGCGATCCGATCAAGATGCCGGACGAGGCCTTTGGCATCGACATGGAAGGCGAGATTGCCGTCATCACCGGCGATGTGCCCATGGGCGTTAGTGCGGAAGACGCATTGGCCTATGTCCGGCTGATTGTCCTGGTCAACGACGTGTCTCTGCGTGGACTTATCCCAGGCGAGCTCGCCAAGGGCTTTGGCTTCTTCCAGTCCAAACCTTCCTCGGCCTTTTCGCCGGTTGCTGTTACGCCGGATGCGCTGGGCGATGCCTGGAAAGACGGCAAACTGCATCTGCCGCTCCATGTCGACCTCAATGATCAGCCCTTCGGCCGGGCCGAAGGCGGCATAGATATGACCTTCGATTTCGGCCGGCTGATCGCCCATGCCGCGCGCACGCGGGCGCTTTCGGCCGGGACGGTGATCGGGTCTGGAACGGTCTCCAACAAGCTGGATGGCGGGCCGGGCAAGTCGCTCGCCGATGGCGGGGCTGGTTATTCCTGCATTGCCGAGTTGCGCATGATCGAGACGATTGAACAGGGCGAAGCCAAAACGCCGTTCTTGAAGTTCGGAGACGTGGTGCGCATCGAGATGATGGATTCTGACAACCACTCCATCTTCGGCGCGATCGAACAGACGGTCGTGAAGGTGTGAACGGGTGAGGTTCTTTGTTCCCAACATCGCCGTCATGCCCGGGCTTGACCCGGGTATCCAGGCCGTTTCACCTGCCAAATCCAGGAACTGTTCTTGTGGCTCGGTTACGGATTGGATTGCCGGATCAAGTCCGGCAATGACGAAGGAAAGGTGAGGCCATGGAGGGAACACTGAAAAGTCTCTCGATAATTTTGACCGCCGCACTTCTGATGCTTGGCCTTGACCAGGTGGTCAAAGCCGATGGCACCCAGCTGATCGCCTCAGACAAACTGAAGACGTTGAGCGAAGGCCGCTCCGTTGGCTTCTATGCGCTCGATCTTGAGACGGGCAAAACCTATCGCTACGGCGAAGAAGACATCGATACCCGACATGCACCTTGGTCGACGTTCAAGATCCCCAATTACCTGATCGCCCTTGAAAGCGGTGTTGCCGCAAATGCAGCGGCGACGCGTCAATGGGATAAGAAAAAACACCCGCCCTTGAGCTTCTGGCCGAAGATCTGGAAACGGGATCACACGCTCGACAGCGCGTTCAAGTTTTCCGTTGTCTGGTATTTCAAGGATGTTGCAGCAGATGTCGGCACGGACCGGTACAAGGATTATCTGGCGCGGTTTTCCTATGGCAATCAAACCGTTCCGGCCGCCAGCAATGACTTTTGGCTGGGCGGTGACAGCCTGACTATCAGCCTGCGTGAACAGGTCGGTTTTCTCTTCGCTCTCCGTAAGGGCGAAATCGAGATCAATGCCGGTTCTCTCGCTGCACTTGAAAATGCGTCCAACTTAGGCACGCAAACCGGCTACACACTGCATGCCAAGACCGGGGCAGGGCGCATCGCCTCTGGCCCGTCAAAAGGCACGTTGGAAGGCTGGTTCGTCGGCTGGGTCGATGGCCCGGGCGCCAAGGACACGGTCTTTGCGTTTTACACAACCGCTCCAAATTACGGAGCGATCAAATCCTTCCGCCAAGAGTTTTCGGAACAAGCACTTCAAGACATCGGTGCACTCCCGGACGGCTGGACCCCTTCAAAATAATCTTAAGGAACACACGCTCATGAGCAAGCAATTCGCTTCTGTTGGCGACATGGAAGAAAAAAAGATCTCCTTCACTGAAGTTGGCAAAGATCTTTGGGCTTTTACTGCGGAAGGTGATCCGAACACCGGTGTGATCATCGGCGACGACAGTGTGATGATCGTCGAGGCGCAAGCGACCCCGGCACTTGCCAATAAGGTGATCGAAAAGGTCCGCTCGGTGACCGATAAGCCGATCAGCCATTTGGTGCTGACGCATTATCATGCGGTCCGCGTGCTGGGCGCAGCCGCCTATCAGGCACCGAACATCATCATGAGCCAGAAGGCCCGTTCCATGGTTGTGGAACGCGGCGCGGAAGACCGCGAGTCCGAGTTCATGCGTTTCCCGCGTCTGTTCATGGGCTATGATGACGTCAGCAAAATCCCGCCGCTGACCTGGCCGACAACCACTTTCAACGACCGCATGACCGTTTATCTCGGCAAGCGCCGCGTGGATCTCAGGTTCCTTGGCCGCGCCCACACAGCGGGGGACATCGTCATCCATGTGCCGGACGAGAATGTCATGTTCACCGGTGACATCGTTGAATACCATTCGGCGTGTTATTGCGGCGACGGCCACTTCAACGACTGGCCAACAACGCTCGAAGCGATCCGTGCCTATGACGTGGAAGCCATTGCACCGGGGCGCGGCGATGCGCTGGTCGGAAAGGAGATGGTCGGCAAGGCGCTGACCAGCACGGCAGACTTTGTCACCTCGACGTATAAACCAGTGGCCCGGGTGGCCCAGGGCGGCGGATCGCTGAAAGACGCCTGGGATGCCTGCCGCGCCGAGTGTGATCCGAAGTTCAAGGACTATGCGATCTACGAGCACTGCCTGCCGTTCAACGTGGCCCGTGCATACGACGAGGCGCTCGGCATCGATACACCGCGCATCTGGACCGCAGAACGCGATGCCAAGATGTGGGCGGACTTGCAGGGATAATTGACCCAGCCTGTCATTTCTGCTGTCCCGGCCTTGAGGCGGGACCAGACGCATCAAGACCCCGGCTCAAGGCCGGGGAGGCCTTTTCGAGAACTGAGTTTCTATAACCGGTCCGTAGCCAGACATGGCTCCATAAGGCCAAGAAATTAGAAATTCCCGGCAGGGAGGAGAACCTGTGACCAAATTGTTTGAAGCGCCGCTGTACCCTTACAAGCGGTCGCCGGATCAGGATGCGTCAAGCCCTGTCCGTCATCCGGTGGTGGTGATTGGCGCGGGCCCGATCGGCCTTGCCATGGCCATCGATCTCGCACAGCAGGATGTGCCTGTTGTTGTTCTGGATGACAACGACAAGGTTAGCGTCGGGTCCCGAGCAATCTGTTTTTCCAAACGGTCCCTGGAAATCCTCGACCGGTATGGCTGCGGCGAAGAGATGGTCAACAAGGGCGTTGTCTGGAGCCATGGCCGGGTCTTTTTTGGCGACCGGCAGGTCTACAATTTTGATCTTCTGCCGGAAGACGGCCACCAGCGTCCGGCATTCATCAACCTGCAGCAATATTATTGCGAGCTTTATCTGGTCGAGCGGCTGCGGGCGCTGCAGCTTGAAGGAAAACCGGTTGAAATCCGCGGCGGCAATAAAGTTGCCTCGCTGGAGCAGAAAGCTGGTCACACGGCCCTGATTATCGACACCCAGGATGGTGCCTATCGTTTGGAAGCCGAATGGCTGATCGCCTGTGACGGCGCTGGGTCGCCGTCCCGACGGATGCTGGATCTGGATTTCGTTGGCCGGGTGTTTGAAGACAATTTCCTGATTGCAGATGTGATCATGAAAGCTGATTTTCCGACCGAACGCTGGTTCTGGTTCGACCCACCCTTCAACAAGGACCAGTCCGCCCTTCTTCACAAGCAGCCGGACGGGGTTTGGCGGATTGATCTGCAGCTCGGCTGGGACATCGACAAGGAAGAAGAAAAGAAACCGGAAAACGTTATCCCGCGTCTCAAACAGATGCTGGGCGATGACGTAGACTTCGATCTGGAATGGGTGTCGATCTACACCTTCCAGTGCCGCCGCATGGAGAAATTCCGCCATGGCCGGGTGATCTTTGCAGGTGATGCGGCCCACCAAGTGTCTCCGTTCGGCGCGCGTGGGGCCAACTCCGGCTTCCAGGACACGGACAATCTCGGCTGGAAACTGAAACTGGTTCTGGATGGCAAGGCGCCCGACAGCTTGCTGGACAGTTATGGCCTGGAGCGCGAGTGGGCGGCGGATGAAAACATTCTGCAAAGCTCCCGCTCGACCGATTTCATTACGCCGAAATCCGAGATGAGCCGGATTTTCCGTGACGCGGTTCTGGATCTTTCGGAAGGCTATGAGTTTGCCCGCCCACTGGTGAACTCTGGGCGCCTGTCCGTGCCGTGCGTCTATGAAACGTCACCGTTGAACAGCGACGATGTCGACGGCTTGCCGGCGCGAACACGCCCGGGCAGTCCGGCTGCTGATGCGCCGCTTGGCGAAGATTGGCTTTTGAAAAAGCTCAACGGCGGCTTCAAGCTTCTGGCGCTGGGCGTGGATGTTCCTGACCACTCCGAAATTGCCGGTATTCCGGTTGATAGTATTTGCGTTCCGGCGGGAGCAATCGGTGCGGATTTACGTGACCGGTACCTTGGAGAAGCCAAAGTTGCCGTTTACCTGATGCGGCCCGATCAGCATGTCGCAGCCCGCTGGACGGAACTTGATTGGACCCAAATAGAAATCGCCCTCAACCGGGCCATCGGCAAAGGGGAGGCGGCCTAATGGCGCAGACAGTAACCAAGGCGCAGCTCCGCCACCCAGATGATTTCTACGCCGATCTTCTGGCGGCTCACGAAGGCCTCAGCAAAGCGGAAAGCGATGCGTTCAACGCCCGTCTTATTCTCCTGATGGCCAATCGCATTGGCGATCCGGAGGATCTGAAAGCGTTGCTGGAGGCGGCGGGTCTTCAAGGCGCTTCCACGTCCTAAAAGGATGTGTAATCAGCATTGGGCAATCCGGTCCGGGCCCTGGGCCGATCTCGAATTCAAGCGGTCCCGGATCAAATCCGGGACCGCACAGGACAGGCGGCCTTTTCCGCTGGGAGAGAAAGCCTACCGCGCAGCCTTCGCCTGATAGGGCACAACGCCGCGCTCGCGGCTGTCGATGAAGGGAGTAGTGTTGATTGCCGGGAAGGCGCGTTGATCGCAATTGTCGCGCGGGCAAATCCGGCAGTTGACCCCCAAGGGTTCGGGAACAGACCGTTCGTCCATCGCCAGGCCATCTGCATATACAATCGCATCGGCATATTGCGCTTCGCAGCCAAATCCAAGGGCATAACGGCGGGCCTGGGTTTTGTAATCGGCGGTGTGTTTGGTGACACTCGTTGCCACGCATAGGTATTTGACACCGTCCGGCATTTGGGCGATCTGCGAAATAAACTTGTCGGTCGTTTGTTCAAACGCCTGATGCACGTTCCAGCGCGGACAAGAACCGCCAAAACGCGCGAATTGAAACCGCGTCGCGCTGTGCCGTTTGACGACATTTCCGGCCCTGTCGATCTTGACGAAATAAAACGGAATTCCTTTGGAGCCACTGCGTTGCAAGGTCGACAACCGGTGGCAGATCTGCTCGATGCTGGCGTCCATCTGGTGCGACAGGCGCTGGGTGTCATGGCGGCAGGCAGACGCTGCGTCCAGAAAAGCGTCATAAGGCAACAGCAGCGATCCGGCGAAGTAATTGCGCAAAGCGAGCCGGGCAATGCTGTCGGCCGACTGGGTCCGGAAGCGGGCGGCTTTAACTTCTGATGTCAGCATATCCTTGGCATGGAGTTCGGCAATAACCGTGCCCAGCAGGAATGATTTTGAACTGTCCGGCACGGCGCGGTGAATAGAGATACGGCGGTCAAATTCACTGTGCCGGATCAGCGCCGCGTCTTCCGCACCATGCTGCTCAACAGTGATGTCATACGTCTCAAAGAGCCAATCTGTGAGAGCAGTCAGTTTCGGTGTATCCGCTGTCAGGTTGATCTTGTGGGCCAGTTGTTCAGCGGCCCGGTCGATCGCATCGACGTAATTGTCCTGATAATGAAAATAGTCTCGAACTTCCTCATAGGCCGACTTGGCGATGCTGCCGGTGCCATCGTCAGAGGCGTTCATTTGCAGAAGATCGTCTTCGCCGGCGTCCTTTTCATGATAAGCGCGCATGGTGCCGTACATGTCCATGATGGCTTTGGCCGCTTCCGGTGCGCGGGTGACAAGCTCGTGCAGATCCTGCTTGCTAATTCTTGTGCCGTGAAACCGGGTATCTGTGAAAATCTCCTCCAGATCCTGGGTCATGCGATCGAGATCATTGTCTTCGAAGGCTGCCAGATCCGTGCCGAAAATCCGGTGAATGGCGAGCAGAACCGAGGCCGTGATGGGCCGGTTGTTGTTTTCGATCTGGTTGATATAGGGCGTTGAAAGCCCGAGCTTTTTTGCAAATTCTACTTGCGAGAGACCGGTGTCCGCGCGGATCTGGCGCAGCGTGTGGCCGGAATAGAGGTTCTTCTGCATACTTTCGTCCGGTCAAATTGCAAAAAATTAGCTAATAGCAATACTCAAGTTAACATTTTACAATTCGCTTGTCCTGAACAAAACTGCGCTCACGTCATTCACCAGAGGAAGAGGACCCCGACATGACTGCTCACTTTGCGCTCCATTCGACCCAGGACCTGCTCCTCCGGGCAAAGCCTGTGACGAGAGCTTTTGTCCCAAGCGAAAATATTCTGGAAGGCGTCACACCGCGCCAGCTGGAGATCATGTTGAAGCTGTGTGAGGGCAAGGTGAACAAGCAGATCGCCTACGAGCTTGGGGTCACCACAGCGACGGTCAAGGCGCACATCCGTTTTGCCATCAAGCGTCTTGGCGCGAAAAACCGGGTGCATGCGGTCGCAATGGTTGCTGCCAATGCCGCGCTCCACCGTCCTGACGAAGCTGTCGAAATGGGTCTATGTGCCTGAACAAGATAGGCTGCTAGGCAACCGGCAAGATGTAGCTTGGCCCTTGACCTGAAGAAAAAGCCGCATCCTGTGGAATGCGGCTTTTGTTGTTTCTTAGAACGAGAACTTCAGTTTGGTCTGAAGCGTATAGTTCCACGAATTGCCGTATTTATATTGGGTGGTCGCGCCGGACGTGGATGCCAGATTTGTCAGGTCACCGGAGCCGGAAGTTTTGTAAGTGGCCGCGGTGCCGATGGTGAGTTCTGCATGCTCATCCAGTTTGAGCGCTGTTCCAACACCAAATGAATAGGTGTCCGAATAGGACTGACCGACGCCCCGGTCCCAGCGGACGGTCGAGCCGACTTTCAGCCAGTCATTGACCTTGTGAGCAATCCCGGCGCGGATGGTCCAGCCGTCGTCATAGCCAAGGAACCGGTTGACGACTGTATTTCCTACCGGATTGGTGACCTTCAGTGACTGAAGTTTCGACCAATCGACCCATTTGACGCCAAAAGTTGCCAGCCAATCCGGGGCGATGCCGGTTTGTAGATTGAGCTCCAGGGATTGTGGCATCGTCACGGAGGCAAAGCTGTCGAAACTGGTGACACCCGTCACCTCGGTGCCGCCGTCAAGATCAACGTCAATCGCGGAATCGTAAATTAGGCTCGCCCGGATCGCATATTCTGGGATTTCGTAAGACGCGCCGATCCGCCAGCCGAAACTCGGGTCATTAGAGCGAACATCCAGGCGGGTCGGAAGTGAGACGTAAGTTGCGGGCGGAATGATACCGCCTAACGTGAAATTGTCGGTCCGGTACTTCAAATACAGCAGGTTGGCCCCGGCAATGGCGCGCATGTAATGGCCATCACGCACCTGGAATTTGTAAGCGCATGTTCCGTTAAAGCCTTTTCCTGAAGCAGACGTCTTGGTCAGCGAAAACCGGCCTTGCCAGGCATTGTCGAGCTCTTCTTCGATCTGATAGGGATCATTGGCGCGCGCCATACAGTCCAGCTGATCGGTGAGCCGGAACTTAGCAGCAAACTGATAATTCCAGATGTTTGGAGTCGCGCGGCTTGTTGCCGGTCCGCCAATGACCGGAGCACCGCCGACTTGGGCGTTGGTGACTTCGTAGTCAACGTTCCGGTCAACCCCTTTGGTGGTGACCTCAAATGCAAACCGGCTGTCGTCAAACAACAGCTCGTTTGAGCCCACCCCAAGTGTGTCCCAACCGCCAGCATATGCTGGCGATAGGCACAGCAGGACCGTTCCGCCAATCATGAGATTGGCGGCCAAATGATTAAATTTGCCCATAATTTCCCCTCCACGAGTGGTGCTGCGCCCGGTGTGGCTGTTGTTCCAAGGCGCGGCCTATTGACCGCTAATGCGCGGTGGTTCTCCCCTGTTGATGGTCACAAGCCATGCGGTGTGGTTTGCCCTCCCGGTTTTTGTGATGCTTGCGCCAGAATTGCCCGCTCCATAAGACGTTGATAGAGGCCGGGTGATAGCCGGTTGATCCAGTTGGAGAGCCGGGCCACCCGGCCGATCGGTATGAAGTCCCGGCGCCGTTTGAGACCGCGGTAGAGCGTTTCGGCGGCCTGCGCCGGTGTCATGGCATCCACCTGATCGGACGCCGATCCGGGGCGAGCGATGCCGGAGTTTTTCGGTGTGCCGGCGTCTGTGTTGGTTGCGATAAAGCTCGGAGCGGCGATCAGGCAGGAGACGCCATGCTGCCGTTCTTCTGAGCGCAACGATTTGAAAAAACCCTCCAGCGCATGTTTGCTGCCGGCATAAGCTGTTCTGAGAGCCAGAGGGCAGAAGCCTGCGACCGAAGAGATTGCCAGGTGCGTGCCTTTTGAGCGGCGTACGTCCGGCCCAAACTCCTTCGCCATGGCGACGGCGCCAAAGTAATTAACCTCAAACACCTTGCGGTGGTCGGGGAGGGTCTGATGGGTGAAGGGGCCGATGTGGGTGATCCCGGCGTTGTAGACCACCAGGTCGATTGACGGCCTATGCTCGCGAATAACCTGCGCAGCTTCGAGTAGGGCGGCTGAATCGGTGATGTCGCAAGGGATCGCCAGCGTATCCGGAGTCGATCTTAATGCGTCAAGCTGCGGGCCGGGCAGGCATAAGATCACCGTGAACCAGCCGTTGGCGCGCAGGATAGCTCCAAAGGCCTGGCCGAGGCCGCCCGTTCCACCTGAGATGATGGCCGTCGGTTTCATAGCCCGGCCTCCCGGCGCCACAAATCGAAGACTTCCGCGCTCGTTCGTTTGGGGGTATAGCCGAACTCCGTTTTCAGCGCGGTATTGTCGAGCACCGGGCGGAACTGCAAAAAACGCACCTGTTCGGCGCCGAACCGAGACAAGCCTAGGGGATGTGCAATTGCAAGCGCTGCCTTAAGCAGGCCAACCGGCAGCCGGATCAGCTGTTTGTTGAGCCGCTTGGCGAGGTCGGACATTGTCAGTGCGCCATCTCCGGCGACGTTATAAATGCCGGGCGGGCCGGAGGTTGCGGCGCGCTCGACAATGCGGGCCAAATCTTCCGTCCAGATGAAAACAAAGGGGCTTTCGCTGCCCGTCACGCCCAACAAGCGTGGCTTGTGAAACAGCGAAGTGATCTGGTTTTCAACGCCTTCACCCAGAACCGTGCAGACCCGCAAGACAACCTGCTCCAGATGCGGTGCATCGCGCCGGGCCGTCGTCAGGAGCTGTTCGACCTGGCGTTTATGATCTGAATAGGCAAACTCCGGGTTGCCGCGCAGTGGATCGGTTTCTTTCAGCCAGGCGGGGTTGTCGGCATGATAGCCATAGGCGGCCCCAGACGAGGTGACGACGAGGCGCCGGACGCTGGCGGCCACACAGGCAGTAATGACGTTCCGGGTGCCCTCGACATCAACCTGATAGGCAAATTGGCGGTCTCCGGGTTCCAAAATGGACGCGAGATGAACAACGGCGTCCGGCATTTTCGAACCAATGATATCAGCGACATCAGGCCCGCATACGTCCATCGGCAAGCTTTCAACGCTATCCGGAAGATCTGTCTGTGGAGCGACATCGGTCGCAATCACTTCATGGTCATCTGCCAGCAACTTGACCAGCCGCTGTCCGATCATGCCGCCGGCGCCGGTTATCAAAATGCGGCTCATCGGGCGGCCTCCGTGCGGGAAAACCACTTGGCAAGCGCAAGGCCCGATACCGCGTGCCAAATCCCCCAGAAGGCCGCCACGACGGCCATCCCGCCCAGGCCATGGAAGAAGCCAAAGATCAGGATGAGGCCAAGTCCGGAATTCTGAATGCCGGTTTCGATGGATATCGCCCGCCGGTCATAGGGGGACAGCCCGGCAACGGTGGCAACCATATACCCTCCGAAGAGCGCAATGCCGTTGTGGGCTATGACCAGCGGGACGATATCCGGCCCGAAGGCTCCCAGAAACTCCCAGTTTCCATAAAGGGCGACGACGATGAAGCTAATGAAGATGAGCATAGAGAGCTTTTGCAGGGGGCGCCGTAAATGCCAGGCCAGTTCCGGAAGGTTGCGGTTGACCAGCATTCCGAGCGTTAGCGGCAGGATCAGCATGAGGCAGACCGTCATTGCTACTTGAAACGGGTCGATATGAATGGAGGTCATGAAGGCACGGCTCGGCCCGTAAAGGCTGCCCCAGAAGGCAATGTTGAACGGGGTAAAAAGGACCGTTCCAATGGTGGTGAATGCGGTCAGGGACACCGCCAAGGCCGCGTTGCCGCCGGCCTTGTGCGTGATGTAGTTGGAAATGTTGCCGCCTGGACAGGCCGCCACCAAAATGAGGCCGAGCGCAACAGA